>NZ_KB898768.1:0-303863 GCF_000377885.1 Thioalkalivibrio sp. AKL17
CGTCACCCGGGAAATCATAGCTCGACAGCAGATCACGGACCTCCATCTCCACCAGCTCCAGGAGCTCCGGATCGTCCACCATGTCCGCCTTGTTCAGGAACACCACGATGTGCGGCACACCCACCTGGCGCGACAGCAGGATGTGCTCCCGCGTCTGCGGCATCGGGCCGTCCGCCGCCGAAACCACCAGAATCGCACCGTCCATCTGCGCAGCACCGGTGATCATGTTCTTCACATAGTCCGCGTGCCCCGGGCAGTCCACGTGCGCATAGTGGCGCGTGTCCGACTCGTACTCCACGTGCGCCGTCGCAATCGTGATCCCGCGCTGCTTCTCTTCCGGCGCGTTGTCAATCTGGTCAAAGGCACGCGCATCGCTGCCGTACTTCTTCGCCTGAACCACCGTCAACGCCGCCGTCAGCGTCGTCTTCCCGTGGTCCACATGACCAATCGTCCCCACATTCACGTGCGGCTTCTTGCGTTCGAACTTTTCCTTGGACATATCTCGCTTCCCCGGATCGTGACGCTGTCGCTACGACGGCAGCACTGACGTTGCTACGTACCAAAAATGGAGCTCATGACCGGACTCGAACCGGTGACCTCTTCCTTACCAAGGAAGTGCTCTACCTGCTGAGCTACATGAGCCTGACCTGCAAGCCAGAATCTGGAGCGGGTGATGGGAATCGAACCCACATCATCAGCTTGGAAGGCTGAGGTTCTACCATTGAACTACACCCGCAGAACCTGGCTTTCTCGCCATCGCCCGCTCGGGTCGCTGGCATGAAACTGGGTGGTGGAGGGAGGAGGATTCGAACCTCCGAAGGCTGTGCCAGCAGATTTACAGTCTGCCCCCGTTGGCCGCTTGGGTATCCCTCCTGAACCAAGCCGTGCATTCTGAGAGACGAATCGAGGCAAGTCAACCCCGCCCGAGACGCCGTTCGCAGAACCGTCGACTGGCCCGCATCGAGGGCGCGGACAGCGAAAAACCTTGTTCCCATCCTTGTAATCCGCCGAATAACCGCTCTAATATCGGGCCAATGTGAGGAACAACCGCAGCGCCAGCTCGGCATGCGTTTCCATTCCGGACCGCGCCACGTACAGTGTGGATCACCCCCAATAACGTCTGCGAACACCCATGGCCAACAGCAACACGACCCCCCGCCTGCCGGGGCTGGCAAAACGCCTCGTCGACAACGGGCTGATTGCACAGGACATCGCCCAACAGCTGGTCGAACAGGCGCGGACCCAACAGACCCCACTCATGGCGCTGCTGGCCGACAAGGGCGACGTGCCGGAACCACGACTCGTCGAAGCGGCGGCGGAGGAGTTCGGGCTTCCGGTACTGGACATGGCCGCCTTTGACGAGGAAGTCATTCCGCGCGACCACCTGAACGAGAAGCTGATCCAGAAGCATCATGCCCTGCCTCTGATGCAACGCGGGAATCGGTTGTTCATCGCGGTATCCGATCCCACCAACCTGGTGGCCACCGACGAATTCAAATTCGCCACCGGGATGCCCGTCGATGCGGTGCTGGTCGAACCGAAGAAACTGGACAAGGCCATCGACGACGCACTGAATGCCTCGTCCCAGTTGATGGAAGATCTCGGCGATGACGAGCTCGACAGTCTGAATGTCGAAGCCGATTCCGATACCGAGAGTGCCTCGGATGAAGGTGATGCGGTTGATGACGCCCCGGTAGTTCGGTTCGTCAACAAGCTGCTGATGGACGCGATCAACCGTAAGGCATCGGACATCCACCTGGAACCTTTCGAGAAGGATTTCCGGGTTCGTTTTCGCATTGACGGCGTGCTGCATGAGGTGGCTCACCCGCCGAACTCGCTGGCTCCCCGCATCCTGGCCCGCGTCAAGGTCATGTCGCGCATGGATATCGCCGAACGCCGCATCCCGCAGGACGGGCGCATCAAGCTGAAGCTCTCACGCACCCGCGCGATCGACTTCCGTGTCAGCTCCCTGCCCACGCTGTTCGGCGAAAAAATCGTACTGCGCATCCTCGACCCGAGCTCGGCCTCGATGGGCATCGATCAGCTCGGTTACGAGGAGGAGCAGAAGGCGCAGTACCTGGAGGCCCTCGGGCGCCCGTACGGGATGATCCTGGTGACCGGACCGACCGGCTCCGGCAAGACCGTCTCCCTCTACACCGGTCTGGGCATCCTCAACACGTCGGACCGCAACATCTCCACTGCGGAAGACCCGTCCGAAATCAACATGCCCGGGGTGAACCAGGTCAACATCAACCCCAAGGTCGGACTGACGTTCGCCAGCGCACTGCGCGCCTTCCTGCGCCAGGACCCCGACGTGATCATGGTCGGCGAGATCCGCGACCTGGAAACCGCCGAGATCGCCATCAAGGCCGCTCAGACCGGGCATCTGGTACTCTCCACCCTGCACACCAACGATGCGCCGCAAACCCTGACGCGCCTGGCCAACATGGGGGTGCCGCCGTACAACATCGCCTCGTCCATCCTGCTGATCATCGCGCAGCGACTGGCGCGCCGTCTGTGCCCCAACTGCAAGGCACCCGAGGATCTGCCGGAGGAAACGCTGCGCGACGAGGGCTTTACCGACGAGGAGCTCGAACAGGGCTTCACGGTGTACCGGCCGGTGGGCTGCGATCAGTGCACCAATGGCTACAAGGGCCGGCTCGGGATCTACCAGGTTATGCCGATCTCGGAGGAACTTGAACGGATCATCCTTGAAAATGGCAACAGCACCGAACTCGCCCGCCAGGCCGAAAAAGAAGGCATCAAGGACCTGCGGCGGGCGGGCCTGCACAAGGTCATCGAAGGGCTGACCAGCCTGGAAGAAGTCAACCGCGTGACCATCGACTAGCGGCTAAGGGGGACAGGGAATGGCCGATTCCGGCACGATCTACACTTGGGAAGGCCTCAACAAGAACGGGGACCGCGTCAAGGGCGAAGTGCCCGCGGAGAACGAGACCTCCGCGCGCGCCGAACTGCGCAAGAACGGCGTCAACGTTCTGAAGATCAAGAAGAAGCCGAAACCCCTTCTGGGTGGCGGGCAGAAGAAGATCATCCCCGCCGACATCGCGTATTTCCTGCGCCAGATGACCACCATGCTGCAGTCGGGGGTGCCGCTGGTGCAGGCGTTCGAGATCGTGGGTCGGGGCAACGAAAAGGCCTCGATGCGCGATCTGATCATGCAGATCAAGACCGACGTCGAGGGCGGCGACACCTTCGCCACCGCCCTGTCACGCCACCCCAAGCACTTTGACGACCTGGTCATCAGTCTGGTCGACTCCGGCGAGAAATCCGGCACGCTGGAGACCCTGCTGGACAAGATCGCCACCTACAAGGAAAAGACCGAGGCCCTGAAGGCGAAGATCCGCAAGGCCCTGTTCTATCCGGCGGCGGTCATCGTGGTGGCCATCGTGGTAACGGCGATCCTGCTGATCTACGTGGTGCCGCAGTTCGAATCCCTGTTCCAGGGCTTCGGCGCAGACCTCCCGGTGTTCACCCGCATGGTCATTAACATGTCGGAGTTCGTACAGGCCTGGTGGTGGGCGATCCTCGGTGCGGCGATCCTGGCGGGATTCCTGTTCATTCAGGCCCGCCAGCGCATTCCAAAATTCGATCGCTTCCTTGACATCGCCATCCTCCGCGCCCCGGCCTTCGGCCCCATCCTGCGCAAGGCCGCGGTGGCCCGCTTCGCCCGGACCCTGTCGACTATGTTCGCGGCCGGCGTGCCGCTGGTGGATGCCCTCAACTCGGTCTCCGGCGCCACCGGCAACGCGGTGTATCGCGAAGCCACCGAGCGAATGCGGGACGAAACCGCAGCGGGCGGGCAGCTTCAGTGGTCGATGCGCAACACGGCCGTGTTCCCCAACATGGTGGTACAGATGGTCGCGATCGGCGAAGAATCAGGCTCGCTCGACACCATGCTGGCCAAGGTCGCTGACTTCTACGAGGAAGAGGTCGACAACGCGGTGGACAGCCTGTCCAGCCTGCTGGAGCCGCTGATCATGGTGGTCCTGGGTGTACTGGTCGGCGGCCTGGTGATCGCGATGTACCTGCCAATCTTCCAGATGGGGCAGGTGATCTGATGGCCGGCGGCATGACCCGCGCATGAGCGAGCTGCTCGCGAACCCGCTGGCGCTGGCGATCATCGCCGGTTTGCTGGGGCTGCTGATCGGCAGCTTCATCAACGTAGTGATCGCCCGCCTCCCAGTCATGCTCGAACGGGAGTGGCAGGCCGAGGCCCGCTACGTCCTGCAGGGCGAAGAACCCGCGGAAGACACCGGCGCGGAGCGTTTCGATCTGATCCGCCCCCGCTCGCGCTGCCCGCACTGCCAGCGTAGCATCCGCGCAATCGAGAACATCCCGCTGCTCAGCTTCCTGTTCCTGCGCGGACGCTGCCCGGGATGTGGGTCCCGCATCAGCTGGCAGTACCCCGCCGTGGAACTGCTGACCGGGCTCCTCTTCGCAGCAACCCTGTGGCACTTCGGCGCCAGCGTCGAGGCCGGCCTTGCACTCGTGCTGACCGGCGGGCTTATCGCAGCCGGCGGCATCGATGCCCGGACCACTCTGCTGCCCGACCAGCTGACCCTGCCTCTGCTCTGGCTGGGGCTGCTGGTGAACAGCTTCGGGGTCTTCACCGACCTGCAGTCGGCCGTGTTCGGCGCGATGGCGGGCTACCTGCTGCTCTGGCTGGTATTCCACGGCTTCCGCCTGCTGACCGGCAAGGAGGGCATGGGCTACGGCGACTTCAAGTTGCTGGCCGCGCTCGGCGCCTGGCTTGGCTGGCAGGCCATCCCGGTGATCCTGCTGCTGGCCTCCCTGGTAGGAGCGGTGGTCGGCATTGCGCTGATCGTCCTGCGCGGACGCGATCGCAACATTCCGATCCCCTTCGGGCCTTACCTGGCCGCCGCCGGATGGCTGACGCTGATCACGGGCGACGCCCTGCTGCGCATCTACTTTCCGCACGGTCTATGATGAAGCTATGGAGCGAGCTGGACTGACGGGGGGGATCGGATCCGGGAAATCCCGTGTGGCGGCCTTGTTCGCCGAACAGGGGATCCCGGTGCTGGATGCCGATCGCGTCACGCGCGAACTGCAGGAACCCGGACAGCCGCTGCACGGGGCGATCGTCGAGCATTTCGGGCCAGGCATTCTTGACCCGCGCGGACACCTCGACCGCCGGGCGCTTGCGACCCGCGTGTTCGCAGACTCCGAGGAACGCGAGGCTCTGGAGGCGATTGTCCATCCGGCCGTCCGTGACGAGATCCACGCCCGGCTGAAAAACAGCTCCCGGGAAGCCCCCTACGCGCTCATCGTCGTGCCTCTCCTGTTCGAAGCGGGCTGGGAGACGGATTTCTTTCACGTCCTTACCGTTGAGTGCACCCCCGAAGAACAGATCGAGCGGGTGACCCGGCGCGACGACCGCACCCGCGAGGAGGTTCGCGCGATCATGGAACGCCAGCTTGGCACGGATGCGCGGCGCCGCCGGGCCGACACCTGCATCGATAACCACGACGGTATCGACGACCGGCAGCTGCGCGACCAGGTCCTGGCCGCCGATCGACACCTGCGAACCCTTACTTCCGGCGGGTAGAAACACCCCCCCACAATCGTGGATACTGCAGAATCTTCAAGCCAATGGCACCGCCGTGACCGCTCCGCTGATCTTCGAACAGCCCCTCCACGAACGGATCCGCCTCCTGCTCCGGCTGGAGGCGCTCACGCAACGTTTCGGTGACGCCCTGCAGGCAGGGCAACCTTACGACCATCACGAAGCCCTGGTCTCCCTGGTCGACATCTATGCGCTGGTCACGCGCGTCGACATCAAGCGCGAGCTGATGGGCGAGATCGAGCGCCAGACGGCCAATCTGCAGCGGCTGGCCGACCAGCCCGGGATCGATTCCAGCCGTTTCCGGAGCACGATGGAAGACCAGCGACGCCTGCATTCCGCACTGGAAGAACAGGCCGGAGCCCTGGACGGCGCCGTCCGCGAAAACGAATTCTTCAACAGTGTGCGCCAACGGATGGCCCTGCCCGGTGGCGCCTTCGACTTCGATCTGCCGATCTACCACCACTGGCTGTCACAGCCAGTGGAAGCGCGCACCGAGCTGCTGCGGGAGTGGTTCCGGCCGCTGGAGAGCGTGACCGAGGCCACACAGCACGTGCTGCGCTATATCCGCGGATCCGGCAACGACCGCAGCGTCACCGCGGAGGAGGGATTCCTGGAACAGCCCCTGGACAGCCAGCACGCCTGGCAGATGATTCGGGTCAGCGTGGACCCGCAGCTGGGCATCTACCCCGAGATCTCGGGCGGGCGTCAGCGCTTCACCGTGCGCTTCATGGATCCCGGCGATTTCCGCTCGCGCCCGAATCCGGTGCGCGAGGATGTGACATTCGGCCTTTGCTGCTGCGCCCTGTAGGCAGCCCAGGGCGGCACCGCCCGTGACGTCACTCCCGGCCGCCCGGCGGCTCTCCGAGCAGACCACGGATGGCTGCGATCCCGCAGGCGCCGGCGGCGCGGGCCGGCGCGAGGCTGCCCGCGTCCAGCCCCCCCAGGGCGTAGACCGGCACCGGACTCGCCGCGGTCAGACGTGCCAGACCGTCCCAGCCCAGCGGCGTCGCCCCCGGGTGCGTCCGCGTCGGCCGGACCGGTCCGACCACGGCCAGATCGGGCGCCAGTCCCCTCGCCTCCCGGAGACCCGTGACATCGTGCGCGGACACGCTGATCCGGCCGGCCACCGCGGGGCGCCGGGACAGCGCCCGCCAGCGCCGCTCCGGCAGATGCACCCCGGCCGGCGGTAGCTCGTCCAGCCAGTCCAGCGGCGCGTTCAGGAGCACTTCGGTACCCAGCGACTGCGCCACCGCCACCAGATCCCGGGCAAAGCGGAGATAGTCGTCCCGTGCCAGCCCCGGCGCACGGACCTGCAACAGCCCCACATCCCCGTGCCGGAGGCGGGCCGCCACACGGTCCACCACGGCGGCGATGCCGTCGGACCCGGCCGGGTCGGGCGTCACCAGAAGGAAATCGGGGAGCTGCAACAGGCGCAGAATCGGGCCGTTGGCGGCCGGGAAATCCGCCGGATCCAGCGCGGTCGCCTCGCGCCAGCGCAGGGCGCAGCCTTCGCACTCCCGGACCTCGCCGCTCCAGTCCGGCACCCGGAACACGTGCAACCTGACGCGGCGGTCGCCGTAGTCATGCTCCAGCCGCAGGCAGGGGATGGCATGGGCCACCTCCAGCGCGGTCTCCTCCCGGATCTCGCGCACCAGGCCCGCGGCCGGGGACTCGTCCGCCTCCAGCTTGCCGCCGGGGAATTCGAGGCGGTCCGGCTGATGCTGCCCGGCCCCGCGTTGACCGACCAGGACCCGGCCCGCCCCGTCCTCGATCACGCCCAGCGCCACATCGAGCGGTGCCGCCTCAGGAGCGGTATTCGGCATTGATGCGCACGTACTCGTGGGAGAAATCGCAGGTGTACTTGCGCGCCCGCGCATCGCCGCGTCCGAGGTCGATGGCGATGGTGATCTCGTCGGCCGCGAAGGCGGCCTGGCCGTCTTCCTCACGGTATTCGGGCGCGCGGCCGCCACCGCGCACGATCGCCAGACCGTTGATGTCGACCGTGACCCCCTCGATCCGGAGATCGCTGACGCCGGCCCGTCCCACGGCCGCGAGGATGCGCCCCCAGTTCGGGTCACTGGCGTACAGCGCGGTCTTCACCAGAGGGGACAACGCGACCGTCTCGGCAACGCGCTCGGCTTCCGCCCGCTCGCATGCGCCCGTCACCTCCACGGTCACGAACTTGGTCGCCCCTTCCCCGTCGCGCACGATCGCGGTCGCCAGTTCCAGACACAGTGACCCCAGCGCCTGCGCGAACGCGGTGCGGTCGGCATCGCCGACCAGACGGACACCGCTGGCCCCGCTGGCCATGCAGACCAGCGCGTCATTGGTCGAGGTATCGCCATCCACGGTAATGGCGTTGAAACTGTCACGGTTCGCCTCGCGCAGCAGCGCGTCCAGCTCGTCCGCATCGGTGGCCAGGTCCGTGCCGACAAAACCCAGCATCGTCGCCATGTCGGGATGGATCATCCCCGATCCCTTCGCCATGCCTGTCAGCCGCACGCACCCTTCGGACAGACGGACGTCGCGGCTCGCGACTTTCGTCACCGTGTCAGTGGTCATGATCGCCCGCGCCGCCCGCAGCCAGCTTTCGCCGTCCTCCACGAGTCCGTCGTAGAGCCCCGGCAGGGCCGCCTCCAGTCGCTCCAGCGGAAACGGCTCGCCGATCACCCCGGTCGAAAACGGCAGCACCGCCGAGGCCTCGCTGCCGGCCAGCCGGGCCAGGGCCGTGCAGCTCGCCTCGGCCGCACGCAGCCCGGGCTCACCGGTACCCGCGTTGGCGTTCCCGGCATTGATCAGAAGCCAGCGGGGACGCCCCTCCGCCTGATGCCGTCGGGCGACTTCCACCGGCGCAGCGCGAAAGGCGCTGGTTGTGTACAACGCGGCGACCACTGCGTGTTCGCCACCGTCCATCAGCACCAGGTCATCACGACCGGCATACCGGATGCCGGCCGCCCCGGCTGCCAGACGGATGCCCGGCACGGCCGGCGGCGCCGACGGTTCCTGCAGTCCCACGGCCATCAGCGCGTCTCCCCGGACCGGCCGTCAGAGACGGCCGTGGCAGTGCTTGTATTTCTTGCCGGAACCGCACCAGCAGGGCTCGTTGCGGCCGAGCTTGGGCTCCTCCCGCCGGTACGTCTCGTCACCACCGGCGACCTTGCGTGCGCCCTCGTCCGCGGCGCCCCCGTCGTCCTCGTCCGCGGCCAGCGGACTGTCGGGGTTCTCGTGGCGGAAATTCATGGCTCCGGTGTCCGGTGCCCGGCGTTCCGGCTGCAGCTGTTCGGCGTCCTCGGCGGAGCGCAGCTGGATACGCAGCAGCATCTTGATCACGTCGTGCTTGATGCGCTCCAGCAGCGACTGGAACATCGCGAACGCTTCTTTCTTGTATTCCTGCTTGGGATTGCGGTTGGCATACCCGCGCAGGCCGATCCCCTGGCGCAGATAGTCCATCGCCGCCAGGTGTTCCTTCCACTGCGAATCCAGCACCTGCAGCATCACGTCGCGCTGCAGGCGATTCATGGTGGCATCGCCCAGCTGTTCGCGCTTGCCGTTGAGGGCCTCGCGCGCCCGCTCGATGATGCGCTCGCGCAGCGGCTCCTCGTGCAGGTCGTCCTCGTCATCCAGCCACTGCTTGACCGGCAGTTCCAGGCCGAATTCGTTGCGCAGCGCCTGCTCCAGCCCTTCCGGATCCCAGATATCCTCGATGCTGCCGGGCGGGATGTATTCGCTGATCTGCGCATTCATCACGTCGGCCACCAGGGCATCGATGGTGTCGCTGATGTCCTCGGTGGTCAGCAGTTCCGCGCGCTGCTCGTAGATGACCTGGCGCTGGTCGTTGGCGACGTCGTCGTATTCCAGCAGCTGCTTGCGGATATCGAAGTTGTGCGCCTCGACCTTGCGCTGGGCGTTCTCGATGGCGCGCGAGACCCAGGCGTTCTCGATCGCCTCGCCTTCCTTCATGCCCAGGCGTCCCATCAGGGACTTCACCCGTTCGGACGCGAACACCCGCATCAGGTTGTCTTCCAGGGACAGGAAGAACCGGCTGGAGCCCGGGTCACCCTGGCGCCCCGAACGCCCGCGCAGCTGGTTGTCGATGCGCCGCGACTCGTGCCGTTCGGAGCCGATGATGTGCAGGCCGCCGGAGGCCAGGACCTCGTCGTGACGCTTCTGCCATGCCTCGCGAATCCGCTCGCGCTGCTCGGTGTCCTCCGGATCCACCTCGGCCAGCTCGGCATCCAGGCTGCCGCCCAGAACGATGTCGGTACCGCGACCGGCCATGTTAGTGGCCAGGGTCACTGCGCCGGGCTGCCCCGCCTGGGCGATGATGTGCGCCTCCCGCTCGTGCTGCTTGGCGTTGAGCACCTCGAATTCGATGCCCTTCTCCTTGAGCGACTTCGCCAGCCGCTCGGAGCTGTCCACCGAGGCCGTGCCGACCAGCACCGGCTGGCCGCGCTCGACGCACCATTGGATCTCCTTCGCGATCGCGTCGTACTTCTCGTCCTGGGTCAGGTACACCAGGTCCTGCATGTCCTCGCGGATCAGCGGCTTGTTCCCGGGAACCACCACAACCTCCAGGCCGTAGATGGTCTGGAACTCGTAGGCTTCGGTATCCGCGGTGCCGGTCATGCCCGCCAGCTTGTCGTACTGGCGGAAATAGTTCTGGAAGGTGATCGAGGCGAGCGTCTGGTTCTCGCGCTGGATCGGCACGCCCTCCTTGGCCTCGATCGCCTGATGCAGCCCCTCGGACCAGCGCCGACCGGTCATGATGCGGCCGGTGAATTCGTCGATGATCTGGACCTGGTTGTCGCGCACCAGATAGTCGACATCCCGATGGAACAGGGCATGCGCGCGCAGCGCCGCGTTCAGATGGTGCAGGACCGCGATCGCGCCGGCGTCGTACAGCGACTGGTCCTCCTCCAGCAGGCCGGCCTCGCGCAGCAGGGCCTCGGCCTTCTCGTGGCCCTCCTCGCTGAGGAAGACCTGTTTGGCCTTCTCGTCAACGAAGTAGTCGCCCTCGCTCTCTTCGTCTTCCTGACGCGTCAGCTGCGGCGGGATCGCATTCATGCGCTCGTACAGCTCGGAGTCCGAGCCGGACGGGCCGGAAATGATCAGGGGCGTGCGCGCCTCGTCGATCAGGATCGAGTCCACCTCGTCGACCAGCGCGTAGTTCAGGCCCCGCTGCACGCGCTGTTCGGCCGAGAAGGCCATGTTGTCGCGCAGATAGTCGAAACCGAACTCGTTGTTCGTGCCATAGGTGATGTCGGCCGCGTAGGCCTCGGTACGGGTGACCGGCCGCAGGCCGTCCATGCCGTCCTCACCCGCCACATGGTCGGGGTCGAACACGAACGAGGAGGCACCGCCCGACTGCCCGCCGGAGGAGTTGATGACGCCGACCGTCAGTCCCAGGGCCTGGTAGAGCCGTCCCATCCAGGCCGCATCGCGGCGGGCGAGATAGTCGTTCACGGTCACCACGTGCACGCCATCACCCGGCAGCGCATTGAGATAGGCCGTCAGGGTCGCGACCAGGGTCTTGCCCTCGCCGGTGCGCATTTCCGCGATCCGTCCGTCGTGCAGGACCATCCCGCCCATCAGCTGGACATCGAAGTGGCGCAGGCCCAGTACGCGGTCGCTCATCGCTCGGCAGACCGCGAAGGCTTCGGGCAGCAGCGCATCCAGGTCCTCGCCCGACTGCAGCCGTCGGCGGAATTCATCGGTCTTGTGCCGCAGTTCTTCCTGCGGCAGATCGTCGATGGCCGGGGCCAGGGCATTGATGCGCTCGGCCTTTTTCGCGTAGCGCTTGATGATGCGGTCGTTGCGACTGCCGAAGAACTTGCGTACGAGCTGCTTCATGGGGATCCGGAAGATTGGCTGAAACCGACCTAGGATAAACGATCCGCGGAGGTCACGCTCAGCGATGGACGTAGTCGGCCGGATTTTCCGGCCCGCCGGGACCGTGAACTTCGAAATGGAGGTGGGTATCCGTCGTCCGTCCGGTACTGCCCATACGGGCGATGGGCTGGCCTGCTTCCACCCGTTCCCCGGGATCGACCAGCAACTCCGCATTATGCGCGTAACGGGTCAGCAACCCGTCGGCATGAACGATGTCGACGCTGCGCCCGAACCCACCGTTGGTGTCCGCCCGCACCACGATCCCGTCCGCGGCCGCCCGGATCTCGGAGCCCTCGCGTCCGGCGTAGTCCATGCCGGAATGAAAACGCCGCTCGCCGGTGAACGGATCGTCGCGGTATCCAAAGGCCGAGCTGACCCAGGCCTCGGATTCCACCGGCCGCACGCCGGGGCGCATCCGCTCGTCCCGGGCATCGCCGCGCACCGCCTCGTCCAGGCGCGCGACAGTCGTGTCGCGCTGCCCCAGCAGGTGATCCAGCGCGGCGATGCGACGGTCCACCGCGGCCGCGGTGTCCGGCGGCGACGCCCCCCCGCGACCGCCGGTCTTCGGTTCCAGCGCCTCCGGGTCCAGATCCAGGGCGTCGCCCAGACCGGACATGCGCAGGTCCAGGCGCGCCTGGCGGTTTTCCAGCTCGACCAGACGGGACGCCAGCGACTCCACCCCCTCGCGCGCGAGCTCGCGTTCCGCGAGTTCGAGATCGGGCGAGCCCACGGTCGGGAGCACGGGGATTTCGACCACGTCACGCTGCTGCTGGCCCAGCTGATAGCCGGCGGTCACGACCGCGGCCAGCACCCCCAGCAGCACTGGAACCACCAGCCACAGCGGGATCCGGGTACAGACACCGCCCGCTCGTAGTAGCATCAGGTCCATGCAACCTCCGTTGATTCCTGCAAGACCCGACCGGGAGGCGCCATGTCAGCCATGACGCCGCCCCGCATCGGCCGATACATCCGCGCCGCGTGGCAGAGCCACGTCACCCCGGACCGGGCACTGGAACGGGCACTGGCCGGGCTGGTCGGAACGCACGTCGCCAGTGGGCGACTCCAGCTGGTGCGCCACGACACCACCCTGGTGGCAGTCTGCCGCGACCGCGCCCTGTGCACCGAGATGCGCTTCCAGCAGCGCGAGATCCTCAAGACCCTGCAGGCGGCCGGCTACCCCGAAGTGGAGCGCGTGCGGGTCGCCCTGGGCGGTGCGGCCCGCTCTACCGAACCGGAGCCGGTGCGCAGTCGTCCGCCGATCCCGGACAGCGCCCGCCAAACCCTGGAACAGACGGCCGGCGAGGTCGACGATCCCCGCCTGGCGGGAGCACTGCGACGGCTGGCCCGCACCCGTCCCCGCGATTCGGGGAACGATGCGGGGTGACGTCCCTCAGCCGGTGGCGCCCGGCTCCAGCTGCCCGAACGAGATCGGCAGCGGCTCCGCAGGGTCCTCGAAGGTGACCTTTTCCCAGGCCGTCCGGTCCGCGGCCAGCTGACGGATGAGCTGGTTGTTCAGGGCATGACCGGACTTGTGCCCGGTGAAAGCCCCGATCAGGCTGTGGCCCAGCAGGTAGAGATCGCCGACCACGTCGAGGATCTTGTGCTTGACCAGTTCGTTGTCGTAGCGCAGTCCGGTTTCGTTGAGGATCCTGAAATCGTCCAGCACCACGGCGTTGTCGAGGCTGCCACCCAGTGCCAGCTGGTTCGCCCGCAGGGCCTCGATGTCGCGCATGAACCCGAATGTCCGGGCGCGCGAGACTTCCTTCACGAATGAGGTGGACGAGAAATCCAGCTCGGCGCGCTGGCTCCCGTCGGTGAACATGGGGTGTTCAAAGTCGATGCAGAAACCGACCTTGAACCCTTCATAGGGATCGAAGCGCACCCATTTGTCGCCGTCGCGAACCTCCACGCTGCGCTTCACCCGGATGAATTCCTTGGGAGCATCCTGCTCCTTGAGACCCGCGGACTGCAGCAGAAACACGAACGGTCCCGCGCTGCCGTCCATGATCGGGACCTCCGCCGCGCTCACGTCGACGAAGAGATTGTCGATGCCCAGACCGGCCACCGCCGACAGCAGATGTTCCACGGTGGAGACCCGCGCATCGCCGTTGACCAGGGTCGTGGACAGCCGCGTGTCCCCGACGTTCTCGGCCCGTGCCGGGATTTCCACCGGCGGGTCGAGGTCATCGCGGTGAAACACGATTCCGGTATTGGGGGGGGCCGGACGCAGCGTAAGGACCACCTTCTCGCCCGTATGGAGCCCGACTCCGGTCGCCCGGATGCTGTTCTTGAGCGTTCTTTGCCTGATCAACGCACTGCCTCTTCTGCGAGAGCGCATGGAGGGGAGCCCGGGCCCTCCCGGGCTCCGTTCATGCACACAACGAATGCTCCATTATTGCAGGATTCCGCTCCTCCTGCATGTCAAGCCCCTCAATCCGCCTGCTTGCGCAGGAAAGCCGGGATGTCGAGCACATCGATGTTCGACTGCTGGTTACCGCTGCCGTAATCCGTCGCGACCTCGTCCTGGCTCCGGCGCTGACGCTGGTGCGTAGGGCGATCGAAATCCACGTCGGAACCGGCCGCCGCCTGCTGCGGCTGGGCATCCACCACGCGCACCTGCGGACGTTCGGGCTGCTCGGTCTGCGCGCCCAGGCCGGTGGCCACCAGCGTGACCCGCATCTCGTCGCTCATCTCGGGATCGATGACGGTACCCACCACCACGGTGGCGTCCTCGGAGGCCAGCGCCTTCACCGCTTCGCCGACTTCCTCGAATTCGCCGATACCGACATCCATGCCCCCGGTCACGTTGACCAGGATGCCGCGCGCCCCGGAGATGTCGATGTCCTCCAGCAGCGGGCTGGCAATCGCGGCCTCGGCGGCCTGGCGCGCACGGTCTTCGCCGGAACCGGTGCCGGTCCCCATCATCGCCATGCCCATCTCGCGCATCACGTTGCGTACGTCGGCGAAGTCGACGTTGATCAGGCCCGGACGGGTGATCAGCTCGGCGATGCCCTGCACCGCGCCGAACAGCACGTCGTTGGCAGCCTTGAAGGCATCCAGCAGGGTGGTGTTCTTGCCCATCACCGTGAGCAGCTTCTCGTTGGGGATGGTGATCAGGGAGTCCACCTGCTCGGTCAGCGCCTTGATCCCGGACATTGCGACCTGCATGCGCTTCTTGCCCTCGAACGGGAACGGCTTGGTCACCACGGCCACGGTCAGGATGCCCATCTCCTTGGCGATCTGTGCCACCACCGGGGCCGCGCCGGTGCCCGTGCCGCCGCCCATGCCGGCGGTGATGAACACCATGTCCGCGCCGTGCAGCAGGTCCTGCACCCGCTCGCGATCCTCCAGTGCGGCCTCGCGGCCCACGGACGGATCGGCCCCGGCGCCCAGGCCCTTGGTGATGTCCCCGCCCAGCTGCAGCAGGGTCTTGGAATCCAGGCTCTTGAGCGCCTGGGCATCGGTATTGGCGCAGATGAAATCCACGCCATCCAGCTGCGAATGAACCATGTGCTGTACGGCGTTGCCGCCGCCGCCACCCACGCCCACGACCTTGATCGTGGCGCTCTGGCTAAAGGTATCCATCAGTTCGAACGTCATGATTGCGTCCTCTTGTTTCGTGTGTACATGTCCTTCCTTCTCGGTAGCCGGAGAGCGGTCCGGCCCTTCGGTCCGGCCTAGAACTGGCCGGTAAACCAGCGCTTCATGCGCGCCCAGATCCCCTGGAACCCGGATTCCACCGGGCGGGCCTCCTGCAGGGCCCGTGACTCGCGGGCATACAGCAGCAGGCCCACCCCGGTGGCATGCACCGGGTTGCGCACCACGTCCAGCAGCCCGGTCACGTGCTGCGGAACACCCAGGCGAACGGGCATGTGGAAGACCTCCTCGGCCAGGTCCACCCCACCTTCCATCCGCGACGACCCGCCGGTCAGCACCACCCCGGCGGCGATCATTTCCTCGGTCCCGGAACGGCGCAGTTCGGCCTGCACCAGTTGCAGAAGCTCCTCGTAACGCGGTTCCACCACCGACGCCAGGGTCTGCCGCGAGAGCCGGCGCGCCTCGCGGTCGCCCACCCCCGGGACCTCGATGGACTCCCCGGGGTCGGCCAGCGAGCGCAGCGCGCAGGCGTATTTCATCTTCAGTTCCTCGGCGTACTGCGTGGGCGTGCGCAGCGCGACCGCGATGTCGTTGGTCACCTGGTCACCGGCGATCGGCAGCACCGCGGTGTGCGCGATCGCGCCGTGGGAGAACACCGCGATGTCGGTGGTGCCGCCCCCGACATCCACCAGGCAGACCCCCAGGTCCTTCTCGTCCTCGGTCAGCACCGAATACGACGACGCCAGCTGTTCGAGGATGATGTCGTCCACCCGCAGGCCGCAGCGCTCCACGCACTTCACGATGTTCTGCGCCGCCGACACCGCGCCGGTGACCAGATGGACCTTCGCCTCCAGGCGCACGCCGGACATCCCCACCGGTTCGCGGATGCCCTCCTGCTCGTCGATGATGTATTCCTGCGGGAGCACGTGGAGGATGCGCTGGTCGGCGGGGATCGCGATGGCCCGCGCAGCGTCGATGACCCGCTCGACGTCGCCCGGCCCCACCTCGCCGTCCTTGATGGCCACCACGCCGGTCGAGTTGTAGCTCTTCACGTGACTCCCGGCGATACCGGTGTACACCGAGTGGATCTCGCAGCCGGCCATCAGCTCGGCCTCCTCCACCGCGCGCTGGATCGACTGCACGGTGGACTCGATGTTGACCACCACGCCCTTCTTCAGTCCGCGCGAGGGCGACGAGCCGATGCCGATGATCTCGATCTCGCCATCGTCCTTCAGCTCGCCGACGATGGCCTCGATCTTCGAGGTCCCGACATCCAGCCCGACGATCAGACCCGATTCCGCCTTCTTTGCCATCATCTCCCCGCGTCCTTTCACTGTGTCCCGGGATCGCCGGCGGCGTCCCCGTCTTCTTCGGCCCAGGCCACCGCCATGCCATGCGGATAGCGCAGGTCCCAGCGTTCCACCGGCGCGTCACGGCGCTCGCGCACGACGTCGGCCGCCCGTACCAGAGCATTCAGGCGGGCCGCCTCGGCGTCCCGCCCCATCAGGATCCGCCCCCCGGACTCCAGACGGATGGTCCAGTCATGCCGACGCCCCTCGGCTACGCCGGCCACTTCCAGGCCGGCATCCGCCAGACGTGCCGACACCTCGAGGTAACGGCGCATCAGCACCACCTGGCGCCCGTCCTGCCCCTCCAGCGCGGGCAGGTAGTCCCACTCGGCCTGATCCACCGGCCCGAACACCCGGCCATGCCGGTCGACCAGCTGCTCCTCGCCCCAGCGCGCCACCGGTACCGGTTCGCGCACCTCGACCACCAGCGTCCCCGGCCATTGCCGGCGCAGCTGCACGCCATCGATCCAGGGCTCGGCCACCAGCGAACGTTCCAGCGCCGCCAGATCGGCGGTAATGAACCCCGGCGCGTGGCGACGCGCGAGTTCACGCACCCGCTCCACGTCGGCGTAGCGCGGCTCGCCGGCGATCTCGATGCTCTCCACCGGCACCAGCGCGTCCGGCTCGAACCGGGTCGTCGCCAGCAGGACCAGCACGATCGCCGCGGCCAGCGCCATTCCGGCCAGCAGACGCAGGGCCGGACCGGACACGCTGCGCAGCCGCGCGAAGCGCGCTGCCGGCGGGGTGCGCCGGCGATTCATCGCAGCCCTCCGCACTGGAAACTGGAGTCCAGGATGCGCAGGCACAGGGTGTCGAAATCGATCCCCGCCTCGGCCGCCGCCTTGGGCACCAGGCTGTGATCCGTCATGCCGGGCACGGTGTTGATCTCGATCAGATGGTTGTCGCCGTGCTCGTCCTGCAGGATGTCGACCCGTCCCCAGCCGCAAGCTTCCAGCGCGGCAAACGCACCCAGCGCCAGTGACTGCAATTCCAGCAACGAGCTTTCATCCAGCGGCGGCGGGCAGACATACCCGGTGCGGTCCGACTCGTATTTCGCGTGGTAGTCGTAGAACCCGCCGTCGGCACGGATCTCGACCACCGGAAGCGGCTGGTTGTCGAGGATGGCCACGGTGTATTCGTGGCCCTCGATCCACTGTTCGGCGAAGACCTGCCCGGGCTGGCTGCGCGCCGCCTCCCAGGCGGCCGGGAGATCGGCCGCCCGATCCACCCGGGTAATGCCCAGGCTCGAGCCCCCGCGGGCCGGCTTCACGATCAGGGGCAGCCCCAGCGCCTCGGCCACCGCATCCGGGTCGAACCCCGGGTTCAGCAACCGGTAGGGCGCACTGGGCAGGTTGCTCCCGGTCCACAGTCGCTTGCAGGCCAGCTTGTCCATCCCCAGGGCGGAACCCAGCACGCCGGTGCCGGTGTAAGGCATGCCGGCCAGGTCCAGGCAGCCCTGCAGGGCCCCGTCCTCGCCACACTCTCCATGCAGCGCGATGAAGACCCGGTCGAACCCCTCCAGGGGGAGGTGCAGATGCCCCATGTGCGCCCGCGTGAGATCGACCGGATGCGCATCCACGCCCTGACGTCGCAGGGCCGCCAGCACGGCGTTGCCGCTGGCCAGCGAGACCTCGCGCTCTCCGGACCAGCCGCCCATCAATACCGCCACCCGGCCATAGTCGCGGGGCTCTGCGTCGTTACGATTCATGCCGTTCCCTCGCTGTCGTCGCCCGGGTCGATGAACCGGCCCAGGATGCGTACCTCCGGCTCCAGGCGGACGCCGAACCGCTGCTCCACCGTATTGCGCACGGTGTCGATCAGGCGCTCGATATCTTCCGCCCGCGCCGTACCGTCGTGGGTGATGAAATTGGCATGCACCGGCGAGACCTCGGCCGCGCCGGCGCGCAGGCCCTTGAGCCCGGCGGCCTCAATCAGGCGTGCAGCGTGATCGCCTTCCGGATTGCGGAATACCGATCCGCAGGAGGGCTGACCCAGCGGCTGTTTCGCCGAGCGTTCGCGCAGCAGTTCGCGGATGCGCCGGGTACCGGCCTCCGGGTCGCCCGGGCTCAGACGCAGAGTCGCCCCGGTGAACCACAGACGCTCGCGCGGATCGAGCCCCTGGACCCGGCGGTAACCGACCCGGAACGCATCCGGGCGGCGGCTTTCCAGCCGGCCTGCACGATCGACCACCTCCACCGATTCCACCAGGGACCAGGTCTCGCCGCCCCAGGCCCCGGCGTTCATCTGCAGGGCGCCGCCCACGGTGCCGGGGATGCCGGCGAGGAACTCCGCCCCCACCAGGCCCTCGCGGGCACAGAACCGCGCAGCCTGGGCACAGGCCAGCCCGCCGCCCAGGAACACCCGGTCGCCGTCCAGGCGTTTCCGCTCGGCCAGAACGCCCTGCAGATGCACCACCAGCCCGGCAATGCCGCCGTCGCGCACCAGGACGTTGCTGCCGAGCCCGAGAAAGGTGATCGGAAGGTCCGGCGCGAGCCGCGCGACCCCCGCCAACAGATTCGCCAGATCCTCGCGGTCCGCGGGGCGGAACAGCCAGTCGGCGTGTCCGCCGGCACGCCACGAGGTCAGCGGCGCCAGCGGTGCCCGCGCCTTCAACTCGCCGCGCGGCTGCAGCTCGTGCAGATGACGCGCGGCCGCCAGGGCAGGGTCCAGCGGTGTCATGCGCCACCTCCAGTTAGCTCTCGCGGCAGCAGGGCCGCCAGGCGACCGATGTCGCCCGCCCCCTGGGCGATGATCACGTCGTCCGCCTGCAGCAGCCCCTCCAGCACGCCGGCCACGTCCGCGGCCTGTTCCACGAAAATCGGCTCGACCTGGCCGCGCAGACGGATGGCCCGCGCCAGGCTGCGCCCGTCTGCGCTCGCGATCGGCGCCTCGCCCGCGGCATACACCTCCAGCAGGATCAGCACGTCGGTCTCCGACAGCGCCTCCACGAAGTCCTCGAACAGGTCGCGGGTGCGGGTGTAGCGATGCGGCTGAAACACGGTGATCCGCCGGCAACCGGGCCAGGCATCCCGCGCCGCGGCCTGGGTCGCGGCGATCTCGCGCGGGTGATGACCGTAATCGTCGACCAGCGTCACCGGCCCGGCCGGCCCCGCCCACTCGTGGACCTGGAACCGCCGCCCGATGCCCTGGAAGCGTTCGAGCGCCGTGGCGATCGCCTCGCGCGGGGCCTCCAGCTCCCAGGCCACGGCGGCCGCGGCCAGAGCATTGAGCACGTTGTGCCGCCCCGGGAGATTCAGGGTGACCGGGAACGGCTCACCGGCCTCCGGCAGTTGCAGGCGGAAATGCGTCTGCACGCCTTCCTGGCGCACATCGAGGGCACGCACGTCGGCATCGGCATCGATCGCGTAGGTCAGCCGCGGGCGTTCCAGCTCCGGCATCAGCTCGCGCACCTGCGGGTCATCGGCGCACAGGATCGCCAGCCCGTAGAAGGGCAGGTGGTGCAGGAACTCGAGAAAGGTCTCGTGCAGCTGGCGAAAATCATTGCCATAGGTCCCCAGGTGATCGGCATCGATGTTGGTCACGATCGCGAGCAGCGGCTGCAGATGCAGGAACGAGGCATCGCTCTCGTCGGCCTCGGCCACCAGGTAGTCACCGGCGCCCAGGCTCGAGTGGCTGGCGGTGGAATTGAGCCGCCCGCCGATCACGAAGGTCGGATCCATGCCCGCCTCCGCCAGCACGCTGGCCACCAGACTGGTCGTGGTGGTCTTGCCATGGGTCCCGGCGACCGCAATCCCGAAGCGGAAACGCATCAGTTCCGCCAGCATCTCGGCACGCCGCACGATCGGGATACCGCGCTCGCGCGCCGCGGCGACCTCGGGATTGGACGGATCGATGGCCGAAGACACCACCAGCACGTCGGCCTCGGCCACGTTCTCCGGCCGGTGCTCGCCGACCACGCGCACGCCCATCTCCACCAGGCGGTCGATCATCGGCGAGCGGCCGAGATCGGAACCCGAGACCCGGTAACCGAGCTGATGCAGCACCTCCGCGATGCCGCTCATCCCGGAGCCGCCGATCCCCACGCAGTGGATCCGGCGGATGCGGCGCATCGCATGTTCCGGCAGGCGCGCGTGGCTCATGATCCCTCCCCCGCGGGGCCCGGCCCCGCCAGTTCCACACAGACATCGGCGAGGCGCGCGGCACTGTCGGGGCAGGCCAGCGCCCGCGCGCGTTCGGCACGGTCGCGCAGGGTCTCGCGGTCCAGCGAGCCCAGCAGCTTCGCCAGCGCCTGCGGCTCCAGCTCGGCATCGCGGAAACGCCAGGCCGCCCCGGCGTCCACCAGGGCCTCGGCATTCGCATACTGGTGATCGTCCACCGCATGCGGATACGGCACGAACACCGCGGCCACACCGGCGGCCGCCACTTCGGCTACGGTCAGCGCTCCGGCGCGACAGATCACCAGATCCGCCTCGGCCCAGGCCGCCTCCATGTCCGCGATGAACTCGGTGACCGTGGCTTCCACCCCGGCGTCGGCATACGCCGCGCGGGCTTCTTCCAGGGTGCGTGAGCCGGCCTGGTGCAGGACCTGCGGGCGCTGCTCCGACGGCAGCAGGCCGAGCGCGGCGGGCACCGCGTGATTCAGCGAACGCGCGCCCAGGCTGCCCCCCAGGACCAGCACATTGAGCGGCCCACTGCGTGCGGCGTAGCGCTCGCCCGGGGCGGGCAGGGCCGCGATCGCGGAGCGCACGGGATTGCCAACCCGCGTGGCGCGCACCCCGGGCGGGAACGCACCGTCGAAACCGGCGAACACGCGGTCGGCGACCTTCGCCAGCCAGCGATTGGTCAGGCCGGCCACCGCATTCTGTTCGTGAATCACCAGGGGGCGTCCCAGGGCCGCGGCCATCAGCCCGCCGGGTCCCGCGGCAAACCCGCCGAAACCGATCACCGCATGCGGGCGAATGCGCCGGAGCAGCAACAGGGCCGCCCACAACGACAGCCCCAGGCGCCAGGGGGCGAAGGCCAGCCCGAGCAGCCCCTTGCCACGCAGGCCCGTGATCGGGAGGGTATGCAGGTCAATCCCGGCCTGCGGCACCAGGCGCGCCTCCACGCCCGCACGAGTCCCCAGCCAGACCACCTCGACCCCGCGCTCGCGCAGGGCCTCGGCCACCGCCAGCCCGGGGAAGACATGGCCGCCGGTACCGCCGGCCATGATCAGCACGCGCGGGGCCGTCATGCCGCACCTCCGCTCTGCCGGGCGGCGCGCGAACGCCGGCGAGGCACCGGGGCCGGCGCCGGGGTCCGCGCCTCGCGGGCCACCCGCAGCACCAGACCGACCGCAATCATACTGACGATCAGCGAACTGCCGCCGTAGGACAAAAACGGCAGCGTCATCCCCTTGGTCGGCAGCAGCCCCATGTTCACGCCCATGTTCAGGGCCGCCTGCAGGCCCAGCCAGATCGCCACGCCGAAGCTCAGATGGGCACCGAAGGCATGACCGCTGCGCTGGGCCTCCAGGCCGATGCGCAGGCAGCGCCAGACCAGCCCTGCGAACAGTGCGATCAGCACCAGCACACCGAAGAAACCGAACTCCTCGGCGAACACCGCGAACAGGAAATCGTTGTGCGCCTCCGGCAGGTAGAACAGCTTCTGCACCGAGCCGCCCAGGCCCGAGCCGGTGACCCCGCCGGAGCCGATCGCGATCAGCGACTGGGTCAGCTGAAAACCGCTCGCGAACGGGTCCTGCCACGGGTCCATGAAGGCCGTCAGGCGAGCCATGCGGTAAGGTGCCGCAACCGCGGCGACCGCCATGCCCGCCGCGATCGTGCCCCCCAGCGCGAGGAACTGCGACAGGCGAGCGCCGGCGAGGAACAGCATGCCCATGCCGATCGCCAGCATGATCGCGGCCCCGCCGAAATCCGGCTGCAGCAACAGCAGGACGGTACCGGCCCCCAGCACCACCAGCGGACGCACGAACCCGGCCAGCTGCAGGCGCAGGGTGGAGTAATGACGCACGATGTAGCCCGCCAGGTACATCACCACCAGCAGCTTGGCCAGCTCGGCCACCTGCAGATTGAACGCTCCCAGCGGGATCCAGCGGGTTGCCCCGTTGACCGTGCGTCCGACGCCGGGGAGCAGGACCACCACCAGGATCAGCAGGAACAGCGCCAGCAGCCACGGGCCGGCGCGCTCCCAGCGCGCCAGCGGCACGTTCCATGCCGCCACCGCGGCCATCGTACCCAGCGCGGCAAACAGCACCTGACGCTGGAGGAAGTGCCAGGCGTTGCCGAAATCACGCGCGCCCATCTCCATGGAGGCCGAAGCGACCATCACCAGCCCCAGCGCGACCAGCGCCGCGGTCAGCGCCAGCAGCGGCAGGTCCACCTCCTGCTGCAGGCGCCGAACCATGGGCGAAGTCGGCTGGCTGACCGGGGCGCTCATGCCGCCAGCTCCCGCACGGCCCGGGCGAAGTCATCACCCCGGGCGCGATAGTCCGGATACATGTCCAGGCTGGCACAGGCGGGCGACAGCAGCACGGTGTCCCCCGGCTGCGCCCATTCCGCGGCATGCGCCACCGCCGCATCCATGTCGTCGACCCGCTGCACTGGCACCACCGGGGCGAGGGCACGCGCGATCAACGGCGCGTCCTCGCCCAGCAGCACCGCGCCGCGCACCTTGCCGGCCAGTTGATCGGCCAGCGGGGCAAAATCCTGCCCCTTGGCCTGCCCGCCCGCGATCAGGACCAGCGGCCCGGGCGTGCCGCGCAGTGCGGCCAGGGTGGCACCGAGGTTGGTGCCCTTGGAATCGTTGATCCAGTCCACGCCGTCGACCGAGGCGATCCACTGCGAGCGATGCGGCAGCCCCGGGAAATCGGCCAGCGCCGCCAGGGCCCGCGCCCGGCGCCCCGCCGAGTCCAGCCACGGCCAGACCAGGCCCAGTGCGGCCAGGGCGTTGGCCCAGTTGTGCTGGCCGCGCATGCGCAGGCGCGCGGTCTCCAGCAGGGCCTGGCCGCCGCGACACAGTTGCGGTCCCTCCCCGTGACCGCCGACACACACGCCCCAGTCGGCGTCCGCCGCCGGCGCGCCCAGACCGAAGGTCTCGCGCGCCATGCCCGGCGGGGTGGTCAGCTCCGCCACCATCGGGTCGTCACGATGGAGCAGTCCGCGCCGCGCGCCGCGGAACACCCGCTGCTTGGCGCGCAGGTAGGCGGCCATGTCGGGATGGCGATCGAGGTGATCCGGCGACAGGTTGAGCACTACGGCAGCAGCGGGCGCAAGCTCGTGACACCGTTCCAGCTGGAAGCTGGACAGCTCCAGCACGAACACCTCCGGGTCACGTTCCAGCAGGTCCAGCGCCGGGGTCCCGTAGTTGCCCCCCACCGCCACCGCGTAGCCGGCCGCATCCAGCAGCTCGCCGACCAGCGCGGTCACCGTGCTCTTGCCGTTGGAACCGGTGATCGCGATCACCGGGGCTCCGGCCTCGCGGGCGAACAGGTCGATATCCCCGGTGACTTCGGCGCCGGCCTCACTGGCGGCGGCGATCACCGGGTGCTCCAGGGCCACCCCAGGCGAGACGATCAGGCGACGCACCCCGCTCGCATCCAGGCCGTCCAGCGGGCCGACCCAACGCTCGTTCAGGATCCGCGCCAGTTCGGGATCGTCACAGGCCGGCGGCTCGCGACGGGTATCGGTGACCGCGAACGACATCCCGCGCGCGAGCAGGTAACGCGCCACCGACTGCCCGGTGGCGCCCAGCCCGACGATCAGGTTGTCGCTTCGCACCCGTTCCATCAGCGCACCTTCAGGGTCGCCAGACCGATGAGGACGAACACCACGGTCAGGATCCAGAAACGCACGATCACGCGCGGCTCCGGCCAGCCCTTGAGTTCGAAGTGGTGATGCAGCGGCGCCATGCGGAACATCCGCCGTCCGGTCAGCTTGAACGAGGCGACCTGCAGCATGACCGAGACGGTCTCCAGCACGAACACGCCGCCCATGATCAGCAGCACGATCTCCTGGCGGGTCAAGATCGCCATCATCCCCAGCGCCGCGCCCAGGGCGAGGGCCCCGACATCGCCCATGAACACCTGCGCGGGATAGGTGTTGAACCACAGGAACCCGAGCCCCGCCCCCACCAGCGAGGCGGCGAAGATGCCCACCTCGCCAACCCCGGGGACCGCGGGAATGCCGAGATAGTCGGCGAACACCGCATGGCCCGCGGCATAGGCGAAGATGCCCAGCGCACCGGCCACCAGCACCGCCGGCATGATGGCCAGCCCGTCGAGCCCGTCGGTCAGGTTGACCGCATTGGACGAGCCCACCACCACCAGCCACACCAGCGGGATGAACAGCCAGCCCAGACTGAATTCGATGTCCTTGAACACCGGCAGATAAAAGGTGGTTTCCACCGGATCCTGGGCCGTGAGCATGATCACCCCGGCGGCCACCAGGGCGAACAGGGTCTGCCACAGCAGCTTGGATTTCGCCGACAGCCCCTGGCTGTTGCCGTAACGCAGCTTGAGGTAGTCATCCCAGCCGCCGACGGCGCCGAAGGCCAGCGTGGTCAGCAGCACGATCCAGACGAAACGATTCGACAGGTCGCTCCACAGCAGGGTGGCCACCGCCACGGCCACCAGGATCAGCGCACCGCCCATGGTGGGCGTGCCGGCCTTGCTCAGGTGCGATTCGGGGCCGTCCTCGCGGATGTTCTGACCCACCTTGCCCAGGGTCAGACGGCGAATCACCGAGGGACCGATCAGGAGCGCGATCGCCAGCGCCGTCACCACCCCGAGGATGGCGCGCAGGGTCAGGTACTGGAAGACCGTGAACCCGGTATGGAACTGGGCGAGATATTCAGTCAGTGCGAACAGCATCCGCCGCCTCCGGGTTCAGGGGCTGCGCGTCCAGCGCCTCCACGATGGATTCCATGTGCTGGCTGCGCGAACCCTTGACCAGCACGGTGGTTCGCTCGTCCAGCAACCCCTGCAGACGCGCGACCAGTGCGGCATGATCGGGGAACCACTCGCCCTGCTCGCCGAAGGCATCAGCGGTTTCGCGGCCCAGCTCGCCGAGCGCCAGGCAGAAATCGATCCCCATTGCTCGGGCCTCCCGCCCGGTGGCCACGTGCAGGGCCGCTGCATCGCCGCCCAGCTCGCCCATTTCCCCCAGCACCAGGATGCGCCGACCGGGCACCGCCGCCAGCACCTCCAGACCGGCCCGCAGAGAATCGGGGTTGGCGTTGTAGCTGTCGTCCCAGATGCGGGCACCGCCTGCGTGCTGCAGTGCCTGCAGGCGGCCGGCCACCGGGCGCCAGTCGCTCAGTCCCTGCGCGATGATGTCGATCGCGGCGCCCGCGGCATTGGCGGCGGCAGCGGCCGCCACGGCATTCGCCGCGACATGGCGGCCGGGACCGGCAAGGCGGATCTCGCGGCTGGCACCGAGGATCGTGAGGCGCAGGCGATCCGGGGCGACCCACACGCCCTCGACCTCGCCGCCCCCCTCGAGGGAGAAGCGCTGCAGATGATGATGCTCGTTGAGCGACAGCCAGTAGTCGGCGAACGGGTCGTCCAGATTCACCACCGCGGTCCCGCCCTGGGCCGGCAGGCCCGAGTAGATCTCGGCCTTGGCGTGGGCCACGCCTTCCAGGCTGCCGAAGCCTTCGAGGTGCGCATGACCGGCGTTGGTGATCATGGCGACGTGCGGCTGAGTCCATGCGGCCATGCGGCCGATCTCGCCGGCGTGGTTGGCGCCCAGTTCGATCACCGCGAAATCGGTATCCTCCGGCATCGCCAGCAGGGTCAGCGGTGTCCCGATCTCGTTGTTCAGGTTGCCTTCGGTGGCATGCACCCGCCCCATGCGCGCGAGGATCGAGCGCAGCATCTCGCGGGTGGTGGTCTTGCCGTTGGAGCCGGTCAGCGCGATCACCCGCGCGCGGCACAGCCTGCGCCAGGTCGCGGCCAGCCGCCCCAGGGCCTCGCCGGTGTCGGGCACCACTACCTGGGCCTGCGGCAGGTCTTCGCGGGCGCGGCGGACCAGCAGCACCGGTGCCGGCAAGTCGGCGTGCAGATGGTCATGGGCATCAAAGTTCGGACCGCGCAGGGCGACGAACAGCCCGCCTTCACGCGGGTTACGCGTGTCGCTGAACACGCCGGTGAATGCCACCCCGGCGTCCCCCTGCAGGCGCCCGCCCACGGCGGTCGCCAGTTCTCCGGCCGTCATCCGGATCATCGCTCCCCCTCCCCGGAAATCCCCTCGCGCGCCAGCCGGGCGGCCAGCTCGCGATCACTGAATGGATGAAACCGGTCACCGATCTGCTGGGTGGTTTCGTGCCCCTTGCCCGCCAGCAGCACGATGTCGCCCGGCCCGGCATCGGCGACCGCGGTACGCACCGCGGCTTCGCGGTCGCCCATCTCGCGGCAGCGCGCGGGATCGTCACAGCCCTGCAGCACCGCCTGGCGGATGGCCGCCGCATCCTCGTGGCGCGGATTGTCATCGGTCACGATCACCCGGTCCGCGGCACGCATGGCCACGCGCCCCATCGCCGGACGCTTGCCCCGGTCGCGATCGCCGCCGCAGCCGAAGACCACAAAGAGGCGGCCACGCACGTGCGGACGCAACGCACTCAATGCGGCCTCCAGGGCCTGCGCGGTGTGGGCGTAATCGACCACCAGCTGGGCTCCGCCCGGCAGATCGTGGCGCTCCATGCGGCCGGGGACCCCGGGCAGCTCGGCCACCGCGTCCGCGGCGGCCTCCCAGGCATGTCCGAGGGCATGCAGGGCGGCCAGAGTGGCCAGCAGGTTCTCGACCTGAAACCGTCCGTACAGCCGCGACCGCACCGGCACGCGCCGCCCGTCGGCAACGAGGACGAAGTGCAGTCCCTCCGGGCCGGCCTGGATGGCCTCGGCGCGCGCCATCGCTGCGGAAGACTCCAGCCCCCAGGTGACGTCGGTGATGCCCTCGGGCACCGGACGGCGCAGGAGCTCGTGACCAAGCTCGTCATCGGCGTTGATCACCCGCGTGCACAGTCCCGGGCGGTCGAACAGCGTGGCCTTGGCCTCGGCATATGCGGCCTGGCTGCCATGGAAGTCCAGATGATCCGTGCCCAGGCGGGTCAGCACCGCGACGCGCACCGGGACCCCGTCCAGACGCCCCTGGACGAGCCCGTGCGAAGAGGCCTCCAGCGCCGCGGCTTCGCAGCCTTCGCGCGCCAGCCCGGCCAGATGCCGGTGGAGCTCGAGCACGCCCGGGGTCGTGTGCCCGGCCGGGTGCAGCTGCCCCGGACGCCCGACGCCCAGGGTGCCGACCAGGCCGGCCGGGGTACCCAGACGTTCGAGTGCCGCTGCGATCAGATGTGTCACCGAGGTCTTGCCATCGGTGCCGGTCACCGCGACGATCGGCGCGGCCTCCGGCCAGGCACCGAATACCCGCTGCGCCATGGCTGGCAGCAGAGCACGCAGCCCCGGAACATGGACGCAGGGCGCGCCAGGCGAGGCGGCGGAGGGGCCCGCATCGGCCTCGTCCCACAGGATCACGCCGGCGCCGCGCGCCGCGGCATCCTCGGCGTGGGCCAGACCGTGCTCGCGGGTTCCCCGGAGGGCCACGAACCCGGCGCCCGGGGTCACCGCGCGGCTGTCCTGCACAAGGTCGGTCACGACCAGCGGGCCGTGGCCATCCAGGGCCTCGGGAAACTGCGCGTGCAGATCCACCCCGGCCACCCGTGGATCGGTCGCCGCGGCGGTCATGGCTGCGCCTCCTCGCCAGTGGCGAGCTGCATCGGGATCTCGGGCATCGCGTCCGGACGCACGTTGTACATGCGCAGGGCCGAGGCGGTGACCTCGCGGAACACCGGCGCCGCCACCGCCCCGCCGTAATGCACGTCGGCGGGTTCGTCCACGACCACCGCCATGACGAACCGTGGCTCGGATGCCGGGACCAGACCGACGAAACTGGAGTAGTAACGGTCCTCGGCATAACCGCCGCGCACCGCCTTGCGCGCGGTGCCGGTCTTGCCGGCGACCCGATATCCGTCGATCACGGCCTGGCGCGCGGTGCCCTCGCTGCCCACGGTGTGTTCCATCATCGCGCGCAGGCGTCCGGCGGTGTCCGCGGTCATCACCCGTTGCGGCTCGCGGGCATCATCCGCGGTCTCGACCAGGCGCACCGGCAGGCGACGCCCGTCATTGGCAAAGGCCGTATAGCCGGCAGCCAGCTGCAGCGGCGTGACCGCGAGCCCGTAACCGTAACCGAGCGTGGCCTGCTCGACCTCGCGCCAGGCGGTGAAGTCGCGCAGGGTGCCACGCGCCTCGCCCGGAAAATGCAGGCCGGTTGCCTGTCCGAAACCGGCGCGGTGCAGCGTCTGCCAGAAATCGGCCGGCTCGGTGTCCAGGGCGAGACGCGTTGCGCCCACGTTGGAGGACCGCGCGATCAGCGTAGTCAGGTCGATGGTGCCGTAGTCGCGCAGATCGCGGACCGTCAGACGCCCCACCTGCATCGTGCCAGGCGCGGTGTCCAGGGTCACGTGTGGGTCGACCGCATCGGCATCCAGGGCCGCCGCGACGGTAAACGGCTTGATGACCGAGCCGGGTTCGAACGCGTCCACGACCGCCCGGTTGCGAGCGCGGTCGGAGCGGATCGAACTGCGATTGTTGGGGTTGAAACCGGGCTGATTGACCATTGCGAGGATGTCGCCGCTGCGCGCATCCAGCAGCACGGCCGATCCGCCGCGCGCATCGTGACGCTGCACCGCAGCCTTGAGTTCGCGGTAGGCCAGGAACTGCAGCCGCGCGTCCAGCGTCAGCTGCAGGGGATTGCCTTCACGCGCCGGACGGATGCTGGCAACGTCGCGGATGGTGCGACCATGCCGGTCGCGCAACACCCGTTTGGCGCCCGGCTGCCCCGAGAGCCAGTAGTCGAACGCGAGCTCGACCCCTTCCTGGCCCTGGTCGTCGATGTCGGTGTAGCCCAGCACATGCGCTACCGCCTCACCATGCGGATAGTAACGGCGGAACTCGCGCGTCAGGGACACTCCGGGCACGCGCAGGGCGGCCACGGCTTCGGCCCGCGCCGGCAGCATGTGCCGACGCAGATAGACGAACTCGCGGTCGGCGCGGCTCTCGATCCGCTCCGCCAGGATCTCGCGGTCCATATCCAGGGCCGCGGCCAGCTCGCCCCAGCGCTCGCGCGCCTCCAGCAGCGCCCCCGGATGCGCCCACACGGTCTGCACCGGTGCGGAGATCGCCAGCGGTTCGCCATGGCGATCGGTGATCGCACCGCGGTGGGCGGTCTCGGTCAGCGTGCGCACCTGACGCGCCTCCCCCTGGGCGGACAGGAACTCGCTCTTGAACATCTGCAGATCGGCGGCGCGCAGTACCAGCGCGATCAGCACCAGGACCAGCAGGACGACCAGCGTCCGCAGCCGACCCATTGAGATTTCGCGTTTCAGCGCACCCATGCGTCCCTCCCGATCACCACGAGGCGATCCGCATCGGGGCGCGACATGCCAAGTTCCTCGCGCGCGTGTCGCTCGATACGCCCGGGCGTCGCCCAGGTAGACTGCTCGATCTGCAGCCGGGTCCATTCCAGGTTGAGCCGGTCGCGCTCGGCCAGCACCGCCTGCTGCTCAACGAACGCCTGACGCGCCTCGTGGCGCGCCACCACCACGCCAATCGCCGACGCAAACGCGCCCACCGACAGCGCGACGATCGCGAGCCCGCGCCAGACCATCAGTTGCGCTCCGCCACGCGCAGCACGGCCGAGCGTGCCCGCGGATTGCGTTGCTGTTCCCCGGCGTCGGCCCGCACCGGCTTGCCCAGCGGGCGCAGCGGGGGCGCTTCGACCTCCGGCATGACCGGCAGCCCGCGCGGGATGCGCGGCGCATCGTCACGGTCCCCGCGGAAGGCCCGCTTGACCATGCGGTCCTCCAGCGAATGGAAGGCAATAACCACCAGGCGCGCCCCGGACGGCAGAACCTCGGGGATGGTTTCAAGCCAGGTCTCCAGCTCCCGCAGCTCCGCGTTCACGAAGATGCGCAGGGCCTGGAAGGTTCGCGTCGCGGGGTGCTTGCCGGGTTCGCGGCGCGGCACCGCGCCACGCACCAGATCCGCCAGACGCGCAGTGCGAGTGATCGGACCCTCGGCACGGGCGCGCACGATCGCGCGGGCGATGCGCCGCGAGAAACGCTCCTCGCCGTACTGGTAGATCACGTCCGCGATCTCCTTTTCCTCCGCGCGCGCCAGCCAGTCGGCCGCGCTTTCACCGGACGACGGGTCCATTCGCATGTCCAGCGGGCCGTCATGCTGGAAACTGAAACCGCGCGCGGCATCGTCCAGCTGCGGCGATGACACCCCGAGATCGAGGAACACGCCATCCGGCCGGCGATCGGGGTAGCGCTGCCGCAGCACCTCGGCCATGGACGAGAAAGGCGCCGACTCGAACGCGAAACGCGGGTCCCCCAGAAACGAAGAGGCGGCCTCGGCCGCCTCGGGATCCCGGTCCATCGCCAGCAGGCGACCGTCCGGCCCCAGACGGTCAAGCAAGGCGCGGCTGTGCCCGCCCCGTCCGAAAGTACCGTCCACGTAAAAACCATCAGCGCGCACCGCCAGCCCCTCGAGCACGGTGTCCAGCATGACCGGGACATGGGCCTGTCGCTGTTCCTGCATCACAGCGAGATCGACTCGAGTTCATTTGCATCGATGCCTTCATCGAACATCTCCTCGCAGCGCTGATCCCACGTAGCCTGGTCCCAGATCTCGAACTTCTTGCCCTGCCCCAGCAGGGCGACCTGCTTGTCCATGCCGGCGAACTTGCGCAGCGGCTGCGGCAACAGCAGACGACCGTTGCCGTCGAGCTCGCAGTCGGAGGCATGACCGACCAGAAGCCGCTGCAGCCGGACTACGGCTGGCTTGAGATTGGGGCGCGACATCAGGTTCTGCTCGACCCGTTCCCATTCGGGCCGCGGGTACATCAGGAGACAGCGATCGGGATGAACGGTCACCACCAGCTGGCCATCACAGGACGCCACAAGCTCGTCGCGATAGCGCGCCGGCATGGCGAGGCGCCCCTTCGCATCCAGATTGAGCTGACTGACGCCTCGGAACATGGCCGTGTACGGTGGATTCCCACCTTCTCCCACTTTTTCCCACTTCAATCCACTATAGGTACACCCCTGTTGAGGGTCAAGGAAAAACGGGCTTGCCAGAGAAAAATAAGCCTTGCATCACAGAGACTTATGAGTCTCTGCACAAGAGATACAGGAACGGGGAAAGATACGTTCAAAACCAGATGCCTGGCTCGAACTCTTGAGAAATCACTTGATCATTTCGCGAGCGCCCGGCCGGGGCACGCGAGAGACGCGGGGACAATGGTGGGGAAAAGTGGGAGCCGGCCTGTAAGCCGGGTTCTGTCGAGAACGATCATTCATCTGGGACGTCCGTCACCAGACGCCTCAAGCAGCCTACCCGGGTGCGATGCGGGCCACACCATGCACCCCTATTTGGCCTTGCTCCGGACGGGGTTTACCGTGCCACGGACTGTTACCAGCCGTGCGGTGCGCTCTTACCGCACCATTTCACCCTTGCCTGTGCCCGGACGAGCCGGGCCATCGGCGGTATGTTTTCTGCTGCACTTTCCGTCGGCTCGCGCCGCCCAGGTGTTACCTGGCGTCCTGCCCTGCGGAGCCCGGACTTTCCTCCACGCCACACGGACGCAGCGACCGCCCGGCCGACTCCCGCCTCCCTTTTACCCGCGCCCTGCTCCGGATGCAAGGATATCCGGGGCAGTCAGGCGGGATCATCGCCCTCTTCGCGGTCCGCCTGCTGCAGTTCCAGCGCGCGGGCGTAGAGCCGATTGCGCGGCAGCCCGGTGGCGTCCGCCAGCAGGCGCGCGGCCCGCTTGACCGGAAGCTCGGCGACCAGGCCGGCCAGCAGCCGTTCCTGTTCACCCGACAGCGCGTCGCCGTCTTCGTCGACGGCCGGCGCCGGGGCCAGCACCAGCACGAATTCGCCGCGCGTACGCCAGGCATCCGCCTCCAGCCATTCGGGCAGGCGGCCGGCCGGACCGTAATAATGTTCCTCGTATTGCTTGGTCAGCTCGCGCCCCAGGAACACGGAGCGGTCCGGGGCCTGCGCCGCCAGCTCCCGGGCCGCCGCAAGGATGCGATGCGCGGACTCGAACACGATGCCGGTCTGCGGACGCGCCAGCAGTTCGGCCAGGCGTCTTTCGCGCGCGCCGGCGGCGTGCGGCAGGAAACCGTCAAAACAGAACCGGTCGCTCGGCATCCCCGAGACCGCCAGCGCGGCCAGGGGGGCGCTCGGGCCGGGCACCGCGCGCAGGGCATGGCCGGCTTCGCGGGCCCCGCGGACCAGGCGGAACCCGGGATCCGACACCAGCGGGGTGCCCGCATCCGAGATCAGCGCCACATCTTCGCCCGCGGCCAGCTGCGCGAGCAGGCCCGCGACGCGCTGTTCTTCGTTGTGTTCGTGCAGACTGACCAGCGGCGTGTCGATGCCCAGCGGCGCCAGCAGCGCGCGGCTGTGACGCGTATCCTCCGCCGCGATGCGCGAGACATGCGACAATACATCCCGGGCGCGCTGCCCCAGATCGGCCCGGTTGCCGATCGGGGTGGCCACCACCCACAGGGTTCCGCCCTGCGTTGACACTGTTTCGCGCGCTTCCAATACTGACTCCTTATCGCCAATCCGATGTCTGCCGTGAACCGACTCCCGCTCCCCCTCCGCCCGTTACACCGCTCCGTGCCGGGCCCGGGCCTGACGCGCCCGCTCATGGTACTGCTGGCGGCCGGCCTGATGGCCGCCTGCGCTGCGCCGCAACCGGATCCCGCGGCGACACCGGACCCGGACCCCGAAATCCCGGCCGAGATCGAGCTGGCCCCCGAGCCGCTGGCCGAGCATCGGCTCGAGCGGATCGAGGCGTTGCCGGACGAGCAGGCCGAGCCGGAGGAATTGCGGGCCGCAATCGACGCGGTGCTGGCGCTGGACCCGGTCCCGGAACCGCTGCTGGAACGCGCGGAGGCGGCCTGGAACCGCTTGCCCGACGCGAAGCCACGCCCGCTTGCCGACCGCGTGCGCGGCGGCTGGCTGGCCTGGCACCGCGGGGAGGCCGACCTCGCGGCCGAGCGCCTGGGGGCCGACGATCCGGATGATCCGACACGCACCCCGGAATTCCATCGGCGCGGCATGGAGCTGCATGCCCGGCTGCTGGAATGGGAACAGCAATGGTATCAGGCCCTGAATGTGCGCTTTCGGCTGGATCCGCTGCTGACCCTGGAACCCGATCTGCAGACCGCCAACCATGAGCGGATCTGGGGCCTGATGGCCGCCCTGCGCCCGACCCAGCGGGAACGACTCGGGCGCGAGAACATCGTCGGGGCCGATGGCTGGCACGAGCTGTTTCGGGGTCTGGGCCGGGCAGAAGATGCCGCTGCGGCGGAAACGTTCGCCCGACGCTGGCAGCAAGCCTTCCCCCGGCATCCCGCGAACAGCCATCTCCCGGAACTGCTCGCCGCGTCACCCGCCAGCGCGGATCCGGCCGGAGATACGGTGGTCCTGCTGCCATTGTCGGGCAATCTGGCCGGCCTGGGAGAGGCGGTTCTCGACGGCATCACCCGGGCACATTATGCCGACGGCCAGGGGCAGCTCCGGGTGCGCGACACCCGGGGCGATCCACGCCAGGCCGTTGCGCTTTACCGGGATGCAGTACTCGAAGGTGCCGATCACATTATCGGCCCGCTGCAGCGCGATGCCGTCGCCGCGGTCGCCGACCTCGAGGAACATCGGCCCGGGGTGCTCCTCAACCGCACCGCCAACGCCCTGCCGCGCGGCATAACCACACTGGCGCTGGATCCCGAGGCCGACGCCCGTGCCGTTGCCGACCGCGCGGCTCGCACCGGCTGGGGCGCCGGCCTCGGCATCATCGCCGAGGGGGCCTTCGGTGATCGCCTGGCATCCGCATGGTCACTGGCCGCCGAGGAACACGGGGCATCCCCACGGGAGGTGGCGCGAGTGGACACCCGTGCCGGGGACCTCAACGACCGCATCGCCGCCCACGTCGGGATTGATCGCAGTCGCGAGCGCATTGCGTCGGTGTCCCGGCGCCTCGGACTCGGTCTTGAAGGCGACCCGCAGATTCGCGCCGATGTCGGTTACATCTTCGTCGCGGGCAGCGCTGCCGACGTACGCCGCATCGCGCCGCATCTGCACTTCCACCAGGCGTCGCGCCTGCCGATGATGTCCACGCCACATGTCTATCCGGGCCGCCCCGACGCCTCGCGCGACCGCGATCTCAACGGGATCGCATTTCCGGATGCGCCCGGTCTGTTCAGTGAAATCGCCGCGCTCGGGAACACCGGAGCCGAGCCGCTGCGGGAACAATCCGGGCTGCCGCGCTTCTATGCCCTGGGCATGGACGCCCGGCGCCTGGCCGTACGCGCCGACACTAGCTACGCGGCCCCGCATACGACGCTCGTCGGTACCGCCGGCGAGTGGCAACTCAACCCGTTGACCGGTGACTGGCAGCGGACGCCGGCCTGGGCGCGGTTCGTTCGTGGTGAACCCCGGCGGCTGGACGCCGCGACTCCCTCGGACTGATGTTCCGTCCGGGAGAATCCGGCCAGCAGGCCGAACAACGCGCCGCGCGCTATCTCCAGGATCGCGGGCTGCGCCTGGTGGCCAGCAATGTCCGGCGGCCCTGGGGCGAGCTGGACCTGGTTCTGCGTGAGGGGGACACCGTGGTCTTCGTCGAGGTCCGCATGCGCAGCAATCAGGATTACGGAGGCGGACTGGAGAGCGTCGACCGGCGCAAGCGCCGCAAGCTGGTGCGCATGGCGGAAACCTGGATGCTGGAGGAAGACTGGAACGGCCCGGCGCGCTTCGACGTGGTGGCGCTGGACGGTGATGGCGGGGTGGAATGGATCGTGGACGCGATACGGGCGGACGACTCATGAGCGATCTGGCGCGCGAGATCGAACGTCTGCTGCCGCCGGAGGACCGCCTGCTGGACCCGGCGGACTGCTGGGCCTATGGCGCCGACAATTCGCGCCTGCACGCCGCGCCCGAAGCCGTGGCGTTCGCCCGCGACAGTCAGACCGTCGTGGAACTTGTACGCCTGTGCCGGCGCCTCGGGGCGCCGCTGGTGGCGCGCGGCCGGGGCACGGGCACAACCGGCGCGGCGGTTCCCGACCGCGGCGGACTGGTGCTGTCACTGGAGCGCATGAACCGCATCGTGGATGTGGATCCCGCGAATCGGTGGCTGATTGCCGAACCCGGGGTCACCAACGCCGAGATTCAGGCCGCGGCAGGCGAACACGGGTTCTTCTGGCCCCCCGATCCGACCAGTGCCGCGTATTGCACCCTGGGAGGGAATCTTGCCTACAACTCGGCCGGGCCGCACGCGGTGAAGTACGGTACACCGCGCGACAATACGCTGGGTCTGGAGGCCGTCGCAGGCACCGGGGAGCACTTTCGCACCGGCGTACGCACCACCAAGGGCGTGGTCGGCTACGACCTCACCCGCCTGCTGATCGGCTCGGAGGGAACTCTGGGGATCATCACCCAAGCGACCCTCAAGCTGACACCCCGTCCGGAGTGCACCCGCCTGCTGCAGGCGGTCTACCCGACCATCGATGCGGCGGCCCGGGCAGTCGCAAGACTGATGGCGCGCGCGGAGTCGCCTTCGGCGCTGGAGTTCATGGATCGCTCGGCTATCGGGATGATCCGCGGTTATGGCGGGGTGGAACTGCCGGAAGCCGCCGGAGCCATCCTGATGATCGAGTCCGACGGTCCTGCCGAGATCATCGAGACCCGGACCGACGGGATCCGCCGGACGGCCGCCGAAGGGGCCCTGAGCGTGGATGTCGCCGACACACCCGAGGCGATGGACCGTCTCTGGCAGGTACGCAAGGCCCTGTCACCGGCGCTGCGGACCATTGCCCCGAAGAAGATCAACGAAGATGTCGTGGTGCCGGTATCGCGGATCCCCGTCCTCATCCGCGGCCTCGAGGAGCTGGCCGAGCGGCATGCCATCCGCATCGTCAATTTCGGCCACGCCGGCAACGGCAACATCCACGTGAACCTGCTGGTCAATCCGGACGACCCGGAAGAGATGCACCGGGCCGAAGTGTGTCTGGATGAAGTGTTCCGCCTCGTCCTGTCGCTCGACGGCAGCCTGTCGGGGGAACATGGCGTGGGACTGGTCAAGCGACCGTTCGTGGATCGCGAACTGGATCCGGCCGCACTGACGCTGATGGAAGGGGTGCGGGCGGTGTTCGATCCGGACGGGATCCTCAATCCGGGGAAGGCGCCGCCCGCGCCCTGAAGACCGCCCTTACTTGACCACGGTCAGAGACGGGCCGCCCTTGCGTCGGGGCGCCTCGTCGCCACCCTCGCCGCCATCACCCGTGTCATCACCGTCATCCGGCGGCCCGTCTCCGGGACCGGGGTCCGGATCCGGCCCGGGCTCGCTACCGAACATCATCCCCTGGCCGTTCTCGCGCGCGTAGATCGCCATCACCGCGGTCTGCGGCACGAAGACATCCATCGGACTGCCGGCGAACCGCGCCGAGAACGACACGTACTCGTCGCCCAGCTCCAGACCCTGCACGGCCGTGGGGCCCACATTCAGGGTGATCTTGCCCTGCTCGACGAACGCGTCCGGCACGGCCGTGCCGTCGACCGTGGCATCCACCAGCAGGTGCGGTGTCATGCCGTTGTCGGTGATCCAGTCCCACAGGGCACGCAGCAGATAGGGGCGGGAAGAAGTCAAAGCCGCAGCTCCCGTTCGGCCTCGGTCAGGCTGATGGAGAAGGATTCGCGCCGGCACACCCGTTCGGCATAGTCCTGGATCGCCTGCGGCAGGCTTTCCAGTTCGATGCCCACGGCCGGCAGCCGCCAGATGACCGGGGCGATGGCCGCATCCACGATACTGAACTCGTCACTCAGGAAGTACGGCTTGAGTTCAAAGATCTCGCCGGACGCGATGAAGCTCTCCTTGAGCACCTTGCGGGCCTTGCTGACCCCGGAACCCGAAGCCTTCGCGAGGTTGTCCAGTCCCTCGTACCAGTCGCGCTCGACGCGATAGAGCGCCAGACGCGCGGCCGCGCGGGAGACCGGATCCACCGGCATCAGGGGCGGATGCGGGAAGCGTTCGTCGAGATACTCGGTGATGACATGGGTCCCGTACAGGGCCAGATCCCGGTCCACCAGGGTGGGGACCTCGTTGTACGGGTTCAGGTCGGAGAGATCTTCGGGCATGTCGTCGGGCCCGAGATTGATCACGTCCACCGCGATGTCCTTCTCGGCGAGGATGATGCGCACCCGGTGACAGCGCACGCAGTCGTGTGCAGAAAACAGCGTCATAACGGAACGGCGGTTGGCGACCAGCGCCATGGCATTCTCCCTAGCCCGGCATGGGGTTCCGCCGGGTCGACGGTACAGGATGCCGGCGCACCCCGGTCCTCCGGGGCACGCCGACTACGGCTCGTCCCGCCTAGTGTACGTCCTTCCAGTATTCCTTTTTCAAGAAGTACGCCAGCACGGTGAAGAAGGCGAGGAAGATCATCACGAAGACCCCGATCCGCTGGCGCTCCAGCTGCACGGGTTCGCCGATGTACGACAGATAGGTAACGATGTCGCGCACCGCTCGATCGTATTCGGTCGGACTCATGCTGCCGCTCTCGACCAGTTCCAGGCGTTCGTTGCCATCCTCGTCCTCGACCAGCTCCTGCCAGCCCTGCTTGTGCCACAGGACATGCGGCATGCCGACATTACTGAAGATGGTGTTGTTGGCGCCCAGCGGACGGGACTCGTCGCGGTAGAACGACTTGAGGAAGGTATACAGCCAGTCCTCGCCGTGGATGCGGGCGGTCAGGGTCAGATCCGGCGGGACAACACCGAAGGCCTCTTCGGCATAGTCGTCTTCCATGGCGATTTCCATGAGCGAACCGACACCTACCGGCTCACCCTCTTCGTCGGTGACGAAGATGAAGTGCTCTTCCATGTGCTCTTCGGTCAGGCCGATGTCCTTGCCCACCCGGTTGTAACGCTCGTACTTGGTCGAGTGGCATCCCATGCAGTTGTCCGCGAACAGGCGGGCACCCCGCTGCAGCGCGTTCTGGTTGGAGATGTCCACGTTGGCCGACATGAGCTCGCTGGCGCCGGCGGTACCCGCCGGCCCCATGAACAGGGCCGCAAGGCCCACGAAGGTTGCAGCAATCAGCTTTTTCATCACGAAGTCACCCTTTGCGGAACGGCACGGTCACGGCCCAGTCCACGTGCGAACACGGGGGCCACCATGGTCACGAACAGATAAACGGTCGGGATGAGCCAGCCCCACATGATCAGGGAGGCCTCGTCCGGATCGAAGCGGACCACGTCGTAGAACGTGTACATCGCGACCAGCACCAGGAACGCCAGGATGCTGAAGCCGGCCGAACGCTCCCGCGACAGGAACCACAGCAGGAAGAAGAACAGGAAGTACACCTGAGCGAAGCGCAGGCTCATGTCGCTGACCGCGGTGGTGGCCTGCTGCAGGCCCAGCCAGCCGAGGATCACGAACGCCACCACGAACACCGCCAGGTTGAACTTGGCCGCGAACGAGCGATAGCGCATCGACTTGACGGGGTTGCGGTCCAGCCACGGGATGACGAACAGGATCACCACCGCGGCCCCCATGGCCACCACGCCCAGGAACGGATCCGGCACGGAGCGCAGCACCGAGTACATCGAGGTGAAGTACCAGACCGGCGGGATCAGGTCGGGGGTCACCAGCGGGTCGGACGGGATGAAGTTGTCCGGCTTGAGGAAGTAGCCCCCGCCCTCGGGCGCAAAGAACACGATGGCGAAGAAGACGATCAGGAACACGCCCACGCCCACGATGTCCTTCACCGTGTAGTACGGGTGGAACGGGATGCCGTCCTTCGGGAGGCCGTTCTCGTCCTTGTGGGCCTTGATCTCGACGCCGTCGGGGTTGTTCGAGCCCACCTCGTGCAGCGCGATGATGTGCGCGGCCACCAGCAGGATCAGCACCAGCGGCAGGGCCACCACGTGCAGCGCGAAGAAGCGGTTCAGCGTGGCGTCCGACAGCAGAAAGTCACCGCGGATCCATGTCACCAGTTCCGGCCCGATGTACGGGATGGTCTGGAACAGGTTCACGATCACCTGCGCGCCCCAGTAGGACATCTGGCCCCACGGCAGCAGATAGCCGGCGAAGGCCTCGGCCATCAGCACGACATAGATCAGCATGCCGAAGATCCAGATCAGCTCGCGTGGCTTCTTGTAGGAGCCGTACAGGAGCGCCCGGAACATGTGCAGATAGACCACGACGAAGAACATCGAGGCGCCGGTGGAATGCATGTAGCGGATGAGCCAGCCCCATTCCACGTCACGCATGATGTACTCGACGGACGAGAAGGCGAGCTCCGCGTCCGGCTTGTAGAACATGGTCAGGAAGATGCCGGTGACGATCTGAATGACCAGCACCAGCAGGGCCAGCGAGCCGAAGAAATACCAGAAGTTGAAGTTCTTCGGCGCGTAATACTTGGCCAGGTGGTCGTTCCACATCTGGGACAGGGGGAAGCGTGCATCCACCCAGCCCAGGAAGCCGCCCTGGATCTTTTCGTCCGGATTACTGGCCATCAGACGGTCCCTCCTTCTTCGTCGTCTTCGCCCACCAGGATCACGTCGTCCGTGAGGTACTTGTACGGCGGGATCACGAGATTGGTGGCCGCCGGCATGTTGGAGTAGACGCGTCCGGCCATGTCGAAGCGGGAACCGTGGCAACCGCACAGCCAGCCGCCCTGCCAGGCGGCCCCCATCTCGGGATCACCGATTTCCGGACGATAGGTCGGCGAGCATCCCAGATGGGTGCAGATGCCGATCACGACCAGAAACTCGGGATCGATCGAACGGTGTTCGTTCTGGGCGTAAGGAGGCTGCTGCTCCTCGACTTCGGAGTGCGGGTCGCGCAGACGGTCCGTGATCCTGGACAGCCCTTCGATCATCTCGTCCGTGCGCCGGACCACCCAGATGGGCTGGCCGCGCCACTCGACGGAGATGCGCTGGCCCGGTTCGATCTCGCCGAGGGCGACCTCGACCGGAGCCCCGGCCGCCTGGGCGCGCGCGCTCGGCTGCAGCGACGCCAGCATCGGTGCGGCTACTGCAGCCACACCGGCCCCGCCCACGACCGAAGTCGCGGCGACGAGGAACCGGCGACGGCCTCGATTTACGCCTTGGTTTGCCATGTTTGTCTCTCCAAACAACGTGTTGAAAGCGTGATGCGAGGATGCACCCGCCGGGCGCAGCCTGCTCGAAGGAGCCTTGTGGCTCTCTTGTTCGGACCCGACGGGCGGGCAGGAAAATCGTAATAGAATTCCCGAACACGCTAATAAGGTCAAGTACGATGCGGATCGGCGCGGCGTCGCGCGGATCCGGGACTCCGGCCGGCAGCAGACAGCTGCGGCTCGCGGCGCAGGGTATCAGGCCGGGTTGTCGAGATCGAGGAATTCGTGGGTCAGGTCGAACGTCCGCGCGCACCATTCGCCCAGCGCCCGCGGTCCGCCCCGCTCCGTCGCGTGGTGGCCGGCGGCCAGGTAGTGCACGCCCAGCTCGCGCGCCTCGTGCGTGGTCTGTTCGGAGATCTCCCCGCTGATGTAGGCATCGGCGCCCAGCTCGGCGGCGCGGGGCAGCAACGACTGGGCGCCCCCGCTGCACCAGGCCACGCGACGGACGGGGTGTTCGCCAGCGGTGACCAGCAGGGGCTCGCGCCCGAGGGCAGTAGCGATGCGACTGGCAAGCCCCGGGGCCGAGAGCGGCTCGTCCGGCGCGCCGACCAGGCCCACGCCGTCGTCGCGCAGCGTACCGTCGGCCACCAGCCCCAGGTCGCGTGCCAGGGAGGCGTTGTTGCCCACCTCCGGATGGGCGTCCAGGGGCAGATGGTAGGCGACGAGGTTCATCCCGCTCTCCAGCAGGCGACGGATCCGTCGCTGCTTCATGCCGGTGATGACCTGCGGCTCGCCTTTCCAGAAATAGCCGTGATGCACCAGCAGGACATCGGCGCCGCGCTCGGCGGCGGCCTCGATGGTGGCAGCGGAGGCGGTCACGGCACTGACCACGTGGCGCACCTCGGTGCGGCCCTCGACCTGCAGGCCATTGGGACAGTAATCGGTAAACCGGGCAGGCTCGAGTTTGGCGTCGAGGCCCGCAAGCAGCTCGTCACGATGCATGGGAGGGACTCCGGTTCCGGCCGGGCCGACGACCCGGGCAAGGGGTTGGGACTGGGGGTGTCAGGATCACATGATCCGCGCGGGCAGGCGTGCACATGGACCAGTGTTTCCTTAAGCTGCCCCATATGGTGAATTTTTCTCGCTTCTTCCTGCAAGCTGCGGCGACCGGCGTCCTGATCGCGGTGGCGATCGCGGTGTTCTTCCCGGACTGGCTCGGTACCGGCGAGGACGGCACGGCCGTGGACCGGGTGGCAACCCCGGCCGAGGATGCCGCATCCGCGCCCGCCTCCTATGCGCCGGCCGTGGAACGCTCGGCCCCGGCCGTGGTGAACATCATGGCCTCGCGCACCGTGGAGCCGGACCCGGGCATGCTGCTGGAGGAATTCTTCGGCCGGCGGGTCCCGCCGCCCGGCGAACGCGAGGAATCCAGCCTGGGCTCGGGCGTGATCATGACCGGGCAGGGGCACATACTGACCAACCATCACGTGATCGAAGAAGCCGAGGCGATCGCGGTGGTCCTGCCCGATGATCGGGCGCTGCCCGCGGAGATCATCGGGATCGATCCGGACACCGACCTGGCGGTGCTGCGGGTGGAGACCGAGGAGCCGCCGGTCGCCCCCCTCGGACGGTCCAGCGATCTGCGGGTGGGCGATGTGGTCCTCGCCATCGGCAATCCGTTCGGGGTGGGCCAGACCGTGACCCAGGGCATCGTGTCGGCCACCGGCCGCAACCGTCTGGGCATCAACACCTTCGAGGATTTCATCCAGACCGACGCCGCCATCAATCCCGGCAATTCGGGCGGGGCGCTGATCAATGCGCACGGCGAGCTGGTGGGGATCAACACCGCGATCTTTTCCCGCTCCGGCGGCTCCCACGGGATCGGCTTTGCGATCCCGGCGGATCTGGCCCGTGACGTGATGACCCAGATCATCGAACAGGGCTATGTAACGCGCGGCTGGCTGGGGATCGAGGTCCAGTCCCTGAGCCCGGACCTCGCCCGCTCGTTCGGTGTCGAGGATGCCCTGGGGGTACTGGTTGCCGGTGTGCTACGCGACGGACCGGCGGCCGAAGCTGGCATCGAGCCCGGGGACGTGATTACTCACCTCAACGGTGACCGGGTGGAATCCCCGCGCGATGCCCTCGACATCATCGCCCGCACGGCGCCGGGCGAGTCGCTGGACATCCGCATCGAGCGCGCCGGCGACCGCCACGACCTGGCAGCAGAAGTCGCCCAGCGCCCCATCTGACGCCAGGCGCACGCCGCCCCGGAAAACGCAGTCTCAGCTCCGCGCCAGCGCGGCCTCCAGCGCCTCGAGAAAACGGTCGTTGTCTTCCGGACGGCCCACGGTGACCCGCAGGTGGTCGGCCAGCAACGGATGCGCACGGCCCACGTCCTTGATCAGCACGCCCCGCTCGCGCAGCCCGGCGAACACCGCCGCACCCTGCCCCTCCCCGACCCGGAAGAGGACGAAATTGGCCTGCGACGGCACCACCGAGGTGACGCCGGCCAGCGCCTCCAGGGCCTGCAGCAGGCGCTCGCGCTCGGCCACGATCGCGCGCGCCTGGCCGTCCAGTACGTCACGATGATCCAGGGCAAAGCGGACGCTGCGCTGCGTCAGGGTGTTGATATTGTAGGGCAGACGCAGCCGGTCCAGCGCATCGATCCAGGCAGGCTCCGCCGCCAGGTAGCCCAGCCGGGTACCCGCCAGGCCGAGCTTTGACACCGTCCGCATCACCAGCAGGCCTGCGGTACCCCCGGCCTGTGGCATGAAGCTGTGTCCGGCGAACGGCGCGTAGGCCTCGTCCACCACGGTGATGCCGGGATTGGCTTCGATCACCGCCTGCACCGTCGCGGGGTCTTCCAGACGACCGGTCGGATTATTGGGATGGGCCAGGAACACGATCGCCGGCTGCTCCTCGCGGATCGCCGCCAGCAGGGCATCCAGGTCGAGGGCAAAGTCGGGCCGCAGGGACACGCCGCGGAAGGGCACACCCAGCGCGCGCGCCAGCACGCCGTACATCACGAATCCGGGCTCGGGCGCAATCACCGGCCGTCCGCTGCCGGCCACTGCCTGGATCAGAATCTGGATCAGCTCGTCGGAGCCGTTGCCGAACATCAGTCCGGCGCCCTCGGGCACCGCCTCAACCGCACGCACGCGCGCCGCCAGATCGCGCGCCGCGGCATCCGGGTAGCGATTGAGCTCGGGCTCGCTCAGGGCTTCCAGCCAGGCGGCCTCCAGCTCGCCCGGCCAGGGCCACGGATTTTCCATCGCGTCCAGCTTGAGCAGCCCCGTGGCATCCGCCACCGCGTAGGCCGGCTGCGCCAGAACCTCCGGGCGCATCAGGTCTTCCGGCCGGTCGTGGCGGCCCGCGCTCACGATTCCCGCCGCAGTTCCGCGGAACGTGCGTGCGCGGTCAGCCCCTCGCCATGGGCCAGTTCCGCAGCGGTGCGCCCCAGCCGCGCCGCGCCTTCGGGCGAACACTGGATGATGCTGGAGCGTTTCTGGAAGTCGTAGACCCCCAGCGGTGACGAGAAACGCGCGGTGCGCGAGGTCGGCAGAACGTGGTTGGGCCCGGCGCAGTAGTCGCCCAGGGCTTCGGAGGTATGACGGCCCATGAACACCGCGCCGGCGTGCCGCAGCCCGGCGTCCAGCGCCGCCTGCGGGTCAGCCAGCGAGAGCTCCAGGTGTTCGGGGGCGACCCGATTGGCCACCGCAACCGCATCGTCGAGGTCGCGCGCGGCGATCAACGCGCCCCGATTCTGCAGACTCGTGCGAATGATGTCGGCACGCGGCATTTCCTCCAGCAGGCGGTCCATGGCCTCGTTCACCCGATCGAGAAAGGCATGGTCCCAGGACACCAGGATCGACTGGGCCTGCTCGTCGTGCTCCGCCTGGGAGAACAGGTCGGCCGCGATCCACTCGGGATCGGTCTCGCCGTCGCAGACCACCAGGATCTCCGACGGACCGGCGATCATGTCGATCCCGACGGTACCGAAGACCTCGCGCTTGGCCGCGGCGACAAAGATGTTGCCGGGGCCGACGATCTTGTCCACCGCCGGGATGGTCGCGGTCCCGTAGGCCAGCGCCCCTACCGCCTGGGCACCGCCCACGGTGAACACCCGGTCGACACCGGCGACCGCCGCGGCTGCCAGGACCAGGTCGTTCAGCTCGCCGTCCGGCGCCGGCACCACCATGATCAGCTGGCCGACACCGGCCACCCGGGCGGGCACCGCATTCATCAGCACCGAGGATGGATAGGCGGCCTTGCCGCCCGGCACATACAGCCCCACCGAGTCCAGCGGGGTCACCCGCTGCCCCAGCACCGTGCCGTCGGCGTCGGTGAACTGCCAGTCCTGCATCGACTGGTGTCGGGCGTATTCGCCGATGCGTTCGGCGGCCGTCTCCAGCGCCTCGCGCTGCGCAGCGGGTATCGCCTCCAGCGCCGCCTGCAGGCGTTGCTGCGGCACTTCCAGCCCGGCGACCGAGTCGCGCTCCAGGCGGTCGAAGCGCTCGGTATAGCGCAGCACCGCGGCGTCCCCCTCGGCCTTCACCGCATCGAGGATCTCGCGCACCGCGTCGCGCACCCCGGCCTCCTCGCCGGACTCCCAGGCGAGCAGGCGCTCCAGTTCGGTTGCGAATCCGGTGTCCCGCGTATCGAGTCGCTTGATCGAAGGCATGGCGTGTCCTCGTGCCCGGGCGTCAGGCCGGGGTGTTGTGCTTGCGGCGCGCGCGCACGGCTTCCGCCAGCCCGCGCAGGGTGGCCTCGGAGTCATCCCAGCCCATGCAGGCGTCGGTAATGCTCTGGCCGTAGTTCAGCGGCTGCCCCGGGAGGATATCCTGGCGCCCGCCGAGGAGATGGCTTTCCAGCATCACCCCGATGATCCGGCGATCCCCCCCGGCGATCTGCTCGCCCAGCACCCGCGCGACCTCCATCTGCTGCGCCGGGTCCTTGCGCGAGTTGGCGTGGCTGCAGTCCACCATCACCTGTTCGGGCAGCTCGGCCATCTGCAGCTCCCGGCACGCCTGGTCGATGCTTTCGGCATCGTAATTGGGCTGCCTGCCACCGCGCAGGATGATGTGGCAATCGTCGTTACCGGCGGTGGAGAAGATCGCCGAACGCCCGGCCTTGGTGACCGACAGGAAGTGGTGCGGCCGCGACGCCGAACGGATCGCGTCGATCGCCACCCGCAGACTGCCGTCGGTGGAATTCTTGAAGCCCACCGGGCACGACAACCCGGAGGCCAGCTCGCGATGCACCTGGCTCTCGGTGGTACGGGCGCCGATCGCGCCCCAGGCGACCAGGTCGGCAATGTACTGCGGGCTGATCAGGTCGAGGTACTCGGTGGCCGCGGGCATGCCCTTGACCGCCAGATCGCGCAGCAGCCCGCGTGCCACGCGCAGCCCCTTGTTGATGTGGAAGCTGCCGTCCAGATCCGGATCGTTGATCAGGCCCTTCCATCCCACCGTGGTACGCGGTTTCTCGAAATACACCCGCATCACGATGTTCAGCGCATCGGAGAGTTCGTCGCGCAGGGGCTTGAGGCGGTCGGCATAGTCCAGCGCGGCATCCACGTCGTGGATCGAGCAGGGGCCCACGATCACCTGCAGGCGGTCGTCCTCGCCATGCAGGATCCGATGGCAGGCCTGGCGGGCCTCGTACACCGTGTCGGATGCCGCATCGGTGATCGGCAGTTCGTCGCGCACGGTGTCCGGAGCGGACACCTCCTGGATGTCACGGATCCTGAGGTCGTCGGTATCGGCGGTCATGGCAGTCTCGGTTACGTCGTCGCGGGCGTCACGGCCTCGCGCAGGTTCTCAATGAGATTTTGAATCAGTCCATGTCTCATCTTCATGGCTGCCTGATTCACGATCAACCGGGAACTGATGGGGGCAATCTCCTCCAGCGGCTCCAGGCCGTTGGCGCGCAGCGTATTGCCGGTATCCACCAGATCCACGATGTAGTCGGCCAGACCCACCAGCGGCGCCAGCTCCATCGAGCCGTAGAGCTTGACGATCTCCACCTGGCGTCCCTGGCTGGCGAAATAATTACGCGCGATGTTCACGAACTTGGTCGCGATCCGCAGGCGCGTGCCCGGGTCCGGCTGCTGCCCCGGGTGGCCGGCCAGCATCATGCGGCAGCGCGCGATGCCCAGGTCGAGCGGCTCGTACAGCCCGGCGGCCCCGTGCTCCATCAGCACGTCCTTTCCCGCCACTCCCACCGCGGCGGCACCGTGCTGTACGTAGGTCGGCACATCGGTGGTCCGCACCACCACGATCTTCACGTCCTCGCGCGTGGTGTCGAGGATCAGCTTGCGCGTCTTGTCCGGATCCTCCAGCGGCTCGATCCCCGCCTGTGCCAGCAGCGGCAGGGTATCCTCGAGGATGCGCCCCTTGGACAGGGCAATGGTCAGGGTATTGGCGTCCATCATGTCAGGCAGGCTCCCGGCGAATCGTTGCGCCGATCTGGCTCAGTTTTTCCTCGATGCATTCATAACCGCGATCGATATGGTAGATGCGCTCCACGGCGGTCTCCCCCTCGGCGACCAGACCGGCGAGGATCAGGCTGGCCGAGGCGCGCAGGTCGGTGGCCATCACCGGCGCACCGACCAGCTGCTCCACGCCCTCGACGATCGCGGTGTTCCCCTCGATGGTGATCCGGGCGCCCATACGCTGCAGTTCCAGCGCGTGCATGAAGCGGTTCTCGAACACCGTCTCCACCACCGAACCGGTCCCCTCGGCCACTGTGTTCATGGCCATCATCTGCGCCTGCATATCGGTCGGGAACGCGGGAAACGGCGCAGTCCGCAGATTCACCGCCCGCGGGCGACGCCCCCGCATGTCCAGATCGATCCAGTCCGAACCGGTCTCCACCCGGGCGCCCGCCTCGTCCAGCTTGGCCAGTACCGCGTCGAGCAGCGACGGCCGGGTGTTGCGGGTGCGCACATGCCCACGGGTCATGGCGGCCCCGACCAGGAAGGTCCCGGTCTCGATGCGATCGGGCATCACGTCGTAATCGCAGCCATGCAGGCGTTCCACGCCTTCGACCCGGATGGTGTCGGTCCCGGCACCGCGGATTTTCGCCCCCATCGCGGTGAGGCAGTCCGCCAGGTCCACCACCTCGGGCTCGCGGGCGGCATTTTCGATCAGCGTCTCCCCCTCGGCCAGGGTCGCCGCCATCAGCAGGTTCTCGGTGCCGGTGACGGTGACCTGGTCGAACACCACCCGCGCGCCCTGCAGGCGTCCGGCCCGCGCATGGATGTAGCCACCATCGACGTCGATCTCGGCACCCAGCGCCTCCAGCCCGCGCAGATGCAGATTCACCGGCCGCGAGCCGATCGCGCAGCCGCCGGGCAGGGACACCTCGGCCTCGCCGAAGCGCGCCAGCAGCGGCCCCAGCACCAGGATGGACGCACGCATCGTCTTGACCAGATCGTAGGGCGCAACACACTGGGTCAGGGTGGTGGGATCCACCTCGATGCGCATGCGCTCGTTCACCGTGAGGCTCACGCCCATGCGCCCCAGCAGCTCCATGGTGGTGGTCACGTCCTGCAGGTGCGGCACGTTGCCGATCACCATGGGGCTGTCGGCCAGCAGCGTCGCCGACAGGATGGGGAGTACCGCGTTCTTGGCGCCGGAGACCCAGACCTGACCGTCCAGGGGCTCGCCGCCGGTGATGATGAGCTTGTCCATGTATTGCCCGGTTCGCAAGCCGGGCCAGGAGCGGACCGGCAAAACCCGCAATGATAACGAAACTGCGTCGCCGGCGCGCGGCGCCCCGCCCCGGGCCAGTCAGTGGCAGCCGGGCGGATCCGCCGCCTTCGCCGCGGATTCGCTGATCACGCCCCGCAGGTCGTACAGTTCCAGCAGGGGCTCCAGCCGTGCGGGCACCGGCTCGAACACCAGGAAATGCCCCCGGTGCCGGGCCTGGCGCCACAGAGTCACCAGAAATGCCAGACCGGCACTGTCGATGCGCCCGGTGTCGCCCAGCGCCACCCGGGCATGTTCGGGCAGGCCCTGCCACAACGGGCGCACCTGGCGCTCCAGCCCCGGCACGGTCACGAAGGTCAGATGACCGCGCAGGACCAGGCCCGCGTCATCGGCGGTAATCCGGGCGTCGCTCACCGGTCCTCCGCGGCGTCGGTCTCCTCGGCCACGTCGTCCACCGCCTCCTCGATCAGCTCCTCGTCACCATCCTCCAGGCGTGCGATCAGCTCCTCGAGCCCGTTGCTGGCGATCTCGTCCCCGAAGCGGCTGCGGAAATTGCCGACGAAGGACAGCCCCTCGGCCTCCACATCGAACACCTTCCATTCGCCGTTGACCGGGCGCAGGCGGTAATTGACCTGCAGATTGGACTGCCCGGAGCCCATCACGATCTCGCTGGCCACCACCGCCATGCGGTCGTCCTCGCGCGAGCGCCGTTCGATGATGCGCACCTCCTTGTCCAGGTGATCCGCCAGCTGCACCCCGTAGACCTGCAGCAGGGTGGTCGTGAACGCCTCGGTGAAACGCTCACGCTGCTCGTCGGACGCATCACGCCAGTGGCGCGCCAGCACCAGCCGCGCCATCCCGTCCACGTCGACATGCGGCAGCACGTACTCGCGCAGCACCTCGATCACGAACTCGGGCTCCTCCTGCGCGCGATCTTCATTCTCGCGCAGGACCTTGTAAACCTCGTCCACCGAGCGCTCCATCATCTGCGCCGGGCTTTCGGCCTGGGCGGCCGGGGCCAGCGTCGCCAGCAGCAGGGCCGTCGCGGCCAGCCATGCCGGCGCGGTACGCGGGGAACGAACGAAATTCGGCAACAAACGCATGGCACACTCCCTCGGTATTGGGTGGCCAGGATGACTCAGTCATCCCCCATGTTGGTCATGAACCGGCCGATCAGGTTCTCGAGGACCACGGCCGACTGGGTGAACAGGATCCGGTCACCGTCCTGCAGGGTATCGTAGTCGCCACCCGGCTCCAGCGCGACGTACTGTTCGCCCAGCAGTCCTGCGGTATGGATACTCGCCTGGGTGTCCGCCGGCAAATAGTCGTGTTCCGAACGGATGGCCAGGGTCACCTTCGCCTCGAAGGCCTCGGGGTCGTAGCGGATGTCGGCCACGCGCCCGACCCGCACCCCGGAGATGTTGACCGGCGCGCGCACCTTCAGCCCGCCCACGTTGGAGAAGTAGGCGGTCACCTCGTAGGTGTCGCCGTCGCGGTAATCGGTAATGTTGCTGACCTGCACCGCCAGATAGAACAGCGCCGCCACGCCCAGGAGCACGAACACCCCGACGGCCAGCTCGACGAAACGCATCTTCATGGTTGCTTCTCCACTCCTCAGTTCCCGCCGAACATCAGCCCGGTCAGGATGAAATCGAGCCCCAGTACCGCCAGCGAGGAGACCACCACGGTCTGCGTGGTCGCGCGCGAGATGCCTTCCGAGGTCGGCGTGGCATCCATGCCCTGGAACACCGCGATCCAGCTGACCACGAAGCCGAACACGATGCTCTTGATGACCCCCGACATGACATCCTCGTTCCAGTCGGTCACCGCCTGCATCTGCGAGAAGTACGCACCGCTGTCCACGCCCAGCAGACCCACCCCGACGATGTAACCGCCCATGACGCCCACCGCGCTGAACATCGCGGCGAGCAGCGGCATGGAGAGGAACCCGGCGACGAAGCGCGGCGCGAACACCCGGCGGTAGGGGTTCACCGCCATCATCTCCATCGCCGAGAGCTGCTCGGTGGTCTTCATCAGGCCGAGTTCGGCGGTCAGCGCGGAGCCGGCGCGTCCGGCGAACAACAGCGCGGTCACCACCGGGCCCAGCTCGCGCACCAGTGACAGCGCGACCACGCCGCCCAGGGCCTCGGCGGCACCGAAGTCCACCAGGGTGATGTAGCCCTGATACGCCAGCACCATGCCCACGAACAGCCCGGCAACCACCACGATAAGCACCGAGCGCACACCCACCGAGTAGACCTGCCACACGGTCAGGCCGAAGCGCCGCACCACGGCATCCAGCGCGGCGAAGATCCGCAGCAGGAACATCGAGGCCCGCCCCAGCACCGCCAGCGCATCCAGGCTGAAGCGCCCGACCGACGCGATCGCGTCAATCATGGTTGCGCCCTCCCGCGTCCAGCAGATCGTCCTGATACGAGGCCCCGGGGTAATGGAACGGCACCGGACCATCCGGCCGGCCTTCCAGGAACTGGGCCGACCAGTCGGAGGCCCGCGCCTGCAGCGCATCCGGCGGCCCGGCATCCACCGCGCGCCCCTCGGCGATCAGCACCACGTGATCGGAGATGCTCATGGCCTCATTCACGTCGTGCGACACCAGCACGCTGGTGAGCCCGAGACTGTGGTTGGTGCGCCGGATCAGGGTCACGATCTGGCCCATGGTGATGGGATCCAGGCCGGTGAACGGCTCGTCGTACATGATCAGTTCCGGATCCAGCGCCAGTGCCCGTGCCAGCGCCACGCGCCGGGCCATGCCGCCGGACAGCTCGGCCGGGTCCATGTCGCGCGCCGCGCGCAGACCGACCGCCTCCAGCTTCATCAGCACCAGGGTCCGCAGGATATCCTCGGGCAGCTCGGTGTGCTCGCGCAGCGGGAAGGCCACATTCTCGAACACCGACAGATCGGTCAGCAGGGCCCCGGTCTGGAACAGCAGCCCCATGCGCTTGCGCACCGCGTACAGCCGGCGTGTGGAAAGCCGCCCGATCTCCTCGCCATCGACCAGGATGCGTCCCGCATCCGGTCGCAGCTGGCCGCCGATCAGCCGCAGCAGCGTGGTCTTGCCGCTGCCGCTGGGGCCCATCACGGTCGTCACGCGCCCGCGCGGCACCTCCAGCGAAAGACCATCGAAGATGGGCTTCCGGCCACGACGGAAATGCAGGTCCTCCACCACGATGTGCGGCGTTTCGGCGGATGCGGACTGGCTCACATTCGAGTCTCCCGGGATGCGGACGCGGCGTCCCTCGCGGCGCGGCGCATGCATGGACGCCGGAGTCTGGCCCCGGCCGCACGGTGCGTCAAACCACCGTGTACATTGATCAGTGTTTCCCCAACAGTTTCGCGATGGTGCGCACACCGTCGAGCACGCCCGGCGAGGCCTCGAGGAACACCGGCACCGCCCCTGCGGGGCTGCATCCGGCCACGGCCTCCACCAGCACGCGCCAGTCGGCGGGATCCGGATCGCCCGCAGGACGCAGACGCCAGAACCCCGGCCCCTCTCCGGCATGGAGCTGCGGGTACCACACCGCTTCGTCGACCCCGGGCAACCCCACGGATTCGCCCGGCCCTGCCACCTGCAGGCGCTCCAGGCCCGCACCCCGCAGCCCGGCAACCGCCGCCTCGACGGCCGCCCCCGGCTCGAACGCGACCCCCTCGAGACGCTCGCCGAGGACCCGTGCCAGACCCGTCAGGCCGGCGACTCCGGCCGTGGCCTCGGTCTCCGGCGGCCAGCTCACGGTGACGCGCAGATTGGGCGGCACCGCGTCGTCCCAGTCCCCGAACGGGGCGGAGAGCGCCCCGTCGGCCCCCAGCACCCCGGGCACGAACACCCGCGAGCGAAAATGGCCGAGATAGGCCAGTTGCCAGTCCAGCGGCAGACTGGCCGGGAAATACCCGTCCCAGGCCGGCGTACCCGGCCGGGCGACCGCGGCCGGCTGAACCTGTACGCGCATCCCTTCGGTGGCCGCGTCCGTTGGATCTCCTGCCGTCATGCCCCTCCCCCGTTGCGACTTGCCAGCACCCCGGTGGCGCGGCACAGTTTCCCGATGTACTTCGACCTCTTCCACGAGATCTCGGTCCCCGAATTCCTCGATATCGACGAACACCGCGCGATCGAGGACACCCTTGCACTGTGGGACCTCGCCGACACCCTCGGATTCAACACCGCGTGGCTGGTGGAACACCACCTGATGCCGGAGTTCTCGCATTCCACCGCACCGGACCTGGTGCTGGCCGCGGCCAGCCAGCGCACCCGGAACCTGCGCCTGGGGCTGGGGGTCGTGCCCCTGCCCTATCACCACCCGCTGCGGGTCGCGCAGCGCGTCGGCATGCTCGACCAGCTCTCCGGCGGCCGCCTGGAGCTGGGCATCGGCCGCGGCTTCTCGCCGCCGGAATATGCCACATTCGGCGCCGAGATGAGCGAGGGCCGCGCCCGGGTCGATGCCGGCCTGGATGCCCTGCGCCAGGCCTTCGCCACCGGCCGCATCACTCAGCACGGGCCCTTCCACCACCTCGACGACGTCCCGGTGATGCCGGCAACGCTGCAGGACCCGCACCCGCCGCTGTGGACCGCCGCGGTCAGTCCCGAGTCGTTCACCTGGGCGGCGGAACAGGGCATCGGTGCGCTGGCCGGCCCGTTCAAGCCGTGGCAGATGATCCGCGAGGACATCCGCCTGTACCGCGAGGGCTGGACCCATGCCGGCGGCGACACCCCGCACCCGCCGCGCGTGGGCATGACCCTCGGCGTGCTGTGCCTGCCGGACGGCAAGCGCGCCCGGCGTGAGGCCAAGCCCGCGTTCGAATGGTTCTACCGCAACATGTTCCGGCAGACCCTGCCGGTGCTGGAACGCCTGATCGAGGGCTACGACTACTACCGCTCGCTGGGCCGCTTCCGCCACCTGGTCAAGGCCGGGATCAACCTGAAGATCCTCGACATGCTGGGCATGACGCTGGTCGGCACCCCCGAGGAATGCCGCGAGCGCATCGAGGCCCTGCGCGAGGCGGGCGTGGATCACCTGCTGCTGGCTTTCGGCGCCGGGGCCGTGCCGCGCGAACTGGCGGAGGAGTCCATGCGCTGCTTCGCCGAAGAGGTCATGCCGGAATTCCTCGATGGCCCCGCCCCGACCCGATAACCGCATGCGCGTTGCCGTCACCGGCGCAGCCGGTCGCATCGGCCGGGTCCTGCTGCCCGAACTGCTGCACACCCCGGAGGTGGAGCGGATCATTGCCCTGGATCGCGAACCGGCGGACTTCCCCGGGGCCGCGACCCTGCCGGCGGACCGCTACGACCTGCGCCAGAAGGATCTGGCGCAACTGACGCCCGAAGACCTCGCCGGGACCGATACCCTGGTGCATCTGGCCTTCCAGCTGATGGGCGGGCACGGCGGACGCCAGCGCCACGACCGCGACTGGGTGCGCCGGCAGAACGTGGAACTGTCGCGGTCGGTCTTCGCGACCGCCGCACAGGCCGGTGTGCGCCATGTAGTGTTCCTCTCCAGCGCCGCGGTCTACGGCCCGTGGCCGGACTCGCCCGTCCCCCTGGACGAGGACCGGCCGCTGCGCCCGCGCTTCCCCTACGCCGAGGACAAGGTCGCCACCGAACAGGCCCTGGAGGCCACGGGGCGCGACTATCCCGATCTGGTCTCCACCGTCCTGCGGCCGCCCGCGGTAGTCGGGCCGCATGCCCACCCGCTGCTGCAGCGGATCGCCCGCAGCCGCCTTCACCCGGCCGGGATCGACGCGCCGGTGCAGATCCTGTGGGAAGAAGACGCCGCGCGGGCAATCGCCGCCGCGGTCACCCGCCGCGCCCCGGGCTGCTTCAACCTGGGCACCGAACCGGTGTGGTCGCTGCGTGCCATGGCCCGTTACGGTCGGCGCCTGACCCTGCCGGTACCCGCCGGCCTCATTCGCAGACTGCACCCGCTGGCCTGGCGCCTGAGCGCACGGGCCGGTGATCCGGGCTGGGTGCGCGGGCTCGACGGCCCGCTGGTCCTGGACTGCACGCGCGCACGCCGGGAACTCGACTGGCAACCCCGGGTCACGACCCCGGAGTGCCTCGAGCGCCTGCGGGTCGGCAATCGATAGGGGGCGACCGGACCACGCATGCTGCTGCCGCTGCTCGCCGTCGTCGGTGGTCTCGTGCTGCTCGCCGCCAGTGCCGATCGCTTCGTGTTCGGCGCCGCCGGCCTGGCGCGCGGGCTCGGGGTCTCGCCGGTGCTGATCGGCCTTACCGTAGTCGCCTTCGGCACTTCGGCCCCGGAGATCATCGTCTCGCTGCTGGCCAGCCTGCAGGGAGCGCCGGGGCTGGCGGTGGGCAACGCGATCGGCTCGAACATCGCCAACCTGGGACTGGTACTCGGGCTGGCCGCCCTGATCGCCCCGATCATCGCCGGTCACGGGCTGGTACGACGCGAACTGCCACTGTTGCTGCTGGCCACGCTCGGTGTGCTGTTGCTGCTGCTGGACGGCCGGCTGGCGCGGGCGGAAGGGGTGATCATGCTGGCCGGCCTGATCGCGGTCGTGGTCTGGATGATCCGCGCGGCCCGCCACCCCGGCACGCCCCCGGAGTCCGACCCCGGGCTGGCCCCGCCCCCGCCGGCGGCCACGCCCGGCGGTCTCCCGACCGCCCTGGGGTGGCTCGCCGGCGGTCTGGTGGTGCTGCTGGCGAGCAGCCAGGCGCTGGTCTGGGGGGCAGTCGAGATCGCCACCGCCCTGGGAGCCGGCGAACTGCTGATCGGCCTGACCCTGGTCGCGATCGGCACCAGTCTGCCGGAACTGGCCACCACCGTGGCCAGCGCGCTGCGCCGCGAAACCGGCATGGCCCTCGGCAACGTCGTCGGTTCCAATCTGTTCAACCTGCTGGCGGTGCTGGCGGTACCCGCCCTGATCGCGCCGCTGGCGGTGGAACCCGCAGTGCTGACCCGTGACTATCCGGTGATGCTGGCCCTGACCGTGGCGGTGCTGCTGGCCGCCCGCTTCGGCTCGGGACGCATCACCCGCTGGCACGGAGCCCTTCTCCTTCTGGCCTTCAGCGGCTACCTTGTGACTCTCGCAATCACGGCACCGGCATGGATCTGAACCCCGACACAACCCGCAAGCTTGCACTGGCCGTCCTCGAAAATGAGGCCGACGCGGTGCGCGGCCTCACCGCGCGCATCGACGACGCCTTCCTCGCGGCCTGCCGGCACATCCTCGCCTGTCGCGGGCGGGTGGTGGTTACCGGCATGGGCAAGTCCGGCCACATCGGCAGCAAGCTGGCGGCCACCCTCGCCTCCACCGGCACGCCGGCGTTCTTCGTGCATCCGGGCGAGGCCAGCCACGGCGATCTCGGCATGATCACCCGCGACGACGTAGTGATCGCCCTGTCGAACTCCGGCGAGACCGACGAGATCCTCACCATCCTGCCGCTGATCCGACGCCTGGACGTCCCGCTGATCGCGATGACCGGCAACCCCGGCTCGCGCCTGGGCACCGATGCCAGCGTACACCTGGATGTCAGCGTGGAACACGAGGCCTGCCCGCTGGGGCTGGCGCCGACCTCCAGCACCACCGCGGCCCTGGCGATGAGCGATGCCCTGGCGGTGGCGGTGCTGGACGCGCGCGGCTTCACCGCGAACGACTTCGCCCGCTCGCATCCCGGCGGCCGCCTCGGGCGTCGCCTGCTGATCCACGTCGGCGACATCATGCATACCGGCGAAGCGATCCCGCGCATCGCACCAGACGCGCCGCTGAAGGATGCGCTGTTCGAGATCACCCGCAAGGGGCTGGGGCTGGTGATCGTCAGCGACCCGGAGGACCGGATCCTGGGGGTCTTCACCGACGGCGACCTGCGCCGCACCCTGGACCTCGGCCACAGCCTCGACAGCCTGACCATCGGCGAGGTCATGACCCGCGACGGCCACACCGCCGGTGCCGACTGGCTGGCGGCCGAGGCCCTGGAGATGATGGAGAGCCGCCGGATCAACGCCCTGCCGGTGGCCGACGCCGACCGCCGCCTGCAGGGGGTCATCAACATGCACGACCTGCTGCGCGCGGGGGTGGCCTGATGAACACCGAAACCGACCTTTCCACCCTGCAGCGGACCACCCGACTGTTGATCCTGGACGTCGACGGCGTGCTGACCGACGGCGCGCTGTTTCTCGGCGACGGTGGCGAACAGTACAAGGCCTTCCACAGCCGCGACGGCCACGGCCTGCGCATGGCCATGGACGACGGGCTGGAGGTCGCAATCCTCACCGGGCGGCAGTCGGCGGTCGTGGAGCATCGCCTGCGGGATCTGGGCATCCGTCACTGCATCCAGGGCCGGCGGGACAAGGGCGCCGCGCTGGCGCAATTGCTGGAGCAGACCGGGCACCGCGCCGCCGAGGCCGCGTTCGTGGGCGACGACGTGGTCGATCTGCCGGCGATGCGCAGGGTTGCCCTGGGCATCGCGGTCGGCGACGCCCATCCGTTCGTGCGCCAGCACGCGCAGTGGGTCACCACGGCCGGTGGCGGGCGCGGCGCGGTGCGCGAAGTCTGCGAGGACCTGCTGGCCGCGCGCGGCCGCCTCGAGGCCGTGCTCGAAAGCTACCTGCACGCATGAGCCCGGATCCGCGTCGCGCCCTGCTCGCCGCCTGGCTGCTGACCACCGGGCTCCTGCTCGCCGGGCCGACAGCGGCCGAGCCGCCTGCCGAACCCGCGGCCGACGCCGAACCCACGCTGCAGATCGAGGGGTTTACCGCGCATGTCACTGGCGAGGACGGGCGGCCCACCCACCGCCTGCAGGGGGCGCGGCTGCGCGAATACGACCGGGATGCGGTCCAGTTCATCGATGACCCGGAGCTGGATCTGCTGGACCAGCGGGGCCTGAACTGGACCTGGCGGGCCCCGCGCGCGGCGCATCAGCCCGATCGCGAACTGCTGCATACCTTCGGCCACACCCGCGGCGTGAGCCCCGAACGCAACGAGCGCGTGCGCACGGTGATCGAGTCGCGCGACGTGCGCGTGGCGCTGGACACCCGGCTGACGACCTCGTCGGCGTCGAGCACTCTGGAACAGCCGGGACTGTTCCAGCGGGGTACCGGCCTGCGCGCCGACCCGCAAGCGGATACCATTGAACTGCTCGCCGAGGTCTACACGCTGTACAGCGACCTGCCGCAGGAGGACCGCCCGGAATGAACCCGGCCACAACCGAACATCGCCGCGCGGGCATCCGCCGACCGGCCCCGCTGCTTGCCGTAGCGGGCGTACTCGCACTGATCCTGGCGGCCCCGCCGGCGACCGGCCGCGAGGATGCCCTGCCGGTGGAGATCACCGCGGACCACGCCGAGATGGACGAACGCGCGGGCACCGGCACCTACACCGGCGACGTAATCGTGGTGCGCGGCGATGCCACGCTGGAAGCAGACCGCGTGATCGTGCACATGCGCGAGCGCCGCCCCTACGAGATCGAGGCCCACGGCGAGCCCGCACGCCTGGAGTCGCCCGATCCCGAGACCGGCGAGATGCGCATCGCCGAAGGGCTGCGCATCGACTATTTCCTCGACGAGGAACGCGTGATCCTGACCGAACGGGCGCGCGTCATCACCGCCGCCGAGGATGCCCGCGGGCAGCGCATCACCTATGACCTCGAGCGCGACGTGATCCGCGCGGAACGCGGCGACACCGACGACGAGCGCGTGCACATCCGCCTGCAGCCACGCGAGGACGATCCATGAGGCCCGCGGCCGACGGCCATCTGGTCGCCCGCGAGCTGAGCAAGCGCTATGGCCAGCGTACCGTGCTGGACGCAATGGACGTGGACCTGGTGCCCGGCGAGGTGGTCGGCCTGCTGGGACCCAACGGGGCCGGCAAGACCACCTGTTTCTACAGTCTGGTCGGCCTGATCCGGCCCAATACCGGGCGCATCACCCTGGGCGGGCGCGACATCACGCAGGCCCCCATCCACGAACGCGCCCGCGCCGGGCTGGGCTATCTCCCGCAGGAGGCCTCGATCTTCCGCCGCCTGTCGGTCCAGGACAACCTGCAGGCAGTGCTGGAACTGCGGCCCGGACTGGACCGCCACGAGCGCCGCCGCATCGGCGATGCCCTGATCGAGGAATTCCAGCTCGAAACCGTGCGCCACAGCCCCGGCATCGCGTTGTCCGGAGGCGAACGGCGGCGCGCCGAGATCGCCCGTGCGCTGGCCGGTGATCCGCGGTTTATCTGCCTGGACGAACCCTTCGCCGGGGTCGACCCGATCTCGGTCAGCGAGATCCAGGAAGTGATCCGCCACCTGGCCGAACGCGGCATCGGCGTACTAATCTCGGACCACAACGTGCGCGAGACCCTGGGCATCTGCCACCGCGCCTACATCCTCAGCGAGGGGCACCTTCTGAGCGCGGGAACGCCGGAGGAACTGCTGGACGATGCCCGCGTGCGCGAGGTCTACCTCGGCGAAAATTTCCGCCTGTGACACCGATCGCCACATCCGGCCGGTGCACAAGGCCACAACAAGGGATTACTATTCACTTATGGTGAACAACGCCTCTCCCAACTCATGCTGAAGCCCGGGCTGAACCTGCAGCTCGGTCAGACGCTGACCATGACGCCGCAGCTGCAGCAGGCCATCCGGCTGTTGCAGCTCTCGACGCTGGAGCTCCAGGCCGAGATCCAGCAGGCGCTGGAAAGCAACCCCATGCTGGAACAGGCCGAGGACGACGAACTCGGCGCCGATGGCGAAGAAACCCCGGACCCCGGCACCGAGGGCGAGAACGAGACCGCCAGCGATGCCGCCGCCGGCACCGGCGAAACGGTGGACGCCGGCGGTTCGGAGGATGTCATCCCCGACGAACTGGTGACCGACACCCGCTGGGAAGACATCTACGACGCCAGCGCCAGCCCGCGCGGACTGGACGACCGCGATCCCCTGGAAAACACCTCGGACGACGATGGCGGTGGCCTGCAGGACCACCTGCTGTGGCAGCTGCATCTGTCGCACCTGACCCCGCGTGACCAGCGCATCGGCGCCGCCCTGATCGACACCATCAACGGCGACGGTTACCTCGAGGGGGACGTCGAGACCCTGGCCGACACCATCAGTCAGGGCGAGGACACCCCGGTCGGCACCGACGAGGTGGAGGCAGTGCGCCACTGGCTGCAGCACTGCGACCCCCTCGGGGTCGGGTCGCTGGATCTGCGCGAGTGCCTGGAGGTCCAGCTGGGCGAGCTGGCGCCGGACGCGCCCTCGCGCGAAGCCGCGCGCGCGGTCCTGGAACACGGCATGGACGCCCTTGCCCGGCGTGACTACAAGGCACTGCAGCGCCAGAGCGGCGTGCGCGATGCCGACGAGCTGGCCGCGGCCCTGGACCTGATCCGTACGCTCAACCCGCGCCCCGGCGCCCAGATCAGCGAGACGCCGCCGGAATACGTGGTCCCGGATGTCTACGTGCGTCATACCGACCAGGGCTGGCAGGTCGACCTGAATCCCGAGATCGCCCCGCGCATTCGCGTCAACGACCTCTACGCCGGCATGGTCCGCCAGGTCTCCGATGCCCGCGACAGCGCATTCATGCGCGACCAGCTGCAGGAGGCGCGGTGGTTCATCAAGAGCCTGCACAGCCGCAACGACACCCTGCTGCGCGTAGCGCGAGCGATCGTCGAACGCCAGCAGGGGTTCCTGGAACACGGCGAGGTGGCGATGCAGCCGCTGATCCTGCGCGACATCGCCGAAGCCCTGGAGATGCACGAGTCCACGATCTCGCGGGTGACCACGCAGAAATACATGCACACCCCCCGCGGAGTGTTCGAATTCAAGTATTTCTTCTCCAGTCACGTGGGCACCAGCGACGGCGGGGAATGCTCCGCGACCGCGATTCGTGCCATGATCCGCGAACTCATCGAAGAGGAAACGCCGGGCAAACCGCTCAGCGATTCCCGCCTCGCCCAGATCCTGGCGGATCGGGGCATCAACGTGGCCCGACGTACCGTGGCCAAATACCGGGAGGGCATGAACCTGCCATCCTCCAGCGAACGCCGCCAGATGGCCGCCATGCCGACCGGAAGCAAACCGAAAGGAGCCTGACCCATGCAGATCAACCTCACCGGACACCACGTCGAAATCACCGACGCCCTGCGCGACTACGTCAACGAGAAATTCCAGAAGCTGGAACGCCACTTCGACAAGGTGATCGACGTGCACGTGGTGCTGACCCACGAGAAGACGCAGAAGCTGCACAACAAGGCGGAAGCGAATCTGCAGGTCACCGGCAACCACATCCACGCCGAGGCCAGCCACGACGACATGTACGCCGCCATCGACGGCCTGATCGACAAGGTCGACCGCCAGCTGATCAAGCACAAGGAGAAGGTCAAGGACCATCATCGCGCCGAAGGCCACCAGCGCAACCGCGAACAGACCCCGTAAACCGATGAACCCGGCCGAGCTCATCACCCCGGAGCGCATCGGACTGGAAGCCGACTGCTCCAGCAAGAAACGAGCGCTGGAAACCCTCGCCGATCTGCTGGTGGACGGGGCCGCGGACGGGCTGGCGGCCAGCGCCGCGTTCGAAGCCATGTCGGCCCGCGAAAAACTGGGCTCCACCGGGCTCGGCCATGGCGTGGCGATTCCGCACGGCCGTCTGGCCGAGCTGGATACGCCCCGCATCGCGGTCCTGCGTCTGGATCAGGGCGTGGATTTCGAGGCCATGGACCACGAACCGGTGGACATCCTGATCGCCCTGCTGGTGCCGGAAGAGGCCACCAGCGAACACCTGGACCTGCTGGCCCAGCTCGCACGCGGCCTGTCGCAGCCGGACACCCTCGCCGGCATCCGGCGCGCCGCGGACAGCGCGGGGGTCCAGCAGGCCCTCACCCGGGCCCTGGGAGACACCTGACCATGGCCGACCGGGCGGAGGCGGCAGGCGACGGCACCGCGAGCAACATCACCATCGCCGCGCTCACGCGGGCGATGGGGAGCCGTCTGGACCTGCGCTACGTCCACGGGGAGGAGGCCGCGGGCGACCGCGAACTCCTGGGAGTCGGCGATGGCGACCTGCCGCTGGCCGGCCATCTCAACCTGATCCGCCCCAACCGCATCCAGGTCATCGGCGACTACGAGGCCCGCTACATCGCCGGCCTGTCCGACGAACAGCGTGACCACCTTGTGCTGGAGATGGCCCGCACCGGCACCACCATGGTGATTTTCGCCGAGGACACCTGCCCGTTCCCGCGCATGCCCCACGCTGGTGACGACCCTCTACCAGTGATACTGTGCACTCGCACCTCCTCGCACGAAGTCATCGCCCTGCTCCGCTATTTCCTGCAGCAGCGCCTCGCTCATTTCGAGGTGCGCCACGGGGTGTTCATGGAGATCCTCGGGATCGGCGTGCTGATCTCGGGGGCGTCGAGCGTCGGCAAGAGCGAGGTAGCGCTGGAACTGATCTCACGGGGCCATCGGCTGATCGCCGATGATGCCCCCGAATTCGCGCGCATTGCCCCCGATATCGTGCGCGGACACTGCCCCGCCCTGCTCCAGGACCTGCTCGAGGTGCGCGGCCTGGGCGTGCTCAACATCCGCGCGATGTACGGCGACTCGGCGATCAAGGGCGGCAAATATCTGCGCCTGATCATCGATCTGCGCGACCACAACGAGCCCTCGCCGGTGCCGGACGATCGTCTGAACGGGCGTCGCGGCGAAAGCGAGATCCTCGGCCTGCGCATCCCGCTGATCAGCCTGCCGGTGGCGCCGGGGCGCAACATCGCGGTCATGATCGAGGCCGCGGTCCGCAATCACCTGCTGCACATGCAGGGCTACATCGCCGGGGACGACCTGCGCGCCCGCCAGCGGCGCCAGATGGGCGAGGATCAGCAGGAGGAGTCCATCTTCCACATCGGCGGGCCCAGCACCACGGTCCCCAACCCCGATCCCGAGGGCTGACCGACATGCGTCTGCTGCTGGTCAGTGGTCTGTCGGGTTCCGGCAAGACCGTCGCCCTGCATACCCTGGAGGACGCCGGCTACTTCTGCGTCGACAACCTTCCGCTGCCGATGCTGCCGGAACTGGTGGAGAAGGTCCGCAGCGGCCATTACGACACCGGCGGTGACCGCCACCTGGCCGTGGGCGTGGACGTCCGTTCGGGCCTCGACGCCCTCAGCGGCTTCGGCAAGCTGCTGGGCGAGCTGCGCGGATCGGGCCTGGAGGTCGAGGTGCTGTTCCTCAATGCCTCCGACGAGGTCCTGCTGCGCCGCTACCACCTGACCCGCAGGCGGCATCCGCTGGCTCGCGACGGCATCCCGCTGGTGGAAGCGATCGGCATGGAACGGACCTGGCTGGGGCACGTGGCGGTGGAGGCCGACCTGACCGTGGACACCAGCCGGCTGTCGATGCATGACCTCGCGCGCACGCTGCGGGGCCGGGTCGGCAGCCGCGAGACCGCCGGCCTGTCCCTGCTGTTCCAGTCCTTCGGCTTCAAGCACGGCTCGCCGCTGGATTCCGATTTCGTGTTCGACGTGCGCTGTCTGCCCAACCCCCACTACGAGCGTGAACTGGCGCCGCTGACCGGGCTGGATCCGGCGGTGGCGGGTTTCCTCGACAGCCACGGCGAGGTCGGGGCGATGCTCGAATCCATCCACGGCTTCCTCGACACCTGGATCCCGCGGCTGGTGGCGGACCATCGCAGCTATGCCACGGTCTCCATCGGCTGCACCGGCGGGCGCCACCGCTCGGTCTACCTGGTGGAACGGCTGGCGGCTGCGTGGCGCGAGCGGGAACATGTTACTGTTAGCACCCGTCATCGCGAGCTCGATTCTCTCTCCCCTGAAACGGAGTAGTTCCATGGGCGTCGGTCTGATCCTGATCACGCATCAAAACCTGGGCGACACACTCCTGCAGACCGCGCAGAGCATGCTGGGAGACCTGCCCGAGGACTGCGAGTCCATGGCGATGTCGCAAAGCGACGATCCGGACGATATTCAGGCGCAGGCGCGCGCCCGCATGGAAACCCTCGACAGCGGTGCCGGTGTGCTGGTCCTGACCGACATGTTCGGCTCCACGCCGGCCAACGTGGCCAGCCGCGTGGCGCGCGGACACAACGCGCGCGTGATCGCGGGCGTCAACCTGCCGATGCTCGTCCGCGTACTCAACTACCGCCATCTGCCCCTGAGCGAACTGGTCAACAAGGCGCTGTCCGGGGGCCATGACGGAATCCTTCTCTGCGACCAGGAATCCAGCGATGCCGCAGCGCGCAGTTCCCATCGTTAACCGGCTGGGCATGCATGCCCGGGCCGCCGCGAAGTTCGTCGGCCTCGCCAGCCAGTACACCGCCGACGTCACCGTCGCACGCAACGAACAGGAAGTGAACGGCAAGAGCATCATGGGGGTGATGATGCTGGCCGCCGCGCAGGGCTCGGAGATCACGATCCGCACCGACGGCGCAGAGGATGCCGAGGCGGCGCTGGATGCCCTGACCGAACTGGTCGCGGACCGCTTCGGCGAGGAATCCTGAGGCTCATCCCCCCAGAAGACCGCCGGCCAGGGCGAACCACAGCGGCAGGGTAACCAGCGAAAGGGCCGTGGTCAGGGTCACCGCGGCCGCGTACAGCCCGGTATCCAGCCCGAAGCGGTCACAGAACACCAGCCCCAGCACCATCGCCGGCATGGCCGCCTCCAGCACCGTCCCGGTCGCGGGGATCCCCTCCATGCCCAGCAGCCACACCAGTCCCAGCGCCACCGCCGGCGCCAGCAGCAGCTGGATCACCACGACGACCGCCAGCGGGCGGGCGTCGCGCCCGTGAAAGCGGTGGAAGACCAGTGCCAGGCCCAGAGCGAACAGCATCAGCGGCGACACCGAATCCGCCAGCAGTCCCAGCCACTCCTCCAGCCAGACCGTCTGCGGCACCCCGCCCAGGTTCAGGGTGACACCGGCGAGGGCGGCCCAGATCGACGGCACCGACAACAGGCCGCGCAGCGGATGCACCGGCGGCATGCGGCCGTCGCCGTAGCGGCGCGCGAGGACCACGCCCAGGGTCAGCACCAGCGGCAGGCAGGCGAACAGGTCGTACTGGATGGCAACCGCGCGCCCCGCCTCGCCGAACAGACTGTCGAGGATCGGCAGGCCCAGATAGGTCGCGTTGGGCCAGGCGGCGGCCAGCAGCATCGCGCCCACTGCGGCTCGGTCGGCGGTGCATGCACGGCACGCACCGGCAGTAACGGCCAGGGTAATCAGGACCGTCGCCCCGGCCACCAGGGCGATGCGCACCGAGTCCAGGCCCAGCGGTGCAGTCCACAGGACCTGCAGCACCAGCGCGGGCAGCAGCAGGTAATAGACGAGCGTAGTGAGGACCCGGCGGGTGGTTTCGGCATCCAGACCGCCGGGCTGCAGGATCCGCCAGCCGACCCCGGCAACGATCAGGGCCCCCATCTGGGTCATCACGCTGAGCACGGGGGGGGACCTCGTCGGCTTGTCAGGGTCGGTTCGAGTGGCGGACGGAGCGACCCGGAAACGGGCCGCGGGAGGTGGTTACGGCGGGAGCCGGGCTCAGGCGTTGCCGCCGGCCTGCTGCTCCTGTTCCTGCTGCTGCTTTTCGATGTCGGCGCGCACGGCCTCCATGTCCAGCTCGCGCACCTTGCCCAGCACCTCGTCCAGCTGCGCCGCGGAGAGGACGCCCGGCTGCGAAAACACGATGACCTGCTCGCGGAAGATCATCAGGGTCGGGATGGAGCGGATCTGGAAGGCACCGGCGATGCCCTGCTCCTCGTCGGTGTTGACCTTGGCGAAGACGACGTCGTCGTGCTTGTTCGAGGCTTCCTCGAAGGTCGGCGCGAACTGCTGGCACGGGCCGCACCACGGCGCCCAGAAATCCAGGATGACGATGTCATTCCCGGTGATGGTGGATTCGAAGTTGTCCTGCGTGAGTTCCTGAACGGCCATGATCGGCTCCGGCTTGAAATTACGGCCCTTTACCTTAACAGGCCGCCCAGATGCTGTCAGGGAGACGACTGCGCGAGCATGGCCGCCCGCAGACGCTCGAGACGATCGATCGGATCATCGGATTCCAGCAGCGACTGCTTGACCGCGAGATCCACCGGCAGCAGCTCGGCGAGCCGTCCGGCCACCCAGGCCGAATCATCCAGGTGCCGTTCGAGATGCGACCAGGGCGTGCCCAGCTGATCCAGCAGACGCTCCAGCAGATCGGCCAGCGATGCATAGTCCACCGGCAGGCTGACCGCCGGCCATTCGTCCAGCGGCTCCACCTCGCCCAGCCACAGTCCGTCATCCCCGCGCCGCGGGTTGTGGATCTGCTGGCGCTGCGCCCCCTTGGCGAGGATCCCCAGCAGACCGTCGGGGCGCTGGTCCCAGTCGATGATGCGCGCCTCGGTGCCCACCGCATGGAATCCGACCGTCGGATCCGATTCGTCCGGCGGTTCTTCGCCCTCGGCGGGCGGCTCGATCGCCACCACCACGAAGCCGCTGTCGTCGCGCAGGCAGCCACGCACCATGTCGAGATAGCGCGTCTCGAAGATCCGCAACGGCAGCAGACCACCCGGGAACAGTACGGTGTTCAGCGGAAACAGCGGAAGCGTCTTCATTCGGGGCCGTCCTCTCCACCCTGGCGGTGCCCGGTCCCCCAGCGGGGACCCAGTGCGTGTTCGATCTGCAGGTGATCCAGGACCCGCGCCACCATGAAATCGATCAGGTCCTGCAGACCTTCAGGGCGATGGTAGAACGCCGGATTGGCCGGCATCACCACGGCGCCCATGCGGGTCAGACGCAGCATGTTCTCCAGATGGATCTCGGAGAACGGGGTCTCGCGCACCACCAGGATCAGGCGGCGGCGCTCCTTCAGGACCACGTCGGCGGCGCGCTCGATCAACCCGCGCGAAGCCCCGGTCGCCACCGCCGAGACCGTGGCCGTGGTACAGGGGCACACGACCATGGACTCGGGGGCCGCCGAGCCGCTGGCCACCGGGGCGGTCCACTGATCCGGGCCGTAACACTGAATCTGACCCGGCTCAGCAGCGTAGCGTTCACTGAAGAACCGGGCGATCTCCGCCGGCCGCCCGGGCACGCCGAGGTCGGTCTCCATCCCGAGCACCACCTGTCCCGGCTTCGACACCATCAGATGCACTTCGACCCCGGCCTGCACCAGACACTCCAGCAGGCGCAGGCCATAGGGTGCCCCCGACGCGCCGGTCAGGGCCAGGGCGATGCGCCGACTCATGACCGCTCCTCCCGCAGGCGGTCGATCAGGCGCTGATGCAGCCCGCCAAAACCGCCGTTGCTCATGATCACCAGGGTGTCGCCGGGTCGCAGGCCGTCCAGCAGCCCCTGCAGCAGCTCATCCACCGACGGCGCCACCGTCAGGCGCTCTTCCAGACGGGTGCGCAGCGGACCGATGGCCCAGTCCAGGTCGGGCGGCCGGTACAGGTGCACGCCATCAGCGCGATCCAGGGCATCGCCCAGCGCACCCGCGTGCACCCCCATGCGCATGGTGTTGGACCGGGGCTCCAGCGCCACCAGCAGGCGCCCGCCCTCGTCCAGTCCGCCGCGCAGGCCCTCGAGGGTCATGCGGATGGCGGTCGGGTGATGGGCGAAGTCATCCAGGACCCGGACCCCGGCGATCTCCGCACGCAGCTCCTGGCGTCGACGGACCCCGCGAAACTCCGGCAGCGCCGCCAGCCCGGTGGCGAGCGGCACGCCGGCGTGGCGGGCCGCGGCCAGCGCCGCCAGCGCATTGGCCTGGTTGTGCCGACCGCACATCGACCATTCAACGCGACCACACGGCTGTTCGTTTTCCAGGACCTCGAAGCAGCGACCGTCGGCCGACAGCGAGCGAGCGCTCAGCGCGACCGCCGAGTCTGCGGGGCCGTCCTCGCCGGTCGCGAGCCGCTCCACCGGTGTCCAGCAACCGGACTCCAGCACGCGTTCCAGTGCGGCGTCCCCGGCGGGCATCAGGATCTTGCCCTGGCCCGGCACGGTGCGCACCAGATGATGAAACTGACGCTCGATCGCCTGCAGATCCGGATAGATGTCGGCGTGATCGTACTCGAGGTTGTTCAGCACCAGGGTCCGTGGCCGGTAATGGACGAACTTGGCGCGCTTGTCGAAGAACGCACTGTCGTATTCGTCCGCCTCGATCACGAAGAACGGCGACTCGCCGAGACGCGCGCTCACGCCAAAGTTGCCGGGCACCCCGCCGATCAGGAACCCCGGCGCCATGCCGGCGTACTCCAGGATCCAGGCCAGCAGCGAGCTGGTGGTGGTCTTGCCGTGGGTCCCCGCGACCGCCAGCACCCAGCGGTCGTGCAGCACGTGCTCCGCCAGCCACTGGGGACCGGAGGTGTACGCCTGCCCGCGGTCCAGCATCGCTTCCACCGCGGGCGTGCCACGGGTCATCACGTTGCCCACCACCACCGGGACGTCCTCGGGCAGGGCTTCGGCCTCGTAACCCGCGTGGTAATGGATGCCTGCGGCCGCCAGCTGCTCGCTCATGGGGGGATAAAGCGTCTGCGCGTCGGCCCCGCTCACGCGATAGCCGCGGGCGCGCGCCAGCTGCGCCAGCCCGCCCATAAAGGTCCCGCCGATCCCGAGGATGTGCAGATCGGCGGAGCGGTTCATGCCGTCACCGCCCCGGCCACGCCCTGGGTGATCACCGACGAGATCAGGACGAACCCCAGCGCGATCACGACCCCCGCCATGCGGTTCGACAGTTCGAGGGCCTGGTGCAGGATGTGGCCATACACGAACAGCAACCAGCCCAGCAGGAGCAACATGCCCAGCACTGCCAGCGGCGGAGCCTCCCCGGCCTCCGGATCAATCGGAGCGACCAGTGTCAGCAACGCCATCAGCAGGCCGAGGATCGCGCCGGTACCCACCATCGCGGTATAGGTCTGGACCTGGCGCCCGACAAAGCCCTGAAACCGCAGTGCCAGGGCCACGAAGCCGAACAGCACCGCCACATCCACCAGATTCATGACCAGGGCCGCAGTCGCGCCATACATCGGCACGCCGATGGCCAGCCCCACGGCCACCGCGACCCCGGTCCAGAACACCGCGAGCGCGGGATCCGCCGGCAGGTCCTGCGGTCCGCGGCGGGCGCGCAGGATGTCCAGCATGACCAGCAGGCCGTTCACTCCCCGGCCTCCATGGCTTCCAGCGCCTCAAGCTCGTCCAGCATCTCCTCGGCCTGCTCGTCGGCTCGCCGGCCCCCGGTAAGGAAATCGCGCCGCTGCAGATACGCCCTGCGCATGGCGATGTAGGGGTCATCGGAAAGCTGGTCGATCATGGCCTCGGTGTCGATGAGCCCCGCACGCATGTCGACCACGTCCACCACCACCAGGCCGACCCACAGCGGCGTGCGATCGCGCCGGACGCTGCGGACGTTGCGCGGATCGGTCTGACTGTCGACCAGGCGGGCGGGCGCATCCCGCGCGGTGCTGGGCCCCAGCAGCGGCAGCTGCAGATAGGGCCCGGACGGCACGCCCCAGGCACCGAGGGTCTGGCCGAAATCCTCGTTGTTCTTGTCCAGTCCCATCGGCGAGGCGACGTCGATCAGGCCGGCCAGACCGAACGTGGTGTTGAACATCAGCCGGCTGGTATCCGAGGCCGCGGCGTGCAGATTGCCCTGCAACAGGTTGTTGAACAGGACCGTCACGTCGTTGAGGTTGGAGAAGAAATTGCCGACGCCCGTCTGCACCGTGTCGGGCAGGCGGCGGTACTGCACGGCCGTGGGCCTGAGGATCGCCTGGTCCACCTCCTGGTTGAAGGCGAACATCGCGCGGTTGTAGGACTCCCAGGGATCATCCGGATGGCGGTCCTCGGACGGTACGCTGGCGCAGCCGGCCAGGCCGAGCAGCAGACCGAGCGCCAGCCCGGGCACGACCAGCCACCGCAGCATGCCCCGCGCCGACCCTCGCGGACGCCCCGGGAAGCCCATGACCTCAGGTCCCGCTGCGGTTGCGGCTGGCCGCGATCCGCAGGCGCAGCGCGTTGAGCCGAATAAAGCCTTCGGCGTCCTTCTGGTCGTACGCGCCGGCGTCGTCCTCGAAGGTCGCGATGGACTCGTCGAACAGGCTGTCCGGCGACTGGCGACCGGCCACCATCACGTTGCCCTTGTACAGGCGCAGGCGCACCTCGCCGTTGACCACGCCCTGGGACTCGTCGATCGCCGCCTGCAGCATGCGCCGTTCGGGGCTCCACCAGTAGCCGTTGTAGATGATGCTGGCGTAGCGCGGCATCAGCTCGTCCTTCAGGTGGGCGGCCTCGCGATCCAGGGTGATCGACTCCAGCGCGCGGCGCGCACGCAGCAGGATGGTACCGCCCGGAGTCTCGTAGCAGCCGCGCGACTTCATGCCGACATAACGGTTTTCGACGATATCCAGCCGACCGATGCCATGGGCCCCGCCGCGCTCGTTCAGCTTCGACAGCAGTGCAGCCGGCGACAGCTTCTCGCCGTTGATGGAGACCGGGTCACCGTTCTCGAAGCCGATGGTGAGGACCTCGGGCTCGTCCGGCGCGGCCTCGGGCGACACCGACCAGCGCCACATGTCTTCCTCGGAGTCGGTCCACGGATCCTCCAGCGGACCGCCCTCGTAAGAGATGTGCAGCAGGTTGGCGTCCATCGAGTACGGAGACTTCTTGCCCGCCTGGGCATAGTCCACCGGAATGCCGTGCTGTTCGGCGTATGCCATCAGGCGCTCGCGCGAATTGAGGTCCCATTCGCGCCACGGAGCGATCACCTCGATCCCCGGCTTGAGCGCGTAGGCACCCAGTTCGAAGCGGACCTGGTCGTTGCCCTTCCCGGTCGCGCCATGGGCGATCGCGTCGGCGCCGGTCTCCTCGGCAATCTCCACCAGCCGGCGCGCGATCAGCGGCCGCGCGATGGACGTCCCCAGCAGGTATTCGCCCTCGTAGACCGTGTTGGCGCGGAACATCGGGAAGACGTAGTCGCGCACGAAGGTCTCGCGCAGGTCCTCGATGTAGATCTGCTTCACCCCCAGGGCCTCGGCCTTGGCGCGGGCCGGTTCGACCTCCTCGCCCTGGCCCAGATCGGCAGTGAAGGTGATGACCTCGCAGCCGTACTGCTCCTCCAGCCACTTGAGGATGACCGAGGTATCCAGACCGCCGGAATAGGCGAGGACGACGCGCTTGATGTTCGAACTCATGGGCATGCAATCCTTGGGAAAGACACTGAATCAATGTTTACGCCGGCCAGTCGGCCGGGCGTATCGAGCCATGGCGGCGGGGACTGCTACCAGGCCGTACCGTCCCCGGGTTCCACCGGCTGCGGAGCGGCCGGGACATCCCCGGCGGGGTCGGCGTCACGGGCAGCCTCCGGTGCCGGATCCTCACCCTGAGGCCCGGAGCCGCTGCTGCCGCGCTCGCCCACCCACCAGATCTCGGCGCGACGGGCATCGCGTGACTCGTCCTCGACCCCGGGAGCGACGCCCCCGGCCTCGATTTCGATGTCGGCTGTGCCCAGGCCGGCCTCGCCAAGTGCGTCACGCACGGTTTCGGCCCGCTGCTGGCTGATTCGCCGGTTCACTCTGTCCGGGCCTTCGGCATCGGTCAAGCCGATCACCCGCAATCGCGGCCCTTCGACCCCGTCCAGGGCCGCCACCACCCGGTCCAGCGTCGCCCGGGCCTCACCATCCAGAGCCGTGCGCCCGGAATCAAAATAGACCACCCAGCGCTCGCGTGCCGTCCCGTCACCGGCCTCCGGGGCCCCTTCGGCCATCCCCTGCTCCGCCTGACAGATACGGAAGCCCTCGACCCGGCGCCCGAAACGGATGCCACGGAAATGCACGATGTCCTCGCCGTCGGGGAACCCAATGCGCACATCATGGCCGGCGAGCAGACGTGCCTTGAGGGCCTGCACGCGATCGTCCGGCACACGGAAGCGGTCGTCCGGGCCCGCCCGCAGCATCAGCGACAATGGCGCCGGGCCGTCGCCGGGAAGCCATTCCGGTGCCCCGGTTTCCAGCGGCGCCTGCGAGCGCCCGGGCACGGGATAGGGCGGATCCCAGAACGCGCGGACCGCCAGACCGGGACGGGTCTCGAACTGCAGCGAACCGCCGTGGCGCACCCGCTGTTCCAGGCGGCACAGGTCGTCGATCTCGACGCGGGTCCAGTCCGAACGCTCGAGCGTCTCCTGATACAGCGTGCCGCCCGGCGCCGGAGCGGCCAGCAGGACCAGCGCGGCGCCGGTCAGCCAGACCGCCAGCCGCCCGGCGGCCCGCGGCAACCCCGGACGTGACTCGCGGCGCACCCGCCTCTAACCCTTCTTCGGCGGCAGGATGTCGGTGATCGAGCCGTGCGCGGCCTCGGCGGCAAAGGCCACCGTCTCGCTGAGCGTCGGATGCGGATGGACGGTCAGGCCGATGTCCTCCATCTCCGCGCCCATCTCCAGCGCCAGCATCGCCTCGCCGATCAGGTCGCCGGCGGAGGGCCCGACCAGCCCGGCGCCGATCACCCGGCCCTCGGCATCGAAGAGCAGCTTGGTCATGCCGTCCTCGGCGCCCAGCGCGATCGCCCGGCCGGAGGCGGCCCAGGGGAACACGCCCTTGGTGTACTCGATGCCGTCGGCCTTCGCCTGTTCCTCGGTCACGCCCATCCACGCGACCTCCGGGTGGGTATAGGCCACCGACGGGATCGCGCGGGCGTCGAAGTGCACCTTGTGCCCGGCGATCACCTCGGCCGCGACCTTGCCCTCGTGGGTCGCCTTGTGCGCCAGCATCGGCTGGCCGACCACGTCGCCGATGGCGAAGATGTGCCCGACATTGGTGCGCTGCTGGCTGTCGACCTCGATGAAGCCGCGCTCGCTGACCTGCACCCCGGCGGCCTCGGCGTTGATCTTCGCGCCGTTCGGGCTGCGCCCCACGGCGACCAGCACGCGGTCGAAGGTGTCCTCTTCCGGCAGGCCCTTCGCCTCGCCCTCGAAGCGGCAGACGATGCCCTGATCGGTGGCCTCGGCCCCGGCGACCTTGCTCTTGAGGAAGATGTTCTCGAAGCGCTTCTTCGCGCGCTTCTCGAACGGGCGCACGATGTCCCGGTCCGCCCCCGGCATCAGGGTATCGGACAGCTCCACCACCGTGACCTTCGTGCCCAGCGACTCGTACACGCAGGCCATCTCCAGGCCGATGATGCCGCCGCCGACCACCAGCATGCGCTCGGGGATGTCGGCCAGATCCAGCGCGTCGGTGGAGTCCATCACCCGGTCGTCGTCCCAGGGGAAGCCGGGCAGTTTCACCGCCTGCGAGCCGACGGAGATAATCGCGTGCTCGAAACCGATCACCTCGCGGCCATTGTCGCCCTCGACGGCGATGCTGTGGGCCCCGGTGAATTCGCCGACGCCCTGCACCACGCGCACCTTGCGCTGCTTGGCCAGCTGCTTGAGGCCGCCGGTCAGCTTCTTGACCGTCTTGTCCTTGTAGCCGCGCAGGCCGTCGAGGTCGATCTCGGGCTCGCCGAACTTGATGCCCAGGGCGGCAAAGCGCTCGGCCTCGTGCAGCACCTCGCCGGCGTGCAGCAGCGCCTTGGACGGGATGCAGCCGACATTCAGGCAGACCCCGCCGATCTGCGGATAACGCTCGACCATCACCACGTCCAGGCCCAGGTCCGCGGCACGGAAGGCGGCGGTATAGCCGCCGGGGCCGGAGCCCAGCACCAGCACCTGGCACTGGCTGTCGGTGTTCGGGTCGGCCGCGGCCTGCGGCGCCGGGGTGGAGGACGCCCGGGCCGCGCCGGCGGGTTCCGCGGACGCCGCCTCGGTATCCTCCGCCGGGGCGGGCGAAGCCTCGCTGTCCGCGGCCTCCGCACCGGCCTCCAGCTCCAGGATCGGATCCCCCTGAGAGACCCGCTGGCCGGTCTTCACGTGCACGGATTTAACCGTACCCGCCTGCGGTGCCGGGACATCGATGGTCGCCTTGTCCGATTCGAGCGTGATCAGCGGGTCTTCCGGGGCGATGGTACTGCCCGGCTGGACCAGGACCTCGATGATCTCGACATCCTTGAAATCGCCGATATCCGGGACTTCGACGGTGGTGGTCTGACTCATGACAAAGCTCCGGTGATTACAGCAGCATGCGCCGCATGTCGGACAGCAGCGCGCTCAGCGTGGTGGTGAAGCGGGCGCCCAGGGCCCCGTCGATCACCCGGTGGTCGTAGGACAAGGCCATCGGCAACACCAGACGCGGCTCGAATTCCTCGCCGTTCCAGACCGGCTGCATCGAGGCCTTCGACACCCCGAGGATGGCGACCTCCGGGGCATTGACGATGGGCGTGAACTGGGTACCGCCGATGCCGCCGAGGCTGGAGATGGTCAGGCAGCCGCCCTGCATGTCCGCAGGCTTGAGTTTCTTCTCGCGCGCCCGCTTCGACAGGTCCATCAGTTCGGAGGCGATGTCCACCAGACTCTTGCGGTCCACGTCACGCACGACCGGAACCACCAGACCATCCGGCGTATCCACGGCCACGCCCAGGTGGTAATACTGCTTGATCACCAGATTCTCGCCGGTGGCGTCCAGCGAGGCATTGAAGCGCGGGTATTCCTTGAGCGCGGAGACCACCGCTTTCATCAGGAACGGCAGGAAGGTGATCTTGACCCCCTGCTTCTCGTATTCGGCCTTCAGCGACTTGCGGAAGTCCTCCAGCTCGGTGATGTCGGCCTCGTCGAACTGCGTCACGTGCGGGACGGTGACCCAGTTGCGATGCAGGTTCTGCCCGGTGAGCCGGTTGATCTTCGACAGCGGCCGGGTCTCGATCGGACCGAACTCGGAGAAGTCGATCTCCGGCATGGGTTCGACCCCCAGTCCGGAACCGGCGGGCTGGCTGAGCGCGCGCTTGACGAAGGCCTGCACGTCCTCGCGCAGGATGCGCCCCTTGCGACCGCTCCCCTCGACCTTGGACAGGTCCACACCCAGCTCGCGCGCGAACTTGCGCACCACGGGCGAGGCATGGGCGCGACGGAACGCGGACTCGTTCTCGATATGGGCGGTGGGCGATGGCCGCGGGCCGCCCTGGCCACCCCGCCCGCCGGTACTACCCGAGTCGCCGGCCGATGCCCTGGCCGGCGTGGACCCGGTATCCGGCGCGCTGGCCGCTGCCGCGGGTGCCGATTCTTCGCTTCCGGCGGAGGCGGCCGGCTCGGCGGCGGCCTCCGCGGGAGCTTCCCCGGCACCACTGGCGGCCGCCTCGTCCGCGGGGGCCAGCTCGAGGATCGCATCTCCCTGCGAGACGCGGTCCCCGGCCTTGACCTTCATGCCCTGCACGGTACCGCCCTGCGGTGCCGGGATCTCGATGGAGGCCTTGTCCGACTCCAGGGTGATCAGCGGGTCCTCGGGCGCCACGGTGTCACCCGGCTTGACCAGCACCTCGATGATCTCGACGTCCTTGAAGTCACCGATGTCGGGGACTTCAACCGTAATCGTGTCGCTCATGTCTGCTCCTGCCTCGGGACGCCGGCCTCAGGCCTGCAGGGGGTTGGGACGATCGGTATCGATCTCGTATTGGTCGATCGCCTCGCGGACGGTCTTCGCCTCGACGGTCCCGGCATCGGCCAGGGCCTTCAGCGCGGTCACCGCGATGTGGTAGCGGTCGACTTCGAAGTGGCGCCGCAGCGCGGAGCGCAGGTCCGAACGGCCGAAGCCGTCGGTGCCCAGCACACGATAGTCGGCGGGCATATAGGCGCGGATCTGATCGGCGAAGTTCGACACGTAGTCGGTGGCCGCGACCACCGGCGCCTCGGAACCGCCCAGGCACTGCTCGACCCAGCTGCGGCGCGGCTTCGCGTCCGGATGCAGCCTGGCATGGCGCTCGCAGTCGCGACCGTCACGCGCCAGCTCGGTGAAACTGGTCGCGCTCCAGACCTCGGCCGACACACCGAAGTCCTGCTCCAGCAGCACCGCGGCCTCGATCGCCTCGCGCAGGATGGTGCCGGAGCCCATAAGGCGGACCTTCTTTTTCTTGCGCCCGCCGGTCTGGAAACGATACAGGCCGCGGCGGATGCCTTCTTCGGCGCCTTCCGGCATCGCCGGCTGGTGGTAGTTCTCGTTCATCGCGGTGATGTAGTAGAAGACGCTCTCCTGCTCGCGGAACATGCGCCGCATGCCGTCCTGCACGATCACCGCCAGCTCGTAGGCGAACGTCGGGTCGTAGGCGATGCAGTTGGGCACGTTGGCGGCCATCATGTGGCTGTGGCCGTCGTTGTGCTGCAGCCCTTCGCCGGCCAGGGTGGTGCGGCCGGCGGTTCCGCCGATCAGGAAACCGCGCGCCCGCTGGTCGCCGGCGGCCCAGATCAGATCGCCGATGCGCTGGAACCCGAACATCGAATAGAAGATGTAGAACGGGATGGTCGCCACGCCGTGGGTGGAGTAGGACGTCGCGGCGGCGATCCAGGAGGAGATCGAGCCGGCCTCGTTGATCCCTTCCTCCAGGATCTGGCCGCCCTTGTCCTCTTTGTAATACATCACCTGGTCCTTGTCCTGCGGCTCATAGAGCTGACCGACCGAGGAATAGATGCCCAGCTGGCGGAACAGGCCTTCCATGCCGAAGGTACGCGCCTCGTCCGGGACGATCGGGACCACGTGCCGGCCGATCTTCTTGTCGCGCGCGAGGATCTGCAGCATGCGCACGAAGGCCATGGTGGTGGACATCTCGCGGTCGCCGGAGTCCTCCAGCAGCCCGGAAAAGGCGTCCAGTCCGGGGACCTCCAGCGGCGTGGTCATGTGCCGCCGCTGCGGCAGGTAACCGCCGAGCGCCTTGCGCCGCTCGTGCATGTACTGCATCTCGTCGGAGTCGGGATCCGGCTTGAGATACTCGGCCCGTTCCACCTGCTCGTCGGACAGCGGGATGTTGAAGCGGTCACGGAAGTGCTTCATGTCCTCCGTGTCCATCTTCTTCTGGCTGTGGGTGCGGTTCTGGGCCTCGCCCGCCGAACCCATGCCGTAGCCCTTCACGGTATGCGCGAGGATTACGGTGGGCTGGCCGGTGTGCTCCATGGCCTCCTTGTAGGCGGCGTAGACCTTGACCGGGTCGTGCCCGCCGCGATTCAGGCGCCAGATCTCCTCGTCGGACATGTTGGCGACCATCGCCTTGAGCTCCGGATACTTGCCGAAGAAGTGCTCGCGCACGTAGGCCCCGTCGTTGGCCTTGTAGTTCTGGTAGTCGCCATCAACCGCTTCCATCATGCGCTTCTGCAGCAGGCCGTCGGTGTCCTTGGCCAGCAGCGGCTCCCAGTAGCGCCCCCACAGGACCTTGATGACGTTCCAGCCGGCGCCACGGAAGATCGCCTCCAGCTCCTGCACGATCTTGCCGTTGCCGCGCACCGGACCGTCCAGGCGCTGCAGGTTGCAGTTCACCACCCAGGTCAGGTTGTCGAGCTTCTCGCGCGAGGCCAGGGTGATCGCCCCCATGGTCTCGGGCTCGTCCACCTCGCCGTCGCCAACGAAACTCCAGACATGGCGGTTCTCCGTCTGCGCCAGCCCGCGATCCTGCAGGTAACGCATGAACCGTGCCTGGTAGATGCTCATGATCGGGCCCAGCCCCATGGACACCGTCGGGAACTGCCAGAAGTCCGGCATCAGCCAGGGGTGCGGGTAGGAGGACAGCCCCTTGCCGTCCACCTCGCGGCGGAAATGATCCAGCTGCTCCTCGGTCAGGCGCCCTTCGAGGAACGCACGGGCGTAGATCCCCGGCGAGGAGTGTCCCTGAGCGAACACCAGATCACCGCCGTGCTCGTGCGACGGGGCGCGCCAGAAATGGTTGAAGCCGACGTCGTAGAGCGTGGCCCCGGAGGCGAAGGACGCGATGTGTCCACCCAGTTCCGGCGACACCCGGTTGGCCTTGACCACCATCGCCATCGCGTTCCAGCGGATGTAAGAGCGGATGCGGTGCTCCAGCGCGCCATCACCGGGGTACACCGGCTCGAGATGCGGCGGGATGGTGTTCACGTACGCGGTATTGGCCGAATACGGAAGATAGGCACCGCTGCGCCGGGCCTTGTCCACCAGGGCCTCCAGCAGGGCGTGCGCCCGTTCGGGCCCGTCGGCCTCCATCACGGAGGCAAGGGCGTCGATCCACTCCTGGGTTTCCTGCGGATCGATGTCGTTCGGGATGGCGTTCAGGTCCATGCGTCTACCCCTGAAAACGGGTTGGGAAACGGTTCGCGGGCGCGGGGCCGTACCACCGGGCGCGGGACGGTTCTGCTACCATGCCGCGGCCCGGGCGGACAGAAAGGCGCAAGTATCCCGACTGTGCTGCCAGCAGGTCAAGCGAAAGCGTTCTATGGCGCCGATCTCCCGCAAAACGGGCGGGATACGCAAAGATCTTCCCGGAATCGATCCGAACCAAGGTAACCGCATGGCCGCACCCGCCCAGCTCGATCCGTCGCACCGCCCCATGGCTCATCGCTTCCGCGGCTTCCTGCCCGTGGTCGTCGATGTGGAAACGGGGGGTTTCGACTGCGACCGCCACGCCCTGCTGCAGGTGGCCGCAGTTTTCCTGCGCCGCAACGAGCAGGATCGCCTGGAGCGCGCCCACACCGTGAGTCTCCACGTACGGCCGTACGAAGGGTCCGAGATGGACCCGAAGTCCCTGGAGGTCAACGGGATCGATCCGTACCACCCGCTGCGAGCGGCGTGGCCGGAGGATCAGGCGATGGGCCGGCTCTTCAGCGAGGTGCGCCGCGAGGTCAAGCTGAACCTGTGCAAGCGCGCCATTCTGGTGGGACACAACGCCCATTTCGACCTCGGCTTCGTGCACAAGGCGGCGGAGCGCTGCGGGATCAAACGCAACCCCTTCCACCCGTTCAGCAGCCTGGACACCGTGTCGCTGGCCGCACTGGCCTACGGCCAGACCGTTCTTGCGCGCGCGGCGCGCGCCGCCGGGCTGGAGTGGGACAACGATTCCGCGCACAGCGCAGCCTTCGACGCCGAGAAGACCGCCGACCTGTTCTGCGCGGTCGCCAACCACTGGCAGGACCACATCGGCGTGCCGCAGGCCGCGCTGCAGCTGCCTGACCCGGAAGAACTCCCGCCGGGTAGCTGACCACAAAAAAGGCCCGCCACCGCGATCGCGATGACGGGCCGGGCACGCCGCGGGCCGGTCGCTTCAGCCGGCGTTGCGCTGGGCGTGCTTGTCGTGGGCCTCGTCGACCATCTTCTTCAGCTCGCCGCTTTCGAACATCTCCAGGGTGATGTCGCAGCCGCCGATGAGCTCGCCGTCGATATAGACCTGCGGAAAGGTCGGCCAGTCGGCGAAGCGCGGCAGGTTCTGCATGACCTCCTGATCGGCGATAACGTTCACGTAGCCGAACTCGCGCTCGCAGCGCTTCAGCGCCTCCACCGCGCGGCTCGAAAAGCCGCACATCGGGAACTGCGGGCTCCCCTTCATGAAGATCACGACCGGGTTCTCTTCCACCTGCTGGCGGATACGGTCCATTACATCCATTGCTGTACTCCTGATACGGGCCTGATGGTTGATTGCGATAAGGAAACGTGCCGGGCGCAGGGGTGCCGCCCCCGCGACAAAGTCCGAGTATTATACTCAGACATTGAAGCGAAAATGTACAACGTCCCCTTCGCGCATGACGTATTCCTTGCCTTCGAGCCGCCACTTGCCGACATCCTTCGCCCCCTGCTCACCGCCGTGCTCCACGTAGTCGTTGTAGGCGACCACCTCGGCGCGGATGAAACCCTTCTCGAAATCGGTATGGATCACGCCCGCCGCCTGTGGCGCGGTGGAGCCCCGGCGCACGGTCCAGGCCCGCACCTCCTTCTCGCCGGCGGTGAAGAAGGTCTGCAGATCCAGTAGCTCATAGGCGGTGCGGATCACGCGGTCCAGACCGGGTTCCTCGAGGCCCAGATCGGCGAGGAATTCGGCGCGCTCGCCGGGCTCGAGCACGGCGATCTCGGCCTCGATGGCCGCGCACACGCTGACCACCTGAGCCCCCTCCTCGGCGGCCTTCGCGCGCACGGCGCGCACCTGTTCGTTATCCTCGGTGAGACCCGCCTCGTTGACGTTGGCGATGTACATCAGCGGCTTGATGGTCAGCAGGTGGAGATCGCGCAGCAGCTCGAGCTCTTCCGCCTCCAGCGCCTGGGCACGCACCGGGATGCCCTCACCCAGGCCCTCGGCCACCTTCTCGGCGGCCCGGAGCCGGGCGATGGCCTCCTTGTCCTGGGACTTGGCGGCACGCGTCAGACGGGTCAGCGCCTTGTTGACCGTCTCCAGGTCCGCCAGCATCAGCTCGGTACTGATGGTCTCGATGTCGGCCAGCGGGTCCACCCGGCCGGCTACATGGACGATGTCATCGTCCTCGAAACAGCGAACCACCTGGGCGATGGCGTCGGTCTCGCGGATATGCGCCAGGAACTGGTTGCCCAGCCCCTCGCCCTGGGCCGCCCCGGACACCAGCCCGGCGATGTCGACGAACTCCACCGTGGTCGGCAGCACCCGCTCCGGCGATACCAGCTCCGCCAGCTTTGCCAGCCGCGGGTCCGGCACCTCCACCACCCCGACGTTGGGATCGATGGTGCAGAAGGGGTAGTTCTCCGCGGCGATCTCCGCGCGCGTCAGGGCGTTGAACAGGGTCGACTTGCCGACGTTCGGCAGGCCGACGATGCCGCATTTCAGGCTCATGGGGTTTCCTCGGATGTAACTTCGGTGCGGGCTCGGTGCGGACTCAGCCGGAACCGCGACCGTGCAGACGGCGCACGGCCTCGTCCCAGCGCCCGGCCAGCAGGGCCGGGATCTCGCGCGTCGCGTCGTCCAGTGCCTCGCCGATCGCCCGCGCCGCATCGCGATCGGGACGATCCAGCACGAACGGCACCACCTGGTCGCGCTCGCCGGGATGACCGATGCCGACGCGCAGGCGGCAGTAGGCGGGACCGCCCAGGTACCGGTGCAGGTCGCGCAGACCGTTATGCCCGCCATGCCCGCCGCCATGCTTCAGGCGGACCACCCCGGGCTCGAGATCCAGCTCGTCGTGGACGACCAGGATCTCCTCCGGGGCGATGCGATAGAAATCGGCGCATTTGCGCACCGGCAGGCCGCTCTTGTTCATGAAGGACATCGGCTTGAGGAGCCAGGCATCACCTTCGGGGAGGGTCAGCCGGGCCGCCTCGCCATCGAAGCGGTTCTCCGGGCGAAAGCGGACGCCGTGATCACGGGCCAGGGCATCCACAAACCAGAAGCCCGCGTTATGCCGGGTTTCGGCGTAACGCGGGCCCGGGTTGCCCAGCCCGACCACCAGGCGAATCGGCGCAGGTCGGCTGGTCATGCGGGAGGTCGTGACCGCGGCGTTCAGCCGTTGTCTTCCTCGCCGCCGGCTTCCTCGCCCGCGGCCTCGTCACCACCTTCCTCGCCTTCGGCGCCCTCGGCGGCGGCCGCACCACCACCGCCGCCACCCTTGGCGGAACGCGGCAGCTGCACGGTCACGACCGCGTAGTCGTATTCGTCGCCCTGCATCAGCGCGACCATCTCGACACCCTTGGGCAGATTGCCCTTCAGGTCGGACAGGTGCAGGGTCTCGCCCACGTCGACGTCGGTCATGTCGACGTCGATCGATTCCGGCAGGTCGTCCGGCAGGCACTCGACCTCGATCTCGTTGACCTGACGGTTGATCATGCCGCCGCCGGGCTTCACGCCCTTGCAGGTCTCCTCGTTGAGGAAGTGGATGGGCACGTTCACGCGGATCGGCTGGTTGGCGCTCACGCGCAGCAGGTCCACGTGGTAGATGGTGGGCTTGAACGGATGGCGCTGCACGTCGCGCAGGATGGCCTTCTGCGACTGGCCGTCCAGCTTGACCGTCAGGATGTGCGAATAAAACGCGTCTTCCTTCAGGTTGTGCACCATCGCGTTGTGATCCAGCGTGATCGGCACCGCGGGATCGTCGCCGCCATACAGGATGGCGGGCAGCTTGCCGGCGCGACGCAGGCGGCGGCTCGCACTCGAACCCTGTTCGTCACGCTTCTCGGCTTCAAGGGTAAAGCTCATGCTCATGATGACGTTCTCCAGAATGAACGCGCCCCACCCGCGACCAGGTGAGGCGTAAAGCGGGAGGCCCTTCCTCCCGGATTCGGGGCAGCCGGCGATCGCCGGCGACGCAGACCGGGTTCCGCCGGCCCGGGCTCAGTCCACGAACAGCGAGCTCACGGACTCCTCGCGATTGATGCGGCGGATGGTCTCCGCGAGCATCTCTGCGACCGAGAGCTGCCGGATTTTCGGACAGGCCTGCGCGTTGGGCTGGAGGGCCAGGGTGTCGGTCACCACCAGCTCGTCCAGCGCCGAACCGTTTATGTTATCAATCGCCGCGCCGGAAAGCACGGGGTGGGTGGCATAGGCGCTGACCGAGGAGGCGCCATGCTCCTTCAGCGCCTTCGCTGCCTGACACAGGGTACCGGCCGTATCCACCAGGTCGTCGATGATGATGCAGGACTTGCCGCGCACGTCCCCGATGATGTGCATCACTTCGGATTCGTTGGCGCGCGGGCGGCGCTTGTCGATGATCGCCAGGTCGGCGTCATCCATCCGTTTGGCGATCGCTCGGGCGCGCACGACGCCCCCGACGTCGGGCGACACGACCGTCAGATCACCGGAGACGTGACGCCAGACATCGCCCAGCAGCACCGGCGAGGCATAGATGTTGTCCACCGGGACGTTGAAGAAGCCCTGCACCTGATCGGCGTGCACGTCGATCGTCAGCACGCGGTCCGCGCCTACCGCCTCGATCATGTTGGCCACGACCTTGGCCGAGATCGGCACCCGCGCCGAGCGCACCCGGCGGTCCTGCCGGGCATAGCCGAAATACGGGATCACCGTGGTAATGCGGCCGGCCGAAGCGCGGCGCAGGGCATCCACCATGATCACGAGCTCCATCAGGTTCTCGTTGGTGGGCTGCCCGGTGGGCTGAATCAGGAAGACGTCGCGTCCGCGCACGTTTTCCAGGATCTCGACCTGGACCTCGCCGTCACTGAACCGGCCGACGGTCACCTTCCCCATCGGCAGGCCGAGGTGCTCGGCAACGCCCTGTGCCAGTCGCGGGTTGGCGTTCCCCGCGAAGATCATCATGCGACTCTTGTCGACCACGACTTGTCCCGGTCTGGGTGGTGCGGAACCGCGCCCGGATGGCGCGGTCTCCAGTAAGGAACCCCGGCCGGAGCCGAGGTTCGGGAACATGCCCCTCGCCTTCGGCGCGGGGCGATTGTATGGCTGGGCCGGCAGGATTACGGCGCTGCGCGCCGCCCTCCGGGCCGCCGCCTTCGGCGGCGTTCTCTCGCGGCTGCGCCGCTCGAGTCGAACCTTTTACGGTTCTCATCCTGCCGCCCGGTTGTCAGGTGCCCCTCGCCTTCGGCGCGGGGCGATTGTATGGCTGGGCCGGCAGGATTCGAACCTGCGCATGACGGGATCAAAACCCGTTGCCTTACCGCTTGGCTACGGCCCAGTAGAATGGCCGCCCGACTCGGGCAACCACGCCCGCAGGGGCGACTCGTTGCGCAGCCGGGTGACCCGGCTGCTCCAGGGCAGCGGCTGTTCCTCGCGTGCCCTCTCGGCCTCGGCGCGGTCGCGAAACAGCCCGAACACGCAACCGCCGGTTCCGCTCAGGCGGACCCGGTCGGTCTGCGAGCCCAGCCAGTCCAGCGCCCGGGCGATGTCCGGATGGCGCGTCCGGACCACCGGTTCGAAGACGTTTCCAAATGGCGCGCCGTCGACCGCGTGCGAGATTCTCTCGGTGGGACAGTCGCGTGTCAATTCTCCTGACCCGAACATGGTTCCGGTGGCGACCGGGACACCGGGGTCGATCAGCAGCGCCCAGGGGCAGTCGGGCCGCACCGGGACCAGGGTTTCGCCCACGCCTTCGGCCCATGCGGCGCGGCCGCGCACGAAGACCGGCACGTCCGCGCCGAGACGCAGGCCGAGGTCGGCCAGCGTCGATTCGTCCAGGCCAAGCTCGAACAGATAATTCAGCGCAACCAGGGTGGTGGCAGCGTCGGAACTGCCTCCGCCCACCCCGCCACCGACCGGGAGGCGCTTGTCGAGGTGGATCGTCACCCCTTCGGGTCGCCCGGCGGCCGCAAAGACCATGCGGGCGGCGCGCACGCACAGGTTTTCGGCCCCGTCCACGGCATCCGCGGAGGCCATCGCCACCTCCCCGCCGGGGCGCGGCTCGAAGCGCAGCCGGTCCTCCAGATCGAGGAACTGGAACACGGTCTGCAGCTCGTGGTAGCCGTCCGCGCGCCGACCGGTGATGTGCAGGAAGCGGTTGATCTTCGCGGGCGCGGGGAAGACCTGCGCAAAGGGCTTGTCCATCAGGCGGATCCGTCTCCCATCTGCCACTGGCGGATCACGGCGCGCAGCGTGAGCTCATCGCGCTGCAGCTCCATGCGCACCGGCAGGGACTCGCCGTCGAATTCCTCGTACTCGCCGTATTCGATCTCCCAGCCGGCCTGACGGATGCGGATCGGACGCCCTTCGGCGTCCACCTCGTGCTCGAACGGACGGGCGGGGTCCGGCAGGCCACGTACCCAGTAGATCATCCCCGACACCGGAATCGCATCGCCGGTGAGACGCTGCGCGAGGGCGTCCGGATCGCGTGCGCTGTGATGTTCGCCATCACGGGTCACCAGCCGCGCCGGCTGTCCCTCGGCGAGGGTCAATCGGCCGCCACCCCGCCCCATCGGACCGGACAGATCGAGGATATGCGTACCCTCCTGCACCCGCCAGTTGAGCTGTGCGGACCAGTATTCACGCTCGGTATCCAGCCCCAGGCGGGCCACCAGGCGCCAGGTTTCGATGGCGGCGAGCCGCTCGCTGCGCTCGTCGAACGCCCTTTGCGCGGCGTCACCCCGGTCCACCTCCGGCAGGGCGGCACACCCGGCGAGCAGTATTACGATCAGCAGCGCGAGTGCCGCGCGCACACCCGACCCTCTCATTCGCGTCATTCGAGCAGCTCGCGCCGGACGCGCTGCAGCCGCTCGTGTCCGGGGTCGCGCTCCAGCGCCTTCTCGAGCAGTTCACGCGCCTCGTCGCGTTCGCCCTGCTCCCACAACACGACGGCCAGATTACTGGCGATCTCGCCGTCCTCCATCATGCTCCAGGCCCGCCGCAACTGTTCCTCGGCCTCGTCCAGCCGCCCGAGCCTGTAGAGCACCCAGCCGTAGCTGTCGACCACGGCTGCGTCATCGGGACGCTGCTCGAGGGCCTGCGTGATCAGCTCGTAGGCCTCCTCGTAGCGGTCGGTCCGGTCGGCCAGGGTGTACCCCAGCGCGTTCATCGCCGTGGCACTGTCCGGGTCGTTGTCAAGGATCGTGCGGAAGTCCTGCAGCGCCGCGTCCACCCGGTCCAGGCGCTCGTGGATCAGCCCGCGCAGATACAGCAGGTCGCTCTCCTCGGGGAAGGCATCCAGGGCCGCATTGGCGCGTTCCAGTGCACGTTCGTAGGCCTCTTCCTCGCGCAGGGTGTTGACCTCCACGACCCAGGCCTCGCGCGCCACGTCGGCGTCGTCGTGCGTCTGCAGTTCGTCGAACGCAGCGCGCGCCGCCCCGGCACCGTTTTCGCGCAGAGTCAGGGCCGCCAGGCGCAGCCGCGCATCCGCGCGAAACTCGCCCTCGCCGACCCGCTCGAAGAATGTCCGGGCCCGGTCCGCATCCCCCTCCAGTTCGTGCAGACGGCCCAGATAATAGGCCACCTCGTTCTCGCGCACGCCGCGGGCATCCAGGGCCTCCAGCTGCTCGCGCGCGGCCTCGTTCCAGCCGCTCTCGAGGCTCAGCAGGGCCAGCGTCAGGCGGGCCTCGTGGTCGTCGGGGGCCAGCTCTGCCAGCCGCGCGATCTCCTCCGGGCCCCGGTCGTCGTCGGCATGGTCGGTCAGCGCATGGGCGTAACCGATGCGGGCGTCGCGACTGTCCGGGTGGGCGGCGACGGCCTCGCGCATCAGGGCCAGGGCCTCGTCCCCGCGTTCGTCGCGCTCCAGGGCCTGCGCCCGCAACAAGTACAGGCTGATGGCGTCGGGATGCTGCTCGAGACCCCGCTCGGTGGCCTGCAGGGCCGCCCCGGTCGCGTCGAACCGCAGCGCAAGTTCGGCATACACTCGCCAGGTGTCGCGATCCCCGGCCCGCCGCGTGGCGAGGTGGTCCAGGGTCTCCAGCGCGTGGTCCCGGTTGTCGGCCTGCACCATCAGCGAGGCCAGCGATGAATAGGGACTGGCACCTTCCCGCGCGCGCCGCTGCATCAGTTCATCCAGCTGCTGCGCGGCGGCCTCGACCTGCCCGGCGTCGATGCGCAGCAGCGCAACGATCTGCACCGCCTCCATGTGTTCGGGCGACAGGGCCAGCCAGCGCTCCCCGGAACGCAGGGCCTGCTCACGATCCCGCGCGAACAGGGCAATGCGGGTGGCCCGCTCGGCGATCTCCGGGTCGTGGCTCAGCGCCGCCGCCGCACCGTAGAAGGCCGCCGCATCGGCGGTCTGCCCGGAACGCACGGCGATCTCGCCGGCAAGCACGCTGAACATCAGCGCCGCCTCGGGATCCTCCTGCAATCCGCTCTCGGGCAGGGTCACGATCTCCGGGGCGTCGGTTTCCAGCGGCTCGCCGGCACCGAGCGAATGGTGCGCACAACCGCTGACAAGGAGGGCAACGGCCGCGGCCAGCAGGGTTCGGGTCATAGAGGCATTCCATGCATGTCAGCTTTCAGTGAGACGGCACCGGGCCGCGCCAGGTTCCTTCGGGCCCGGCATCCGGATTCCTGCGCACTGTACCGAACCCTTTCACCGCGTACACTACTGACCCGCAGGGGACGTTTTGCGGCACAATACGCAGGTTATGCTCTTCGCACTCGGAATCAATCACAAGACGGCACCGGTCGAGATCCGCGAACGGCTGTCGGTCAGCCAGCACGAACTGGACGATGCGCTGCATTCGCTGCGCTCCGGCGTGCGGCTGCCGGAGAGTGCGATCCTCTCCACCTGCAACCGCACCGAGGTCTATTTCCGCGAGAGCGGGGAGGACAGCGAACATCGCGTGGTGGACTGGCTGGGTGGCTACCACGGCATCGACCGCTCCGAACTGAGGCCCTATCTCTACCTGCACCACGACGGCTCGGCCGTGCGCCACACCCTGCGGGTCGCCAGCGGTCTGGATTCGATGGTGCTGGGCGAACCGCAGATCCTGGGGCAGATGAAGACCGCCTACCAGTACGCCCACGACGCCGGCACCCTCGGGCTGTCGCTGGAGCGGCTGTTCCAGCACGCCTTCGCCACCGCCAAGGACGTACGCACCGAGACCGCGATCGGCCAGAGCGCGGTCTCGGTGGCCTTCGCCGCGGTATCGCTGGGCCGGCAGATTTTCGGCGACCTCAAGCCGCTGACCGCCATGGTAGTGGGCGCGGGCGAGACCATCGAACTGGCCCTGCAGCACCTGCGGGGCCTCGGCATCGGCCGGGTGATCGTGGCCAACCGGACCGAGGAACGCGCGCGCAGCGTGGCCGAACGCTTCGACGGCGAGCCCATCGGCCTGGACCATCTGGGCGAACGCCTGCCGGAGGCCGACATCGTGATCTCCTCCACCGCCGCGCCGGTACCCATCCTCGGCAAGGGGGCGGTGGAACGCGCGCTGCGCAAGCGCCGCCGCAAGCCGATGTTCATGGTCGACATCGCGGTGCCACGCGACATCGAGCCGGAAGTGGGGCAACTGGAGGACATCTACCTGTACACGGTGGACGACCTCCAGGAGGTGATCGACGACAACATGGCCTCGCGTCAGGCCGCCGCGGAACAGGCCGAGGAGATCATCAACCAGCGCGCCGGGGAGTTCATGCGCTGGCTGCGGGCGCGCGACTCCATCGACAGCATCCGCCAGCTGCGCGAGCGCGCGGAGACGGTCAAGGACGAGACCGTGGAGCGTGCCCTGGCAATGATCCGCGCCGGTCGGTCGCCCGACGAGGTCCTGCCCTGGCTGGCCCACACCCTGACCAACAAGCTGATGCACCACCCCTGCAAGAGCCTCAACACCGCAGCCCACGAGGGCGACGCCCGCCTGCTGGAAGCCGCGCATCAGCTGTTTCAGCTGCCCGAACGCGAGGACGACCCCGGACATGATCGCGGGCGTGATCACGGGCCTGAGCACGGGCCTGAGCACGGTCATGCCCCGGGGCATGGCCACGGCGCGGAACCCGACGACACCAGGGACGACGCGTGAAGGATTCCTTTCGCGCCAAACTGGAGGGCCTGGCCGAACGCCACGCCGAGATCGCCGGCCTGCTCGCCACGCCCGATGCCGCCGAGGACCCCGAGCAGCTGCGCCGGCTGTCGCAGGAATACAGCCAGCTGGAACCGGTGGCCGAGGCGTGGAAGGCATGGAACGAAAACCGCGCCGCGCTGGACGAGGCGCGCGCGATGCTCGAGGACGACGACCCCGAACTGCGCGCGATGGCCGAGGGCGAGATCGAGACCCTCAATGCGCGTAACGAGGAACTGGAGGCCGAACTCTACCGCCACCTGATCCCGAAGGATCCGCACGATGACGCCAACGTGTTCCTCGAGATCCGCGCCGGCACCGGCGGGGACGAAGCCGCACTGTTCGCCGGCGACCTCCTGCGCATGTACAGCCGCTACGCGGAACAGCGCCACTGGCAGCTGGAGATCCTGTCGGCCAGCGAGGGCGAACACGGCGGCTACCGCGAGGTGATCGCCCGACTCGCCGGCCAGGGGGCCTATTCGCGGCTCAAATTCGAATCCGGCGCACACCGCGTGCAGCGCGTACCCGAGACCGAGTCCCAGGGCCGCATCCACACCTCGGCGGCCACGGTCGCGATCCTCCCGGAACTGGAGGAGGTCGAGATGCCGGAGATCAACCCGGCCGACCTGCGCGTGGACACCTTCCGCTCCTCCGGTGCCGGCGGCCAGCACGTGAACAAGACCGATTCAGCCGTGCGCCTGACCCACCTGCCCACCGGCATCGTGGTCGAATGCCAGGAAGAGCGCTCCCAGCACAAGAACCGCGCCCGCGCGATGAACTTCCTCGCCGCGCGGCTGTACGAGGACGAACGCGCCGCGCAGGCCGAGGCCCAGAGCGCCGAGCGCAAGGGTCTGGTGGGCAGCGGCGACCGCTCGGAACGGATCCGCACCTACAACTTCCCCCAGGGGCGGGTCACCGACCACCGCATTAATCTGACGCTGTACAAGCTGGAGCAGGTGATGGCCGGCGACCTCGACCCGGTGATCGACCCGCTGATCCACGAATACCAGGCGGAACAGCTCGCCTCCCTCGCCGACGCCTGATGGACCGCCCGGCCACGCTGGACGCCCTGCTGGCCAGCCTGCGCAACCGGCTGCAGGAGGCCGGCGTGGAGGCCCCCGGGCTGGAGGCACGCCTGCTGCTCGGCATGGCCACCGGCCTGAGCACCGCGCAGTTCATCGCGCGCGGCGGCGATGCCCCCGGCCCCACGCAGGCAGCCGCGGCCGAGGCGTTGTGCCGGCGCCGCCTGCAGGGCGAACCGATCGCCCACATCCTCGGCCGGCGCGGCTTCTGGACCCTGGATCTGGGGGTCTCCCCGGCCTGCCTGATCCCGCGCCCCGAGACCGAGGTGCTGGTCGAGGCCGCGCTGGGGGTCATCGACGCGGCGCCGGAAGAACACCCCCGGGTGCTGGACGCGGGCACCGGCTCCGGGGCCATCATCCTTGCGCTCAAGGCCGAACGGCCGGCGATCGACGGCTTCGCCAGCGACACCAGCCTCGACGCCCTGACCCGCGCCCGCGCCAACGCCGGCGAACTGAACCTGAACATTCGCTTCTTCTCCGGGGCCTGGCTGCAACCGCTGGCGCCCGCGGCACGCTTCGACCTGATCGTCTCCAATCCGCCGTACATCGCCGCGGACGACCCGCATCTGCAACGCGGCGACCTGCGCTTCGAGCCACGGGATGCGCTGGTCGCGGCGCAAACGGGACTGGCGGACCTGCATGAACTGATCGCCACCGCACCCGATCACCTGACGGACGACGGCTGGCTGCTGCTGGAACACGGATTCGACCAGGACGCGGCGGTACGGGCACGACTGGAGACCGGGCCGTGGACGGACATCACGACCTGGCCGGACACCGCCGGTCATCCCCGCGTGACCGGGGCGCGCCTGCGGGCCCGGCGCTGACTGACAGACATGCCGAAGCCCCCGGCGCATGCACCGGGGGCCCTGCGTGCCATGCTCCGGACCGGCGAGCGGCCCGGCTGCACATCACAGACGCGGCAGCGGCAGTGGCAGCTTGAGGTGGATGCTGCCGGAGGAACGCCGGTCACGACGATCCCGCGACCCGGAACGCTTTGAACGACCATAGTAGTGGTGATGGTGTTCAGCCCCCCGCGAGGAGCGGTGGCCCGGCCCACGCCCGCGCGAATGGCCGCGGCGTGACTGCTTGTGCCCGCGCGCGCCCGGATGCCCGCGCTTGTACTTGTGGCCACGACTCCCGGGATGCCCGCGCTTGTGCTTGTAACCGCGTTTGCCCGAGCGCCGATCATGGCGGACCTCCTGCAGGCCCTCGACCGAGAACTGCAGCGTGGCCCCGCCGGCTGCCCCCTTGACCGGCGTCGCGGCCTGGGCCGGTGCCGCGACCACAAAGGCGAGCAGTGCGGCGGGGACGACCACGGCGGTCAGACGCTGCAGGATGGATTTCTGTTCGGGGTTCATGGGACGCCTCCTTCCCTTTCTCTTCTGGCCGAATTGCCGGGAACCAGACTAGCCCTTCCGACTGAACGCCCCTTGAACCGCCTGGCGCATTGCGTGAAGCCCGCCGCAGTTCCGGCACGCTGCCCGCGCGGCCATGTGACGGAGTTACAATCCACCCATGAATGACGACGAGCTCCTGCGCTACGCACGCCAGATCATGCTGCCCGGCATCGGGGTCGAGGGCCAGGAAAGCCTGCGCCGGGCGCATGCGGTGGTGATGGGCGTGGGCGGGCTGGGTTCACCGGTGGCGGCCTACCTGGCGGCGGCCGGGGTCGGCCGGCTGACCCTGGTGGACCCGGATCACGTCGAGGCGAGCAACCTGCAGCGCCAGATCCTGCACGGCGAGGCCGACCTGGGCGCGGACAAGGTCGCCTCCGGTGCGCGGCGCATCGCGGCGCTGAACAGCGCCTGCCGGGTGGAGACCCGCGCCGAACGGCTGGACGCCGACGCGATGCGCGCGCTCTTCGCCGGGGCCGACGTGGTGCTGGACGGCACCGACCATTTCGCCGCGCGTGGCGCGATCAACCGCGCGGCGGTCGCCACCGGCACGCCGCTGGTCTCCGGCGCGGTGATCCGCTTCGAGGGCCAGCTCACCACCTTCGATTTCCGCGACCCGCAGGCGGCCTGCTACCACTGTCTGTACGGCGACGAAGGCGCGGACGAGGACACCTGCGCGACCAGCGGGGTGCTGGCGAGCCTGCCGGGGGTGGTCGGGAGCCTGCAGGCGACCGAGGCCCTCAAGCTGCTGGCCGGCCTGCCGACCCTGGCGGGGCGCCTGCTGCTGATCGACGGCCTGCACATGCAGTTCCGCGAGATCGGCCTGCAGCGCGACCCGGCCTGCCCGGTCTGCGGGGACCCCCCGTAGGAGGACGGCCCTCCGGCCGATCGGGCCTGGCGCCGTAATCGGCCAGGGGGCTGGCCTCCTGCGGGGCACGGGGCGCCCCCCTGTTCGCAGGGGGTCGACCGACCGGCCGATCCGCCCCCTATTGCGAGGTATCGGGCCCCGGCGGCTGCGCGTTGCCCGGACGGCACAGAGCCTCGGCATCCACCGCATCGAACACGTACTGCGCGTTGCAGAACTCGCAGGTGACCTCGATGCGGCCCTGCTCGGCCAGGATCGAGCGGATCTCGTCCACCCCGAGGCTCTGCAGGGTGGTGGCCACGCGCTCGCGCGAGCAGTGGCAGTGGAATTCCACCGTGGAGCCGTCGAACAGGCGCACGCGCTCCTCGGCGAACAGCCGGCCCAGCAGCGAGCCGGCGTCCAGCTGCAGCAGTTCGGCCGCCGTGGTGGTTTCGGCCAGGGTGGTCGCGCGGTTCCAGTCCTCGCTGTCGCGCGACAGCGGCTGCCCGCTGTCATCCGGCAACCCCTGCAGCAGCATGCCCGCGGCGCGCTGGCCGTCGGCGGCCAGCCAGACCCGCGTGGGAAGCTGCTCGGACTGCTCGAAATACCCGTCCAGGGCCGCGGCCAGGGTCTGCCCGCGCAGCTCCACAACACCCTGATAGCGCTCACCGCCGTCCCCGGGGTCCAGGGTCATCATCACCCGCGCGTCCTCGCCCAGGATCGCATCCAGCGAGCCGTCCTCCGGCGGGGTCTCGTGATAACGGGCCACCCCGCGCAGATGACCCTGCCCGTCCGCCTGCGCCACCAGCATGTGCAGCGGACCGGATCCCGTGACCTGCAGGATCAGGGAGCCCTTGAACTTGAGCGTGGCGGCGACCAGGGTGACCGCGGCGCAGGCCTGCCCCAGCAGGTCGCGCACCACCGGCGGGTAGGGGTCGCGCTCCAGCACCGCCTGCCAGGCCCGGTCGAGGTGCACCCATTCGCCGCGCACCCCGGTGTTTTCCAGCATGAAGCGGTGCAGGGTATCGGCTTCGCGCGCGGATGCCGCGCCCATGCCCGCATCACTCATGCCTGATCCAGGCGTTCCTTCAGCCGCTCGTTGACCTGGGCGGGGTTGGCCTTGCCCTGGGTGGCCTTCATCACCTGGCCGACGAAGAAACCGAACAGCTTGTCCTTGCCGCCCTTGTACTGCTCGAGCTGCTTGGGATTGTTCGCGATCACCTCGTCGATGATGGCGTCGATCGCGCCGGTGTCGGTGATCTGCTTCAGCCCCTTGGCCTCGATCACGCTGTCGGCATCGCCCTCGCCGTTCCACATCGCCTCGAACACTTCCTTGGCGATCTTGCCGGAGATGGTCTCGTCCTGGATGCGCGCCAGCAGTCCGGCCAGCGCCCCGGCATCCACCGGGGCCTCGGCGAGCTCCACCTCGGAGCGGTTGAGCGCGGCGGAGAACTCGCCCATCACCCAGTTGGCGGCCAGTTTGGGCGCATTGCAGCCCCGCACCACCGCCTCGTAGAAATCCCCCGTCTCGCGGGTCGCGGTGAGCACGCCGGCATCGTATTCCGGCAGTTCGTACTCGCGCACGAAACGCTCGCGCTTGGCGTCGGGCAGCTCCGGCAGGCGGCCGCGGATTTCTTCGATGAAGCCCTGATCGACCTCCACCGGCAGGAGGTCCGGATCGGGGAAGTAGCGGTAGTCGTTGGCCTCTTCCTTGGTACGCATCGAACGCGTCTCGTCGCGGTCCGGATCGTACAGGCGGGTCTCCTGCACCACGCGGCCGCCACCCTCGATCACGTCGATCTGGCGTTCGATCTCGAAGTTGATCGCACGCTCGACAAAGCGGAAGGAGTTGAGGTTCTTCAGCTCCGCGCGGGTACCGAACTCCGCCTGCCCCTTCGGCCGGATGGAGACGTTCGCGTCGCAGCGGAAGCTGCCCTCCTGCATGTTGCCGTCACAGATGTCGAGGTAGCGCACCAGCGAGTGCAGCTTCTTCATGTAGGCGACCGCCTCCTTCGCCGAACGCAGGTCCGGCTCGGAGACGATCTCCACCAGCGGGGTGCCGGCGCGGTTGAGATCGATGCCGGTCATCGCCTCGAAGCCTTCGTGCAGACTCTTGCCGGCGTCTTCCTCGAGGTGCGCACGGGTCACGCCGATGCGCTTGGTCGAGCCGTCCTCCAGCTCGATGTCCAGATGCCCGCTGGCTACGATCGGCAGCTCGAACTGCGAGATCTGGTAGCCCTTGGGCAGGTCCGGGTAAAAGTAATTCTTGCGCGCGAACACCGAGCGCGGGGCGATTTCGGCGTCGACCGCCAGCCCCAGCATCACCGCACGCTCGACCACCCCGCGGTTGAGCACCGGCAGCACGCCGGGCATGCCCAGGTCCACCGGGCAGGCCTGACGGTTGGGCTCGGCGCCGTAGGCGGTGGGCGCCCCGGAAAAGATCTTGGAGACGGTATTGAGCTGGGCGTGAATCTCCAGCCCGATGACGGTTTCCCATTCCATGCTGCGACCCCTCAGGCAAAGGCCGACGGCACGCGGGCGTGCCAGTCGGTCTCCTGCTGAAACTGGTGTGCGACGCCGATCATGCGCGCCTCGTCGAAATAGTTGCCGATCAGCTGCAGCCCGACCGGCAGCCCCTGCACCTCGCCCGCCGGCAGCGACATCGCCGGCAGCCCCGCCAGGTTGGCGGCGATGGTGTAGATATCCGAGAGGTACATCTTGACCGGATCGGCGCTCTTGGCCCCCAGCTCGAACGGCAGTTCCGGCGTGGTCGGGCCCAGCAGCAGGTCGACGTCGGCGAACACCCGGCGGAAGTCGTCGGCGATCACCCGGCGGACCTTCTGCGCCTTGAGATAGTAGGCGTCGTAGTAACCGGCGGACAGCACATGGGTACCCACCATGATGCGCCGCTTCACCTCGGCGCCGAAGCCCTCGCCGCGCGAACGCGTGTACAGGTCCAGCAGGTCCTGCGGATCCTCGCAGCGATAGCCGTAGCGCACGCCGTCGAACCGCGAAAGGTTGGACGAGGCCTCGGCCGGGGCCACCACGTAATAGGCCGGCACCGACAAATGGCTGTTGGGCAGGCTGACCTCGCGGATCTCGGCGCCGCGCTCGCGCAGCACCCGGATCGCCTCGTCCAGCGCGGCGCGGATGCCGTCATCCAGGCCTTCGCCGAAGAACTCCTGCGGCAGGCCGATGCGCAGCCCGGTGAGGTCGGCGTCCAGCGCTGCGGTGAAGTCCTCGGCCGGGCGTTCGAGGCTGGTCGAGTCGCGCTCGTCGAACCCGGCCATGGCATTGAGCATGTGCCCGCAGTCCTCGGCCGAGGCCGCCATCGGCCCGCCCTGATCCAGGCTGGAGGCGAAGGCAATCATGCCGTAGCGCGAGACCCGGCCATAGGTCGGCTTGAGGCCGGTGATCCCACAGAACGCGGCCGGCTGGCGGATGGAACCGCCGGTGTCGGTGCCGGTGGCGCCGGGCGCCAGACGTGCGCCCACCGCCGCCGCGGAACCGCCCGAGGAGCCGCCCGGAACCCGCGCGGTATCCCAGGGGTTGTGCACCGGACCGTAGAAGCTGGTCTCGTTGGACGAGCCCATCGCGAACTCGTCCATGTTGGTCTTGCCCAGCATCACCGCGCCGGCGGCGTGCATGCGCTCGACCACCGTGGCGTCGTAGGGCGAGACGAACGGGTCCAGCATGCGCGAGCCACAGGCGGTGCGCACGCCGCGGGTGCAGAAGATGTCCTTCTGCGCCACCGGCACGCCCAGCAGCGGGGCCTCCTCGCCCTTCGCCAGACGCGCATCGGCGGCGTCCGCCTGCTCCAGCGCGGACTCGGCGGTTACGGTGACGAAGCTGTTGAGATCCGCATCCAGACGCTCGATGCGGTCCAGGTACAGGCGGGTGAGCTCGCGCGAGCTGATCTCTCGGGCGCGCAGCTTGCGTACCCAGTCGGAGAGGGTTTCCTGGGTCATGGACTCGGGACTCTTTCCTTCAAGCGTGGCTGAAAGCGGCGCACAGGGCGCGCCGCAGGCGATTCGGCGGATGACGCGTCATTCAATGACGCGCGGCACCAGATAGAGACCCCCTTCCACCGCCGGGGCAATGGCCTGGTAGTCGTCGCGCCGGTCGGGCTCGGTCACCGCGTCCGGGCGCATGCGCTGGGCCGCGTCCATCGGATGGGCCATCGGCTCCACCCCCTCGATGTCGGCGCCGTCGAGCTGCTCGACGAAGTCGAAGATGTCACTCAGCCCGCCGGCAAACTCGCGGGCCTGGTCGTCATCCATCGCCAGACGCGAAAGCTCGGCGATGCGCTGGACGTGTTCGGTGTCTACGGACATGGCTTGCGGACCCTCGCTGCGGGCGATAACGAAACACTCAGGGATACGCTGAGACGGAGCGCAAACTTACCACAACCCCGACCTTGCCCAAACCCGGGGCGGTTGCTAGAGTCCGTGACTTTCCCGCCGACCATGCAAGCAGGTTCGTACCCCATGCTCAAACGCCTCCTGGGGCTGTTCTCCAACGACATCTCCATCGACCTCGGCACGGCCAATACGCTGATCTACATGCGCGGCCAGGGCATCGTGCTCAACGAGCCCTCGGTTGTCGCGATCCGACAGGACCGGGGCCCCGGGGGGCCGCGTTCGATCGAGGCCGTCGGCATCGAGGCCAAGAAGATGCTCGGGCGCACACCGGAGCACGTGGTGACCATCCGGCCGATGAAGGACGGCGTGATCGCCGACTTCACCACCACCGAAAAGATGCTGCAGTACTTCATCAAGAAGGTGCACGAGCGGCGGATCTTCCGGCCCAGCCCGCGTGTGCTGGTCTGCGTGCCCTGCGGCGCGACCCAGGTGGAACGCCGGGCGATCCGCGAATCCGCCTTCGGCGCCGGGGCGCGCAAGGTCTACCTGCTGCAGGAACCGGTGGCCGCGGCGATCGGTGCCGGCATCCCGCTGGACGAGGCGGTCGGCTCCATGGTGCTGGACATCGGCGGCGGCACCTCCGAGGTCGCCGTACTGTCGATGAACGGGATCGTCTACTCCGAGTCCGTGCGCATCGGCGGCGACACCTTCGACGAGGCCATCATGGCCTACGTGCGTCGCAACTACGGCGTACTGATCGGCGAGGCCACCGCGGAGCGCATCAAGCATGCGGTCGGCTCGGCCTACCCCGGCAAGGAGCTGCTGGAGATCGAGGTCAAGGGGCGCAACCTGTCCGAGGGCGTGCCGCGCTCGTTCACCCTGAACTCCAACGAGATCCTCGAGGCCCTGCAGGATCCGCTGTACGGGATCGTGTCGGCGGTGCGCACGGCACTGGAACAGACCCCGCCGGAGCTGGGTTCCGATGTCGCCGAACGCGGCATCGTGCTGACCGGCGGCGGGGCGATGCTGCAGCAGATCGACCGTCTCCTGATGGAGGAAACCGGCATCCCGGTGGTCGTGGCCGATGATCCCCTCACCTGCGTTGCCCGCGGAGGCGGCCGGGTTCTGGAAATGCTCGACGAGAAACGGGTCGACTTCCTTTCCATGGAGTAAACTCCGGGCCCGGGCGCGCCCCCGGGAGTCGCCCCGCGTTCCGGAGGTTCGGTTATAAGCAAGCCCCTGTTCAGACTGGGCATCTCGCCCACGCTTCGCCTGCTCTTCGTGGTCCTGGTGGGGGTCGCGCTGATGGTGCTCGACCACCGCCTGAACGAACTGCAGACGGTGCGCAGCGTACTCGCCACCGTGGCCTACCCGATCCAGGTCGCGGTGGATGCGCCCATCCGCGCGGGCTCGCGGGTCCTGGAATCGTTCTCCAGCCGCGAGGACCTGGTGGTGGAGAACCGCATCCTGCGGCGCGAAAACAGCGAGTTGCGCGCCCGCCAGCTCCGCTTCGAGGCATTGCAGGCGGAGAACGACCGCCTGCGCGCCCTGCTCAACACCGCCCGTCAGGCCGACGAGGAAGTCCAGGTCGCGCAGATCCTTGCGGTGGACCTGGATCCCTTCCGCCAGCAGATCGTGCTCGACAAGGGACAGCGCGATGCGGTGTATGCCGGCCAGCCGGTGATCGACGCCGACGGCGTGGTCGGGCAGATCCTCTCCGCACAACGCTCCAGCGCCACGGCGCTGCTGATCTCCGACCCCGGACATGCACTGCCGGTAGTCAGCGCCCGCACCGGCCTGCGCGGCATCGTCGTCGGCACCGGCAACCCTCAGCGCCTGCACATGCGCCACGTCCCGCCGCAGGAGGACATCGTCGAGGGCGACCTGCTGCTGACCTCGGGGCTGGGCGGGCGCTTCCCCGCAGACTACCCGGTCGCGCGGGTCACCTCGGTGGAACGCCCGCCGGGCGAGCCGTTCCTGGCCATCGAGGCGGAACCCCTGGCCGCGCTGGACCGCTCGCGCGAAGTCCTGCTGCTGTGGATGGAGGACCATGAACGCGACGCGATCCCGACTCCGCTGCCCACCGAAGACGAAACCGAAACCGGCCCGGCATCATGAGCGGCGGCGCGGGCATCCCCTGGCCGGTGCCGCTGAGCCTGCTGGCGGCGCTGGCGCTGGCCATCGTGCCGATGCCCGAGGGCCTCGCGCTGCTGCGTCCGGAATGGGTGGCACTGGTCCTGATCTACTGGGCCATGGCCTTTCCCCAGCGCATCGGGGTGTTCACCGCGTTCGTGTCCGGACTGCTGCTGGATGTCCTGCTGGGACAACTGCTCGGCCAGAACGCCGTGGCCATGGCGCTGGTGGCCTATCTGACCATCCAGCTGCATTCACGCCTGCGGGTTTATCCTGTATGGCAGCAGATGATCGTGGTGATCGGCCTGATCGCCCTGTACAAACTGGTGGCGCTGTGGCCGCAGGGCCTGACCGGCCTGCCGCCGGGCACCCCGTGGTACTGGGCCCCCGTGCTCAGCAGCGCGCTGGTGTGGCCCCTGATCTTCGTGCTGCTGCGCGACGTGCGCAAACGCTGGCTGCTGCATCTCACCTGAACCGGCACGCGGGCCGTCGCACTCGGCCGCCGGCCTGCGGCATACTCCTCGAGCCATACAATCCCCATTCGACCGGAGGCCCCATGGACCCGAACAAGCAGACCGAGATCGAGGCCGCGGTTTTCCGCCGCCTGCTTCAGCATCTGGACGAGCGCAAGGACGTGCAGAACATCGATCTGATGAACCTCGCCGGTTTCTGCCGCAACTGCCTGTCCAAATGGTATGTCGCGGCCGCCGAGGAACGCGGCGAGTCCGTCGACTACGAGGCCGCCCGCGAGATCGTCTACGGCATGCCCTACGCCGAGTGGAAGGAGCGGTATCAGAAACCGGCCAGCACCGAGCAGCTGGAGGCATTCGAAAAGAACCGTCCCGACGAAGACCATGCATGATCACGGCCTGATCGACACCCCGGAGGCACTGCAGGCATTCCTGCAGGCCGTTCGGGGTGCCCCGTGGATCGCCCTGGACACCGAGTTCCTGCGCGAGAAGACCTACTACCCGAAGCTCTGCCTGATCCAGGCGGCCACCCCGGAGCACATCGGCAGCATCGACCCGCTGGTGCTGGACGTAAAACGGCTGGCCCCGCTGCTGCACGATCGCTCCGTGACCAAGGTCTTTCATTCCGCCTGGCAGGACATGGAGATCCTGCTGCGCGAGACCGGCGACGTACCCGCACCGGCCTTCGACACCCAGATTGCCGCGGCGATGCTCGGTCACGGCGATCAGGTCGGCTATGCCAATCTGGTCCGCGCGGTGCTGGACCACGAACTGGACAAGAGCCAGACCCGCACCGACTGGTCGCGCCGTCCGCTGGATTCGGAGCAGCTGGCATATGCCGCCGACGATGTGCGCTATCTCGCGGCCCTGTACCAGCAGATGCACGCGGAACTGGAGAGCAGCGGGCGCCTGGAATGGCTGCAGCCGGAGATGGACGCCCTCGCCGACCCCGAGGCCTACCGCGCGGATCCCGAGGCGGCCTGGCGCCGGGTCTCCGGACACAAGCGCCTGAAACCGCGCGAACTCTCCGTGCTGCAGGCCGTGGCCGCATGGCGCGAACGCACGGCGCAGAGCAGCGACCGGCCGCGCAAGTGGGTCCTGAGCGATGACCTGCTGCTGGAGATCGCCCGCCGGGCACCCGCAGGGAGCTCGCAACTGCGCGGACTGCGCGGTTTCCCCTCGGGCATGAACGACGACCGGGTACAGGGCCTGCTGGAGGCGATTCGGGCAGGACGCGAGCGTCCGCAGTCGGAATGGCCGGCATTGCCGAAACAGAAGCCGCTGTCCGAGGCTGACGAGGTGCTCGCCGACATGGCCATGGCCCTGCTGCGCGAACTCGCACGCAGGCAGGAGATCACGCCCGCGGCCATCGCCCAGCGCAAGGATGTCGTGGAACTGGTGCGCGGACGCGCGCAGGACAGCCGCCTCGGCAGCGGCTGGCGCCATCACGTGGCGGGCGCCGAGATTCAGCGCTGGCTGAACGGCGAAACCGCGTTGTCACGCGACCCCGCAAACGGACTCGAGCTGAAATCCACGGCCGGATGAGGCCGTCGGCTTTCTCCCGCGGGACGGGAGGGGGGAGGGGCGGACCGCCCGCTCCCGGGCGCCCCTTTCTCAGGCGGCCTTGTAAACGCCGCGACGCGGCGACGTCAGACGCCCCTGACGCTTGAGATAGGCCAGCGTCTGACTGATGTTACGGGTATCAAGCCCGGCCTTCTCGGCCTCGGCCTTGATGTCCTTCACACTCATCTCCGACTGCGAGGCCACGATGTCGCACAGTTTCTGGCTGATGGAACCACCGCCGCCGCGACGCCCGCCGCGTGCGGACGAGGCCTTCCGCCGGCCCCCGACGCGCCCGCCCAGTTCCTCGATCTGGCGGTCGAGTTCGCGCAGTTCGGCCTTGTGCCGGGCGACCATTTCGCGGCGCTTTTCCTTCAGCGCCTCGCGTTTTTCCTTGCGCTCGGCTTCCTTGCGTTCCTCTTCCTCGCGCTCGCGTTCCCGTGCCAGGGCATAAAGTTCCTCGGCCGACAGTTCGGAAGCCTTCTTGTCATCCACAGCCATTACTCACTCCAATATTCGTTTCGATGTCTGCAGAATCCGCCTCAATGCGAATTCCGGAAGATAACGACAACGCATAAAATATTGCGGTCGCGCCATCTTTTTACAAATATGCCACGAATCCCCGAAAGAAACCAAAATTCTGCATGAATCTCGACACCGAATCGCGGGATCGCATCCGTCGGCGTACGCGTTCCTTTTACATCGAGGCCACCGGTCAGCCCGCGACCGCCACCCCGGAGATACGCTTTGATCTGCGCGGCCGCGCCGCAGGGCAATTCCGAGTGCACCGGGGTCAGGAGGCCATCCGTTTCAACCCCGAGGCCTTTGTTCACGACTGGGATGCGCATTTCCCGGAAACCATTGCACACGAAGTGGCCCATGCCGCGGTTTACGCCCTTTATCGCGGCCGCCGGGTACGCCCCCACGGCGCGGAATGGCAGGCCATCATGCACCACCTCGGCGCCACGCCCCGGGTGCGTCATGCCACACCGCTCACACCCGCACGCCGCCAGCGCACCTATGCTTATGTCTGCGACTGCAGGCACCATGCGCTGAGCCCGCAGCGCCACGCCCTGATTCGCAACAAGGGTTACCGCTACCAGTGCCGGCAATGCGGGGGCTGGCTGCGCCCGAACGAATGACGCACCGCCGCGCCCCGGAGGCGCCCGGGGAGGTCTGTTATCATGCCTGCCCGGCTTCGCAGCCAATCCCGCAGCCGGCGTTCCGACCAGGACCCCGCAATCGCATGAAGAGAAAAGCACTCGACGCCACCCACCCCAGCGCCGGCGAATCCTGGAATCTGTTCCGCCGGATCTTCCAGTTCATCAAGCCGTACTGGCGCATGGGCATCGTGGCGATCATCTCAATGATCCTGGCCGCCGCTGGCCAGGCCGCCTTCGCCTGGATCATCCAGCCGCTGGTGGATGGCACGTTCATCCAGCAGGATCCGGATGCCCGCATCTGGGTGCCGCTGGGTCTGGTGGGCATCTTTTTCTTCTATGCATTCACCACCTTCGCCGCACAATACACGGTGGCCTGGGTCGGCCGTAAAGTGGTCAAGGACATCCGCCAGGCCGTATTCGATCAGTACCTGCGGCTGCCGGCAGGGTTCTTTGACCGGCATTCCTCCGGCACCCTGCTGGCCAAGCTTACCTATAACGTCAATCAGATCAGTGCGGCCGCTTCCAAGGCGATCCTGATCCTGGTCAAGGACAGCTTCACCATCCTTTTCCTGTTGATGTACATGACCTGGCTCAGCGGCTGGCTGATGCTGATCGTGTTCGGACTGGCACCCGCGGTAGCCCTGGTCATTACCGCAGCCAACAAGCGTTTTCGCAAGTTCAGCCGGCGTATGCAGCGTTCGGTGGGGGATTATGCCCAGGTCGCGGAAGACAGCATTCGCGGGCATTCGGAGGTCAAGATCTTCGGCGCCGAAGACTATGAATCCAGCCGCTTCCGCAAGATCAACGAGCGCCACCACCGACAGTTCATGCGCTACAAGACGGTGGAGGCCGCCAGTCAGCCCCTGTCGCAGTTCGGTGCGGTCATCGCGCTGGCCATCATCGTTTATCTGGCCACCATGGACATGGTGATGGAGACGATCACCCCCGGCGGCATGATTTCCTTCATTGCGGCCATGCTTCTGCTGCTGCCCCCGCTCAAACGGGTGGTCAAGGTCAACTCGGAGATCCAGAAAGCGCTGGCAGCCGGCGAGAGCGTCTTCGAGGTGCTGGACACCTCCCCGGAACCGGACCACGGTGAACGCCGCCTGGAACGGGCCGAGGGACATCTCGAGGTCGACCATGTCTGGTTCCGCTATCCGCAGACCGAGGACTGGGTGCTGCGCGACATCTCGCTGGAGATCCGGCCGGGGCAGACCGTGGCCCTGGTCGGACGGTCCGGCAGCGGCAAGAGCACCCTGGCCAGTCTGATTCCACGCTTCTACGAACCCGAACACGGGGAAGTGCGCCTGGACGGCCATCCGGTGCGGGAATATCCACTGCGCGACCTGCGCGGGCAGATGGCGCTGGTCAGCCAGCAGGTGGTGCTGTTCAACGACACCGTGGCCAACAACATCGGCTACGGCCTGGCGCGCGAACCATCCGCCGAAGAGCTGCACGAGGCTGCGCGCGCGGCCAACGCCCTGGAGTTCATCGACGACCTGCCCGACGGCTTCGACACCGTGGTGGGCGAGAACGGCGTGATGCTCTCCGGCGGGCAGCGGCAACGGCTGGCAATCGCCCGCGCCCTGCTCAAGGACGCACCCATCCTGATCCTCGACGAGGCCACCTCGGCGCTGGACTCGGAGTCCGAGCAGAAGATCCAGGACGCCCTGGAACAGCTGATGCGCGGGCGCACGACCCTGGTGATCGCGCACCGCTTGTCCACGGTGGAAGACGCCGACCGCATCCTGGTGCTGGACGACGGCCGGGTGGTGGAATCCGGCACGCACAACGAGCTGATGGAGGCCGGCGGGCATTACGCCGCGCTGCAGAAGGGCCAGTTCGGCGAGGAGGAACAGGCCGGCCCCGAAGAGTGATCTTCCGGCGCTGACCGGGCTGGCTGCGATTCAAACGGATGCGGTCGGAGAGCGAGTCATCCGGCGGTTCCGGGGAGTGACCCGGGCCCTGTCGGTTCGCGTGCGAGCACGCTTCCACGGGCGGGGTGATGCGAACAGAAAGGTGGGAGCGTGCTCGCACGCGAACATGGCCGGTGGACGCCCTCGATCCGGCCATAACCGATCGGCAGGTTCTGTGCCAGGAAGCCAGGCGGCGCCGGCACGGAATCAGCCTGCCGCCACCGTCTCCTCCAGCACACCCAGGACCCGCGCCACGGCACCGCGCCCGGAGGCCACCACATCCTGGCCGGCTACGGCCATGCGCCGCCCTCGTTCCGGGTCGTCGAACAGTTCGGCCAGAGCCGCGCCCAGCGCGTCGCCATCGGCGACCTCGATGCGGGCCTCCACGGCATCCAGGGCGCGGGCGACAGCGGCGAAATTCGACACGTCCGGGCCGGTGAGCACCGGTCGCCCCAGGGCCGCCGGCTCCAGCAGGTTCTGTCCGCCCAGCGGCACCAGACTGCCACCGACGAAGGCCACGTCGGCCGCCGCGAGATAGAGCCCCATCTCGCCGAGGGTATCCCCCAGCAGCACGTCGGCCTCGCGGTCCGCGCGGCCGGGCGCGTCCGCCAGCAGCGAGCGTCGCGCCACTGACAGGCCCGCGTCCGCGGCCGCCCGCGCCACCGTATCGAAACGCTGCGGGTGGCGCGGCACCCAGATCAGCCGTGCGTCCGGATGGTGCCTGCGCAAGGCGGCATGAGCCGCCAGCACAGCCTCGTCCTCGCCCTCGCGGGTACTGACCGCCGCCCACACCGGCACCTCCGCAGAACACAGGGCGGCACGCAGTGCCGCGCCCCCCTCGGCGCCCGCAGGCGGATCGCGATCGAACTTCAGGTTGCCGCCGATCTCCACCCGCCCGGGCGGCGCACCCAGTGCCCGGAACCGCCCGGCGGCCGTGGAATCCTGCGCGAGGATTCGCATGGGGACGCCCAGTACCTCGCCGATCAGCGGCTGCTGGCGCTGATAGCGCCGGAACGCACGATCCGAGAGCCGGCCGCTGGCCAGCACCAGGGGCACCCCGGCGCGCTCGCAGGCCGCGAACAGATGCGGCCACAGCTCGGTCTCCACGATCACCCCGGCACGCGGTCGGGCCGCGACCACGAAGCGCCGCACGGCGCCGGGGAGATCCAGCGGCAGAAAACGGTGGTGGACGTCGTCGATGCCCGCCGCCGTGATCCGCGCCGCGCCCTCGGGCGTGGTGGTGGTCACCAGCACGGACACCCGGGGGAATCGCTCGCGCAGGCCCCGTATCAGCGGCAGGGCGGCCTCCACCTCGCCCACCGAGGCGGCATGCACCCACCATGCCCCCGACGGCGGCGCGGCACCCCGGCCCAACCATTCCAGGCGGCGCGCCGCCGGGACGTGGTTGCGCGCGGCACGCCGCCACAGGACCGCGCCCATGACCGGCGCCAGCAGGCGTGACAGGACCGCGTAACCGGCGCGCCGCATCAGGAGCGTTCCGTCTCCAGAAGCGCCGCCGCCTCCTGCAGGGAACGGATCCGCCGTGCCTGCGGATCCGCCTGCAGCGCAGCCGCCTGTTCCGCATCCGGGGTCTCCGGAGCGAACAGCAGCCGCGTGCCCACCCCGGCACGGCGCGCGGCCTCCAGGTCGGAGGGGCGGTCCCCTACCAGTACCGAATGCGCCAGATCCACGTCCAGCGCGTCCCGCGCCCGCAACAGCATGCCCGGGGCGGGTTTGCGGTCCGGACAGTCGCGCCGCCAGGGCTCCAGCGCATCGCGCGGATGGTGCGGGCAGTGATAGACCGCATCCAGACGTCCGCCGCGTTCGGCAAAACGGGCCCGCATCCACTGCGTCAGCCGCTCGAAGTCGTCCTCGCCGTAGTACCCGCGACCGATGCCGGACTGGTTGGTGACCACCACAACGGGGTAGCCGGCGGCACCGGCCCGGGCCACCAGCTCGAAGATCCCGGGCATGAAATCGAAGTCCTCGGGGCGGTACACATAGGCGTGATCCACGTTGATCACGCCGTCACGGTCGAGGAACAGCGCCGGCCGGCTCACGGCGCCGCATCGCCCTGCGCGCGGGCGACCAGGGCATCTTCCACCACGGCGCACAACAGATGCCCGATGAGCCCGTGCACCTCCTGCACCCGCGCGGTCGCGGGGTCCGGCACCGCCAGCAGGTGGTCCACCGCGGGGCCGGCGGGCAGCCCCCGCGCGCCGGTCAGCGCGACCGTGGTCAGGCCCCGGCGCCCGGCGGTTTCCAGCGCGCGCAGCACATTGGGGGACTCGCCCGAGGTGGTGAAGCCGACCAGTACATCGCCGGGACGCCCCAGCGCCTCGACCTGCCGCGCGAACACATGCTCGTAACCGAAGTCGTTGGCGATGGCCGTCAGCACCGAGGTGTCGGTGGTCAGCGCAACCGCCGCCGCGCCCGGCCGCACCACGCGGTAACGGCACACGATCTCGGCCGCGATGTGCTGGGCATCCGCCGCACTGCCGCCGTTACCCGCGAGCAGGATCTGGCCGCCGGCATCCAGGCTGGCCAGCCAGCGCCGCGCGACGGCCTCCACCTCCCCGAGGAATTCCGCATCCTCGGCCAGTTGTCCGAACAGCCGGCTGGCGGCCTGCAACTCTGCTGCGATCCCTTCCTGCACGCGTTCCTCACTTTCGGGGGGCGACCCCGGAGACGGCCACCGGCGACGCCCCGTCCCGGCGGTCCCGAATGTACAATGCGCAACATTATCTACCCGACACCCGACTTCGACCAACGATGACATCGCAACGCCGCGAACAAGCCTGGCATCCGGCCAACTGGGGACAGGCCCTGGCCACCGCCCTGCTGTGGCTGCTCGCCCGCCTGCCCTGGCGCTGGGCGATCCGCCTGGGCACCGGGCTGGGCCACCTGCTCTACTACCTGGCGCGGGACCGGCGCTACGTGGTGCGCCGCAACCTCGAGCTGTGTTTCCCGGACCTCGACCCGGATGAACGCGAACGCTGGGTGCGCGCGAACTTCGGCTACACCGGTCGCGGGGTGGCCGAGGTGGCCCTGGGCTGGTTCGGCGGGCCGGCAGTGGATCGCGTGCCGTGTCGCTTCCACGGGATGGAGCACCTGGAGGCAGCGCACGAGGCCGGTGACCCGGTGATCCTGCTGTCCGGGCATTTCTCCTGCATCGAGATGGCCGGTCGGCTGTTCGGCGCACAGGTACCGATGGCCGCGATCTACAAGCCCATGGACAAGAAACCGGTGCTGGAACGTGCCCTGCGTTACGGCCGCGAACGCAAGCTGGAGCGCGTGATCTCCAAGGACGACATCCGCGGGATCCTGCGCAAGCTGAAAAAGGGCGGGACCATCTGGTACGCCGGCGACCAGAACATGCGGCGCACCGAGCAGGTGTTCGCCCCGTTCTTCGGCATGCAGGCCTCCACCACCACCGGCCTGTCGCGCCTGGCGCGCATGGGCCGGGCGCGGGTGCTGCCGATGTTCTATTACGTGAACGACGCCGGCGACGGCTACGAGTTCGTGGTGGGGCCGCCGCTGGAAGACTACCCGAGCGAGGATCGCGCCCGCGACGCCACACGCATGAACGCGGTGCTGGAAGACGCGGTCCGGCATGCGCCGCAGCAGTATTTCTGGGCCCATCGGCGGTTCAAGACCCAGCCCGAGGACGCACCCGACCCGTATCCCGGCCTGCGCACCAAGCATATCGGGCGCATGCCCTGGCAGAATAACAAGAAAAAGAAGGCCCTGAAGAAAAAGCGCAAGAAGGCCGCCCGCGAACAGGGCCCGGACGATGCCTCCTGAGTATTCGGCCGACCGCCCGCTGATCAATGCCCCGCCGGACGAGCTGTGCCTGCTGCGGCTGTCGGCCCTGGGTGACTGCACCCACGTCGTCCCGGTGGTGCGCAGCCTGCAGGCCGCCTGGCCGCAGACCCGCATCACCTGGATCATCGGGCGGCTGGAACACCGGCTGCTGGAAGGACTGCCCGGGGTCGAGTTCGTGGTCGTGGACAAGAACCGCGGCCGCCGCGCCTACGGCGACCTGCGCCGCGCCCTGCGCGGACGCCGCTTTGACGTCCTGCTGCAGATGCAGGTCTCGCTGCGCGCCAGCCTGCTGGGCCTGCAGGTCCCCGCGCGCCAGCGCCTGGGCTTCGACCGCCAGCGCGCGCGCGACTTCCAGTGGCTGTTCACCCGCCACCGCATCGCCCATCGCCCGCGCGAACACGTACTCGACGGCTTCTTCGGCTTCGCCGAGGCGCTCGGGGTGCGCGAACGCCTTCTGCGCTGGGACATTCCGGTGCCGGATGCAGCCCGGACCTGGGCCGCCGGCTACCTGCCCGCGGACCGACCCTGGCTCGCCATCAACCCGTGCTCCAGCGCACGCTTTCGCAACTTCCGCAACTGGGCCCCGGAACGCTACGCGGCGGTCGCCGACCACGCCGCCGAGCGCCATGGCATGGACATCGTGCTGACCGGCGGCCCCACCGACCTGGAACGCGAATACGGCGAGGCCATCGCCGCGCAATGCCGGCACCCCGTCACCAACCTGGTCGGCCGGACCGACCTCAAGCAGCTGCTGGCCGTGCTCGAACGCGCTCAGGTGCTGGTCTCGCCCGACTCCGGCCCCGCCCACATGGCCAACGCCACGGGCACCCCGGTGATCGGCCTGTACGCCGGCTCGAACCCCGACCGCACCGGCCCCTATTGCAGCCGGCAATGGGTGGTCAACCAGTACCCCGAGGCCTGCCGGGCCGCGTTCGGCAAACCGCCCGAAGACCTGCGCTGGGGCCGGCGCGTGCGTGAACCCGACGTGATGGAGCGCATCACGGTGGCCGAGGTCACCGAGCGCCTGGATGCACTGAGGCAGGCGACATCTTCCGATGCGTAATCGCGCCAAACACCCCGTCGCCCTGTTCTTCGCGACCTCCGGACACAGCGGGGTGGATCGCGTGGTGGCCAACCTGGTCCGGGAATTCGCAGACGTAGACCAGCCATTCGACCTGGTGACGATCCGCGGGCACGGACCGTATATCGACGAGCTGCCGGACAACGTCCGCCATGTCCCGCTGCGGGCCGCCCACCGCAACACCGTCCTGCCCGCGCTGATCGCTTATCTCCTGCGCCACCGCCCCCGCGCCCTGTACACCGCCAGCCACCGCCTCAATCGCGCGGCGCTGCTCGCGCGCGCACTGGCCCGACCGCGCATGCCGGTCGCGATCCGCATGGGCATGTCGGTCGCCGCCACGCTGGAGGCCCTGCCCCGGCGCCGGGCCCGGCGCCTGCAGCGCTCCATGCAACGCTGGTATCCACGCGCGGATGCCGTGATCGCCCCGTCGTCCGGTGTCGGTGAGGACCTGCGGCGACTCGCCGGCGTGGTTCAACCGCATCTGCACGTCATCCCCAACCCGATCGTGACCCCGGACCTGCTGCAGCAGGCCAGCGAGGACCCCGATCACCCATGGCTGGGGGAAAACCGCGACCCGGCGGTCCCCGTCATCCTGGGTACCGGCTCCCTGGAGCCGCGCAAGGATTTCGCCACCCTTCTGCGCGCCTTCGTGCGCCTCCGCCAACAACGCCCGGCCCGTCTGATCATCCTCGGCGAAGGCCGCGAACGCCCGGCCCTCGAGGGGCTGGCAACCGAACTCAACATCATGGATGACCTGTGCCTGCCCGGCTTTCAGGGCAACCCCTACGCCTGGATGGCCCGCGCCGATGCCTTCGCCCTGACCTCGCGACGCGAGGGCTCCGGCGCGGTACTGGTGGAGGCCCTCGCCTGCGGCACCCCGGCCGTTACCACCGACTGCCCCACCGGCCCCGCCGACATCCTCGGCCACGGCCAACAGGGCCCGGTCGTGCCCATGGGCGACGACGCGGCCCTCGCCGAAGCACTGCAGCAGGTACTGGACAGCCCCCCCTCGGCGGACACCCTGCGCCAGGCCACCACCCCGTTCGATGCGGCGCGCTCCGCCCGCGCCTACCTGGCCGCGCTCGGCCTCGCTCACCCGCCGGCATCCTCCGACCACTGATTGGTCGCGTTCCCGCGCCTGTGATCTAATCCACCCAGCCAGTCGCCCGACAAGGCCCTTCATCGTGATCATCTCGCACCGCAATCGCTTCATCTTCATCAAGACACGCAAGACCGCCGGCTCCAGCCTGGAAGTCGGGCTTTCGCGCGCCTGCGGGCCCGAGGACATCATCACCCCTTTGAGCGCCAATCGCGGCGAGGAAGAGCTGCGCCGGGCCGAAGGCGGTCAGGGCCCCACTAATTGCCACAAGCGCCCCCTCGAACACCGAGGATGGAAGGAATGGCGACGGCTGCTCTTCCGGGGACGGCGCACCGAGTACCCACAGCATGCTCGCGCGCCACAGATCCGTTCCTTTATCGGACCCGGAATCTGGCACTCCTATTTCCGCTTCACCATCGAGCGCAACCCCTGGGACCGGGCCCTGTCACGCTACTGGTGGCAGAAACACCGCTGGGAAGAGAAGGGGCGCGACAATTTCCCGAACCTGAGCGAATACCTCGCCTGGCTGGAGGAACACAAGCCGCACTGGCTCAGCAACTGGGACCACTACACCATCGATGACGAGATCGCCGTGGACCGGGTTCTGCGCTACGAAAAACTGAATGCCGAACTTACGGAACTGCAGCAGGAACTGGGCCTCGGCACCGACATCCGGCTGCCCGAGGAGCGGGCCAAGAGCGGCTTTCGCCAGGGGCGGCAGGACTACCGCGAGATCCTGAGTGATGCCGACCGAGCGGTCATTGACCGCGTCTGCCGGCGCGAGATCGCCGCCTTCGGCTACCGTTTCGAGGACGGCTGAACATGGCCGCCATTTCCCGCAATCGCGGCCCGCTGCGCCGCGGCATCCAGCATATCCGGCGTCGCTGGCGGCGCCGGCGTGCGGACGTCCACCTGATCTCCTACCCCAAATGCGGGAGGACCTGGCTGGTCGTGCTCCTCAGCAAGGCCCTCGAACTGCATTACGGCATCCGTCTGCGCAAGCCGCTGCGCCTGCGGGGCTATGCCCGCCCCTGGCGCGACATCCCCTACATCCTGCAGCACCACGACGGCGGTCCGGAGTTCCTGCTGCCGGAGGAGCTGGAGCAGGACAAGAGCGACTATGCGGGGCGCAAGGTCGTCTTCATGGTCCGCGACCCCCGGGATGTCCTTGTTTCGTCCTATTTCCAGAAGACCCGCCGCAACGCGAACTACCAGGGCCGAATGGAAGACTATGTCAGGGAGCGGCGCGGCGGGATCGAGACATTGGTCGATTTCTACAACATCTGGGCGCGCAACCGTGACGTGCCGGGCGATTTCCTGCTGCTGCGCTATGAAGACCTGCACGCCGACACCGCTGGCCAGCTCCGGCGGGTGCTCGAATTCATCGGCATGCAGGACGTATCCACGGAAACCCTCCGGGCCGCGGTAGACTTCGGCCGCTTCGACAACATGCGCCAGCTGGAATCCCGCAACGCGATGGGGAGCAGTTCGCTGGCCGCCCGCGACGCCGACGACGCCGAAAGCTACAAGACCCGCAAGGGCGAAGTCGGCGGCTACCGCGAATACCTCGACGGCGAGAGCCTCGAATACGTCGAGGCCATCATCAACGAACGCCTGGACCCCTGGTACGCGGGCTACCGCTATTACAGCGCTGCATCATGACCACCCGTGCGACCCCCCCCGTCATCATCATCGGCATGCACCGCTCGGGCACCAGCCTGCTGACCCGGGTACTGCAGCAGGCCGGATTCTTCATGGGCGTCGGCGCCAGCCGCAACGAGGAAGCCGCATTCACCAACGCGATCAACGCCTGGCTCTTCCGCGAGGCCTCCGCGACCTGGGACCGCCCGGAGTCGTTCGACTGGCTGCTGGAAGACGAAACACTCAGGCCGTGGCTGCTGGACTACATGGAAGGGGTCGTGCGCGGACCGGCCAGTCTGCGCTTCCTCGGGTTCCGCCGCGGACTGCGCGGCGGCGGCATGCCCGGGCAAACCGCTCCCTGGGGCTGGAAGGATCCGCGCAACACCTACACGCTGCCGTTGTGGCTGGAGCTCTTCCCGCAGGCCCGTGTGCTGCATATCACGCGGCACGGCGTGGATGTGGCAGCAAGCCTGCGCGCCCGCCGCCGCGGGGTCTTCGACAAGCGCGCGCACCGCTATCGATCCCTGCGGAGCTGGTATCGCAACCATCCCGGCGCCCCGGCACGTCGCGGCTTCGCTCCACAGGCACGGTGCCGTACGCTGGAAGGCGGCTTCTCCCTGTGGGAAAGCTACCTGCAGCGAGCCCGGGAGCATGTCCGGGCCCTGGGCCCCAATGCCATGGAGATCGCCTACGAGGACCTGCTGACGGATCCGGCGCGACTGCTGCCGCAGGCCCTGGAGTTCTGCGGCTGCCCCCCCGATGCCGAACGGGTGGCCGCAGCGGCCGCGGCTTTTCGTCCCGACCGGGCCCACGCCTGGCAGCATGATGAAGAGCTGCGCACCTTTGCTGCCAGCGTATCCGACCGGCTCGCCCGGCTCGGTTATGTCCCGCCTGCCGACGAATCGTCGAATCCATAACCAAAATATTCGATCTCGCGGCGGTAAAGCCGCTCCACCAGCGCCTTCTCGTCCACACCGTAATAGTCCTGCCATGGCCGCGGATAATCCCGACGCTTTTCGGACGCCAGGGCAACGTCCTTGAGCCCCACCCGGGTCATCGCCTCGCGAAAGTCGGCATCGAGGTTCTCAAAACGGCCGACGAAATCTACCGCCACATGGTCATCAATGGTGTACATCGGCCAGTTGTCATGCTTGGTCTTGCCTGCTTCGGCCTCCCGATGGAGTTCCGCAAGATGTTCCCTGAAGGCAGGAGGGTTCGACTCGTTACGGGTGCGATAAAGGTAATCGGAAACCGCACGTTCGTAGGGATTGCGCACAAAACAGAACTTGAAATACCGATCCCATTCTCTCGGGAAGGCCGACCGAACCTCGGCCGCCGGGGGGTGCGACGATGACGAGAGTCCGAGCCGGCGTTTCGCGCGCTTTTTGACCACCTTGTTCAGCGCGGAACGCCAGTCACGATTCTTGCGCCGCGCGTCGACCAGCTCCCGCAGCCCGCCGGGCGTCATCAGCTGGCGAAGAATCCACCCCTGGCGGGGGTCCACATCCCGCAGGGCCTCGTGCAGGCTCCCGAGCATCAGGTCGCGTCCGCCCAGATGGGGCGCGAGGGCCACCTTCATGGAGCTTCCCGCTACCTTGCGGCAATGGATAAAAATGAATCGATGGCGATGGCTGACAATCACGGAGTTTCTCCTTCTCGCGGCACCAGCCCCATGACCTGCGCATACCGAAGGGCGACGCAGTCGCTGCGGAAGCGGTCCAGGCCTTCGCGGATCCGCTCCTCGCCGGGCGGGTTTTCCAGCGTCGCCTGCAGGGCTGCGGCCAGGGCATCCGCGTCGCCCACCGGCACGAGCGGACCGATCCGCCCATGCTGGAGGATCTCGGCCGGGCCGGACGGACAGTCGGTGGCCACCGCCGGCGCCCCGGCCGCCAGGGCCTCGATGAGCACGTTACCCAGCCCTTCGTAACGCGAAGAAAGGCAGAAGACCCCGGCCCGGGCGAAATAGGGTAGCGGGTCCGGGACATAGCCGGGAAGGTCAACGGCCTCCGCCACCCCCAGCCGCCGTGCCTGCTCCAGCAGGGCTTCACGCAGAGGCCCCTCGCCCAGGATGACCAGTCGCACCGGACGCCGTTCGTGCACCCGGGCGAAGGCCTCCAGCAGCGTGGCAAAGTCCTTCTGCGGTGTCAGACGACCGGCCCCGACAATAACCGGCGGTCCGTCACCAGCAAACCAGGGATGATCCACCGGCGCCTTCACGCGCTCGGGGATATCCGGGGTTACGGTCGGGTTGTAGATCACCTCGATCCGTTCGGGATCCACGTCAAAATGCTCGACCAGGTCATCCCGGACGCCTTCGGAGATCGCGATGACCCGGTCGGCATGCCGGTACAGCCAGCGCGCCGAATGGCGCTTGAATGAGCGGCGCAACGTCTGGCTCGGAGTATTGGTCACCTTCACGAACACCGGCGACGGCACCCACCCCAGCATGCGCCCCAGTACGGCCACCTTGGCCGAATGGTCCTTGGCGGTCAGCACGGCCCCGGGCGGATCCTGCCGCAGCAGACGCCGCAGCTTGAACAGGCTGTCGAATTTACCCCTGCTCTGAAGATCCACTACCTCCACGGCCGCCGGGAGTTCCTCCGGGTAGGGCACCTGTCCGCCGCGGGTCAGCACAAGCCGGGGCCGGATGCCCAGTTGCAGGAACTCCCGACTCAGGATCAGCATCTTGCGCTCGATCCCGCCCCAGGCCTTGAAGGGTGCAAAAATCACCAATTGCGAGTTCAATATTGTCGCCCCCGTTAAGGAAACCAGGCCACGTGGAGGCCGGGCCTGCTGTGCTATATTTCGATCGCCATGCACCTGCGCCGCACCCTCGACGAAAGGTTCAACCCCCTGCTGTCCGGTCTCGACGGCCGGGTTGCGCGCCACCGCGTCAATCCGCGCATCCTGATATCGACCTCGAGCCGGTTCGTCTTCTATCGCATCCCCAAGGCCGGTCATTCCACTGTCGGCAACACCCTGCTTAACCACGACCCGGGCATTTCGCAGGATCAGCGCGACGCGATCCGGGGGCGGGGTGACAAGATCGGCGGCTACCACCATCCAAGGGAGGTCGGCATCCGCGTCAGCCGCGAGGCCTGGCGCCACTACTTCCTGTTCACGTTTGTTCGCAACCCGTTTCACCGCACCCTGTCAGCCTACCTCGACAAGGTCGTCCGCGGCCGCCCGCCAGCCAGAAAACACCTCGGCGCCGGGCAATATTCGTCAGCTCCGGACGAGGAGCCGCCCGGTTTTGCGGATTTCCTTGCACGCCTGGAGCAGGGCGATCTCTATCGCGGCCCACACTGGGCCCCGCAGGTGGCGCTCCTGCCGCGAGACCGCCGGCGTCTCGACCATGTCGGGCACCTGGAACGGATCGATGAAGACCTTCCGGAACTGCTGCACCGTCTTTTCGACGTCCGGGACAACCCCGAGATCGCCAACTGGGATCCGCATCGCACCGATTCGACTCAAAGGCTCGCGGAATATTATGACGGAAGGTCCATCGACCGTATCCGCCGTCTGTATCGCGAGGATTTCGATGCCTTTGGTTACAGCTTCGATCCGGATCGTTCCTCACCGGCCTGACATCACGGACAAGCCCTTCAGCGCCCGAGCAGTCTCCTGCACCGCGGACTCGACATCACCGGAGGCGTCGATATCGACCACCGGTATGCCACGCGTCCCCAGCGCCTCGCCGGCCAGCTCTCCGATCTCGAACGCCCGTTCCACCATGGCGTTGAAACGCGTCACATCGGGGTTCCGGGTCCGAAGCCGGGCCTGAATCTCCGCGCTCGAGGCCCGGACACGCACGACGGCCGCCGGCGCCGGCATCCGCCGATAGTATTCACGTGTTCGAGCCACATCCATGCCCTGCCCCAGGCTGATTCCCCGCTGTGCCAGGCCCTCGTCGAAAACCACCGCTCCCTGACCATGCAGGCTGTCCGCCACCCACGCCTGAGCCGCGCTGAACGCAAAACTCCGGAGGCGTTCCAGAGCGAGGGCCTCCGGGATTTCCGGGTCCGGGGTCCCGAGCGCACCACGCAGAAATTCCGGCCAGGGCCCGGGTGCGTCTCGCAAGGCGCGCAGGGCATGACGGATCATCTCCTTCTCCAGCCTGGGACGCATCCAGCGCCGCAGACCCTTGCGGGCATACAGGATCGATTCCAGATTCCGGGTCACGGCGTTCGGTCGCTTGCGCTGGTGTTCGGCCCACAGCGGCAGCCACTGGGGCGCGTGCAGCGCGGGCAGGCCGGGAGCTCGATCGTCCTGCAGACGGCGCACCACCGTCGTCTTGCCCACGCCCGGCGGGCCCATGAATTCGATTCTCAGCACGGATTACTCCCAGCCGCAGTCGGCGCGCAGCTTTTCGCAGGCCCCGATGAATTTCTCCCGACGCTTGCGCGAGGACGCCCGGGCGAACTGCGGACGAAACGCATGGGCCATGGCCATTGCCAGCAACGCACCCTCACGCCCCTCGGGGTCCCAGGTCTGCCCCGCGGCGGCCCAGATCTCGGCCAGTGCCGTATCAAAATGCCCTGCCAGAAAGGCACGCCGCAGAGACTGATTGACCGCGGCCGAACCACGCAACAGGGACAGGGCGTCAAAAAAGAAAGGCACCGACTGCACCCGCTCCAGATCGATCAGCGTTACCGAACCATCGGGCAGTACGAACACGTTGCCGTTGTGGCAATCCGCATGACTCGCGAGCAGCGGGCAGCCCTGCAACAGGGGTTCCCAGCGAGACCGGTGACCTTCAACTGCCCGGGAAAGCCAGTGCGGCAGGGTCCAGCGATCGAGCTCCTGCCGGACCGGATCCAGGTCGAACCGGCCCTCCCATCGGCGGGCATGCACGCCGCACATCCGCAGCAGGTCGCGATAGGCCGATTCCCAAACCGTCTCGGGAGCCTCGCGGATCGGCGTGCCCTCCACAAAGGATTCGCTTACGCCGGCGAACCCCCGCGGAAGGTCCGCCGCCGGTTCCAGCCGCGGGCACCGATACGCCGAGGACAGCCAGCGCGCATTTTCCAGCAAGCGCTGCACGCGTTCGGCATCCCGCGTGACCCGTAAAACCCGGCGGCGCGAGCGCTCCACCAACAGGGTCCAGTCGCCTCGAGCGATCAGGGTGTCCATACCCGGCTCTCCCCCCTCCGCCCGGACCGTCACATGGACCGGAGAACGAACCTGCCCGCCCTGGCCGGGCAACAAGGTATCCCGCAGATGCTGCTGGTAGGCATCCGGTTCCCCCTCCGCCCCTGCAGGCAGCCATGCCAGCGATCCCTGCAGCCACCACTCGCCAGGCACAAGACAGTGCTCCAGCGCCCGCAATAGTCCGACTACCCGACGCCGCTCTTTCCAGCCTCGCCAGGACATCCTCATGCGGCCTGCCCCGTTTGAAGGCGTTGAAGCCCGAAAAAGTCCAGGTAGGCAGCGGCCGCGGTTTCCGCACGGAACCGATCTACGGCCTCGTCCCGATCAAAAACAGGCCCGTCGCCCCGCAGGACTCGATCCAGTCCCTCGGCCAGCGCCTCCGGATCCTTCATCGGTACCAGGACCCCGTAGCGCCCGTCAGCCAGGATCTCCCGTGGACCGCTGGGGCAATCCGTCGAGACCACGGGAACGCCAAGCCCCAGTGCCTCCATGACCACGTTCACCAGTCCTTCCCAGCGGGACGACAGGGCAAACACGTCGGCCCGGGCCATCCAGGCGTACGGATTGGCGGCAAACCCGGGGAAGTCGACATGCTCCGCGATGCCCAGCTCACGGGCGAGTGCCTCCAGCTGCTCCTGTTCGCGACCCTTGCCGACGATGATCAGACGTGCCTCGCGCCGTTCGCGTAAGCGGGCGAAGGCTCGCAGCAGCGTCGGATAGTCCTTTTGCGGGACCAGACGGCCGGCCGACATAATCACCGGCACCGCGGAATCCTCGGCAAGCCACGGGTGGTCCACCGGCTCCCCGGCCCTCTCCAGGGTGCCCGATGCAACGGACCCGCTATAGATCCGTTGTACGTCCACTCCCTTCAGCCCGACGTTTTCGACCAGGTCCCGGCGCACCCCGTCGGACACGGCAATCACCCCGTGAGAACGCGGGTACCAGCGGCGAATCTGGCGGAACTTCTGTTCCCGCCGTCGCGGTTCCGCGGCAAGCTTTTCGGATTCACCAAACGTGTTGGGAACGCTCAGGAACCGCTTCGCCCCCGTTTCCGGCAGCATCCCCGCCTGAGCCAGGATCACGTTGGTGATGTGATTGACCGACAGGACAACGGCCGGGCGCCGCCGCCGCATGTACCGCCACAGGGCGAACGCTGTCGCAAGCTTCCCCCGGGTCCCCAGATGAACGCAGGCCACCGATTCCGGCATTTCGTCCGGATAGAACATCTCACCGTCGCGAAAGGTCACCAGCTCCACGGACCAGCCATCCCTGGTCCAGACGTGGATCTGGTTCATCAATCGCCGGTAGGTCCCGCCCCACGGCCGAAACATCCCGAACAGGACGATATCTGGCATGTTGTCCCCGCCCATATGTCCGGAGCCGGACTCCAGGACACGTGAATTCCGCCGCCATGATACAGCGGCCGACCGCTCAGGGCCCGCCTCCGGCTCCAGCGACGCCCCCTGCGCCCCACGGGAAACACTGGCAAAATACCACCCTCTGAGCCCCCCCTTGGCAAAGTCGGCCCATCCATGATGAACATCCATGCCCCTGCATCCAGCCGAACCTTCCTGCCCGGGGATGCCCTCAGCCTCTGGGCCGCCGGAGCCCTCTATGCGGGTGCGTTCGTGGCCCCCCTGTCCATCTCTCTGGGACAGGCCTTCCAGCTGCTCCTCCTGATCCTCGGAGTCCTTTTCGTGCGCCGTAACTGGTCACACCTGAGAGGATCCCCGCTGATCTGGCTGCCTGTCGCTTTTGCCGTTTACGTGGTCCTGCGGACGGCATTTGCAGCCCTGTTCGAACGCCCGGATCTCGCCACCTCACACTGGGACGAGATGACCACCTGGATGAAGACCGCGATCGTACCCGTGATGATCTACGGCCTCGCCCTGGCTGCCACTGGAAACTGGCTCCGCCATGGTCTGGTCACAGTAGCCCTGCTGCTGGCCGGTTACTGTATCTATCTGGCAATGCACATCTCGCCCGCGGACCTGGTGGCAGCCCTCCAGACCACCGGCCGGTACAACATGGAACTGGGGTTCCGGTCCTCGGCCATCAAGCTCCCGGCCATCATTACAGCCCTCGTAATCACCACCGTGTTCTTTTTCGCCACCCTGTCGTCTGCGCCATCCCGAACGCGCTGGTCCCTTCTGCTCGGTGGCAGCCTGATTTCTCTGGCACTTCTTGCTTTTTTCATCGCCTCGATCATCGCAACCAAGAGCCGTAATGGCTGGCTCACACTGGCGATCGCGCTGGTTGCGGTACTTGCATTGAGTATCTGGGCATATCGCAGAGACCTCCATCGCATTCGGGGAGCACTGCTGGGCGCGATGGTGGCGATGCTGCTCGCCGCCGGCACTCTGGCCACCTTCAGCTGGGACCACATCAGTGAACGCTGGGGACAGACAGCCGATACCGTACAGCAGACGATTGCCCTGCCTTTCCACGGGAACATCGAGGAACTGGAGCGCGATTCCGTGGGCGTCCGGGTCGTCTACTGGGCATTTGCCTGGGAACGTTTCCTCGAGCGTCCTCTGGTGGGGCGGGGTGCCGCCGACCAGCGCCACCTGACGGAAGAATTCCCGATTCCGCCCCAACTTGAGGATCGCGACGACACCTTCCACAACTCCCATCTCGACATCCTGGTCCGTTTCGGCCTTGTCGGGTACGGCATGATCGCCGTCTTCACGATGATCCTTGCCGTAGCCGCGTGGCGCATGCTCGGCATGGCGGGGAGCACTCGTGCGATCGGAATCTACACCCTGGCCTTCCTGCCGGCGCTGTTTTTCTGGGCCATGAATGCCCAAATCCTGCATCGATATACCATGGAGCACTTCTACGGTCCGATCCTGGCTCTGCCCTTTGCATTCGCAATCTCGAGGATACTGACCAGGAACAAACCCGAGTCACCCGGACAATCATCGTGATGCGTACTTTTTCCGGGACACCGGGACAATGGAATACGCATCCGGGTGTCGGGCATTGCCACATCCTGTCCGACCCCGGAATGCTCCGGGAGTGCAATAACGACCTGTTCGACCCCGAGGCATTGCGGGCACGAGGTCAGTGGACCGGCAGCAGCAGCGGCCGACGGGCGGCCCACTTCCTGCATCACGAGGGGCGCGACTGGGTCCTGCGCCATTACTGGCGGGGCGGACTGATGGCCCGGGTTGCCACGGATACCTACCTGTGGGCCGGGCTGGAACGCAGCCGGCCGGTGCGCGAGTGGCGCCTGCTGGCGCAACTGCACGAACTGGGTCTGCCGGTCCCGCGTCCGGGGGCCGCACGGGTCTGCCGCCACGGGCCGGTGTATCGTGGCGATCTGCTGAGCGAACGCATCCCGGACAGCCACCCGCTGGACGAATGGATCGGGGATGGAAAGGACGCGCCCGAATTGTGGGACGCAATCGGCCGGGTGATCGCCCGGTTCCACGCCCATGGCGCCTGGCATGCGGATCTCAACGCCCGCAACATCCTGATCCAGGGCAACGGGCAGGTCTGGCTGATCGACTGGGACCGGGGCCGGATCGGCTACCATCGTGCGCTTCAGGACAACCTGTCGCGTCTGCGGCGTTCGCTGGACAAATGGGCGGCGACCCGCGAACGCGGCGCCCTCGGCTGGCCGCACCTGCTTCAGGCCTACAACGAGGAACGGAAACCGGCATGACAACCCCGCGGCTGGCCGTACTCGTTTCCTACACCGGGGATGGCGGCGTCGAAAAGATGATGAACCATCTGCTGCGCGGGTTCGTGGATGCCGGCGTGCAGGTGGACCTGCTGCTGCTGAAGGCCCGCGGCGGCCATGTGGAAGGCATTCCGGCAGAGGTCAATGTGATCCGGCTGGATGCGCGCACCTCCCTGCTGGCACTGCCCGCGGTCACCCGCTACGTGCGTCGCCAGCGCCCCGACGCGTTGCTGGCAGCCAAGGATCGCGCCGGCCGCGTGGCCCTGCGCGCGCGCCGGCTGGCACGGGTCCCGACGCGGATCGTTCTGCGGATGGGGATGCACCTCAGCGGCTCGCTGGCCGACAAGACCGCCCTGCAGCGATGGCTGCGTTACCGCCCCGTCCGGCGACTGTACCCGCTGGCGGATGCCATCGTTGCCGTGGCGCCGCCGGTGGCCGACGACCTCGCCCGCATCGGGGGCATCCCGTCGGAGCGTTTCCGCGTGATCGCCAACCCGGTGATCTCGCCATCCCTGAGTGCCAGGGCCGAAGAAGCCGCGGAGCATCCGTGGCTGGAAGCGGCCACACGGAGCGAAACACCGGTGATCCTGGCGGTAGGCCGACTGCGACCGCAAAAGGATTTCGCTACCCTCCTGCGGGCCTTCGCGCTGCTGCATGCCCGGCGACCCTGCCGGCTCATCATCCTGGGGGAAGGACCGGAGCGGGACCGCCTGCAGGGCCTGACGCGCGAACTGGGCATCGCCGACCATGTGGATCTGGCGGGCTTCCGCTCCAATCCGTATCCGCTGATGCGCGCTGCCAGCCTGTTCGTGCTGTCATCCCGCTTCGAGGGATCGCCCAATGTCCTGGTCGAAGCCATGGCGCTCGGGACACCGGTGGTGGCCACCGACTGCCCGAGCGGTCCGCGCGACATCCTCGCCGGGGGCCGCCTCGGCCCGCTCGTCCCGATGGGCGATACCTCCGCGCTGGCCGAAGGGATGGCCCGCGGGCTGGAGGCACCCATCGAACCGGGGCTGCTGCAACAGGCCGTCGCCAACTACACCGTCGAAACGAGCGCCCGCGCCTATCTGGAGGCGCTGGGCATCGCGCCAACGACCAATCCGGAAACACACACCCCATGAAACCGCCCGTCCTCGTCGACCTGCCCACCCGGGAACTCCGGCGCTACCTCGCCAAGCGCGATCCGGCATCCAAGGCCCGGTTTTTCCTGGACGGGCTGTTCCTGCCCCGCCGCGTGCGTCGCGGGCAGTGGCACCGGCGGACCGAACCCTTCGACCTGCACCCGATCTACGCCCTGCTGGAACATCTACTGGACGAAGAACGCAGCCGCTCCGAACACATCGAGGCGCTGCATCGCTACTATCGGGCCCGTGGAAAAACCGAGGACCAGGCCGAAGAGAAGATCGCGCGCTCACTGGACAAGTACCTCGAGCGGTACCGTGGCCTCGCCCGCAACATGGCGGAGAACGGATACGTCGCCGGTCTGGGCAAGGACGAGATCGGCGTGGCCATCGGCCCGGAGGGCGAATTCATCAAGGTGGCGAACGGCAACCATCGGCTGGCGGTGGCCCGTCTGGCCGGGGTATCGCAGGTCGTCGGAGAGATCCAGTTCGTGCACCGCGACTGGCTGCGCCGCCAGTCCTCGCGGCGGGACGCCGACGAGGCCGTACTCCATGCCCTGCGCTCACTGAACGCGCGGCGCAACCCCGCGGACTCCTGAAGCGCCCGCGGTTACAATGCCGCGACCGTTCGCAGCCGAACCCCGATTTATGCTGATTTCCTATCGCAAGAATTTCCTGTTCGTGCACATCGCCAAGACGGGCGGGACCAGCATCCGGGCGGCGCTGCGGCCGTATCGCTGGGGCGGCTGGTACAGCATTCCGCTGTGGGCGGCCAGCCAGGTCAGTCAGCTGACCCGGCCGCGGCACAAGCTGGGGCTGAAGTTTCCGCGGCACGCGAAGGCGATCGCGGCGAAGGAGATGCTGCCGGAGCCGGTCTACCGCGAGCTGTTCAAGTGCGCGATCGTGCGCAATCCCTGGGATCTGCAGGTGAGCTCCTGGCACCACATCCAGCGGGAGAAGCCCCAAGTACTGGAGGGCACAAGCACCTTCGGCGATTTCCTGCGGCTGAAATTCGACCCCGAACGGCCGTACGACTACATGCTGGACACCTCGGCGGAGCTGCAGCACGAATACATCGTGGATCTGCAGGGGCGGGTGATCGTGGATTTCATCGGCCGCTACGAGAACCTGCACGAGGATTTCGCCACGATCTGTCAGCGCATCGGGATCCCGACGCCCGAACTCCCGCATCTGCGCCGCGCCAGCGAACGCGACGACTATCGCAGTTACTACGACGACACCCTGGCGGAGATGGTGGCGCAGCATTACCGCCGCGACCTGGACCTGCTGGGCTACGAATTCGATGCCCCGACTTCCACAAACCGGTGACCGCCCGGAGATCCCGGGCCTCGGGACCCTCGCGCTGGAGGACTGCCTCCACGAGTACCCGGGCAAGCGGCGGATCTTTCGCGCCCGGCTGGCGGACGGCCGTGTGGTGGTCGCCAAGTTCTATCTCGGGCGCATCGCGCAGTGGGCCGAATGGCGCCGTGGCGCCCGCGGGGCACGCCGACTGGAGGCGGCCGGCGTGCCGGCGCCGGCGCTGCACCACGCCGGCTACTGCCCGCAATACCGCGCGTGGCTGCTGGTGCTGGACCTGGTCGAGGCGGATACCCCCTGGCCACCGCCCGGCGGCGATCCCGGGCACGAGGCCCATGCCCGGCTGCTGACCACCCTGGCCGAACACCACCGCGCCGGCGTCGTGCAGAACGATCTCAACTGGCTGAACTTCATCCCCCGCGACGGAAAGCTGTACGCGATCGACGGGGACCGGGTACGCCAGCGTGGAGCCGCCCTCGGACGGCGAGCCGCCCTGCGCCACCTGCAGCGGCTGTACGCGTCCAAGACCCGCGTGCCCGAGGCGCGCATCCGCGAGGGCTTCCGGCGCTACCACGAGCTGCGCGGCTGGGACGCGAGCGAGGCCGAGCTGGAGCGTTTCCTGCGGGCACTGCGCCACGCCCGCGTCCGCCACGCCCGCCGGGTTGCGCACCGCGCGGCACGGGGCTGGAAACACTATCCGCGCTTTCGCAGCGACGACCTCGGGATCATCCACGACCGGCGCAGCATCACCCGTGAGCAGGCCGGCGAGATCGCCCGCCAGCTGTACGCGGCCGGCGAGCTACCCGAGACCCCGGCGAACAACGAGCTGCGGGCCCGACGCATCGACGCCCCCTGGCAGACCCTGCCTGCCCTGCTGCGCCCGGCCCTCACCCGCCGGGTCGCGCGTCGGGTCTGGAGCCATGCGCTCACCCTCCGGCGGCTGGGGTTGGCGGTGCCGCGGCCGGTGGCGGTGGTCGCTGCGGATTGCGGCATGATCTGGCTGGTCCAGGAGGCGATCCCGGACATGCACCCGCTGACGGACGGCGGCCCTCCGCCCGGTCCGGAAGCGGCCGAGACGCTGTGGGCGGGTCTGCGGGACTACGGGATCCGGTTCCGCGGGCGGGATCCGCGCATGCTGGGCAGCGACGGCCGGAACCTGTGGATCCTCGATCCGCTGCCGCTGGCCTTTGCCCGGCCGAGGGCGCGCGGCTTTCTGCGTGCCGCGCAGCACGACCGGGAGTGGCTGCTGCGGGTCGGCGAGGCGCGCTGACCGGCCGCGGACGCGGGTGCGTCAGTCCAGACCCCAGCGACGCTCCTTGGCGTCGTTGGCGACCCGTCCGGGCCAGGCGATCACGTTCTGGATGCGCTGCATGTACGGCGGAATCACCTGCTTCCAGGCATCGTCCGGCCAGATCACGCTGCCCTCGGTCTTGCGGAAGACATCCGCCGAGCCGATGTTGTGATGCGCCATCTCCGCCCAGGAGTCGAGCTGCGGGCGCTCGAACTCCAGCCCCAGACGCTCCATCAGCTTCGGCAGCTGGTCCTCGGGGTCGTAGGCCAGCTTCTCGTAGTTCACCACGATGTGCGGCTCGTTGCGCAGCAGGTGGTACAGCCGCAGCGAGCGATGGGAATAGGAGAAGGTGGGGAGGTAGTTCTGCTGCTTGCGCTTGCGCAGCGACTGCGCCCGCCCGCGCGGGTCGCGCAGCACGTGGATGGGCACCACTTCGATGTCCGGGGCGGCCATCAGCCGGCGCAGGCGCTGCACCGACTTGGAATTGTCGGTCACGAACGGGACCCCGCTGACCTCGGAGACCACCTCGAACAACGTGCGGTTGTGCTCGTTGAAACGGGCCGGGTCGCGCGCATGCACGTCCAGGGTCTCCAGGTTGCAGCCCAGGCGCTCCTCCAGCCGGGCGTTGACCGCCGACCAGAAGTCGCAGGCCCAGAAGCTGGGCGCGCCGCAGGGGCAGGGATGCTTGCGCGCGTAATGCGCCAGGCGCCGGACCCCGCCCAGCGCGCGCACCTGGCTGTGCGCGTCCAGCAGGATGTCCAGCAGGGTCGAACCGCTGCGGCCCATGCCCACGAGATAGAGTACTTTCATGTGTGGTTTTGCCCCGGAATTCGTCTCAGTAATGGCCCTGTCGGATACGCTCCATCACCGCGCTGGTCGAACAGCCGTCGACGAAATCCAGCACCTCGACCCGGCCGCCGGCCGCAGTGACGGCATCATAACCCGCGATGTCTTCCGGCCTGTAGTCGCCGCCCTTGACCAGCACGTCGGGCAGGATCTCGCCGATCAACTCCGCCGGGGTGTCCTCGGCGAACGGCACTACCCAGTCGACCGCGGCCAGCCCGGCGAGCACGGCCATGCGGCCCTCCAGCGGGGTTACCGGTCGTCCGGCGCCCTTCAGGCGCTGCACCGAGGCGTCATCGTTGACCGCCACCACCAACCGGTCGCCGCGAGCCCGGGCCTGCTCCAGATAGGCCACGTGCCCGGCATGCAGCAGGTCGAAGCAGCCGTTGGTCATCACGATGCGCTCGCCGGCGGCCCGCGCGCGCTCCAGCGCGGCCATCAGCCCGGCGCGGGACAGCACGCCGCGATCGGCGCCCCCCGGCTCGTGCCGCGCCGCACGCAGTTCGTACGGCGAGACCGTCGCGGTGCCCAGCTTCCCGACCACGATCCCGGCGGCGAGGTTGGCCAGATGCATCGCATCCTCCAGCGTCTCGCCGGCCGCCACCGCGGCCGCGAGGGTCGCGATCACCGTGTCGCCGGCACCGGTCACGTCGAACACCTCGCGTGCCCTGGCCGGCTGATGCACCGGCGGCCGGTCGGGACGGAACAGGGTCATGCCCTCCGCCCCGCGCGTGACCAGCAACGCCTCGATACCATGCTCGCGGAGCAGACCGGTGGCCGCGCGCTCCAGCGCCGCCGTGTCCGGACAGGGACCGGCCACGGCCTCCAGTTCCGCGAGATTGGGCGTGACCAGACTGGCGCCGCGGTAGGCGGAGAAATCGGTGCCCTTGGGGTCCACCAGCACCGGGCGGCCGGCGGCCCGCGCCGCGCGGATCAGCGGCTGCGGGTCGCGCAGCGCCCCCTTGGCGTAGTCGGACAGCACCACCACCTGGCAGTCGCTCAGCAACGGTTCGAAATCCGCCATCAGGTCACCGGCCGTGGCGCCGGGGAAACCGTCCTCGAAATCCAGCCGGATCAGCTGCTGATGACGACTGATGACCCGCAGCTTGGTGATGGTCGCGGCCCCCGACCGGCGCCGGAAGTGGCAGCGAACGCCCGCCTCCTCCAGCAATGCGGACAGATCGGACGCGGCCGTGTCGTCCCCGGTCACCCCGACCAGATCGGGACGCCCGCCCAGCGCGGCCAGGTTCAGGGCGACGTTACCGGCCCCGCCCGGACGCTGCTCGATGTCGCGCACGTGCACCACGGGCACCGGCGCCTCCGGCGAGATGCGGTCGGTCGCGCCGTGCCAGTAGCGATCCAGCATCAGATCGCCGGCGACCAGCACGCGGGCCTGATCCAGGGGGGGCAGGGTCATGGTCGTACCTGCGCCCGGGTCCGGGATCGTGCCGGGCCCGGGCGGGGGGATCAGTCGGCGGCGTCTTCGAGGATATAGATCGTGCCGCAATAGGGACACTGGTAGCGCCCGTCCTCGGTCTCGTCGATCGGGATGAACACCCGCGGATGGGAAGCCCACAGGGCCGTGCCGGGCGTCGGGCAGTGCAGCGGGAGATCCCGCTGGGTCACGCGTACCGTCGTCTCGGCATTAGCGGTCGTGTACTGGTCCTGATGGCTGGCGGTATCGGGATTCACCATGGTTCGGGTCTCGCTCCGGGTCGGGGTCGCGCCGTTCAGACGTAGGTCAGCCAGTCCTGATGCCGCGAGTCACGGCCGTGGACCACGTCGAAATAGCGCGACTGCAGCAGTTCGGTGATGGGGCCGCGGCTACCGGTACCGATCGGCCGGTCGTCCACCTCGCGGATCGGGGTGACCTCGGCGGCGGTCCCGGTGAAGAAGGCCTCGTCGGCGATGTAAACCTCGTCGCGGGTGATGCGTTTCTCCACCACGCGGAAGCCCTCCTCGGCCGCCAGTTCGATCACGGTGCGGCGGGTAATGCCGTCCAGCGCCGAAGTCAGGTCCGGCGTGTAGATCACGCCGCCGCTGATGATGAAGATGTTCTCGCCGCTGCCCTCGGCCACGTAGCCCTCGGTGTCCAGCAGCATGGCCTCGTCATATCCGCAGCGGGTGGCCTCCTGCAGGGCCATCATCGAGTTCATGTAATTGCCGTTGGCCTTGGCCTTGCACATGGTCACGTTCACGTGGTGCCGACTGAACGACGAGGTACGGATGCGGATGCCGTTCTCGATGCCGTCGTCGCCGAGGTAGCTGCCCCAGCTCCAGGCCGCCACCATCACGTGCACCTCGAGATTGTCGGCGCGCAGGCCCATGCCTTCGGAACCGAAGAAGGCCATCGGCCGAAGATAGGCGCTCTCGAGATTGTTCTCGGTGATCGCCGCCTGTTGTGCACGGTTCAGACGCTCGGCGGTGAACGGCAGGGTCATGCCGAGGATCTTGGCGGAGTTGAACAGGCGCCGCGTGTGATCCTCGAGACGAAAGATGGCCGGCCCGTGATCGGTGGGATAGGCCCGGACACCCTCGAACACCCCCATCCCGTAGTGCAGGGTGTGGGTCAGAACATGGGTCTTCGCATCCCGCCAGGGCACCATCTCGCCATCCAGCCAGATCACCCCGTCCCGGTCGGCCATCGACATCGCTTGCGTCCTCGGTTTCGTGTTGTTCCGTCGGGTCAGCCGCGGGAAGCAGCATCAACATCGGCATCGCCGAATACGCTCTCCCAGGCACGCATCACCCGCGCGCGCACCGCCTCCAGCTCCGCATCCGGCTGTTCCACGCGGGCGTCGCGCCCGGCAAGGGTCAAACGGTGGATGCGGTTGCGCAGATCGCGGTAGGCATCGGCCAGTTCGCTGCTGAACCCGGCGTCGATCACGCCACTGGCGCCCAGGGCCTCCAGGGTGCGGATCTTGTCCGGGTATTCGCACACTGCCGGATACTCGTGCGCGGCAACCAGAACCCAGTATTGAACCATGAATTCGATATCGGTGATACCGCCACGGTCGCGCTTGAGGTGGAAGCCATCGCCCGGTTTCGACGCGTGCTCGGTCAACATGCGCTGGCGCATCTCCACCACCTCGCGGCGCAGGGCATCGGCATCGCGCGGACGGGTCAGAACCTCCCGGCGCAGGGCGGCGAAGTCCTCGCCGAGCAACCGATCTCCGGCCACGAAGCGCGCCCGCACCAGTGCCTGGTGTTCCCAGGTCCAGGCCGACTCGTCCTGGTAGCGACGGAACGCCTCCAGCCCGGAAACCAGCAAACCGGCCGTACCCGAGGGGCGCAGCCGCGTGTCTACTTCGTACAGCCGCCCGGAGGCGGTGAACGCCCCCAGCAGATGCACCACCCGCTGGGCGACCCGGGCAAAGAACTCGCTGTTGTCGATCACCTTCGGCCCGGCGGTGCGCGCACTGGCGCTGTCATCGCTGTCGTGCAGGAACACCACATCGAGATCCGAACCGTAGCCCAGCTCGAAGCCACCCAGCTTGCCGTAGCCGATGACCGCGAAACGCGCCGGACGGCAGGCGCTGGCATCCTCGCCGCACTGCGGCGCGCCGAAACGCTGCACCATGTGCTCCCAGGCCAGGTGCAGCACCTGTTCCAGCAGCACCTCCGCCAGCCAGGTCAGATGATCCGAGACCTTCATCAGCGGCAGGAACCCGGTAATGTCGGCCGCCGCCACGCGCAGGGTCTGCACCTGCTTGAACTGGCGCAGGCGGTCCAGCATCTGCTCGTGGTCCTGCCCCGGGAAGCGTGCCAGCTCGTCCTCCAGTTCCGCCTGCAGGCCCTCGCGGTCCGGCGGAGCGTACAGCGCGCGCGGATCCAGCAGTTCGTCCAGCAGCAGGGGATGATGGGTCAGCTGGTCGCTGATCCACGGACTCGCGCCCACCAGGCGCACCAGCTGGGACAGCGCCAGCGGGTTTTCCACCAGCAGCGACAGATACACCGAGCGCCGCGCGATGGTGCGAATCAGCTGCAGCGCCCGCGGCAGGACATCGTCGGGCACGTCCTGCTCGGCGATGGCCCCCAGCAGCAACGGCATCAGCCGGTCGAGACGCTGACGCCCGGTGGTGCTCATCGCCCGCACCCCGGGGCTTTCGCGCAGATCATTGATGCCGGCGAAGGCCGATCCGGGATCGTTGAAGCCGAGTCCGGCCAGCGCCTCACGGGCCTCGTCCTCGTTCAGCGTGCCCATCCACAGCCGCTGGATCTGCTGTTCGCGATCGGCCTCCGGCGAGTCCTCCATGCTTTCTTCGCCGGCCCGCTGCGGGGCAACGAAGACCTGATCGAAATGGGCATGGACCCGGTGCTGTTCGCGTACCAGCGCGGCCTCGAAACTGCCCTCGTCCTCGAACCCCATGGCCAGCGCCAGGCGCGCGCGGTCATCGCCCTCGCGCGGCAGACGGTGGGTCTGCTGGTCGTTGAGCATCTGCAGGCGGTTCTCCACCCGCCGCAGGAAACGATAACCGCGCTCCAGCTGTTCCACCACGTAATCGGGCAGCAGCTCGCGCTCCCCGAGCACCGCCAGCACGCCCAGCAGGTCGCGCCGCTGCAGGGCCTGATCGCGTCCCCCACGGATCAACTGGAAGGCCTGGCCGATGAACTCGATCTCGCGGATCCCGCCCTCGCCGTGCTTGACGTCCTCGAACCGCCCCTTGCGCGCGGACTCGTCGTTGATCATCTGCTTGAGCTGGCGCAGGTTGGCCAGCGAGCCGTAATCCAGGTAACGGCGATAGATGAACGGGCGCAGCCGGCGCATCAGGCGCCCGCCGGCCTCGACGTCCCCGGCGATCACCCGCGCCTTGATCAGCGCGTAGCGTTCCCACTCCCGACCATGGGCCTGGTAGTAATCCTCCATCGCGTCGAAGTGCATCGCCAGGGGGCCGGTATCCCCGAACGGCCGCAGGCGCATGTCGACCCGGTAGCAGAAGCCGTCCGCGGTCACCTCGGACAGCACCGCGATCAGCGCCCGGCCGAGGCGCTGGAAATAGGTCGGGTTGTCCAGCGGCTTCGCGCCGTCGGTCTCGCCATTCTCCTCGAAGGCAAAGATCAGATCGATGTCGGAGGAGAAATTCAGCTCGCCGCCACCCAGCTTGCCCAGCCCCAGCACCACCAGCGACTGCGGCGATCCGTCCTCGGCGCTGCGCGGCTGGCCGTGGCGCTCGCGGTAACGCGTATCCAGCCATCCCAGCGCCGCACCGATCAGGCCATCCGCCAGGCGGCTGAGATCGTGCATGACTTCTTCCAGGTCCGCCGCGCCGGCCAGGTCGCGCCAGCCAATCCGCAGCAGCTCGCGATGGCGCGTCTCGCGCAGCGCCCGACGCAGGCCGTCCTCGTCCTCCGCCGCGTCCACCCGGGCCTGCAGGACTGCATGAAAGTCCGCGTCGTTACAGGCGGGCATGTGCCCCCCGTCGTCCAGCGCCTCGAGCAGATACGCGGGATGGCGCCGGACCGTCTGCGCCAGGTAATGGCTGAAGGCCGGCGGCCGGTGCTCGGCGGGGAGCGAGTCCGGCGGTGGCCCGCCCTGCGCGGGTTCCATTTCTTCCCACAGGCGCCGGATCTCGTCCTCCAGCGCGGCGGGCAGCGGGGCGGGGGTCTGCGGCAGTGGCTTGTCCATGGGTCTCAGATTAGGGAAACACCGATCGATGTGCACGTCCGGGGCGGGCCGCCGCGACAAACAATCCGGATGATGGGACTTGACCACGGAAGATAATACAAATAACAATCGTTCTCGCTTTTATGGCGAATCAACTACAAAAACCAACCGTCTGAGGACCAACGGCCATGCAGACCCGCCCCCTGAACTGGATCATCGGTGCCGCCGCCACGGTGGCCGTCACTCTGCCGCTTGCTGGCTGTGGCCCCGACGCCGATAACGGCGCCGCGGGCGCCGGAGAGGTCAACCTCTATTCCGCACGCCAGGAACAGCTCATCCAGCCGTTGCTGGAAGACTTCACCGACGAGACCGGGATCGAGGTCAATCTGGTGACCGGGGGTGCCGACGCTCTGCTCCAGCGGCTGCGGCAGGAAGGCCGCAATTCGCCCGCCGACGTGTTCATCACCACGGACGCCGGACGTCTGCACCAGGCTCACGCGGCCGGGGTACTCCAGGGGATCGAGAGCGAAACCCTCGAAAACAACGTCCCCGAGCGCTACCGCGACCCGGATGGCGAGTGGTTCGGCCTGTCCATGCGCGCCCGGCCCATCATGTACCACACCGACCGTGTCGACCCGTCCGAGCTGTCGACCTACGAGGCCCTGACCGACGCGCAGTGGGAAGGCCGGATCTGCATCCGTTCTTCCGACAATGTCTACAACCAGTCGCTGGTCGCCTCCATGATCGCCAGCGAGGGCGAAGATGCCGCCCAGCAATGGGTGGAAGGCATCGTGGCCAACATGGCCCGGCGTCCGCAGGGAGGTGACCGCGACCAGATCCGCGCGGCGGCCGACGGCGTGTGCGACATCGCCATCGCCAACACCTACTACCTCGGCATGATGCTGGAAGGCGAAGGGCGTGATCGCGAAGTGGCCGAGCAGATCGGGGTCTTCTGGCCCAATCAGGACGGTCGTGGCACCCACGTGAACATCTCCGGCGCGGGCGTCACGGCCCATGCCCCCAACCAGAAGAACGCGGTCCGGCTGATCGAGTACCTGACATCGGAATCGGCCCAGGAGTGGTACGCCGAAGCCAACCAGGAATACCCGATCCGTGACGATGTCCCGACCAGCGACATCCTCGCCGGTTTCGGCGACTTCGTCTCCGACGACATCGAGCTGTACATCCTGGGCGAAAACAACGCCGAGGCCGTGCGCATCATGGACCGCGGCGGCTGGCGCTGATCCCGCCTGACCCGGAGACCCCTGCAGCGCCCCGACCATGCCCTGGTCGGGGCGCTTGTGTGTGCCCCCCGGAACGCGGCAGTGGCCGTACTCCCCGCAGACTGCGGGGGCACCCATGGAATTCGAAACAAGAACCTTTACTATTTGCACTCCATGACCGATTCCGTCACCAGCACCGGGGCACGCATGCCCGCCTTCCGCCGTCCGCGGCTGCCGCTCAGCCCGTGGTCGCTGGTGGCGGTGATCACCGCGCTGGTCCTCGCCCTGCCGGTGCTGGTGATCTTCGGACACGTGTTCATCCCCGCCGGCGAGGTCTGGGAACACCTGCGCCAGACGGTGCTGGCCGACTATGTCACCAACTCCCTGGTACTGCTGGTCGGGGTGGGGATCGGCGTACTGCTCATCGGCGTGCCGGTGGCCTGGCTGATCAGCATGTGCGAGTTCCCGGGCCGCTCGGTCTTCCAGTGGGCCCTGATGCTGCCGCTGGCGATGCCCGCCTACATCATCGCGTATACCTACACCGGCATGCTCGACTTTTCCGGGCCGGTGCAGGGGCTGATCCGCGAGCTCACGGGGCTGGGCTACGGTGAGTACTGGTTCCCCGAGATCCGCTCGCTGGGCGGCGCCATGGTCATGCTGCTGCTGGTGCTCTACCCCTACGTCTACCTGCTCAGCCGGGCGGCCTTCCTGGAACAGTCGGTCTGCGTGCTGGAGGTCTCGCGCACTCTGGGCGCCGGCCCCTGGGAGGGCTTTCGGCGGGTCGCCCTGCCCCTGGCCCGTCCGGCGATCATCGCCGGGCTGACCCTGGCACTGATGGAGGTACTGGCCGACTACGGCACCGTGGCCTATTTCGGCGTCAGCACGTTCACCACGGGCATCTTCCGCACCTGGTACGGGCTCGGCGACCCGGCCGCAGCCGCCCAGCTGGCGGCCGTGCTGCTGAGCTTCGTGTTCGTGCTGATCCTGCTGGAGCGCTGGTCGCGCGCAAAGGCCCGCTTCCACCACACCAGTCGCCGCTATTCCACGCTGCCGCGCTACCGCCTGCGCGGCTGGAAGGCCTCCGGCGCCTTCCTCGCCTGCCTGCTGCCGGTTCTGTTCGGCTTCCTGATCCCCACGGTGCAGCTGGCCATCTGGGCGTTCCAGACCACCGACCAGTGGATGAATCCGCGTTTCGCCGGACTGGTGTTCAACACCTTCTGGCTGGCCATCGCCGCCGCGATCATCGCGGTCGCGCTGGCCCTCGTGCTCGCCTACGCCCAGCGCATGGAGGGGGGGCGGATCACCCACGTGGCGGTCCGCATCGCCGGCATGGGCTACGCGGTACCGGGCACCGTGATCGCGATCGGCATCATGATCCCGTTCGCGGCCTTCGACAACGCGCTGGACAGTGTCATGCGCGACACCTTCGGCGTCAGCACCGGGCTGCTGCTGTCCGGCACGGTGTTCGCGCTGCTGTTCGCCTACGCCGTGCGCTTCCTCGCGGTGTCGCTGCAGACCGTCGAGGCCGGCCTGGGCAAGATCCAGCCGAGCATGGATGACGCCGCGCGTTCGCTCGGGCTGCACCCGGTCAAGACCCTGTGGCGGGTCCATATGCCGATCATGCGCGGCACGCTGCTGACCGCCCTGCTGCTGGTGTTCGTCGACGTCCTCAAGGAACTGCCGGCGACGCTGATCCTGCGTCCGTTCGACTTCAACACCCTGGCGGTGCGGGCCTTCGAGCTGGCCGGGGACGAGCGCCTGCGGGAGTCCTCCAGCGCGGCGCTCGCCATCGTGCTGGTCGGGCTGGTTCCGGTTATCCTCCTGTCGACGACCATCGGGCGCTCGCGCCCCGGCCAGGGCGCGCCGGCAGACGAACCTGCCGAGGACCCCGGCCGCCGGCCACGTTCGCGAGCACTGGCAGCGCCCGCCGGCGCCACCATGAATCCGTCCGCCGACGAAGCACAGGACCGCTGATGCAGGTACCCCATACACCGCTTCTGGATCTCGACCACATCGACATCGGCTACGACGGACAGCCCGTCGTCCACGACGCGTCACTGCAGCTTCCCGAAGGCCAGATCGGCTGCCTCCTCGGGCCCTCGGGCTGCGGCAAGACGACCCTGCTGCGCGCGATCGCCGGCTTCGAGCCGGTGATGCGCGGTGAGGTCCGCATGAACGGTCGAACGATGAGCGACCCCGGTTTCACCGTGCCTCCGGAAAAGCGCGGCGTGGGCATGGTGTTCCAGGATTTCGCCCTGTTCCCGCATCTGACGGTAGGCGACAACCTGCGCTTCGGCATCCGCCACTGGAGCCGCGCGAAGCAGGACGAACGGGTGCGACAGCTCCTGCGGCTGGTCGGCCTGATCGGCTATGAACCAGGCTATCCACACGCGCTGTCGGGGGGACAGCAACAGCGCGTCGCCCTGGCCCGTGCCCTGGCACCACGCCCGGGCCTGCTGCTTCTGGACGAACCCTTTTCCAGCATGGACGTCGAGCTGCGCGGCGAACTGGCGCGCGAAGTGCGCGAGATCCTGCGCGCGGAGAACACCACGGCGATCCTGGTAACCCACGATCAGAACGAAGCGTTCGCCTTCGCCGACCGCATCGCCGTCATCCACGAGGGGCGCATCGCCCAGCTGGACAGCGCCTACAACCTCTATCACCGGCCGGCCAACCGCTTCGTCGCGGATTTCATCGGCGAAGGCACCCTGATCCCCGGCATGGTGGAACCCGGCAATCAGGTCGACACCGCCCTGGGCCACCTGCAGGGCCCGCTGTCGGAGGACCTCGCCCCCGGCACCGCGGTCGACGTGCTGGTACGCCCGGACGACATCGCCATCGACAACGAGAACGGCGAGGTCCGCACCGAGGTCCTGGACAAGGCCTTCCGCGGCGCGGATTTCCTCTACACCCTGCGCCTGCCCGACGGCCTCAGCGTGCAGTGCATGGCACCGTCGCACGACAACTTCGTGATCGGCGAGCATGTCCGCCTGCGCCTGGATTTCTCCCATCTGGTGGTATTCTCGCGGGAAAGTGGCGTCGACTGCCCCGGCGGCTGACCCCTCCCGCTGAACACCGGGGAGCGGAACCCGCGACCCGCCTTGTCACTCGGAGAAACATGGACCGAACCTGTCGGCAACATTCGGCCGTTGCCCCGTGATCGCGTGACCCGTCATCGATGATTCTCATCCCGCCATTCGTCCGGCTGCGCCGCCTCCTCCTCGCGGCCCTGCTCGGGGCCCTGCCCCTGCTGACCTCCCCGGCAGCCGGTGACGAGCGGCCCCGCCTGGTACTGGAGGGCGGCACCGCCGAACAGCGCGACAACATCGAGGCAACCCTCGACCTTGCGCGCCAGCGCTGCGAGCTGCCCGAATTCCGCGAGAGCCGGGTGCTGCGCGACGCCGAAAGCCGCGCCCGCGACGCCCTGCGTGCCATCGGCCACTACCATCCGGAGCTGGAACTGTCGCTGGAACGCGACGCGGACCCCTGCTGGACCCTGAACCTGACCTTCGACCCCGGCCCGCCCACCACGGTGGAATCGCTGGACCTGCGGGTAGAGGGAGAGGGCCGCACGGACCCGGCGTTCGAAGCCATCCTGATGCAGACACAGATCGCCACCGGCGACGTGCTGCGCCATGACCGCTACGAGGCCCTGCGTTCGCGCCTCACCCGGGTGGCCGCCGAACGCGGTTATTTCGATGCCGAGCTCACCATGCGCCGCCTGGAGGTGGACACCGAAGAGCGTACCGCTTCCATCCGCCTGCACATGGATACCGGCCCGCGCTACCAGCTGGGCGAGATCCGCATCGAGCAGGACATCCTGCGCGGGCGTTTCATGCAGCGTCTGCTGCCGTTCGAACCCGGGGAGCCCTATGCCTCGGCGCGGATCATCGAACTGCAGCGCAATCTCAACAACAGCGGCTATTTCGAATCGGTGCGCGTGCGCCCGCTGCGTGACGAGGCCGAGGAGCGCCGCGTACCGGTGATGGTCGAACTGGAACCGCGCAACCGCCTGGCCTTCGAGGCCGGCATCGGCTATTCCACCGACATCGGCCCGCGCACCCGCTTCGGCATGGAAAACCGCTATGCCAACCGCCGCGGTCACCGCTATACCGGCGAGGTGGAGGCCTCGCCCGTGCGTTCCGGCGTGGCCTTCAACTACGAGATCCCGCTGCGCGATCCGCTGCGCGAACGCCTGAACCTGTTCACCTCCTGGCGCACCGAGGACACCGGCACCCAGCAGTTCGACCGCTTCCAGCTGGGCACCAGCCGCGTACTGCAGCGCGACTCCGGCTGGCAGACCACCGAGATGGTGCGCTACGAGTACGAGGACTACACCGTCGGCGACCAGACCGACACCTCGAAGCTGCTGATCCCGTCGTATCGCGTGAGCCGCACCGAGGCCGACGACCCGATGACCCCGCGCCGGGGCTACCGCCTGGAGGGCACGGTCCAGGGGGCCGCGGAGGAACTCCTCTCCACCACCAGCTTCGCCCAGGTGCGCGGCAACGCCCGCTACATCCGCGGTCTGGGACCGGGACGCGCGCTGCTGCGCGCCGATGCCGGCTTCACCGAGGTCGATTCGGTGCGCGAACTGCCCAGTTCCCTGCGCTTCTTCGCCGGGGGCGACGGTTCCATCCGCGGCTATGGCTACCAGAAACTGGGGCCGAAGAACGACGACGGCGACATCATCGGCGGACGACACCGCCTGGTGGGCAGTGCCGAATACGAGATCCCGGTGTTCGGGGACTGGAGCGCGGCGATCTTCGTGGACGCCGGCAACGCCTTCGACGACTTCTCCGACTTCGACACGGTCTACGGCGGCGGGATCGGCGTGCGCTGGCGCTCGCCGGTGGGTCCGATCCGTCTCGATCTGGCCCACGGACCGGATTCGGACGACGACTTCCGCATTCACTTTTCCATGGGGCCGGACCTTTGAGCCGCTGGCTGCGCATCGGCGCCCGCGCGACCGGCATACTGGTGCTCCTGCTGCTCGGCGCGCTCGCCGGCCTCGCCGCCCTGCTGTCCAGCGAATCCGGGACGCGCTGGCTGGCCGAACAGGCCGAACGCCACGCCCCGGTAGATCTGAGCATCGCGGAAGTCGAGGGTACGCTGTTCCGGGGGTTCGCCGTGCGCGGGCTCTCGCTCGAACTGCCGGAAGGACCCTCGATCGCGGTCGACGAGGCACGGGTGGCGCTGGACCCGGCGGGACTGCTCGCCCTCGATCTGCGCCTCGGCGAACTCGGTGCGCGCGGGGTGCGGGTGGATCTGCCCGAGACACCGGATGACGAGGCGGACGCACCCGGGGAACTCCCCCTGCCCCTGGAACTGCCCGACCGCATCCGGATCCCGCTGCTGGGCGTCCACCTCGACCGGGTGCATCTGACCGACTTCCGGGTCACGCGCGCCGGCGAGGAACTGTTTGCGATGACACGCATGCAGGCGCGACTGAGCGCGCGCGGCACCCGCTTCCACCTCCACCACCTGGACCTGGCCCTGCCGGAACCGGAACTCGAACTGAGCCTGCATGCCCGGCTGCGGGCCCGCGGCGACTATCCGCTGGAGGCCGGAGGCCGGTGGTTACTGCGGCTCCCCGATGCAGCCGGCGAACTGCTGGAGCGTGACGACGCCCGGGGCTCGCTGACGCTCGAGGGCGAACTGCTGCAAAGCCTGCACCTCGACCACGTGGTCGAGGCCGGCCCGCGGATGGAGACCCGCGCGACCCTCCACCGCGCCCTCGCGGATCCGATGCTGGAGCTGGAGCATGCGTGGGAAGCCTTCGAGCTGGTGCCGGATCCCGAGACCCGGCTGGCCATCGATGCCGGCCGGCTGCGTGCCAGCGCCACGCCGGACGAATGGGACCTGGATCTGACCGCCGGCGCGCGCATGGAACCCTGGCCCGCACTGGACCTGCTGCTCGCGGCGCACGGCGACCTGGAATCCGCCCGCCTGGAGACCCTGGCTCTGCGCTCCGCGGCGGGGAACCTCACTGTCAGGGGCGACGCGGGGTTCGCCGATGACCTCACCTGGGACCTCGGTCTGGACCTCGACGCGCTCGACCTCGCGGCGCTGGAAACGGCACTGGACGACATGCCGGAGCTGGATGCCGGAATCCGGCGCCTGAGCGCGAGCAGCCGGGGACGCCTGCCGCTGGCGGCGGAAAATCCGCTGGCCGCGCTGGAAGCCGCCGTCACCCTCACCGAGCTGGACGGCCATTTCGAAGACCAGCCGCTGACCGGCGAGCTGGACCTGCTGCTGGCCGAAGGCCGCGCCCGCTTCGAGCGGGGAAGTTTCGCGCTGGGCGATGCCCGCCTGAGCCTGCAGGGGCACCTGGACGGGCTGCAGGCGGCGGCCGATGATCCCGAGACCCGCTGGCCGTTCGCCCTGGACCTCGACCTCGAGGGAGTGGATGCGGCGCAGTTCCGGCCCGATGCCGATGCCCGGCTGGACCGCCTGCGGCTCGCCCTGACCGGCGCCCTGGCACCGGCCGAGGCCGATTTCGATGCCGGCCTGGCGCTGACCGCGCTGGAGGCGAGCGCACAGGGGGTCGGGGTGCGCGGCGACGGCCGCGTGGAGCTGGACGCCCAGCGCGCCCGCATCCGTGAGCTCAACCTGCGCAGCGACCCCGGAGCGCACCTGGGCCTGAGCGGCGAGGTGGGCTACGGCGCCGGCCTGGACTGGGACCTCGACCTGCGCGCGCGCGAGCTCGATCCCGGCCTGGCCGCCCCCGATTTCCCCGGGCGCCTTGCCCTGGACCTGCACACCGCGGGCCGGCTGGACCCGGAAGACGGACCGACGGTGGAGGCCCGCATCCGCCGGCTCGACGGCCATCTGCGCGAGCAGCCGGTGTCCGGGAGCGGCGAACTGCGCCTGGAAGACGAGATCCTCGACATCCGCGAGCTCGTACTCGGGCTGGGGGACAACCGGGCCCGGATCGCGGGGCGCGTGGCCGACACCCTGGACCTGGACCTCGCGCTGCAGGCACCCGGGCTGGACGCCCTGATGCCGGGACTGGGTGGCGAACTCGAGCTGGATGCCCGCCTGCATGGCGAACGCGAGGCGCCGCGGATCACCGCCCGCGGCCGCGGCGCGCAACTGCGTTACGAGGACTTCGCCCTGGAACGGCTGGAACTGGAGGCGGACACCGGGCTCGCGGAAACCGCCCCGGCCGAGATCGACCTGAGCCTGCACGGGGTCGCGAGCGCGGGGCAAACCCTGATCGAACGCCTGCGGCTGAGCGCCGATGGCACCGCCGGCGAGCATCGGGCGCGGCTGGATCTGGAGGCCGCCGAATTCGGCCAGCTGGAGCTGGCCGTGGATGGCGGTCTGGACACCGAAGCGCTGCACTGGAAGGGTCGCATCCAGCAGCTCACGCTCGACCAGCCGCTCGCCGGACGCTGGTCACTGGCGGGGCCGGTGGCGGTGGAAGGCGGTCCCGAGTCGGCGCGCCTGGAACGGCTGTGCCTGCAACGCGACGGCGGCGAGATCTGCGCCGAAGGCCGCCTGGAGCCCTCCGGGGAGGCGAGCTTCGCCACCCGCCTGGGAGCCATCGACCTGGCCTGGCTGCAACCGCTGCTGCCCCCGGAACTGGCCCTGCAGGGCACCGTGGATGCGGAGGCCGACGGGCGTCTGAACGCCGACGGCCGGCTGGATGCGGATCTCGCCGTCACCCCGAGCGATGGCGTTTTGCAGGTACGCGACGGCGACGACCTCCTGCAGGAGGTCCCGTGGCGGGACACCCGACTGACGGCCCGGGTGCGCGACCGGGACGTGGATGCCGCGCTGCGCCTGGACTTCCTCGACAACGGCATGGCCCGGGCCGATATCGCCCTGCGCGAGGAAGACGGGGTGACGCGCATTCAGGGCGACCTGGAGGCGCGCCTGGAGGATCTTGCCTGGCTCGCGGCCACCAGCCCGGAGATCGAGAACCTGCGCGGCGCGTTCGAGCTGGCGCTGGGACTGGACGGGCCGCTGCAGGACCCGCTGGTGGAAGGCGGACTGCGCTTCCACGATGGCGGGGTCACGATCCCCGAGGCGGGCATCGACGTGGCGATCCCGGAACTGCGCGCCGATGTCCTGTCCGCGCGCGAGATGACCATCAGCGGGGCACTGGAGTCCGGCGAGGGCCGGATCGACCTCGACGGCCGCGCCGATCTCGGCGAGGACGGCCCGCAGGTCCTGCTGCGGGTCGACGGGGAAGACTTCCTGGCGGTCAACCGCGCCGATGCCGAGGCCCTGATCGATCCGGCCCTGCGCATCCGCTTCCGCCCGGACGAGGGCCTGGCGATCCGTGGCGGCATCAGCGTGCCGCGCGCCCGCCTGCGCCCGCCCGACCTGCCGCCGGGCGCGGTGCGGGTATCGGGCGACCAGGTCATCGTCGGTGAGGAAGAGGAGCGTACGGCGGCGTTTCCCATCGATATCCGCGTGCGCCTGCATCTGGGCGATGACGTACGCTTCGACGGCTTCGGCCTGACGGCCCGCTTTGCCGGCGAAGTGGATGTGGAACAGGTCACCGGACGCCCGACGCAGATGTTCGGCGAGATCCGCATCCCCGAGGGCGAATACACCTCCTACGGCCAGGACCTGCAGATCGACCGCGGCATCCTGCTGTTCCAGGGACCGCCGGAGGCGCCCGATCTCGACCTGCGTGCGGTACGCCGGGTGCCCGAATACAACGTGACCGTGGGCCTGGAGATCGGCGGCACCCCGGATGCCCTGCGCAGCCGGATCTTCTCCGAACCGCCGATGGACGAGACCGAGGCCCTGTCCTACCTGCTGACCGGCCGGCCGCTGTCCGGGGCATCGGAATCCGACGGCAACCTGCTGGCCGCCGCAGCCGCCGGCTGGGGCCTGGAACAGGGGGCGATGATCACCCAGCGCATCGGCTCGGAGCTGGGCCTGGACGAAGTGGAGCTGGACACCGATGGCGGCCTCGACCAGAGCGCGCTGACCCTGGGGCTCTACCTGTCGCCACGGCTGCTGCTGCGGTATACGGTCGGGCTGTTCGACAACACCTCGCGGGTACTGTTGCGCTATGAACTGACCCGTTCGCTGAGCGTGGAGACCTCCTCGGGCAGCGAGGGCCAGGCGATCGACCTCATCTACCGCCACGAGCGCTGACACCGCGGCCACAGGAGCAAAAAAACCCCCGGTCGCAAAACACGACCGGGGGTTCGAGTCTCCGCTACGGTGCGGTCCGGATCAGTCGACCCGGCGCTCCACGTCGGAGGTCACTTCCACGCGACGGTTGGCCTCGCGGCCTTCGCGGGTGGAGTTGTCCGCGGTGGGACGGTCTTCGCCATGACCCATGGACTCGATGTCGCTCTCGCGGATGCCCTCGGAAGCGAGGAAGTCCGCCACGCTCTGCGCGCGACGCTCGGACAGGCCCTGGTTGTAATCGGCCGGACCGATCGTGCAGGTGTGACCCTCGACCAGCACGGAGGTGTACGAGGCACCTTCGGCCGTCAGGTCGGCCACCAGGTCACGCAGCTCGGCACGGCCTTCGGAACGCAGCTCGGCGCTGTCGAATTCGAACAGCACTTCGGCGCTCAGGGTCGTGGTTTCGAATTCCGGCTCGGGGCTCGGGGCCGGAGCGGGTTCCGGATCCGGCTCGGGCGCTTCGGCGGTTTCTTCGATGTAGCCGGCGCACTGCGAATGGCGCACGTACTCGGGCGCCCAGCTCGAGGTCCGCACGCACTCGCCGGAACCGTCGATGACCACGGCACCGGAGGAGTCGGTGACATTGGCGGCGGGGTTGGAGTGGCTGCCCGCCACGGCCTGGCCGGCCGCGCCGAACATGAGTGAGGCCACCGAGGCGGCCAGCAGGTTCTTGACAAGCTTCTGATTCATTCTTTGCCTCCTTGGAGAAACGATGACGACGGATTGCGGGAATTCAGGAAGCGACGCCTGCACACCGATCCCGGCCCTATCCGGACGGAAGGACGGCTCACGGCCCGGACCTTCCACATCGCCTTGATAGTGGCACACCATTCACGGTTTTGCACGCAATCAAGCGTGGATTCTGTCTCGATGTCACAACGCTGTGCCGTACATGAGACATTTTGACGGCGCCTCCATCAAAAAGACCCCGCCGAAGCGGGGTCCCGAGGGCTGACCGGTGAGGCCGGGCCGGCATTACATCATGCCGCCCATGCCTCCCATTCCGCCCATGCCACCCATGGCGCCCATGTCGTCACCGCCGCCACCGCCGGCGTTGTCGTCGCTCTTCGGCAGATCGGCCACCATCGCCTCTGTGGTGATGATCAGGGCCGCGACCGATGCCGCGTTCTGCAGCGCCGAACGGGTCACCTTGGTCGGATCCAGGATGCCCATCTCGATCATGTCGCCGAACTCGCTGGTTGCGGCGTTGTAGCCGTAGTTGCCCTCGCCTTCCAGCACCTGGTTGAGGACCACGGACGGCTCGTCACCGGTGTTGTAGACGATCTGGCGCAGCGGCTCTTCCATCGCGCGGCGGGCGATGTTGATGCCGGCGTTCTGCTCCTCGTTGTCGGTCTTGAGCTCGCGGATGGCGTTGCAGGCCCGCAGCAGCGCGGTACCACCGCCGGGCACCACGCCTTCCTCGACGGCCGCACGCGTGGCGTGCAGGGCGTCCTCGACGCGCGCTTTCTTCTCCTTCATCTCGACCTCGGTGGCCGCACCGACCTTGATCACCGCAACACCGCCGGCCAGCTTGGCCACGCGTTCCTGCAGCTTTTCCTTGTCGTAGTCGGAGGTAGCTTCGTCGATCTGCTTGCGGATCTGGCTGACACGACCCTGGATGTCGTCGTTGTTGCCCATACCGTCGATGATGGTGGTGTTTTCCTTGGACACCTGCACCTTCTTGGCGCGGCCCAGGTCTTCCACCGTGGCCTTCTCCAGCGACAGGCCGACCTCTTCGGAGATCACCTGACCACCGGTCAGCACGGCGATGTCCTGCAGCATGGCCTTGCGGCGGTCACCGAAGCCGGGCGCCTTCACGGCGGCGACCTTGACGATACCGCGCATGGAGTTCACCACCAGCGTGGCCAGGGCCTCGCCCTCGATGTCCTCGGCGATGATCAGCAGCGGCTTGCTGTTCTGGGCGACGCCTTCCAGCACCGGCAGCAGCTCGCGAATGTTGGAGATCTTCTTGTCGACCAGCAGGATGTAGGCATCATCCAGCTCGGCGCTCATGCTCTGCTGGTTGTTGACGAAGTACGGGGACAGGTAGCCGCGGTCGAACTGCATGCCCTCGACCACGTCCAGTTCGTTCTCCAGCGAGGAGCCTTCCTCGACCGTGATCACGCCTTCCTTGCCAACCTTGTCCATCGCGTCGGCGATGATCTCGCCCACGGCGGTGTCGGAGTTGGCGGAGATGGAACCGACCTGGGCCACGGCCTTGTGCTCGGTGCACGGCTTGGAGAGCTTCTTCATCTCCTCGGTGGCGGAGGTCACGGCCTTCTCGATGCCCCGCTTCAGGTCCATCGGGTTCATGCCGGCGGTCACGGCCTTCATGCCTTCGTGCACGATGGACTGGGCCAGCACGGTCGCGGTGGTGGTGCCGTCACCGGCGCTGTCGGAGGTCTGCGAGGAGACTTCCTTGACCAGTTGCGCGCCCATGTTCTCGAACTTGTCTTCCAGTTCGATTTCCTTGGCCACGGACACGCCGTCCTTGGTCACGGTCGGGGCGCCAAAGGCCTTGTCGAGCACCACGTTGCGGCCCTTCGGACCGAGGGTGACCTTCACGGCGTTGGCGAGGGTGTTCACACCCTTGGCCATGCGGGTACGGGCATCGTTGCCAAAGCGGACTTCTTTTGCACTCATGTCGGATTCTGCTCCTGAAATTGAATAAAACTACGTGACGCGAATGCGGGCTCAGCCCTCGATGACGGCCATGATGTCGTCTTCGCGCATCACCAGGACTTCTTCGCCGTCGACCTTGACCTCGGTGCCGGAGTACTTGCCGAACAGCACCTTGTCGCCGGCCTTGATGTCCAGCGCGCGCTTCTCGCCGTTGTCCAGGATCTTGCCGTTGCCCACGGCCACGACTTCACCGCGGATCGGCTTTTCGGCCGCCGAATCCGGGATCACGATGCCGCCGGGCGTGGTGCGTTCTTCTTCCATGCGCTTCACAATCACGCGATCGTGCAAAGGCCGCAGATTCATGGTGGAAACTCCTTTCTGTCTGTTCATAACAGGGGTCTGAGGGAACCGGATGGATGCCCTGTTAGCAGCCACCCGCAACGAGTGCTAATCATAGGGGCGAACGAACACGAGTCAAGAGCACGGAAACGCGTCCGGAAAGGGGTCAGCGACGCCGATCGTCGTCGCCGGAATCGTGATCGAGCACGTCGCGGCCGCCGGCCTCGTCATCGTGCCGGCGGAACTCGCCCTCGATCGGGCCGCCGGCGTCATGGCCGGATCCCTGGAACGGGCCGGTCCGGGCGCGCACCAGACCGCGGCGCAGGATGCCCGCGGCAATCAACCGGCGCAGTGGTGGCACCAGCAGTACGGCCCCGGCCGCATCGGAGAAGAATCCCGGGACCAGCAGGAGCACCGCGGCCGCCATCAGCAGCCAGCCCTCCAGCAGACCGCGCGCGGGGACCTCGCCGCGCGCCAGGCTCTGCTGCAGCCGCCGCCAGTGGTAGAAGCCCTGCACCCGGAACAGCACCATCCCGCCGGCCGCGGTCGCCACGACCAGCGCCACCGTGGCGAGCGCACCGACGGCATCCCCGACCCAGGCGAACCCGAAGATCTCGAGCAGGATGAAACCGAGAAAGACCAGAAGCGGTAACAGGGGATTGCGCATCGCGAGGAGGATTCGACAAAGAGGCGATCATTGGAGCACGTCACGGGTACGGGTGTCGATTCGGCCGGGTTCCCTTGCCGTGACCCCGGAATTTCGCGACCCTCCCCTGCGTCTCAATGACAGAAGACGCCCACCGGAGGAAGGAGGCCACATGAAACGCAGCCCGCTGTACCAACGAGTGATTCCGGTCCTGCTGCTGACCCTCGCGTTCATGCTGGCCGGAACGGCCGTCGCCCAGGACGACCCGCGTGATCCGGAAGAACACTTCTTCCAGCCGACGTTCGGCGATTTCCAGGAAGAGCTCGATCTTGCTCGCGAGGAAGGCAAGAAGGGCATCCTGATCTTCTTCGAGATGGATGCCTGTCCTTTCTGTCACCGCATGAAGAACCAGGTGCTCAATCAGCCGCAGGTGCAGGACTACTACCGCGAACACTTCGCCATCTTCAGCGTGGACATCGAAGGCGACGTCGAGATCACCAACTTCGACGGCGAGACCCGGCGGATGGCCGATTTCGCCACGCGCGACTTCCGCGTGCGCGCCACGCCCGTCTTTCAGTTCTTCGACCTGGACGGCGAACCGATCCACCGCTTTACCGGGGCCACCCGCGATGCGGACGAATTCCTGACCCTGGGGCGCTTTGTCGCCGAGGGGCACCACGAAGAAACCAACTTCAATCGCTTCCGCCGCGAGCAGCGCGGCCGCTGAACGCAAAGGAGCGGACATGACTCCTCGTCTCCCTGTCCGGGGGCGCCGTGCCGGCGCCCTCCTGACGGCGTGCCTCGTGCTGGCCGTCGGCACGGGCGGTCCCGCGTCGGCCGAGGTGGTGCCGGACATCGAGCCGCTGCCCCAGCCCCTGCGGCTGCAGCATGCCATCGAGGCGGTGAATGCGATGCACCCCCGCGTGCAGCAGGCCCGCGCCCGACGCGAAGCGGCCGAAGCGGAGCTGGAAGCCACGCGCGCCGACCGTGACCTGCGCGTGGACGCGCGCCTGGAAGCACGCTGGATCGAGCCCAACGACAACATCGCCGACGACCGCAACAACGACTCGCGCGCAACCCTGGTCGCGCGCAAGCTGCTGAGCGACTTCGGCCACTCCCGGGCGCGCGAGGAGGCCGGGGCCAGCGCGGTGGAAGCCGCACGCCAGGAGGAATGGCTGGCGTTCGCCCGGCACCGCCTGGAGGTCCTGGAGCGCTACTTCGACGTGGTCCTCGCCGATCTGGCCTTCGCCCGCGACACCGAAGCCATGGCCGCCGCATTCGTGACCCTCGAACGCATGCAGGAGCGCAACGAGCTGGGCCAGGTCTCCGACATCGACCTGTTCGAGGCGGAAGCGGAATACCAGGAACACTTCACCCAGCGGCAACGCTCGCTGTACCGCCAGCAGCGCAGTCGCGCGGAGCTGGCCGAGGCCCTGCATCACCGCGGACGCCCGCCGGCCGACGTCCTCGGTCCGCCGCTGCCGCTGGACCTGCCCGAGCTTCCGGAGCTGCGCAGCCTGCTGGCGGACCTGGAGTCCGGCAGCCCGGCCCTGGCCGCCGAACGGCAGCGGGTCGAGGCCGCTACCGGCCGCGTGCAGGCGGCCCGCAGTGAAAGCCGCCCGCGGCTGTATGCCGAGGCCGAGACCGGCTACTGGAACAAGGAGTTCGGCGGAGACCGCAACCCTTTTGCCGCCGCGCTGGTGCTGGAGGTGCCGCTGTTCGAGGGGCGCCGCGGCGATGCCCGTGTCGGCCGCGCGGTGGCCCAGCGCCGGGAAGCCGAGGCCGAACGCGACCAGGCCATGCTCCGGGCCCGCAACCGGGTGCGTGAACTCGTGCACGAAATCCGGACCCTGGAGGTGCAACGCGACGAGGCACTGGCACGCATGGACTACCGCGACCTCTACATCAGCCGCGCGCGCTATCTCTATCAGATGGAAGACGAGGCCGATCTCGGCGACTCCATGGTCCAGCAGAGCGCGGCCGCGCATTTCAATGCCCGTACCGAATTCGAGCTGGCCCTGGCCTACGAACGCCTTGCCCTGCTGACCGGCCGCGAAGACCTGAGTCCGTTCGCCGCCGACGCCACCGCCTTTGGAGGGACCCCATGAACACCCGCATTCACCCCATCCCGCACACCACCCGGCGGGCGATCGGCGCGAGCCTCGCGCTGTTGTTGCTGAGCCCGGCCGCGGGCGCCCAGACTGTGGACGCGGAGCTCGCCTGGAGCGAGCAGTACCGGATCACCGCGCCCGTCGCGGGCCAGGTCCGGGAGATCGGGGTCCGGCCCGGCGACCGGGTGATGGAAGATGACACCCTGTTCCGCATCGACGATCGCCGGGCCCGTGCGGAACTGTCCGCAGCGCAGGCCGAGGTCGAACGCCTGGAGCTGGAAGCATCGGAAACCGAACGCGAACTGCGCAAGGCCCGCGACCTGTACGACCAGACCCTGATCGCCGAGCGCGAACTGGAACTGGCCCGAATCGACCACACCGCGGCCGAATCGCGCCTGACCGAGGCCCGTGCCCGGGTCCGCCAGGCCCGCGCGGACTTGCACGACACCGAGATCGCCGCGCCCGGAGAGGGCCGCGTGCTGCGCCTGGACGTCACCCGCAACGAATACGTGAACCCCGCGCTGGTTCCGCCGGTTCTCGCGGTGATCGGACGCGACGATCCGATGCATGCACGCGGCCGCGTGGACGCGGATACCGCCGCACGCCTGGAACCCGGGCACCCGGTTACGGTCATCCTGAACGACACCCGCGTCGACGGCCGGGTGGTGCACGTGGACTGGGAGCGCAGCGGCGAAGAGGACGACCCCGCCTATCGTCTGCGGGTCGAGTTCACGCCCCCGGATGGCCTCGCCCCGCGGGCGGACCAGGCGGCACGGATCGAACTCGGCCTGGAATGAGCATCCGGACTGAACCAGGAGGACGCACATCACCATGAGCGAATCCGACCCCGCACCGGCCTGGCTGGTCATCACCACGCTGGACGATCCCGACGCCGCCGAGCGCCTGGCCGGCCACCTGGTCGAGGCCGGCCGCGCCGCCTGCGTGCACATGCTCCCGCCCGGCCGCTCGATCTATCAGTGGCAGGGCCGCATCGAGGTCGACAGCGAAGTCACCCTGCTGATCAAGACCTCGCGCGAGGCCTGGCCCGAACTTCGGGCCACCCTGCACGATCAACATCCGTACGACACCCCCGAAATCATCGCCCTGCCGATCGAGGACGGACTGCCCGACTACCTGAACTGGATCCACGAATGCACCCGATGAACCTCCGTTACTGGCTTGCCGCCCTGTTCACCGCGCTGTTGCTGCTGCCCGGAGTGGCCGCGGCACAGTTCGGCATGGACGACGACCTGCTCGACCCGGACGACGCCTTCGCGATCAGTGCCGAGGCGGTGGATGAATCCACCATCCGCCTGACCTGGGACATCGCGGACGAGTACTACATGTACCGCGAGCAGTTCGAATTCGAACCGGAAAGCCCCGGTCTGGAACTGGGCGATCCGGCGATCCCGGACGGCGAGATCAAGGAAGACGAGTTCTTCGGGCGGGTCGAGACCTATCGCGGCGAGGTCAGCATCGAGCTGCCGGTACTGGCCGCCGAAAACGAGACCATCGAGCTGACCGCACGCTCGCAGGGCTGCGCGGATGCCGGCATCTGTTACCCGCCGCACTTCCAGACCGTATCCATCACCCTGCCGGGCCTGCCGGGTGACGCCGAGGCCGAGGCCGACACCACGGCGGCCGAGGAAGGCGCACTGGACGAGCTCGGCCAGATGTCCGGCGACCTCGCCGGGGACGAGGATCTGCTCGACCCCGAGGACGCGTTCGCCGCCTCCGCCGAGGCGATCAGCCAGAACGCCGTGGTGCTGCGCTTCGACATCGCCGACGGCTACTATCTCTACCGCGATCAGCTGGACGTGCGCGTCGCCGAAGGGGAAGGCATCGAGCCCGGCAACATCAGCCCGCCCGACGGCGAGCTGCACGAGGACGAATTCTTCGGCGAGACCCGCATCTTCCGCGACGAGGTGGAAATCCTGGTGCCGGTGCAGCGCGATGCCGACGACGTCGCCGACATCGTGCTGGCGGTGGACTACCAGGGCTGTGCGGACGCGGGTATCTGCTACCCGCCGCTGACTCAGGAAGTCGCGGTCAGCTTTGCCGCCGATCTGGCCGCGGAGGCCGACACGGCCGCCCTGCCGGACGAAGGCGAGCCCGCGCCGGAGGACGACGACGCCGTCGCCCCTCCGGCCTCGGAACAGGACCGCATCGCGGCGCAGCTGGCCGACGGGCGCGTGTGGCTGGTGGCCCTGGCGTTCTTCGGCTTCGGCCTGCTGCTGACCTTCACGCCCTGCGTGTTCCCGATGATCCCGATCCTGTCCAACATCATCCTGGGCCAGAAGGAGATGAACACCCGCAAGGCGTTCTTCATCTCGCTGGTGTTCGTGCTCGCGATGGCGCTCACTTACACCGTAGCCGGGGTGCTGGCGGGCATGGCCGGGGCCAACCTGCAGGCCGCCTTCCAGAACCCCTGGATCATCGGCACCTTCGTCGCCATCTTCATCGCTCTGTCGATGTCGATGTTCGGCTTCTACGACCTGCAGATGCCGGCAGGCGTGCAGAGCAAGCTGTCGAACATCAGCAACCGGCAGGAAGGCGGCACCCTGTTCGGCGCCGGTATCATGGGCTTCCTCTCGGCCCTGATCGTCGGGCCGTGCGTCACCGCACCGCTGCTGGGAGCCCTGCTCTACATCAGCCAGACCGGCGACGCCGTGCTGGGCGGGATCGCCCTGTTCTCGCTGAGCATGGGCATGGGCGCTCCCCTGCTGGCGATCGGCACCTCGGCCGGACGCCTGCTGCCGAAGGCCGGCCCGTGGATGGATACCATCAAGGCGGTGTTCGGCGTGGGCCTGCTGGCCATGGGCATCTGGCTGCTGGAACGGGTCATCCCGGGCGAAGTGGCGATGTTCCTGTGGGCCACCCTGTTCATCGTGGTCGCGGTGTACATGGGGGCGCTGCAGAGCCTGCCCGAAGGCAAGTCCGGCTGGCACACCCTGTGGAAGGGGATCGGCCTGGTGATCCTGATCTACGGCATCCTGCTGATGCTGGGGGCGGCCACCGGCGGCAAGGACATGACCCGCCCGCTGGCCACCCTCAGCCAGCCCGCCGTCACCACCGCGGACGGCGGACCGACGGAGATGGAGTTCACCTACATCGACAGCCTGGAGGACCTGGAACGCGAGGTGGACGAGGCTGCCTCGCGCGGCGAACCGGTGTTCCTCGACTTCTACGCCGACTGGTGCGTGGACTGCGTGCGTCTGGACCGCACCACCTTCCAGGACCCGGAGGTCATCCGCGCCACCGCGGATGTCCATCTGCTGAAGGCCGACGTCACCGACAACACCTCGGAGCACCGCGAACTGATGCAGCACTTCGAGCTGTTCGGCCCGCCCGCGATGGTGTTCTACGACCGCGACGGCGAACCGCTGCCGCAGTTTCGCCGTGTCGGATACCTCAACGCCGAGGCCTTCCTCGAGCACCTGGACAACGCCCTGGGGGTGCGCCCGTGAACGGGAACCGCTGGTGGCTGGCACTGGCCATCGGGCTGTGCGCCCCGGCCCTGACCGCCTGCCTGGATAACGACCGGTCCGGCGACACCGCGACCGGCGGCGACCCGGATGTCGATGCCGCCGACGTCGCGGGGCCGGAGGACACCCCGACCGGCGAGTCGCGCATCGACTTCACCCTGCCGGACCTGGAGGGCGAGGAGCAGGCCTTCAACCAGTGGGACGACGACCTGGTGGTACTCAACTTCTGGGCCACCTGGTGTCCGCCCTGCAAGAAGGAAATGCCGCTCTTTCAGGAAACCTGGGAAGAATACCGGGACGAGGACTTCAACATCGTCGCGGTCGCGGTGGACGAACAGTCGGCCACCGAGCAGTTCGTCGCCACCTACGGCATCGAATTCCCGATCCTGATCGGGCAGGACGAGGCCATGGAGGTCCAGGCCGAGTACGGCAACCGGATCGGGGCCCTGCCCTACACCGTGGTCATCGATCGTGACGGGACCGTGCGCGAGACCCACCGCGGCGAGGTTACCGAAGACGACCTGAACGGCTGGCTCGAGCAGTACCTCTGACCCCGCGCGGGCACGCTCCGGCGCACGGCAAAGATGCTGGACACCCCGCGCTCCCTGCGGCAGAATCGCGGCCATGGATTCGCCGGCATGTTCCGGCGCGTTCGCCCCCATTCACGTCCGGATCGCCGCCGATTCCCGTCATGGCCACCATCCTGCTGCTCAACGGCCCCAACCTGAACCTGCTCGGACAGCGGGAGCCGGAGCGCTATGGCCATGCCACGCTGGCGGACATCGAGGCGGATCTGGAGAACCGGGCGCACGAGGCGGGGATCCGCCTGAACTGCTTTCAGAGCAATCACGAGGGCGCCCTGATCGACCGCATCCACGCGGCGCCGGGCGAGGACGTGCGCCGTATCCTGATCAACCCGGGCGGACTGACCCACACCAGCGTCAGCCTGCGTGACGCCCTGCTGGGGGTCGCGATCCCGTTCTACGAGATCCACATCAGCAACGTCCATGCCCGCGAGGCGTTCCGGCAGACATCGCTGCTGGCCGACGTCGCCGCCGCCACCCTGGCCGGTTTCGGCCCCCGGGGCTACCGGCTGGCGCTGGACGCGGCGATTGCAGCCATCAAGGAGTCATAGGCACCCATGGATATCCGCAAGGTCAAGAAACTGATCGACCTGCTCGAGGAGAGCGGGATCCACGAAATCGAGATCAACGAGGGCGAGGAGTCGGTGCGCATCACCCGCTCGCCCGGGGGCGTACCCCAGGCACAGCCCGCACCGATGCCGGCCGCCGCGCCGCCGCCCGCACCGCCCGCTCCCGCGGCCGCGGCCGAGGAAGCAGCGGCGGAAGAACCCGCGGAACTCGAGGGCCACCGCGTGACCGCGCCCATGGTCGGCACCTTCTACCGCGCCCCCAGCCCCGGCGCCACGCCGTTCGTCGAAGTCGGACAGCAGGTGGAGGTGGGCGACACCCTGTGCATCATCGAGGCGATGAAGATGCTCAACCCGCTGGAAGCGGACCAGGCCGGCACCGTCCGCCAGATCCTGGTGGAGAATGGCAATCCGGTGGAATACGGCCAGCCGCTGTTCATCATCGCGTGAGCCTTCACCGTCTTCGCCGAACACAGGTCCGAGCATGTTTGAAAAAATCCTGATCGCCAATCGCGGCGAAATCGCCCTGCGGGTCCTGCGCGCCTGCCGCGAGATGGGCATCGCCACCGTAGCCGTACACTCCGACGCCGACCGTGACCTCAAGCACGTGCGCCTGGCCGACGAGTCGGTCTGCATCGGCCCCGCCCCCTCGAACGAGAGCTATCTCAACATCCCGGCACTGATCGCCGCCGCCGAAGTGACCGACGCAGGTGCCATCCACCCGGGCTACGGCTTCCTGTCGGAAAACGCCGATTTCGCCGAGCGGGTGGAATCCAGCGGCTTCGCGTTCATCGGGCCGCAGGCCGAGACCATCCGCCTGATGGGGGACAAGGTCTCCGCCAAGCAGTCCATGCTCTCGGCCGGCGTTCCCTGTGTGCCCGGTTCCGGGGGAGCTCTGGGCGAGGACCCCGAGGCCAACCTTCAGCTGGCCCGGGAGATCGGCTACCCGGTCATCGTGAAGGCCGCCGCCGGCGGCGGTGGCCGCGGGATGCGCGTGGTGCATACCGAGGGTGCGCTGCTCAACGCGATCTCCCTGACCCGCAACGAGGCCCGTCAGGGCTTCGGTAACGACACCCTGTACATGGAGAAATTCCTCGAGCGCCCGCGCCACGTGGAGTTCCAGATCCTCGCGGACACCCACGGCAACGCGGTGTGCCTGGGCGAGCGCGACTGCTCCATGCAGCGCCGCCACCAGAAGGTGATCGAGGAGGCCCCGGCCCCGGAGATCACCGACACACAGCGCCGCGACATGAGCGAACGCCTGATCCGCGCCTGCCAGGAGATCGGCTATCGCGGCGCCGGGACCTTCGAGTTCCTGTACGAGGACGGGCAGTTCTTCTTCATCGAGATGAACACCCGGCTGCAGGTCGAGCACACGGTGACCGAGGAGGTCACCGGCATCGACCTGGTGCGCGAACAGATCCGCATCGCCGCCGGAGAACCGCTGGGCATTACTCAGGACGACGTCACCATCCACGGCCATGCGATCGAGTGCCGCATCAACGCCGAGGACCCCGCAACCTTCGTCCCCAGCCCCGGCACCATCCAGCAATATCACGCGCCGGGCGGCCCCGGGATCCGCATGGACACGCATATCTACAACGGCTACGCGGTCCCGCCGCATTACGATTCCATGGTCGGCAAGCTGATCGCCCACGGCACCACGCGCGACATCGCCATCGCGCGCATGCGCGGCGCCCTCGGCGAAATCATCGTCGACGGCATCCGCACCAACATCAGCCTGCATTCCGACCTGATGAACGACGCCAATTTCCAGCGGGGTGCCACCGACATCCACTACCTGGAAAAGAAGCTGAAGGCACACTGAGGGCCGCATGAGTCTTGCCGAACTGGAATGCCGGGTCGAACCCGGCGATGCCGAGGCCCTGGAAGAGCTGCTGTTCGAGCTGGGTGCAGTCAGCGTAGAGCTGTTCGATGCGGCCGACGAACCCCTGTTCGAGCCGCCACCGGGCACCCACCCGCTGTGGTCGGACATCCGCCTGAAGGCCGTGTTTTCCGACCGCACCGCGGCGGAGCTGGCCTCGGCCTCGATGCTCCAGCGCGACCCCGCCCCGTCCGAGCTGCAGGTCACCGACATTACCGACCAGGACTGGGTACGCGCGGGCCTGGACGGGCTGGAGGCCATCCACTGCGGCGGGCCGCTGTGGATCGTGCCTTCGTGGGAGGAACAGCCGGACGTCGAGGACGGGGTCTTCGTGCACCTCGACCCCGGCCTGGCCTTCGGCACCGGCAACCACCCGACCACCGCCATGTGCCTGACCGCGCTGGCGGAGGATCCGCCGCGTGACCTCGAGGTTCTGGACTACGGCTGCGGCTCCGGGATCCTCGCGATCGCCGCGCTCAAGCTGGGGGCGCGCCACGCCCTCGGGATCGACAACGACCCCCAGGCAGTCCAGGCCACCGAGTCCAACGCCGCGGGCAACGGCATCGGCGGCGACCGTCTGCAGGCCGGGCTCACCGATCACCCGCTGCCCGAGGGCGGCTCCGATCTGGTGCTGGCCAACATCCTCACCCGCCCGCTGATCGAACTGGCCCCGGAGCTCACTGCGGCCACGCGCCCGGGCGGGCGCATCCTGATGGCCGGACTGCTGGATCGTCAGGCGGAAGAGGTCATGGAGGCCTATGCCCATGCATTCGACATCGGTGTCCGCGATTCCCGCGATGGCTGGGCCCTGCTGGACGGTCGCCGCCGCACGTAACCGGCCGGCGAAGTATTCGCCCGCCGCTCGCCGGCACAATGGGCGGTCCGGATAATGCTCGCCCGCTGCCCGCATTGCAGCGTTGCCCACGTCGTGACCCGCCCTCCGGGGAACGAGAGCCACGGACACGTGCGTTGCGAAGCCTGCGGCCGGGCGTTCGCATTCTTCCCGGCGCTGGAGATCGCACCGGCCGGAGAGCCGGTCAGCGGGCCCGGAGTGCAGCCCGTCCGGAGGCTGCACGAATACCCCCGCACGCCGACCGACTCCGACTGCGCGGACGCGGCCCCGACCACGGCATCACGGGCCAGCGGCAACTTGGACGCCCCGACCAGGCTCTTCGCATCGACCCCGGAGTGGAACCCATCCCCGGAACCCGAGCCGGAACACCCCGCGCCCGCCGATTCGCCCGAGCGGGCTCACGCGTCAGCACCCGCCGCACCGGCCCCATGGCTCCGCACAAGATCCCGGCGCTCGCGTGCCCGCAGCCGGGGCGCAATGCTGGCCGGGCTGCTCCTGCTAGGCCTGATCTTCCAGTTACTGACTTTCCCGCCCCGCGCCATCACGCACGAGCCCGCGCTGGAGACCCTGCGGAGCTCGCTCTGCGATCGCCTGCGCTGCCCCGAACGCGCCCATCGCGCGCCCGGGTCCGTTCGCGTCTCCAGCCCATCCCTGCACCCGGCCGGCGCAGGCAGCGGCCGCTGGCTCATCTTCGAGCTCTACAACCACGAATCACGCGCTCAGGCCTGGCCGCTGCTGGATATCGCCCTGTCGGACACCGTTGGCCGCACCCATGCCCGCGAGCGCATCCACCCGCGGGTCTATGCCCCGGACGGTGATACCCCCCCGCAAATGGCTGCCCACCGACCCTGGCCCGTTGCCCTGCGCATACGCACCGAGCACCCGCGCCTGAGCGGGGTCCACGTCCGGCCCCGCTGACGCGGATTCCTGCGCCGGGCGTCCGGGCTGCTAAACTGACGGCATGCAGCTCGGCCCCCACCATTTCTCGGACCCGCCGGTCTTCCTCGCGCCCATGGCCGGGGTCAGCGACCGGCCTTTCCGCCTGCTCGCACGACGCCTGGGGGCCAGTGCGGCGGTCTCGGAGATGGTCACCTCGCAGCAACAGCTGTGGGACAGCGCCAAGAGCCGGCACCGCCTGGATCACGCGGCCGAACCGTCACCGCGCATCGTCCAGCTGCTGGGCAACGAGCCCGCTGCCGTGGCGGATGCCGCCCGCGAGAATGTCGCCCGCGGTGCCGACATCATCGATCTCAACCTGGGGTGCCCGGCCAAGAAGGTCTGCAGCCGCGCCGCCGGCTCGGCCCTGATGGGCGATACCGGGCTGGTCCGCGAGCTGCTGCAGGCCCTCACCGAAAACGCCGGCGTACCGGTCACCCTGAAGATGCGCCTGGGTCTGGACGCCGAACGCATGAACGCGGAAACCATTGCCGGGATCGCCGCGGAGGCCGGGATCGCGATGCTCACGGTCCATGGGCGCACCCGCGCGGCGGGCTACCGCGGTGCGGCCGATTACGACGCGATCGCCCGGGTGGTGGCCGCCACCGCCCTGCCGGTGCTGGCCAATGGCGATATCCGCGACGTCGAGGATGCCCGGCGGGCCCTTGCCCGCACCGGTGCCACCGGGGTCATGATCGGACGCGGCGCGCAGGGACGCCCGTGGCTGCCGGGACGGATCCGCGCCGCGCTGGCCGGTGAGCCCCTCCCGGCCGAACCCGGACCGGCGGAAATCGCGGCGCTGATGCGCGAGCACGTCGCCGCACTGCACCGGCAATATGGTCCGCATCAGGGCGTACGTATCGCCCGCAAGCACCTCGGCTGGTATCTTGAGCAGCTGGGGAGAGGCGAGGCAGCCACCCGCGCACTGCGGGCCGAGCTGTTCGCCCTGGAGGACGCCGGCGAACAGCTCCGGCGCCTCGAGGCAATCATTCCATCAGGCGATTCGCCTGCGGACGATTCTGGCAGGGCTGCATGAGCACGAACGGGTATTCCGCACGTCGCAAGGAGGGCAACGGACAGGCGTGGCCAGGGAGCGATCCGGCCGGCGAGGCGGAATCGGAAAGCGTGCTTGCGCAATCCGTACGCCAGGCCATGGAAGAATACTTCGACACCCTCGACGGCCAGTCCAGCCACGACCTCTACGCCCTGGTGATGGAGGAGGTCGAACGTCCGCTGCTGGCCAGCGTTCTGGAGCGCTGCGGCTACAACCAGAGTCGCACGGCGGCCGTGCTGGGCCTCAACCGCGCAACCCTGCGCAAGAAACTGCGCAGCCACGGGCTGCTGGAAAGCTAACTCCCGTCAGCTCCAGCCGAGGCGTTCGCGCAGGGTGGCGTGCAGCTCGGGGGTGCCCGCCGCCAGCACCGTGCCGGTGTCCAGGTCCAGCTCGCCGCCGGCGAGATCGGTGAATGTCCCGCCCGCTTCACGCACGATCACCGCCAGTGCCGCGATGTCGAGGATGTTCACGTCCGACTCCACGATGCAGTCGATGCTGCCGCGGGCCAGGAGATGATAGTGATAGAAGTCGCCGTAGCCGCGGACGCGGTTGACCTCGGCGACGATCCCGCCCAGCGCGTTCCAGCAGTCGCCGCGTGCCGCCAGCGAGCGCAGGTTGCCGGTGGAAAGGGTCGCGCGGTCCACCGCGGTGATGCCCTTCTCCACACCGATGCGCTCGCCGTTGAGGAACGCCCCCTGCCCCTTCTCGGCCCAGGCGCGCTCGCCGAACTGCGGCCCGTTCGACAGCCCCAGGACCAGCTCGCCCTTGTACATCAGCGCGATCTGGGTGGAGAAGAACGGGTACCGCCGGACGAAGCTCTTGGTGCCGTCGATCGGGTCGATCAGCCACACATAATCGGAATCCATGTCCGACTGCCCGGTCTCCTCGCCGTAGAAGCCGTGATCCGGGAAACGTTCGCGGATGACGGAGCGGATCGCCTCTTCGCTCTCCACGTCGGCACGAGTGACCGGCGTGTCATCGGCCTTGGTTTCGACGTCCACGCCATGTTCGTAATAATGACGGATCACCTTTTCGGCGGCATCGGCCGCGGCCTGCGCGGCTTCCAGGAACGGGCTTGCCTGCATGTTCTCGGTCCTCGGGGAAAAGCCGCTATCGTAGCAGGAGCGGCACGACGCGACGAACCCGCCATGATTGCGGGCGGTTGTGGCCGGACGGGGCAGCCCCGATAATGCCGCCGATTCATCCGAGGAGCCCGGCATGTCCAAGAAACTGCCCGACGTGAGCAATATCGAACGCCTCGAACTGTTTGGCGAGGACTACAACCCCACCGCCACCATCGAGAACCAGGAGGGCCAGAAGCTCTCCCTGCAGGTGTACTACCAGCTGGCGCTGGATTTCGGCGGCATCGGTCCCAAGGCGGCCAATTCCGGTCTGCTGATGTACGGCAGCCATGCCGACGACGCCCGCGCCAACCCGGGCAGGCACCCCAACATCGACCGTCTGATCGACATCCTCGAGAACGACTACTACCTGTCGGTGAAGGCGGTCCCCAGGCGCAAGCGCAACGCCGGCTGACTCAGTCCGCCACGACCCGGTTGGTGAACGCCAGCCGCCAGCCCCGCCCCGGCTGACGGTGGATACGCGTGAGGCTGGCGTAGTCGCAGTCGAGCTGGAACAGGTGGCCGTCCGGCACGGCCATCACGCCGCCGACCAGCGCGCGGATCACGCCGGCGTGGACCACCAGCAGCACGTGTTCGTCGGACCGGCCGGGCCCTTCCACGCTCTCGGCAAAGGCCGCCGCAACCCGCTGACGAAACGCATCCAGCATCTCCGCCCCCTCCGGCCGGTTGTGCTCGGGGTCGGCGTAAAAGGCGCGGTACTCCTCCGGGCGCTCCGCCTGCAGCTGGGCGCGGGTGCGCCCCTCCCAGGCACCGAAGCCGATCTCGCGCAGATCATGCGCCGCGGCCAACGGCAGATCGCGTTCGTGCGCCAGATGCTCGGCGAAGGCCCGGCAGCGGACCAGCGGCGAGGTCAAAATCCGCTGCCACCCGGTCTCGGTGGCCGCGGCGCGCTGCATCTGCCGCCAGCCGGTCTCGCTCAGGGGATCGTCGCAGCCGTGGCCGCGAAACCGCTGGCCGCCGGCCGGCTCTCCGTGTCGCATCAGGTCCACGATCATGTTGCTTGCTCCAGCAGGGCGTACAGGTGCGTCCAGTCGAAATACGGACCCGGATCCGTCTTGCGTTCCGGGGCGATGTCGCAGTGCCCGGCCAGGGCATCCGGGGCGATCGCCGGATAGCGGCCGCGCAGCCAGCGGACCAGGGTCGCCAGCTCACGGTACTGCACCGCGGTGAACGGGGTATCGTCATCGCCTTCCAGCTCGATCCCGATCGAAAAGTCGTTGCAGCGCTCGCGCCCGCGCCACGCCGAGACCCCGGCGTGCCAGGCGCGCCGGGCAAACGGGACAAACTGGACGGCACGACCCTCGCGGTCGATGAATACATGCGCCGACACGCGCAGGCCATGGATTTCGGCGAAATACGGATGCGCCGCCGGGTCGAGGCGGTTATGGAACAGTGCCTCCACGTGCGGGCCGCCGAATTCCCCCGGCGGCAGACTGATCGCGTGCACCACGATCAGCTCAGGCTGCACCCCGGCCGGGCGCGCATCCTGATTCGGACTTTCGCTGGGCTGCGCCAGCGGCCACCAGTCCTTCGCCACGGGCACGTCCGCCGCGCTCATGGTGCTTCCTCCGGCGGCAGACGCAGGCGTGCCTCCAGAGCCTCGCGCAGCAGCGGCACGCGCGGCGGGGCCTGCAGCGGGCCGTGGTACTCGCCATCCACAAACACGAACAGCGCCGGCAGGTGGAAGACCTCGAACTCGCGCACCAGCGCGGTATCGACCTCGGCATCCACGCAGAACAGCGCCGGGGGATCGGCGTCCACCTGCCAGCGCCGCAGGGCGTCGCCCATCGCGTGACAGGCGCTGCATCCGCGCCGGGTGAAGAGGACCACGGCCGCACCCGGCACCTCCTGCAGACGGTGATGGAAACCGCCTGCGTCCAGGGCCGGCAGGTCCCCGGAAGCACCCGGCTTGTCGGCACTGGACGATTGCGACACGCTGCCTCCACGACACGCCCGCGGGGAAACTCGCCGCGGGGCTTTATGATCAATGACGCGTGGGGTAGTTTACGCGCCCGCGTCCCGAGGAAGCGACCCGCCGGTGTCCGAACAGCTCAATCCCCAGCAACACGCCGCCGTCTCCACCACCGACCGTCCGCTGCTGGTCCTTGCCGGCGCGGGCTCGGGCAAGACCCGCGTGATCACCGAGAAGATCGCGCACCTGGTGGAAAAGCGCGGCCTGGACGCGCGCCAGATCGTCGCGATCACCTTCACCAACAAGGCCGCGCGCGAGATGCGCGAGCGGGTGCAGGGACGCCTGTCGCGGGAACAGAGCCGCGGGCTGGGCGTGTCCACCTTCCACACCTTCGGCCTGCAGTTCCTGCGCCGCGAACTGGCGGCCACCGGCCTGCGCCCGGGCTTCTCCATCCTCGACCCCGGCGACTGCCGCCAGCTGCTGCGCGAGATCACTCACCGCGACGACACCGCTGCCGAGGTGGATGACCTGATCGGCCACATCAGCCGCTGGAAGAACGACCTGCTGACCCCCGACGAGGCGCTGGCCGAGGCCAGCCAGGCGGGCGACGAAGCCCCCGGGGCCCTGCTCGCGGCCAATCTCTACCCGCGCTACGAACAGGCCCTGCGCGCCTACAACGCGGTGGATTTCGACGACCTGATCAAGCGCCCGGTGGACTGCCTGCGCGAGGACCCCGATCTGCGCAACCGCTGGCAGGACCGCATCCGCCATCTGCTGGTGGACGAATACCAGGACACCAACTCCGCGCAGTACCAGCTGGTGCGCCTGCTGGTCGGGGTCAGCGACGGCCTGACCGTAGTCGGCGACGACGACCAGTCGATCTACGCCTGGCGCGGCGCGCGTCCGGAGAACCTCGCACGCCTGCAGCAGGACTTTCCGCGCCTGGAAGTGGTCAAGCTGGAGCAGAACTACCGCTCCACCAACCGCATCCTGGCCACCGCCAACGCGCTGATCGCCAACAACCCGCACGTGTTCGAAAAGCGCCTGTGGAGCGCCCTCGGCGAAGGCGAGAAGGTCGAGGTGATCGACTGCGCGGACTCCGATGCCGAGGCCGCGCGGGTGGTCTCCGAGCTGATGCGCCGGCGCTTCCGCCTGAACGCCGGCTGGGGTGATTTCGCCATCCTCTACCGCAGCAATCACCAGTCGCGGGTGTTCGAGAAGCTGCTGCGCGAGCAGGGCATCCCCTACCGCCTGAGCGGCGGGCAGTCGTTCTTCGAGAAGGCCGAGATCAAGGATCTGGTCGCCTACCTGCGCCTGCTGGCGAACCCGGACGACAACACCGCCTTCCTGCGCGTGGTCAACGTGCCGCGCCGCGAGATCGGCCCGGCGACCCTGGAAAAGCTCGGCCAGTATGCCAACCAGCGCGGTGTCTCGCTGCTGCAGGCCGCGCGCGGGGCGGGCCTGGCCGAATACATGGACGAGCGTGCCCGGGCGCGTCTGGAACGCTTCGTCGACTGGGTCGACGGCTTCCGCGCACGTGCGGCCGAGGAGGCCCCGGATGCCCTGCTGCGCGCGCTGGTCGAGGACATCGACTACGAATCCTGGCTGCTGGACAACAGCGCCAACCCGCGCGCCGCCACCCGGCGCATGGAACAGGTGCGTGAATTCATCGACTGGGTCGCGCGCCTGGCCGGCTCGCGCACACCCGAGGCCGAATACGGCGACGAAACCGCCGACGACGAGAGCGGCATGGAGCTGGCCGACATCGTCAACCGCATCAGCCTGATGGACATCCTCGACCGCAACCGCGATGCCCAGGACGACACCGAGGCGGTGCAGCTGCTGACCCTGCACACCGCCAAGGGCCTGGAGTTCCCGCACGTGTGCCTGGTCGGCTTCGAGGAGGAGCTGCTGCCGCACCGCGTGAGCCTGGAGGACGACGCCATCGAGGAGGAGCGCCGCCTGGCCTACGTCGGGCTGACCCGCGCACAGCAGACCCTGCTGATCACCTACGCGCGCAGCCGCAAGCGCTACGGCGAGACCCTCGACTGCGAACCCTCGCGCTTTCTCGACGAGCTGCCCGAGGAACACCTCGAATGGCCCGACGCGAAGCCGCCGGACCCGGAGACCCAGCAGCTCACGGCGCGCGCCCACCTCGCCGGGCTCAAGGCCATGCTGGAGAAGTGATCAGTCCTTCTTCAGCAGCTTGAGGCCGACCCGGGTGATGCGCGCGCCGTCCATCTCCCGCACCACCAGGCGCGTGGGCCCGAGGTCCACATAGTCGCCCACCACCGGCTCGGTCTGCAGTTCGGCGCGCAGAAAGGCCTCCAGGGTCTCGGCCTGACGTTCGGACGGTACCGGCGCGCCGTAGGTCATGCCCACGGCCCCCAGCAGGGCATCGCCGTTGAGGGCAAACTCCCCGAACACGCTGCGCTCGGTCAGGCGTTCCGGCACCTCTTCCTGCGGCACGAACAGGCGGTCCAGGTCCGGCAGATCGGCCGGCGCGACCATGATGTAGAGATGGTCGCCGGCCTGCAGGTCCAGCAGTTCCAGGGTCTCCAGCAGCTGGCCTTCCCGCAGATGCGCGACCACGCGGGCCGAACCGGGCAGACGGAAACCGGACCAGGCCTCGCGCACCACCGGGGTGGTCTCCGCCAGCCGGTAGCCCACGAGCTCCATCTCCTGCTGCCCCGGGATATCCAGCTCGGTGCGCTGGACCCGGGCGGTGGTCGGCGGCAGCTCCAGGCCCAGCCAGCGCGCCGAGGAGGCCACGGTCCAGCCCTGCACCATCAGCGAGATCAGCACCACGAAGAACACCACGTGGAAAAAGTACTCCGCCAGCTCCAGCCCCGCCAGCAACGGAAACAGCGCGAGGATGATGGGCACCGCCCCGCGCAGCCCGACCCAGGCGATGAACAGCTGCTCGCGCCACGGGAAGCGGAACGGATACAGGCACAGCGCCACCGCCAGCGGGCGTGCCAGCAGGATCAGCACCAGCGCCACCAGGCCCGCGTCCAGCGCCACCGGCGGCAGCTCCGAGGGCGTGACGATCATCCCCAGCATCAGGAACATGCCGATCTGCGCCAGGGCCGCGATGCCATCATGGAAACGCTTGATGTTCTGCGAGGCCTCCAGCGGCCGATTGCCCAGCAGCAGCCCGGCGAGATATACCGCGAGGAAGCCCGATCCGCCCACCATGCCGGTCAGGCCGAAGATCGCCAGCGCCCCGGCCAGCGCGAACAGGGGATAGAACCCGGCCGACATCGGGACCCGGTTGATCAGCGCCAGCAGCGCGAGTCCGCCCCCGACCCCCAGCAGAGCCCCCAGCCCCATCTGCTGCACGAACTCGACCAGCACCACCACCCCGAAGTCGGGCTGGTCCATCAGGATCAGCTCGATCAGCACGATGGTGAGGAAGATCGCCATCGGGTCGTTGGAGCCCGACTCGATCTCCAGGGTCGCCCCCACGCGGCTCTTGAGCTCCAGCCCGCGCGAGCGCAGCAGGGAAAACACCGCCGCCGCGTCGGTGGAGCCGACGATCGCCCCCAGCAGCAGCCCCTCCAGCCACGACAGCCCCAGCCACCACACCGCGAACAGCCCCGTCAGGCCGGAGGTGATCAGCACGCCCACGGTGGCCAGCCCCACCGCCGGTTTCAGTCCGATACGGAAATTGCGCGCCGGCGTGCGCATCCCGCCATCGAACAGGATGATGGCCAGGGCCGCGGAGCCGATCAGATGGGCCAGGGTGATATTCTCGAACGACACGCCGCCGGGGCCCTCCGGGCCCAGCAGCATGCCGATGCCGAGGAACACCAGCAGCAGCGGCACGCCCAGCCGCGAGGTCACCACGCTGGACAGGATGCTGCCGAGCAGGACCACGGCGACGAGAAAGATGATCTGACTGGAGAAATCCATGGCGCCATCATACCGGACTGCCACGCCCGTCCGTGGGCGAGCACGGCCGCCGGCAATGTTCGTAGCGGCCACGATCGCCGCAGTGCTCGCCGGCTCGCCGGCGGCGGCCGACCGTGGTGACGTGGACGCCCTGCATTTCGAATTCGAGAACGACCTGTTCGGCGGCGAGGACCGCTACTACACCAACGGGGTACGGATCGGCTGGACGCGCAGCGAGGGCCAGGTGCCATCCTGGCTGGAGACCGTCGCCGATCGGATACCGCTGTTCGTCGCACGCGAGGAGCGCGGCCGGCTGAAGTCGGCCATCCATCTGGGCCAGAATATGTACACCCCGGAGGATATCGAACGCCGCATCCCGGACCCGAACGATCGCCCGTATGCCGGCTGGCTCTACCTCAACTTCAGTCTGGCCGAGGAATTCGGCGACCGACTCGATCGCCTGCAAGTCACCACCGGGGTCGTGGGTCCGGCGTCGCTGGCCGACCACACCCAGCGCGAGGTGCACAGCTGGTCTTCGGCCCCGGAACCGCGCGGCTGGGAGCACCAGATCGGCAACGAGGCCACCCTGATGGTGCGGTACGAACGCCAGCTGCGCAGCCAGTCGCACCGGGACGGACGCGGCTGGGACTGGGACCTCACCCCGCACTGGGGAGCGACTGTCGGCAGTCCGTTCACCTTCGTCAACGCCGGTGCGATCCTGCGCGCCGGGCGCAATCTGCCGCGCGACTACGGCCCGCCACGGATCAATCCGGCCCTCTCCGGGTCACATACGTTCCAGGGGATCCGGCCCCGCGGGGGATATCTGTTTGCGGGCGTGGACACCCGCCTGATGGCCTACGACCTGTTCCTCGACGGTCCGCTGTTCCGCGACGGACCCTCCGTGGACAAGCACCCGGTGGTGGGCGAATTCACGGCGGGCGTGGTGTTCCACTGGCACGGGGTGCGCCTGGGCTATACCCATGTCTGGCGCTCGCGCGAATTCAGCGGCCAGGCCACCGGCGCCGCGGAATTCGGCTCGCTGCACGCCACCTGGCAGTTCTGAACCGCCCCCGCCCCGGCGTTGTTACGATCGAGGCGTCGCCCCTTCCGGAGAACCCGCGTGCGCAAGATTTCCCGAACCTTCCTCACCGGCCTGGCCGCGATCCTGCCGGCGATGGTCACGCTGGCCCTGCTGTGGTGGCTGGGCAGCACCGCGGAACAGGTCCTGGGCGGCATGCTGCAGGCCGTCCTGCCGGATCTGCTGTACGTACCGGGCATGGGGATCGCCGCCGGGATCGGCCTGGTGTTTGTGGTGGGCGTGCTGCTGCGGGCCTACGTGGTGCGCTGGCTGTTCAACTGGCTGGAGGGCCTGATGCAGCGCATCCCGGTGGTCAAGACCATCCACGGCACGGTGCGCGATGTCACCAATCTGGTCTCCGGCGACATCCACCAGCAATTCGGCCAGGCGGTGCTGGTCACGCTGCCGGGGCTGGAGGCGCGCGTCATCGGCTTCGTCACGCGCGAGGACTTCGAAGGCCTGCCGGAGCCGCTGGGCGGGGCGGAGACCCTCGCGGTGTACCTGCCGATGAGCTACCAGATCGGCGGCTACACCCTGATGCTGCCGCGCGACCGGGTGGAACCGCTGGAGCTGTCGCTGGAGGACGCGATGCGCTACGCCCTGACCGCCGGGGTCTCCGCGCGCAGGGAGGATCCCGGGGCGTGAATCGGGTGGTGCAGCGCGGCGGCCGGCGTCAGCCGTCCTCCAGCGGGGAGATGTCGCGCACCGCGCCGAACGCGGCCGAAGTGGTCATCAGGGCATAGGCGCGCAGGGCCTGAGTCACCGGCCGATTGCGCGACTCGGGCTTCCAGGCCTTCGCCCCGCGGGCCTCCATCGCCTCGCGCCGCGCCGCCAGGGTGGCGTCGTCCACGTCGATGCGGATCTCGCGCGCGGGGATATCGATCACGATGGTGTCGCCCTCCTCGATCAGGCCGATCGCGCCGCCCTGCGCCGCCTCCGGCGAGACATGACCGATGGACAGCCCGGAGGTGCCGCCGGAGAACCGCCCGTCGGTAATCAGCGCGCAGTCCTTGCCCAGCCCCTTCGACTTCAGATACGAAGTGGGATAGAGCATCTCCTGCATGCCCGGACCGCCCTTCGGACCCTCGTAGCGGATGATCACCACGTCACCCGCCTGCACCTGGTCACCGAGGATGCCCTCGACGGCCGCATCCTGGCTCTCGAACACGCGCGCGGGGCCGGAGAATTTCAGGATGCTCTCGTCGACGCCGGCGGTCTTCACGATGCAGCCGTCCGGGGCCATGTTGCCGTAGAGCACGGCCAGACCGCCGTCCTGCGAGTAGGCATGTTCGATGTCGCGGATGCAGCCGCTGGCGCGGTCGAGGTCGAGGCTGTCCCAGGCACGATCCTGGCTGAACGCGGTCTGGGTGGGCACCCCGCCCGGCGCGGCGCTGTACAGGCGCTCGGACTCGGCGGCATGACGCATCACGTCCCACTGCTCCAGGGCGGCGCCCAGGGTCGGGGCATGCACGGTCGGGATGTCGCGGTGGATCAGCCCGCCACGGTCCAGTTCGGCGAGGATGCCGACCACACCGCCGGCGCGGTGCACGTCCTCCATGTGGTACTGCTGCGTCGCGGGAGCCACCTTGCACAGGTTGGGCACGTGGCGCGACAGGCGGTCGATGTCGGCCATGGTGAAGTCGACCTCGCCCTCGCGCGCGGCCGCCAGCAGGTGCAGCACGGTGTTGGTGGAACCGCCCATGGCGATGTCCAGGCTCATCGCGTTCTCGAACGCCTCGAAGGTGGCGATGGAACGCGGCAGGGCCGAGGCGTCGTCCTGCTCGTAGTAGCGCCTGGCCAGGTCGACCACGCGCCGGCCGGCCTCCTCGAACAGGGCCTGGCGCGCGGCATGCGTGGCCAGCAGCGAACCGTTGCCCGGCAGCGACAGCCCCAGGGCCTCGGTCAGGCAGTTCATCGAGTTGGCGGTGAACATGCCGGAGCAGGAGCCGCAGGTCGGGCAGGCGGAACGCTCGACGGTCTCCACTTCCTCGTCGCTGGCGCTGGAATCGGCGGCCTTGACCATCGCATCCACCAGATCGAGGTGGATCACGTTGTCCTGCCCGGGCGCCTGTACCTTGCCGGCCTCCATCGGCCCGCCGGAGACGAACACCACCGGGATGTTCAGGCGCATCGCCGCCAGCAGCATCCCCGGGGTGATCTTGTCGCAGTTGGAGATGCACACCAGCGCGTCGGCGCAGTGGGCGTTGACCATGTACTCCACCGAGTCGGCGATGATCTCGCGCGAGGGCAGGGAATAGAGCATGCCGCCATGGCCCATCGCGATGCCGTCGTCCACCGCGATGGTGTTGAATTCCTTGGCCACGCCACCGGCCTGTTCGATCTCGCGCGCAACCAGCTGGCCCATGTCCTTCAAATGCACGTGTCCCGGCACGAACTGGGTGAAAGAGTTGGCGACGGCGACGATCGGCTTGTCGAAGTCGCCATCCTTCATGCCGGTGGCGCGCCACAGGGCGCGGGCCCCGGCCATGTTGCGGCCGTGGGTGGTTGTGCGGGAACGATAGGCAGGCATGATGGGCAGATCTCGCGAACGTTCGTGGAAATGCGAAATCGTACATAATGCGAGCATCAATACCCAGTAGGGGAGGAAGCGTTCATGAAATTCGAGGTCGAGAACATCAAGTGCGGCGGCTGCGCGAGCTCCATCCGCAAGGGCCTGATGCAGGTCGAAGGCGTGGAATCCGCCGAGGTGGACGTCGAGAACGGGGCCGTGGAGGTCACCGCGCCGGAGTCCGCCACCGACGCGATCCGCGAGAAGCTGGCCCACATGGGCTACCCGGAGGTCGGCTCGGTGTCCGGATTGCGCTCCGCCGGCGCCAGGGCGAAATCGTTCGCCAGCTGTGCCGTTGGCCGCATGAGCGGGGACAAGTGATCCCGTGATGAGTCGCCGGCCGGCGCACGCCGGATTCGCGCATGGCATGGCCGCGTTCGGGCTGGCGGCCCTGCTGGTGTTCGGCGGCCCCGCCGCCGCGCAGAACACCGCCCCCTCCGGCCTGCCGGAAACCGCTCTGGAGATCGGCGGCCGGACGCTGACGGTGGAGATCGCCGCCGACGATGCCAGCCGCCGGCAGGGTCTGATGTTCCGTGACGAACTCGCGGAGGATCGCGGCATGCTGTTCGTCTGGGACCGCGCCGACCGCCGGGCGATGTGGATGCGCAATACGCTCATCCCGCTGGACGTGGCGTTCATCGACGGTGACGGCGAGATCACCAACGTCGAGACCATGGCGCCGGAGACCACCCGCATGCACTGGTCGGCGGCACCGATCGAATACGCACTGGAGGTCAACGCGGAATGGTTCGCGCAGCACGGGATCGAGGCGGGTGACCGCATTCCCGGCCTGGACGCCGCGCGCGAGGAGGCTGCCCGGGGCCGCTGAAGGCCACGCCGGGCGCCGACCTGGCCCCGCGCATCGCCGCCGGAATCGACTCAAGCCACCGGGGACGAGGCCATGGCTCGTCCGCCATATCGCGCAACTTGTCGCCCAACCGGATCGTCCAATCGTATTGCGAGGGAGCCGCGTGAACCCGCCAGACCACCCAACCCGCCCGCATCCCGCACGTCGTGCCCCGGCTCCGGGGGAACTCGCGTGGTTCCGCGACGCCGTGCCATACATCGCCGCGCACCGGGGCCGCACCATGGTCATCGCACTGGCCGGCGAGGCCGCGCAGGCAACGGAGTTCCCGGCCCTGATGCGGGACATCGCCAAGCTGCACGCACTGGGCGTGCGCGTGGTGCTGGTGTACGGGGCACGCCCGCAGATCGAGGCGCGCCTGGCCGAACGCGGCCTGCAGCCGCAGTACGCCGAGGGTCTGCGGATCACCGATGCCCCGGCGCTGGATGCCGTGCTGGACGCGGTCGGCCGCCTGCGGCTGCAGATCGAGGGCCTGCTGTCCCGCAGTCTGGGCCAGCCGGGCACCGGCAACGCACGCCTGCGGGTGGCCGGCGGCAACTTCGTCACCGCCCGCCCATTGGGAGTGCGCGACGGGGTCGATTTCCATTACACCGGCGAGGTGCGCGGGGTGGACATCGCCGCGCTCACCGCGCTGCTGGATCAGGAGCAGGTCGCGCTGGTCTCGCCGCTGGGGTATTCACCCACCGGCGAGGTCTTCAACCTGTCCGGCGAGGAGGTCGCGACCCGCGTGGCCATCGCCCTGGACGCGGACAAGCTGATTTTCCTGACCGAGGCCGGCGTGCTGCGCGGGCCGCAGGACGACGTGCTGGATCAGCTGACCGTGCCCGCCGCGGAGCGCATCCTCGCCGAACGCGACGACCTGCCGCAGGAACTGGCCAGCCACCTGCGCAGCGCAGTGGATGCCTGCCACGCGCGCGATCTGCGGGTCCACCTGGTCGACCGGCGCGACGACGGCGGGCTGCTGACCGAACTGTTCACCCGCCAGGGCATCGGCACCCTGGTCTCGCGGGAGCCGCTGGAGCGCCTGCGCCCGGCGACCCTGGACGATGTCGGCGGCATCCATGCGCTGCTGGAGCCACTGGAGGCCGAGGGCGTGCTGGTGCACCGCGCCCGCGAGCACCTGGAACTGGAGATCGACCGCTTCCACGTGCTGGAGGTCGACGGCCTGATCATCGGCACCGCGGCGCTGTACCCGTTCGGCGACCACGCCGCGGAGATCGCCTGCCTGGCGCTGCACGCCGAATACCGCGGCCACGGCCGGGGCGACCGGCTGCTGACCGCGATGGAAGATCTGGCGCGCGAACAGGGGGTTCGCCGGGTATTCGTGCTCACCACCCGCACGGCGCAGTGGTTCCAGGAACGCGGTTACGCCCCCGGCAGCGTCGACGACCTCCCGCCGGAGCGCCGCCAGCGCTACAATCAGGCGCGCAACTCGCGGGTCTTCACGCGCGAGCTGGAGGGCTGACCGGGGGCAACGCCGGGCTCAGCGGCCGCGCGCCTCGTCGCGCTCATGGGCCTCCTGCGCGGCCACGCTGAGGGTGGCGATGGGACGGATCTCGAGGCGCTCGAGGCCGATCGGCTCGCCGGTCTCCTCGCAATAGCCGTATTCACCGCGCTCGATGCGCGCCAGCGCCTCGTCGATCTTGGTCAACAGCTTGCGCTCGCGGTCGCGGGTGCGCAGCTCCACACCGGCATCGGCCTCGTGGGTGGCGCGATCGGAAGGGTCCGGCTCCTGCCAGTTCTCGGTACGCAGATGTTCCAGGGTCTCTTCCGACTCGGCGATCAGCTCGGCCCGCCACGCCTCGAGTTTGCGCCGGAAATAGTCCAGCTGGCGCGGATTCATGTAGGGTTCGTCCTCGGAGGGACGATAGTCGGGATCCACCATGTTGCACCTCCGGATCGTGGCCCGAGCCACGGGCCCGCCACAACGGGTAAACCTGCACTAGAACACATGTGCCGGACTCAGTACAGACCGCCAGACCACGGGGATCGAACATGCACGAACCGCTGCGCCTGATCCAGGTAACCGACAGTCACCTGGGGACCGAGCCGGGCCCGGTGCGCGCGGGCTACCCGGACAGCGACCTCGCATTGCGCCACGTCCTGGAAACCGCGCGAGCGCGGGAAGGCCTGCCCGACCGCCTGCTCCTGACCGGCGACCTCGCCGAGAACCCGTCGCCGGAGACCTATGCGCGCCTGAAGGCACTGCTGGACGACACGGGACCCTGGCCCACCAGCGCGCTGGCCGGCAACCACGACGACGCACGCGAACTGGCGGTAACCCTGGAGTCGGTCGGCCACGCGGTCCATCGCAGCGAAGGCCTGGGCAGCTGGCAGCTGATCGCCCTGGACTCCTCGCAGCCCGGGGGACCGGCCGGCCATCTGTCCGATGCCGAACTGCAACGCCTCGAGGGGGCCCTCACCGCGCACCCGGAACGTCCGGCCCTGATCGCCGTGCATCATCCGGTGGTACCGGTGGGCAGCCCGTGGATGGACGGCATGGGCCTGACCAATGCCGACGCGCTGTTCGCCGTGCTGGACCACCACCCGCAGGTGCGGGCCTGCGTGTTCGGCCACGCGCACCAGATGGTCGACACCTTTCATGGCGACGTCCGCCTGCTCGGCTGCCCCGCCACCTGCGTGCAGTTCCGCCCCGGGGCCACGGAATATCAGCTCGACGATGATCCGGACACCGGGCGCCCGGGTTACCGCGTGCTCGAACTCTATCCCGACGGCCGCCTGGACACGCGGGTCGAGCGGCTGCCTGCGCCGCCCGCCTGAGGGCCGCATGAGCGCGTCTTCGGTGCCGGAGGATACCCGCGCCGCCGCCCTGCAGGCCTGGCTGGCGCAGCGCCCCGGGTGCTTCGAGGGGCTGCAACTGCTGCGCGCGGATGCCAGCTTCCGCCGTTATTTCCGCGCGCGACGCGACGGTGAGCCGGTGGTCATCATGGATGCCCCGCCGGAACGCGAACCGGTGGCCCCGTTCCTGCGCATCGCCCGTCTGCTGGAGGCCCTGGGCCAGCGTCCGCCGCGCATCCATGACGAGGACCCGGACGCGGGGTTCCTGGTGCTGGAGGACCTCGGCGACCGCACGTTCACCCGGGCACTGGCCGAGGGCGAGGACGAGAAGGCCCTGTACCAGCGGGCCATCGACCGGCTGGCCGACCTGCACCGGGCCTGGCCACAGCGGCCTGCGGAGGCCACACCCGCGCTGCCCGCCTACGACACCCCGCGCCTGCTGGACGAGGCGCGCCTGTTTATCGACTGGTATGTCCCGGAACAACAGGGCCATCCGCCGACGGAGGCCGCCCGCGGCGCCTGGGAAACGGCCTGGACGCAGACCCTGGACGCCCTGCCGCACCTGGAGCCCACGCTGGTGCTGCGCGACTTTCACGTGGACAACCTGATGATCCCGCCGGAAGGCACGGGCTGCGCGCTGCTGGACTTCCAGGACGCGGTGCTCGGGAGCCCGGCCTACGACGTGGTGTCGCTGCTGGAGGATGCGCGGCGCGACGTTTCACCCGCGGTCGCGCGGGAGGCCCTCGCGCGCTACCTGCAGGCCACCGGGTGGCCCGATGAGGCCTTTCGGGTGCATTACCGGGTGCTCGGGGTCCAGCGCGCGATCAAGATCCTCGGCATCTTCACCCGCCTGCACCGGCGTGACGGCAAGCCCGACTACCGCCGCCACGAACCGCGCCTGCAGACGCTGGTGCGGCGCGGACTGGCGCACCCGGACCTGCAGCCCGTGGCGCAGTGGTTTCGGCGGCATCTCCCCGGCGATCCCGCGACTCCCGAACCCGCGCCGGAGGCACGCGCATGAAACGGGCCATGATCCTCGCCGCCGGGCGCGGCGAACGCATGCGCCCGCTGACCGACGAACGCCCCAAGCCCCTGCTGGAGGCCGGCGGCAAACCACTGATCGTCTGGACCCTGGAACGCCTGGCCCGCGCGGGGTTTGGCGAGGTCATCATCAACACCGCCCACCTGGGTGAGCAGATCCCCCGGCGGCTGGGCGACGGTTCGGCCTTCGGGCTGAAGATCCGCTATTCGCCGGAACCCGCCGGCCCCCTGGAAACCGCCGGCGGCATCCGCCAGGCCCTGCCCCTGCTGGGCCCCGAAGCCTTCCTGGTGATCAACGGCGACATCTGGTGCGATCACCCGCTCGTACCCCCTTCGCGGCTGCCCGGGGCCATCGAAGAACACGATGCCCCACTGGCCCATCTGGTGCTGGTGGACAACCCGCCGCAGCATCCCGACGGGGACTTCGCCCTGGGCGCAGACGGCCGCGTCACCACCGACACCGGCCCGGGTCGCCTGACCTTCAGCGGCATTGGCTGGTATCACCCGGCCCTGTTCGCGTCGCTGGAACCGGGCTGCCGCCCGCTGGGGCCGGTGCTGCGCGAGGCGATCGCGCAGCACCGGGTGAGCGGCGAACACTACACCGGAGACTGGCGGGACATCGGCACGCCGCAGCGCCTCGCGGCGCTGGACCGCGATCTCGCGACGACGGATCAGGGCTTGATGTAGGTGAACCCCTGACGCTGCAGGCGGTAGAGCTCAGTGATGCCGCTGCCCACGACCTCCTCGCGAATCACGTCGTGCAGGTCGCCACGCTCCAGCCCGCGGACCTCCATGGAACGCCGACTGACCAGGAACCTGAAGCCCTGCAACCGCAGGGTGTCGATGCGGATGGCGGTGGCGGTGTCCATGGACTCCGCCTCCAGCAGCCGCACCCCCTCGCCGTGCAGAACGATGCGCACGTCGGCCGCGTCGCGCTCCGACTCGGCCAGATGCTCCTTGAGGTAGCGCAGGACATTGGAGAAATGAGCCCGGTCAGCAGAATCCAGGTGGTAGACCACACGTGCGACCGGGGTATCGCCGTCACTTCCCGCCCCGGCTGCCGGGCCGGCCGACAGAAGGGCCGCAAGCAGCAGGAGCGGGCCTGCCCACCATGCGGAACGCCGGATCGGCGCAAGCGCTCGTGAAGGAATCACTCCACGCTCCCGCCACCCCGGCTCAGACCTTGATATAGATCCAGCCTTCCGCCTGGCGGCGGGCTGCCTCGGCCACGCCCGAGTCGATGCGCTCGGCCTGCGGCAGGATATCGATCCGCGGCTTGCCCTCCTCGCGCGCCAGACGCCCCAGGGTTTCGCTGCAGGCGGTGAAACGCAGACCGGAGTGTTCCCGGCTCAGTGTCGCCACGCGATCCGGGAACGGGGCCCGATCGGCACGCAGCATGTTCATGGCCTTGTTGTGCACCACCACCTGAACGTTGAGGTTCCGGCCATCGCGCGCGGCCTCGTCGAACATCGCCTCGATGTCGTCCAGCAGCTCTTCCATCGCGACCCGGTCGGCGTCATTGACATGCAGAAGGATCTGATCGGTCTCGCTGGCTGCATGGACCGGCTGCGGTGCGGCGGCTCCGCCCGCGGATTCGGCTTCCGCCATCTCCGTGAACAGGGCGCTGACGGTGTCGTCGAGCTCGGGCACCCCCTGGCCTTCGGACGCCGTCGCATGGGCTGCGGAGCCGGTCCCGGCCCCGTCCACGAACCAGCCGGCGTCACGGGTCACCTCGTAACCGGCCACCGAGCCCAGCACCAGGGCCACGACACCGGCGGCCACCGATGAGAACCAGCCGGTACGCCGGGGACCACCCCTCGGCGAGCGGAGCAATCCCGCACCACCGGAGCGGCCGCCGGCACCGCCGTGGTCATCCTCCCCGCTACGGTAATCCCGGGCCGGCGGTTCCACGTCCTCGTACGCCATCGCCACCAGCTCCTTGAGCTGGTGCATGTCACAGACCTCACGGCTCAGGTGCTCGCTGGAGGCGATCGCCTGCAGGGTCTGCAGCCGGTCCTCCGGAGAGAATTCGCCATCGACGAAGGCGTTGAGAATCTCTTCGCTCGGACGGTCCTGCGCCTTGAGTCGGTCTTCAGCCATTCTGGCTCCTTACTACCCTGAGTTGCGGCCCCTCTTCAGCGGGTTCCGCGGCGGATTCCGTCGCCGCAGCGTCCTGCGGGGCCTGCTGCTGTTCCAGCAGCTGCTTTTTCAGTTGTGCCCGGGCGCGGCTGAGGCGGCTCATCACGGTGCCGATCGGGACGTCCAGCACTTCGGAGACCTCGGCATAGGCAAAGCCCTCCAGATCGACCAGCGACACCACCTGCCGGTGATCGCTGCTGAGCCGGGCCATCGCCTGGTGCACGTCCGCCACCCGGCGGTTGCGCTCGGTCTGCTGCTCCGGGCAGTCCTCGCAGGCCAGCTCCATGTTGTCGACGTCCACCGTGTCCTTCTGCCGCCGTCCCCAGTCGCGGTAGCAGTTGGTCATGATGCGGAACACCCAGGACTTCAGGGCATTCTCGTCCTGCAACGACTTCAGCCGGGTGAGGGCCTTCATCATGGCCTCCTGCACCAGATCGTCGGCCAGCGCGGCGTCGTGACACCAGGCATAGGCCATGCGGTACATCTGCGGCCGCAGGTCGCAAACCTGCTGGCGCAGCCGCCTTTGCGCGAACCAGGTCGCCATTGTTCTGTCTCCTCACATCCTGCAGGCCGTCTGTGCGGCCCTGCTTGTTCTTGTACCCTGTAGGACGCGGTCCCCGGGGGCGCTATTCCCGGTCCCGGACCGGGTTGCCGCGCGCACGCGACACACTTCTGCAGTCAAGGATACGCAATGCCCTTCGATCCGCAACAGCTCGAGGCCTCGTTCGCCTTTGACCCGGACACCACAACGGACCTGCGCGAGCGCTGGGCGCAACTGATGACCGACGCGGTGTGGGCCGACCTCAAGACCGGCACCATCGGCGCGGTGCCACGCCTGCGCAAGCGCCTGCTGGAGCTGGGCGAGAACCTGCGCTCCCTGCTGTCCGATCGCGCCTGGATCCCGCACGAGCGCGAACGGGTAAAAGGGGCGATGGCCGCCAGCCTCAACCTGCGCGACAGCCTCAACCAGACCGACCGCGCCGCGAAACTGCTCAACGGCGGCGAGGACTTCGAGCGCTTCGAGGCCGACTACCTGGCCTTCCGCAAGGCGCTGCTGGCGTTCATCGAACACCACGAACAGCTCTGGGGAGACCTGCTGGAATCCCTCTACGACGACAGCCCGGACGCGGAAGAGGACTGATCAAGTGGGCGAGGAGATCGGGTCCGAGTGCTTCACCCCGGAGGATCGCGAGCGATTCCGTCAGGCCCTCGACCGCGAGACCGATCTGCTGCTCGCCTGGCTGGACACCCACCGCGATACCCCACGGGGCCCGACCACCCTGGGCTTCGAAATCGAGGCCTGGCTGTGCGACGCCGAGGGCCGGGCGCTGGCGGAGAACGATGCCTTCCTGGAGGCGATGGACAGCCCGCTGGTGTCACGCGAGCTGGCACGCTTCAACGTGGAACTGAACACCAGCGTGTTCACCGCCGGGCCCGGCAGTTTCACCGCGATCCTGCAGGAATTGCGCGACACGGTGAAGCGCGCGGCGCGAGCGGCGGCGCGCTTCGACGGGGGCGTACTGATGGCCGGCAGTCTGGCCACCCTGCCCCCGGAAGCGCTGGGACTGCACCACATGTCGCCCCAGGCACGCTTTCGTGCACTGAACGAAGCGGTGCTGGAGAACCGCGCCCGACGTCCGCTGCACGTCGACATCCGCGGCCGCGAACACCTTCAGCACGACCACGACGACGTGATGCTGGAGTCGCTCGCGACCTCCTTCCAGATACACATCGGCAGCGCCCCCGGCGAAGCGCATCGCAGCCTGAACGCCGCCATGGTGGCCAGCGCGCCGGTACTCGCGGCGGCGGGCAACACGCCCTATCTGTTCGGGCACGACCTGTGGGAGGAAAGCCGCATCCCCCTGTTCGAGCAGGCGGTGGAAAGCGGCGGCTTCGCCGACTCGGCCCGGGGGCCGATCCGTCGGGTGACCTTCGGCAGCGGCTATCTTCATGACTCGGTCGGCGAGCTGTTCCGCGAGAATCGGGATCATTTCCCGGTCATGCTGCCAGTCGACCTGCACCACCCGCCGGAGGATCTCGCCCATCTCGCGCTGCACAACGGCACCATCTGGCGCTGGAACCGGCCGATCGTCGGCACCGATGCCGGGGGCCGGCATCACCTGCGCGTGGAGTTTCGCTGCCTGCCCGCCGGCCCCTCGCTGATCGACATGCTGGCCAACGCCGCCTTCGCCCTGGGCCTGATCGAATGGCTGCGCGATGCCCCCGGGGACGGCACCGCCGGCACCCCGTTCGCCGAGGCCCGCGACAACTTCTATCATGCCGCCCGCGAAGGCCTGCACGCCCGGCTGCGCTGGGGCCATGCGGACCCGCTTCCGGCACCGCGCCTGATCCGGCACCAGCTGCTGCCACGGGCCGCCGAAGGCCTGGAGAACCTGGAGATCGACCCCGGCGAGCGCGACGCACTGCTGGGCATCATCGCCGCGCGCGTGGACAGTGGCCAGACCGGAAGCGCCTGGCAGCGTCGCTGGGTCGCGCAACACGGACGCGACTGGGCCGGACTCGTCCGCGCCTATCGCGGCTGGCAGAACACCGGCGCCCCGGTACATACCTGGGGCCTGTAACCCGAGATACCGAACCATGCCGCAAGACCGACCCGCGATCCGCGAATATTTCGAGCTGCCCGACGGCTTTCTCGACGCCACGCCACGCACCCTGAGCCAGATCGTGCCGGAGCCGGCTCTGATCCACCTGGCCGGCCGGCGCGAACCGGCCGTAGCCGTGGTGCTCCTGCTGCACGGCAATGAACCGGTGGGTCTGCATGCCATCCAGCAGCTGCTGCGCCACTACACCCACCGCGAGCTGCCGCGCGCGCTGACCCTGGTGATCGGCAACCCGCAGGCCGCCGCGCTGGACCAGCGTCACCTCGACCAGCAGCCGGACTTCAACCGGATCTGGCCGGGCACCGAACAACCGGGGTCACCCGAGGCGGAGGTCTTCGACCGACTGGTGACCCGGCTGCGCGAGCGGGGGCTGTTCGCGGCCATCGACCTGCACAACAACACCGGGCGCAATCCGCACTATGCCTGCATCAATCGCCCCGACCCGGCGTTCATGCAGCTCGCCGCCCTGTTCGGACGTACGGTGGTCTACTTCACCCGCCCGCGCGGCGTCGCCTCCATGGCCCTGGCGGAGCTGGCCCCGTCGGTCACCCTGGAATGCGGGCATCCGGACGATACCGCCGGGGTGCAGCACGCCTTCGAGATGGTGGATGCGGTGCTGCACCTGAGCGCCTTCCCCGGCCACCCGCCGGAGCGCGACGCGATCGACATCTACCACACGGTGGCGCGCGTGCGGCTGCGTCCGGGGATGCGGGCGAGCACCGGAACGGATGGGGACATCCGCCTGGAACCCGATCTGGACCGGCTCAACTTCCAGATGTTGCCGGCCGGTTCCTGTCTGGTGCGGCGCCGGCCGGAAGTGGACGACCCGCTGGTGGTTACCTCGGAGGACGGTGCCGAGGTGACCGGTCTGTATCTCGAAACCCGGGGGGAAGAAATTCGCCTGCGGCGCGACGCGATGCCATCGATGCTGACGCTCGACAGCCGGGTCATCACCCAGGACTGCCTGTGCTATCTGATGGAGCCCATGGACATGGAGGCGCTCGCCGCAACCGCCGGCTGAGGGAGCAGCGCCCGCGCGCGACAATCAGGCGTCGCGATCGATCCGCTCGACGATCTGGGCGGGGCGGTCACCCTTGCGGTAGTTCGAAAGATCCGCAGTGGTCTCGGCAAAGGCCTTTTCGCGGGCCTCTTCGGTCTCGTACCAGCGACAGGCCTCCCAGTCGGGACCCAGCAGATGCGGCATGCGGAAGGTCGCGTCCTCGGGCATGCGAATGCGAATACCGTAACGTTTCATGGTTCAGGCCTGCGCGGGTAGTGGAATCAGCGGCGCCAAGTGTAGCCATCCCCCGGAATCGCGGCAATATCGGCCCGTGCGCGGCCGCCCCAGCTTCAGAAACGTCCCGTCACCACCCGGTTGCGCCCCTCCTCCTTGGCCCGATAAAGGGCCTGGTCGGCCCGCAGCAGCAGACGCTGCCGCGTATCCCCCGGCTTCCAGGCCGTGACACCAAAGCTCAGAGTGACCGGCCCGATGCCCTCCCCCGGTCCGGTCTCACGATGCGCGAACGCCTCACGCAGTCGTTCGGCCAGGGCCGCTGCCTCGTGCAGATCGGTCTGCGGCAGCAACAGAACGAATTCCTCGCCGCCCCAGCGGGCCGCCCGATCGGGCCGGCGCAGCTGTGCCATCAGCTCCCGGGTCACCTCGATCAGCACGCGATCACCCGCCTCATGGCCATGGGTGTCGTTCACGGCCTTGAAATGATCGATATCGCAAAGGACCAGCGCAAAACTGTTGCCGTAGCGCTGGGCCCGCTCGATCTCCTCGTCCAGGAATGCCTCGAACTTCAGCCGGTTGTACAGCCCCGTGAGATGGTCATGCGTCGCCTGGCGTTCCAGCTCGCGGGCCTTGGCCGAGACCTCGTCCAGCGCCACCTCCAGCGCGCGGGTACGCTCCGCCACCCGCCCCTCCAGACGATCACGCTCCCGGCGCAACGGCGCCAGCCCCATGCGCTCGATGGAATACCACAGGATCAGTGCGAACAGCAGGACACCGAAGCCTCCCCACATCGTCAGGGAGACGCGCAGGTTGTCCACCGCAGAACGCACGTCGGGAGTCACCACCTCCATCCGCAGCAGGACGGACCGATCACGCCCGTACTCCACCCGCTCCTCGAGATGGAAGCGGGGCACCCCGGGCTCGGGCGACGGCCCGCCGTAGTCCAGCCAGGTGTAGTTGCCGTTCCCGCTCTCGACCACCAGTCGATGGACGTCAGGACGCCCCTCGGCATAATTACGGAGGAAACGCTCCAGCACGGAATAGTCGCCGCGCGCCAGGCTCTCCCGCGCGAACCCGCCGATCACTTCCAGCTCCGACTGCCCGGCTTTTCCAGCCTGCCGCTCCAGCAGCACCCTCTGCTCATTGAGCACCAGCATAAGCCCCATCAAAGTAAAGAGGCTCAGGACCAGCAGTAACACCAGAGGCAGGCGCCAGATTCGCAGCCGGTTGCGGAATCCGCGGCCGGGAACCTGCGGCGCGTTCACCGTGTCACCTCCAGCATTTCCCGCAGTCCGCGATATTCTTCCGCCGTGCCGGGGACGAACTCCGCCACATTGCCACCCAGCGCCGCGAACACCGCAGGGCCGTCCGCATGTCCGGACAGGCCGATCAGGATCGCGCTCCATTGCTCCCGGCGTTCGGCATCAAGCCCCCGACGGGCCACAAAGGGATGCCGTGGCACCGCGGGCGTGTACGCGAGCGCCCGCAGCCCGCGCCCTTCGAAACGTTCGAACATTTCCTCGCGCATGGCCGCCACGTCCGCATCACCGAGGAGCACAGCCGAGGCCGTATCGAAATGGTTGCCGAAGAACTGCTTCTGCCCGAGATCGTCCGCGGCCACGCCCGCCCGCTCCAGCAGGGCCATGGGCATGCGATACCCCATGGTCGAATCCACGTCGACAAAGGCTACCGAATGCCCCGCGACCTGCGCCAGGGTCTCGATTGCATGATCCTCACGCACCACCAGCACGCCACGGAAACTCGCCCCGCTGCCCAGCACCTCGCGCGCCAGCACCGGGTGTTCCCCGTGGGTTTCCCACAGGCGCACGAACCCCGCCGGCCCGATGTAGGCCAGATCGACATCCCCGTCCCCGACCGCCCGCACATGGGCACCATAGGAATTCGCCACATGCAGCTCGAAGGCCTCCCCGGTCTCGGCGGACAGGTGATCCACCAGCGGCCGGAACCGCTCCATCACTTCGGTGGTCGCGACGAAGGGATGTACGCCCAGCCGCCAGGGTGCGTCCTCTCCTGTCTCCGCCCCGGCGGCCGTGGCCAGTCCGAGCAAAAGAGGCAGGAGCCACCCGCGCCGCGGACGGACACGCCACCTCATTCCCGACCCCGTCTCACCGTCCCGCACGCACCCCTCCCCGCGTGGCAAACGCGCCAAAGATCATGCCGCAATCGCTTCCGCTCATTCTGCACGCCACCGGCTGTCCGTACCCTGACCCGGAGCAGCCCCTCGTCACCAACCCGGTTCGCCGAGCAATCCGGGGGGGGGGTTAGCGCCTCCCGTCCGGGCTTCCCGCCTTCCAGTCCAGGTAACCTCTGATCAATGTACACGTTCGCGTTGGCAGCCCGGGTTTTCTGACACCACCCGCGAGGGGTAACGCGGACCAACTCCAGCAGGAAAACTGACGGCCGAGTGGCAGACGCAAGTTCCGGGAGAGAGGACAGGAAAAGAAGGGGGAGGAGACGGCACAGTCCCTGCAGGCCCCCGCAAGCCACGGCGGGGACCAGGCAGGAGCCTGAATGTCGGAGCGGATGTGGGCACGGGGCTGGTGCATACCGTGAAGGGGACGGCGGCGAACGTCTCGGACGTGTCGCAGGTGCCGGACCTGCTCCACGGCGAGGAAGACAGCCTGCATGGCGATGCCGGCTACATCGGTGCGGAGAAGCGGCTGGATGGGCATCGCCCCGAGACCCACATCGCGCGCAAGCGTGGCACCGTGCGCGCAATGCCGGAAGGCCCGGCGCGCGAACGCGTGCGCGCCGCCGAACGGCACAAAACCTGCGGACTGCGGACGCTAAGCCACGGGCGATCAGGGTGCGACGAGTGCCAGGCGTCTCTGGAGCTCGGCGGCATTGTCGGAGGCAATCCTGCGAAACGTGGAGCTGACGCGGGTGTCATCCGCCACGGTTTGCCAGTAAGCGATGGCGGTGTGGCAGGCGGCGACCCACACGCCATGTTCACGGGGTAATGGCATGGCGGGATCGAATGTCACTCGCGGGAGTTCGCCCCCCGGAAGCGGCGCGTACGCCATCGGGAGCATATCGTAGACCGGGCACAGGATGAGCCGGCCTTCCTCCGGGCGAAAGGCGAGGTTGCCCGGGTGCATGTCGCTATTGGAGATCAGCCGGCCGAACCAGGTGATGTGACGGATGGCTGTAACAGCTTCCGCTGCCAGCAGACGCTTGTCGGCGAGCCCCTGGGCCAGGCTGTCCCATGCCGAAGGCGTATGGCCGAGCAAGACCGCGTTCACGGTCTCCAGCGTCACCACCGGGCTGCGGCCGAACAAGCCGTGGCGATCGAAGCGCTCGACTTCCAGAAACGTTCGGCCCTGATGCTGAAGGATGCGGCCGGGAGGGGTTTGCACGCCGGGGAGCGCGGAGGCCGCCTGGAGTGCCAAATGCTCCGCCACCAACAGATCGGACCAGCGCTGCACGGTCGTGGAATCATCGGCACCGGAGAATTTCACGATGACATGCGGCGTGTTGCTGTCCTGCAGATCCCGTAGGGCGGTGAACTTCGGGAATTCACCCGCAGCGCTGGAGCCCGCAAGGCCCAGCGAGACGGCCTCCTCCGCCGCCTTCACGTACATGCGTTCGATATCGTCCGCCTTGAGGATTGCAGGCGGGTCCAGGCGGGCCTTCTGCCAGACCTGGAACGCGGCATCGCCGACAATCAGGTTGCCCGGGAGATCGGACCCCACGCGACTCAGAACCCACAGGATATCGTCGTCACTCCAGGTATCGGGATTGGGCGACACCGCAAGGGTGTCCTGGAAGCGATGTGCCAGCTGGCGTCCGAGATAGCCCTGGGGGCGTATGTCGTACAGAGGATATGGCAGCCCGTCCCACCACCCATCGAGGGTCTGGTCATCATCCTCCAGAGGCCAATCCGAGCCATCGAAATCAGCATGACAGCCCTGCGGCTGGATGACCGAGAGTTCCGTGAGCTCGTGCGGCTGGCCGGCCTCGTCAATCGCACGGATGGGGAGGGGCGAGAGATCGCCTCGCAGGGCTTGGCGCAGAGCGTAGCGAGTGCGCCGGGCCCGGCCGGCGGACAGAACGGGCTCAGTCGTCTCCTGCAGCAGGCGGTGCAGGGTGGGAACCGACAGCCCCAGTTCGCGGGCAAGATCAGCCGCGCGCGCCGGGGCGAATTTCGCAAGCGCCAGGCCGAGCTGCTGGTGCGCCGCTTGTCGCTTGCTCCTCATCCGAACCCGCCCAATTGAAATGATTATTGAGAAGATACTAACTCATTAAGGGTTTGATATATATAGCTTAAAAAGCCCGCCGAAGCATGTACTGAAACAATCCCATGGCCGAAGCGAGCCCTGGCCAGGAGGGGTCCCGACCTGCCGCGTTAGATCAACGATCGGGCATGCCGAGAATGGCCGCGACCACCCGCTCCTCCGCAGAGCTTTGAAGCGGGAGGCTGGCAAACGCCTCCAGTACCTCGGGGCCAAGCTCCGACTCCGCCTCAATGAGCTCCTTGCGCAGATCCCGCAGGCGAAGGAACCCCCGGCGCTGCTGGGTCAGGCGGCGATACCAGTAGGGACGGATGAGCTCCAGCCAGCGATTGGCAAGCGCCTCCCAATCCGGTTCTCCGCCCGTCAGCGTTTCCGGCTTGCGCTCCAGTAGATTGCGCAGAGCGAGATAGGCGTCAAGGCGCGCTTGCTCCCTCTGGCGGGCGGCCTCCTCGCAAAATCCATTGAGGACCCTGGTCATCTCTTGCAGGGCGCGTTGCTTGCGCAGTGGTAACTGCGCCCGTTCGGCCTCCGGGAGGCGCTCGGAAAAATGTGCCAGCCATCTTGCGGCTGGCTCGTCCATTTCACCATTGGGCGGATCCGGCGCCAGTCGCTCGCGCAGCGCCGCCGCCACCTTGTCCAACGAGGTCGTTGCCTCGGCATCCGGGCCCGAGAAGAAGAACCAGCGCGGCGCCCGGTCCGCACTGCCGGCCAGACAGAAGAAGGCCCAGATGGCGTCGCTGGCCACTACGCTGACCCTTGAGAGCACCCGCACCGAGCGCTCCCGGTAATACTCGTAAATATCCGGTTCGACCAGGGCACCCGAACCTTCCACCAGCCCACGCACTGCGGCGAAGGCATCATGCGGTTCCGCTTCCTCGATCGAACGCGCCGTACGCTCGTATTCGCGGATCAGGGTGTCGGCATCAACGCTTTCCCGGGACTGCTGCTGCAGGTCTTCCGGCAACGGGAGATTGGTCCCGAGGAGTTCGGTCACCGCACCGACTCGATCCAGGAATCGAGCATCGGCATTGAGGGCGAACTCCTCGGCATCCCGGGGCCACCAGACTTCGACCTCGGCATGGGGGCTGTCGAGACGATCGACGCGTCCAGTTCGCTGTTCGGCCACGCGTATCACCGAGGGCATGTCGAGATGAACCAGCGCTGAGGCCGCCTGCAGATTCACCCCTTCGGACAGGCTGTCCGAACACAGCGCCACACCGGTCTGCTCGTCGCCACCCGGCCGAAACGCACGGAGTACCGCCTGGCGGCTTCGCTCATCGCTGCCCGTAGCCTGCCAGATCTCGACGCCCGGCAGCCGCTCTTCGAGCTGGACGCTCAAGGCCGCACGCGAAGATCGCAGGGCCGCCATGACCCGGTAGCGGACCAGCTTGTGAGCCCCGAGCAGCAGGTTGTCGCGATACTGGTCCTCGGTGAGTCCCTGCTGCCTTTGTACGGCGCTCAGTTCCAGGACCGCCGGAACCTGGACCACGCCGAAGAGCTGATCGAGAAGCTCCCGGATCCGACCGGCGCGTTCACGGTCGGCAGCCGGTTCGTTCAGGGAATAGCTGTACGAGCGGTGCTCCGGATAGCGGCAGGGCCGGCCCGTGTGATCCCGATAGGCCCCGGGCGCGCGATCAATCAGCGCATTGAACATGCGCTTGGTACGGCGAATGGTGAATGTCCGGATTTCATCGCGCAGCTGGGCGGCCTCGTCCTCGCCCAGACCGTGCCAGCGACCGGGACGATTGACCCGTTCCAGGGCCTTCAGCGTGCTCGACTGCAGGTTGTCGGCACCGAGCAGATCCGCAATCCGGACCAGGTCATCGACATTCCGGTTGATCGGCGTAGCGGTGAACAGCAGAACGTCATCGGCAAGGTGATTGGTAAACAGCCGCCGTGTCCTGCGCGAGCGGCGATTGTGGAAATTGTGGCACTCGTCCACGGCCAGCAGGCGCGCCCGCCTCAGGGCATCATCCAGCTGCCATGCCTTGCGGCTGCCGTGACTGAGAAGGCCAACCGAAAAGACATCCAGCGCGGTGTCGGCCCGGGAGGCCTCCCGCTCCCACTCCTCCACGACGGTCGAGGGTGCAATCATGACCGAGCGGGGCATCCCGCCCACCCCCTGGATCCGCGCCTGCTGCGCCCGCAGAAGATGCGCACCCATGCGCGTCTTGCCCGACCCCGTCGCATCCGCAATCAGCACCGCTCCCTGACGGTCCAGCAGATACAGCGCCTGTGCGATCCCTTGGCGCTGGGCCGGCCACAGCGCACGGAAAGCCTCGCGGTCGACCTGCTGCAGAAAACCCTTCGCCCAGTCACCCTCCAGCAGCTCCCCGCAGGCGCGGGCCAGCGCATCGCGCCACCCGACGACATGCAGCAGACGCTCGAGCAGCGCCAGCAACGCATCGGTGTAGTCCTCTCCAAACGACCAGAACTGTTCGGCCAGCGCCGCGACCTCGCGGTAACGCCTCGGTTCACCCGTTGCAGTGAACCGCGCATTCGCCTCGTGCTGACGTTCCAGCCCGTTCCGGCTGAAGTTGCTCGAGCCCAGCGTTACCGCCCCCGCCCCAAGATAGATCTTGGCGTGCAGTGGCCGCTGCGTGTCGGGCCAGTACCGCGCCTCGACGGCGCCCTCGCGGAGTCGCTCCCGAAAATGGATCAGCCGGGCCGACAGGCGCAGGGCGATTCCTCGATCCAGCCAGTACTGCTCGACTTCCTCGGGGAAGCTCGGCGCCTTCAGACTGCGGTGACCTCCCTCCCCCACACTCGGCTCGTTACCAAAGAGAACGCGAAGCGGACGAACCTCCCCCAGATCCCCCTCCAGACGAATAAGCTCCTCAAGCGCCCCGTAGCCCGTCACCACCAACGGCGAGTCCGCAGACACAAGGTCCGCAATCACCCGCTCGCGCACCGTCCGCCCGTCGACGTTCAGCGGGAAACGATCCGGCGGTGGCCAAACACCCTGCCCCTCGCGCGACTCTTCCGGGAAGTCGCTAAAGAGATCAGCGGTGCGCGCCGTATCCGGAAGGGGATGGCGAAACACAGTGACCCCGTTCTCGGCACCGAAGCGCGGAACAGGTCCTGATGAAAGGGGAGCTATCTCGGCGGTGGCCACGCACGATGGCGCGGCTGCACGAAACGGTGGGAGACCTTCAGCGAAGCCCCGGGCACCGAATGGGCACGGCGTGGGCACGAGGTGGGCACGGTGCCCAAACGAGAAAGGGGCTGCCGAGGCAACCCCTTGAATTGGTGGTGGCTACGCCCTGATTCGAACAGGGGACCCCATCATTATGAGTGATGTGCTCTAACCAGCTGAGCTACGTAGCCACGCGGGATGCGGATTTTCCCGGGGCAGGCCGGCGAAGTCAAGGCCCCGGAAGCGGGCCCGGCACCTCAGATCTGCAGCCGTTCGACCACCCGGCCATTGGCGAGGTGCTCTTCCAGGATCTCGTCGATGTCGCGCTCGTCCTGGTAGGTGTACCAGACCCCTTCGGGATACACCACGGCCACCGGACCCTCGTTGCAGCGATCCAGGCAGCCGGCGGTGTTCACCCGTACCTGCCCCTTGCCGTGGATGCCCATCTCCTTGGCCCGGTTCTTGGCATACGAGCGCATCTCGGTCGCCCCGTGATCCTCGCAGCAGTTGCCGTCTTCCCGGCAGTTGGTACAGAAGAAGATGTGCCGCTGGTAGTAGCCCATGCGATGCTCCCGGATCAAATCGGCTTCATCATACTGTGTCCGGCCGGTTCAGCGAAAACGCCAGACCAGGCTGACCTCGCTGATGGTGTCGGTGTTTTTCTTCCCAGGCTCGACATCGGTGTTGTGCTTGACGGTGAAGCTGGTCCGCAAAGCCATGCGGTCGGTCATGTCGGCGGTCAGGGCGAGGATGTTCTCGACCTCGGTGTTGTCCCGACCGCTGATGATCAGCAGCTCGTCGGTCAGACGCGCACTCTGGCTGATGTCCCAGCGCAGGTTGCCCCCGATCCGGCCGACCGCGTCGGTGTCGGACTCCCCGGATTCGGCCAGGCGTGCCTGGCGGGCGCCGACGCCGATCTCGCCATCCAGTCGCACGCGCTCGCGATCCACCAGACGCCGGCCGTAACCCACGGTCTGCGAGGCCTGATAGTCATAGCTGCTGAAACGGTCGCGTTCGTAACGCAGCGCGCCGAACACGTAATCGTGTTCCGCCAGACGCCGGTCAAGCTGGTACCCCGCGACGTAACGCTGCCCCGTGGTCTCGCGGTCTTCCTCGGTGAACAGCGCGTCGCCCCGCAGCCGGTTGCGCCACAACTCGGCGGTATGCTCGGCGCGGATCCGACCGCTGGCGGTGGCCGACTCGGTATTCCCGGTCGTCAGCGAGGCCCCGGCCTCCAGCGTGGTTTCCCATCCCTCCGCATCCCAGGCCTGAGCTTGCGAGACTGGTATGCTGACAAGCATGACGGAAGACAACAGTACGGCGGCGGAACGCGGTACACGCGACAACATGGGACCCTCCGGGTCAGCAAACGGGCCCGGGACCCTAGCAAAGCCGCTGGGGAGCTCCGACCTACCCCCGAAGTACACGGGGCTTTCGGCGGTGGATCAGTGCGTGCACTGCGGTCTGTGCCTGCCCCACTGCCCCACCTACGAACTGCACCGGCAGGAAGGCGACTCCCCGCGAGGTCGCCTGACCCTGATGCAGGGCCTGGCCCGCGGCGAGCTCGATCCGCAGTCACCCCGCCTGCGCAGCCATCTGGAAGGCTGTCTCGGCTGCCGCTCCTGCGAGGCCGTGTGCCCGGCCGGAGTCCCCTTCGGTGCCCTGATGGATCGCACCCGCGAAATCCTCCTTCAGGAATCGGACGAGCCGGAGGGCGCCCCGCTGCCCATGCCGCGCATGCTGCACGACCGCCTGCTGGGATCGCCCCGGCTGCGGCGACTCGCCGGCCTCGGGGCCCGGGCCGCCGCACGGCTGCCGCGCGCCGGGCTCCCGGGACTGGACGCCACCGTGCGCCGGGCCCTGGAACATGCGCGCCCCAGCCTCGCCCCGCCTCCGCGGCTGCGCGCCGACGGCCCGCCCGACGCGGTCGACGTGCTGCTGTTCACCGGCTGCATGGACGCCTTCTTCACCGGGCCCGACCTGGAAGCGGCCCTGACCGTCCTGCATGCGCTGGGTCTGAAGGTGGGCATCCCCTCCTCCCGGACCTGCTGCGGCGCCCTGGACCGACACGCCGGACGACCCGCGGCGGCCACGGAACTGGAGCGGCACAATCGCGAAGCCTTCGGTGCGGCCGAGGATGGCCCGCCGGTGATCGTCCTCGACAGCGGCTGCGAGGCGACCCTGCGCGAGGCCGCTGACAGCTTCCCCGGCGCCCGCGCGACCAGCCTCACGCGCTTCGTCGCCCGACACCTGGAGGAACACGGCCCGCCCCGTGAAGGCTGGCGCGAAGAGCCGGTGCGCGTCGCCCTGCATCGTCCCTGCACCCAGCGGAACGTCACCCGCGAGGGCGAGATCCTGCCGACGCTGCTGCGCGGCCTGCCCGGCGTGACCCTCACCGGGACCCCGTCCCTCCCCAACTGCTGTGGCGCGGGTGGCACCGCGATGCTCGCCTGGCCGGAACAGGCCGATGCCCTGGGGCAGCAAACCCTGCAGGCCCTGGGCACGGAGGCTCCTGACTGCATCGTCTCCGGCAACGTGGGCTGCCGGGTGCATCTGCGCGCGCTGCAGCCGCAATCGCCTGAAGACCCGCCGCTGCTCTCCCCGGCCCGTTTCCTTGCGGGGCGCCTCGCGGTAACCTGAGACAAAGCCCATACCCGAGCGCCCGCCATGCGCCGACTCTCCCCGCTGGATCATCTGATCACCCAGGCCGACGCCCTCGTCAAGGTCGTCTCCGGGCATGCCCGCTCCACCGGCCGCCCGTCGCCCGGTGGCGACGAACCCGGTCCGATGCTGGACGACCATGACCGTCAGGAAACCGGGCGCCTGATGCGGGTCAACCATGCCGGCGAGGTGGCCGCCCAGGGGCTCTATCAGGGGCAGATGCTCACCGCCCGTACCCCGGCGATCCGCGCGCAGCTGGATCAGGCGGCGCGCGAGGAAGGCGACCACCTGCACTGGTGCGCGCGGCGGGTTCACGAAATGGGCATGCACACCAGCCTGCTGACGCCCTTCTGGTACGTGAGTTCGCTGGGCGTGGGTGCGCTGGCCGGACTGTCCGGGGACCGCTACAGCCTGGGGTTTGTCGACGAGACCGAGCGCCAGGTGGAGCAGCACCTGGACCGGCACCTGGACCGCCTGCCGCCGTCCGACACGGTGTCGGCACGCATCCTCGAGCAGATGAAGCAGGAAGAGGTGGAACACGGGGCAAAGGCCATGGCGATGGGGGGCCGGACCCTGCCGTGGCCGGTGCGCAGCGTGCTGATGCCACTGACCTCGAAGATCATGACGCACACCGCCTACCGGATCTGAGCCCGGTTTCCCCGGGCCGGGCATCCCCGCGGCGCGTCAGCTTCCGCGGCTCATGTTCTTGCCGTAGAAGATCTCCATCATCTCGTGCTTGAGCAGCTTGGCGATGCGCTTGGCTTCCTTCGCCGAGTAGTCGTCCTTGCCCAGCCCGAACAGGTAATTGTCCAGGTCGAAGTCCTTCAGCACCATCTTGGTGTGGAACAGGTATTCCTGGTACACGTTCACGTCCACCATCTGGTACTTGTCCTTGGTGTCACGCGACAGGAAATCCTGGATGGAGTTGATCTTGTGATCGATGAAGTGCTTCTTGCCGCGCACGTCCCGGGTAAAGCCGCGCACCCGGTAGTCCATGATCACGATGTCCGACTCGAAGCTGTGGATCAGGTAGTTCAGCGCGCGCAGCGGTGAAATGCGCCCGCAGGTGGACACGTCGATATCCGCGCGGAAGGTCGCGATCCCGCCCTCCGGATGGGCCTCCGGATAGGTATGCACGGTGATGTGGCTCTTGTCGAGGTGACCGACCACGGTCTCCGGCAGCGGTCCCGGACCCTCGGTGTAACCGATCTGCTCGGTGGCCACCGGCTCCTCGGAGATCAGCATGGTCACCGACGCGCCCTGCGGGTCGTAGTCCTGGCGCGAGATGTCGAGGATGTTGGCACCGATCAGGTGCGCCACGTCCGTCAGGATCTGCGTCAGACGCTGGGCGTTGTAGGCCTCGTCGATGTAGGCGATGTACTCGTCGCGATGACGATCGCCCGACGCATAGCAGATGTCATAGATATTGAAGCTCAGGCTCTTGGTCAGGTTGTTGAAGCCGTGGAGCTTGATCTGCTTCTTGTGACGCGACATGGCGTACCCTCTTGCCCGGGCCGTAAGGAGCGGCGAATTGTAGAGACATCACGCGGCGAGTCAACGGCTTGCACCCGCCAGCGGCTCAGCGCGGAGCCGGCCCTTCCACGATCTCGAAATCATGGGTCACGCGGGCCGACGCCCCCAGCATCATCGACGCCGAACAGTATTTCTCGGCGGAGAGCTGTACCGCCCGTGCGACGTGCTTTTCCGACAGATCGTTCCCGTACACCCGGAAATGCACATGGATGTCGGTGAAGACCTTCGGCACCTCGTCGGCGCGGGTGCCGTCGATGTCCACCTGACAGTCGAGCACATCCTGCCGCGACTTCTTCAGCATCGCCACCACGTCGAAACTGGTGCAGCCGCCCAGCCCCAGCAGCAGCATCTCCATCGGACGCGCCCCCAGGTTGCGTCCGCCGGCGTCCGGCGCGCCGTCCATCACCACCGCGTGGCCGCTGTCCGTCTCGCCGACGAAAGCCACGCCGTCCAGCCATTTCACTCGTACTTGCATGTCCCGTCCTGCCCGATGTTTTTGTGAACCCGTCGAAGCAGAATCGTCACCGAACCACCCGCCGGGTGCATTACACTCTCGTGGACTACACTTTAACGTGTTCTCCCGATCGAACCGGTAATCATGAGCAAGCCTTCCCCAGCCCAAACAGCCATGCCCAACCATTCTCCGGCGATGGAACGCCTGCTGGAACACTGCCAGCGCCGCCACTATCCGCGCCGGACCACCGTGATCCAGGCGGGCACGGTACCGGACACGCTGTACTACGTACTCGGCGGCTCGGTCTCTGTCCTGGGCGAGAACAACGGCCACGAACTGGTGCTGGCCTATCTCAACCGGGGCGAATTCTTCGGCGAGCTCGGGCTGTTCGAGGATGATCCGCGCAGCGCCACGGTCGTCACCCGCGAGGACACCGACACCGCGGAGATCCCCTACACCCGCTTCCGCGAGCTGGCGATGCGCGACCCCGAGATCCTGATGCTGCTGACCCGACAGATCGCGGCCCGGCTGCGCCAGACCTCGCGCAAGGTCATGGACCTCGCCTTCGTCGATGTCACCGGCCGCATCGCGCACACCCTGCTCGACCTCGCTCAGCAGCCCGACGCGATGACCCACCCCGACGGCATGCAGCTGCGCATCACCCGCCAGGAACTGGCGCGCATCGTTGGCTGCTCGCGCGAGATGGCCGGCCGCGTGCTCAAGGAACTGGAAGAACGCGGCCTGATCAGCGCGCACGGCAAGACCATCGTGGTCTACGGCACGCGCTGATCCCGCGGCCCCGGCTCAGCCCTCGCCGCGGAACAGCCGCCCGAGGGCCGCGCCCGGATCCTCCTCGCGCATGAAGGCCTCGCCCACGAGGAACGCATTCACGCCCGCATCGCGCATCCGCTGCACGTCCTCGACGCTGTGGATACCGCTCTCGGTCACCAGCAGCACGTCCTCCGGCAGCCGGTCGAGCAGCTCCAGGGTGGTCTCCAGACGCGTCTCGAAACTGCGCAGGTCGCGGTTGTTGATGCCGATCAGGTCCGCGCCCAGGCGCACCGCGCGCTCCAGCTCCTCGGCGTCGTGCACCTCCACCAGCGGATCCATGCCCAGCTCGCGGGTGAGAAAGATCAGTTCGCCCAGGTTGGTGTCATCCAGCACCGCCGCAATCAGCAGCACCGCATCGGCCCCCAGCACCCGCGCCTCGTAGACCTGATACAGGTCGATCACGAAGTCCTTGCGCAGAATCGGCAGCTCGCAGGCCACGTGCGCCGCACGCAGGTCACCGTCGCGGCCCTTGAAGAAGCTCACGTCCGTCAGCACCGACAGGCAGGTGGCCCCGTGCTCGGCATACGAGCGGGCAAAGGCATCCGGGTTGAAGTTCGGACTGATCTGCCCCTTGCTGGGGCTGGCCTTCTTGATCTCGGCGATCACCGCGGCGCGCCCGGCGTCGATGTCCGCCTGCAGCGCGGCGCGAAAACCGCGCGGCTCCTCCGCCGACGTCAGCCAGCCACGCAGTTCGCGCAAGGGCTGCACATCGGAGCGCTCGATCAGTTCCTCACGCTTGCGTTCGAGGATCCGCTCGAGGATATCGGGGGTGTCGTCACTCATGTTTCAACTCTCCTTTTGTGCCAGCCGCGTGGAGACGGCCTGCAGCTGTTCCAGTCGTTGGCGGGCGGCGCCGCTGTCGATCACCTCGGCGGCCCGGCGTACGCCCGCCTCCAGGCTGGGCGCGCCGCCGCCCACGAAGATCGCCGCGCCGGCATTGAGCAGGACGATGTCGCGCGCGGGTCCCGGCGTACCCGCCAGCACGTCGCGCAGCATGGCCGCCGAGGCCGCCACGTCCTCCACCCGCACGGTGTCCAGGGCGGCCGTGGTCAGGCCGACATCCTCCGGCCGCAGGGTATATTCCGTAATCTCGCCGTCGCGCAGTTCCGCCACCCGGGTCGGCGCGCCGATGCTGATCTCGTCCAGCCCGTCCTCGGCGTTCACCACCATCACGTGTTCGGAACCCAGGCCCTTCAGGGCCTCCGCCAGGGGCCGCAGCCAGTCCGCGGAGAACACCCCCAGCACCTGGTTGGGCGCACCGGCCGGATTGGTCAGCGGCCCCAGCACGTTGAACAGCGTGCGCACGCCGAGCTCCCGGCGCGGCCCGATCGCATGGCGCATCGCCCCGTGATGGGCCGGGGCGAACAGGAAGCCGACCCCGACCTCTTGGATGCAGGTCGCCACCGCGTCGGGACCCAGCTCCAGGTTTACGCCCAGGGTTTCCAGCACATCGGCGGAGCCCGAACGCGAGGACACCGAACGGTTGCCGTGCTTGGCCACCCGCACCCCGGCGGCCGCGGCCACCAGTGCCGAGGCGGTGGAGATGTTGAAGGTTCCGGAGGCATCGCCACCGGTGCCGCAGGTATCCACCAGGCCGGCGCGCGGGACATCCACCCGCGTCGCCAGCTCCCGCATCACGCCGGCGGCGGCGCGGATCTCGTCGATGGTCTCGCCCTTCATCCGCAGGGCGATCAGCAGGCCGCCGATCTGGGCATCGGTGGCCTCGCCACCCATCACCGCGCGCATCACGGCGGTCATCTCGTCGGCGTCCAGGTCCTGGCGTTCAACCAGCTTCGCAATGGCTTGGGGCAGGGTCACGTTCGTTCTCCGGCTGCTGGGCGGTCAGGGATCAACGGGGGCACAGTTTAGGGAAACGCGCGGCTTTACGCAGGTCGAACGGCCGCCGGGGCGCGCGGCACGTCGCGCGGACCGCCGCCCAGCCACCAGATCAGCGCCCCGACCGACCACACCACCAGAGCCCCCGCCACCAGGTGGCGCGGATCATCATCCAGATGGTCGACCAGGAACAGCGTCAGCAATGCACTGATGCCCAGCTGCACGAAGGCCTGCATGGCCGAGGCCATGCCGCGTGCCCCGGGGTAGCAGTCCAGCGCCAGCAGGGTCAGCGACGGCATGGCCGTGGCCAGGGCGAAACTGTACAGCGCGAACGGCCCGGTGATCGACACCACCGGCCCGTCCAGCCAGGCACCGCCGCCGATCAGCACCAGGGCCGTTCCGCTCAGACCCAGCCCGATGCTCACGGCCGCCTGCGGCGTCAGGCGCGCGGCCGTGCGCCCGGCCACGAACGCCCCCAGCAGCAGCCCCGCCACCAGCGGCAGGAACAGCCACCAGAAATCGCGTTCGTCCCCGCCCAGATGCTCGTAGATCAGCGTGGGCGAGGCCGCGATGAAGATGAACATCGCCCCGAACATCGCCGCGTGCACCCCCACCGGCCGCAGGAATCGCGGGTTGCGCAGGGTCCGCAGATAACCCTGCACGATCGCCGGCGGCCGGCTGCGCACCCGCCCGACCGGGGGCAGCGTCTCCGGCAGGAACGCCCGCGCCGCCAGCAACAGCACGCCGCCATACAGCGCGAGAAAGGCAAACACCGAGCGCCAGCCAAAGCCGGCCTGCAGCCAGCCCCCGATGATGGGTGCGGCGGCCGGCCCGATGGAGAACACCATGGTCACCAGGGCAAAGACCCGGCGCGCATCGGTGGGGTCGAAACGGTCGCGCACCAGCGCCCGTCCGACCACCACCCCGGTGGCCGCCGCCAGGCCCTGCAGGATGCGCAGGGTCACCACCTGCCAGTAGGCGGTGGCCACCACCAGCAGCGCGGAGATCAGCAGATAGGCGAACAGCGCCCACAGCACCACCGGACGGCGCCCGAAGGCGTCCGACAGCGGACCGGTGACCAGCGTGGACAGGGCAAACGCCACCAGGTAGGCGGACAGAGTGGCCTGCATGGCCGCGGAGTCCACCGCCAGGGATTCCGCCATCGCCGGAAACGACGGCAGATAGGTATCCAGTGAGAACGGCGCCAGCATCACCAGCGGCGCCACCAGCAGCGCATAGCGCAGCCGGAGACGGCGATCGGCGCGGTTCACGCCGGCTGTGGCAGGCGGCGCAGGAAGTTGTCCAGCAGCTCGTGGCCCTGACGGGTGAGGATGGACTCCGGGTGGAACTGCACGCCTTCCACGTCCAGTTCACGGTGACGCAGTCCCATGATCTCGTCACGCGTGCCGTCGGCGTGTTCCGTCCACGCGGTGACCTCGAGGCAGTCCGGCACCGAGCCGGCATCCACCACCAGCGAGTGATAGCGGGTGGCCTCCAGCGGGTTCTCCAGCCCCGCGAACACGCCCTGACCGGTGTGATGCACCGGCGAGGTCTTGCCGTGCATGATCTCGCGCGCACGCACCACGGCCCCCCCGAAGGCCTGCCCGATGGCCTGATGGCCGAGGCACACGCCGAGGATCGGGATCTCGCCGGCGAAGCGCTCGATCACCGCCAGCGACACCCCGGCCTCGTTGGGCGTACAGGGGCCCGGCGAGATGACGATCCCGGCGGGGTCCAGTGTGGCGATGTCCTCCGGGGTGATGCGGTCGTTGCGATGCACGGCCACCTCCGCCCCCAGCTCGCCCAGATACTGCACGAGGTTGTAGGTGAAGGAATCATAGTTGTCGAGCATCAGGATCATGTCGGGCTCCCGGATGGCCTGGACGGCGGGTTGCGGACAAGCGTAGCGCGGCGCGAGGAACGAAGCCCGGAAACCCGGGGAACAGGGGGGGGCCACCCGCGCCGGCGGCGAAATCAGCGGCGGTGGCGGCGCGGTCCCAGCCCGCCCAGCGCGGTTTCCGCCGCGCGCACCACGGCACGGCCCTTGTTCAGGGTTTCCTGCCACTCGTTCTCGGGCACCGAGTCGTGCACCACCCCGGCCCCCGCCTGGATGTGCAGCTCGCCTTCGTGCAGCACCGCCGTGCGGATGGCGATCGCGGTGTCCATGTTGCCGGACCAGGAGAGATACCCCACCGCACCGGAGTACGGCCCGCGCTTGACCGGCTCCAGCTCGTCGATGATCTCCAGCGCGCGGATCTTGGGCGCGCCGCTGACCGTGCCGGCGGGGAAGGTCGCCCGCAGCACGTCCATCGCCGACAGCCCGGGCGCCAGCTCACCCTCCACGTTCGAGACAATGTGCATCACGTGCGAGTAGCGCTCCACCGCCATGGTCTCGGTGACCCGGACCGAGCCCACACGGCTGACCCGGCCGGCATCATTGCGCCCCAGGTCGATCAGCATCAGATGTTCGGCACGCTCCTTGGGATCGGCCAGCAATTCGGCCTCCAGCGCGCGGTCCTCGTCCGGATCGCGCCCGCGCGGCCGGGTCCCGGCGATCGGGCGCACGGTCACGCGTTCGTCCTCCAGGCGCACCAGGATCTCCGGCGACGCGCCGACCACGTGGTGATCGCCCAGGTCCAGGTAATACATGTAGGGCGACGGGTTCAGTTCGCGCAGGGCGCGGTAGAGATCCAGCGGCGGCGCGGAAAACGGCACGCTCATGCGCTGCGCCAGCACCACCTGCATCACGTCGCCGTCGAGGATGTACTGCTGCGCCTTCTCCACCGCCGCCTGGAAGCCCTCGGCCGACCAGCCGGGAACGTATTCCGGCACCGCGTGCGGATGCGGCGGATCGTCCGGCGGAACCAGCGGCTCGCCCAGACGGGTCTCGAGTTCGTCCAGGCGCTCGGACGCCACCGCCTGCCCGTCCGGCCGGGACGCATCGGCGTGCACGACCAGATACGCGCGACTGGACAGGTTGTCGTAGACCACGACTTCCTCGGAGACCAGCAGCAGGATGTCCGGCAGGCCCAGTTCGTCGGGCTTGTCCGGGCCGTCCAGGCGCGGCTCGATCAGGCGGACGGTCTCGAAACCGAAGTAGCCGACCAGCCCGCCGGTGAAGCGCGGCAGGCCCGGCAGATCAGCGACACGGAAACGCGCCTGATAGGCCTCGATCCAGGCCAGCGGGTCGGCCACGGTCTCGCGTTCGACCACCTCGCCGTCGGTCTCCACCGTGATCTCGTGGCCGTGCACCCGCACCAGGGTGCGGGCCGGCAGGCCCACGAACGAATAGCGCCCCCAGCGCTCGCCGCCCTGCACCGATTCGAACAGATACGAATACGGCCGGTTGGCCAGCTTGAGGAAGATCGACAGCGGGGTCTCGAGGTCGGCCAGGACCTCGCGCACCAGCGGGATGCGGTTGTGGCCTTCGCGGGCCAGCTCGTCGAACTGTTCGGGCGTCATGGCGGACATTTCCTGGCAACGGGTCGGATGAAGGACGGCGGTTCAGAGGCCGTCGCGCCATCGTCCGGTTGCGGGGAAGCAGGCGTCCATGACCGGCCTCATGCCGCCCGTGCCGGCAGTCGCGCAGGGAGCTCGTCCAGACGGTCCAGCACCGCGTCCGGATTCTGGTCGCGGATGTCGTCCCCGTGATTGTAGCCGTAGGTCATGCAGACGATCTGGAAACCCGCCGCGCGCGCCGCCTTCACGTCGCTCTTCGAATCCCCGACCATCAGGGAATCCTCCGGCTTCACGCCCAGCTCGCGTGCGGCATGCCACAGGGGCTCCGGGTCCGGTTTTTTCTTCTCCAGGTCGTCGCCGGCGACCACGATCTCGAAGTCGTCGAGGATGCCCTTCTCCGCCAGCAACGGGCGGGTGAAGCAGCCCGCCTTGTTGGTCACACAGCCCAGGCGGTAACCCTCGGCCTTCAACCGGTCCAGGCCCTCGCGCACGCCGGGATACAGCGGGCTGCGCCCGGCGGTATTCTCCTGGTAGATCCGCATGAACACCGGCAGGGCCCGCTGGTACAGCTCCGGGTCGGGCTCGCCGTCGAGATCGTTGACCAGCGCGCGCTGAACCAGCCGTTCGACGCCGTTGCCCACCCAGTTGCGCACCGCGGCCTCGCCGCGCTCGGGCAGGCCGAGCTCGCGCATCATCGCGTCCACGCTCCAGGCCAGATCGGGCACGCTGTCGATCAGCGTGCCGTCCAGGTCGATCAGGATCATGGCGGGACGTTTCAGGCTCACGGGACCCTCAGGCGCCGGCCAGTTCGTCACGCATCTTCTTGAGGATGCTGTCGTAGCGGTTCGGATCGGAATCCTCGCCCGCGCCGAAGATCGCCGAGCCGGCGACGAAGGTGTCCGCGCCGGCCGCCTTCACCTCGCGGATGTTGTCGGCCTTCACGCCGCCGTCGATCTCCAGGCGGATGTCACGGCCGGAGGCGTCGATGCGCTGGCGCGCCTCGCGCAGCTTGTCCAGCGTGCCGGGGATGAACTTCTGCCCGCCGAAACCGGGGTTCACCGACATCAGCAGGATCATGTCGACCTTGTCCATCACGTAATCCAGATGCGACAGCGGGGTCGCCGGGTTGAACACCAGCCCGGCCTTGCAGCCCTCGCTCTTGATCAGCTGCAGGGTGCGGTCGATGTGGTCGGAGGCTTCCGGATGGAAGGTGATGTAGCTGGCACCGGCCTGGGCGAAATCCGGGATGATGCGGTCCACCGGCTTGACCATCAGGTGCACGTCGATCGGCGCCTGGATGCCGTGCTTGCGCAGGGCCTCGCAGACCAGCGGACCGATGGTCAGGTTGGGGACGTAGTGGTTGTCCATCACGTCGAAGTGGACGATGTCGGCGCCCGAGTTGAGGACGTTCTCGACTTCCTCGCCCAGCCGGGCGAAATCGGCGGACAGGATGGACGGAGCAATCAGGTCGGGTTGTGCCATGCGGTGCCTCGCGAAGGTTAAATCGGGAAGGAGACCGGCGCGTGCCGGCTCTTCTGAACCGCAAAACTTTACCCGAAGGCGCGGCCCCGGGCAAAAATCCGGGACCGCGCAGCGGGGCCGACGAGCGTCGCCCCCGGGGCAACCCGCGCCTTATTCGGCGAACTCGGTCTCGATGAAGGCCGCCACGTTGGCGATGTCCGCGTCACTCAGCGACTGCGCGTGGGGGCGCATCAGCGCGGTGTTGTCGCCCACCTGCTCGCCGGCGCGGTAGCGTTCGAGCTTGTCGGTCACCCAAGCGGCGTCCTGACCCTTCAGGGCCGGGAAGATCGCCTGACCACGTCCGTCGGCCTGGTGGCAGCTGGCACACACGGCCTGATACATGGACTGCCCGGCCTTGATGTCGGCCGCCTGCGCCGGGAGGGTAAAGGCGAGGGCCAGACCGGCCCCGGTCATCAGCGCGAATGCGTTCTTCATTGTTGTTGTCTCCTGCTGGATCCTTCGGGTTTTGTGCACAGGGTCTCAGCCGCTGCGTGGAAGGAACATTAGCAGGCACTTCCTGAACGGTTCATTAAACAAATGCTGATTTGATCGGGGCAGGTCAGCGTCCGTGGAGATAGCGCTCGTCCGACCAGGTGGCCAGCCAGCCCGGGCGCAGGACCACCAGGGCCGTGACCACGATGCCGTTGACCACCGACTCGGGCAGGATCAGCAGGGGGAGATAGCGCACGTAGTCGCGATAGACCTCGTGCCAGGCCAGTTCGGTGAACAGGCCGTACACCGCCGCGGTACCCAGCACCGCGACCACTGCCGACAGCGCCCCTCCGAGGAAGGCGACCCCGTAGAGATAGATGAACATGTGCGGCGGCAGGCGGGTTTCGGTCAGGCGCAGCAGCCCCCAGGTCACCGCCACCGGCAGAATGCCGGCCAGCAGCACGGTCAGGGGCACGGTCGACATCGGCAGCACGCCGAACAGTCCGAGCACGCCCACCACCAGAAACGCCAGCAGGATCGCCAGCTGCCAGCCGAACACCAGGGTCACCGCGGTCATGCCCATCAGGTGGAGGGCCAGACCGTCCACGGTCTGCGCGCGCAGGGTCCAGATGACCAGCAGCGCGATGAATGCGCCGGCGAACAGCTGCGCGCGACCGGGAAAGAAAAAGGCCTCCCAGGGCATGCGACGCAGCATCAAGACCAGCCCCGCCCCGGTCAGGAGGGCCACCAGCACCTGGAGCGCGACGGGCAGATCGGCCGCACCCTCGGCCACGGGTCAGCCCTCCTCGCGGCGCGCCAGGGCGACGGTGTAGTCGCGCCCCTGCTTGAGCTTGTCGTAATTGCCGAACACCTCGCGAAACCCCTTCTCGATGAAGCGTCGCAGCCCGGTAATGGTCACGACATACAACCGCCCTCCGGGGTTCATCTGCTCGTGCGCATCCAGCAGCCAGGTATAGAGCAGCTCGCGCCCGACCTTGGCCGGGAGATTGGAGGCGACGACATCGAAGCGACGGTCGCGGATATGCGAGAAGCCGTTGCTCAGCAGGCATTCGACGTTGGTAAGCCCGTTACGCTCGGCATTCGCGCGGGCGTATTCCACCGCCATGAAGTTGGTGTCCACCAGGGTACAGGCCCCGGGCGCGGCCTTGTGGGCCATCACCAGGCCGATCGGACCATAGCCGCAGCCGAGATCGAGGCAGTGATCACCGGATCCAATCTCGGCGTGCCGCAGCAACAGCCGGGTCCCGTCGTCGATCCGCCGCGGCGAGAACAGGCCCCAGGTGGTCCGCAGGCGCAGCGGCACGCCTTCCAGGGTCTCCTCGATCTCGAGGTCCTGTTTCAGTTCGGCCTGACGCGCGCGACGCGCGGCGGCATCGGGAAAATCGTTCCGACTCATTGCAATGGTTCTCCGGCGAGGCCCCGCCACAGGGATTCGGCGACGTCGGCCACTGCGTCGGCGTCGTCCTCGCCCGGCAGGCCCACCACGTTCACATGCCCCATCTTGCGCCCCGGACGGGCCTCGGCCTTGCCGTACAGATGCAGCCGGGCCCGCGACTCGCCGAGCACGCCGGTCCAGTCCGGCGCAGTGGCTGCCGGCCACAGGTCCCCCAGCAGGTTGACCATGGCCACCGGCGCGGTCGCCCGGGCCGGAGCCAGCGCCAGGCCACAGACCGCACGCAGCTGCTGTTCGAACTGCGACACGCTGCAGGCATCCAGGGTGTAATGGCCGGAATTGTGGGGCCGCGGGGCGATCTCGTTGACCAGCAGCTCGCCGCCGGCGGTCACGAAGAATTCCACCGCCAGCACCCCGCAGTAATCCAGATGATCGGCCACCCGCAGCGCGACGTCACGGGCCTGCTGCTCCAGTGCGGCGGACAGACGCGCCGGGACCCGGGTCAGGTGCAGGACGCCGTGGCGATGATGGTTCTCGGCCACCGGGAACACCTCGCTGTGCCCGTCGGGCGCGCGCGCCACGATCACCGAAACCTCGCGCGCCAGCTCGACCTGCTCTTCCAGCACGCAATCCACCCCGCCCAGCCCGGCATGGGCCGCGGCCAGGTGGTCCGGATCCTCGAGACGGGCCTGCCCCTTGCCGTCATAGCCCAGACGAGCGGTCTTGAGCACCGCCGGGAAGCGCGGCTCGCCGGCCCCGGTGGCCGGGGGCTGCGGATCACGACCGGCCAGCACCGGTCGCCACGGCGCCACCGCGATCCCTGCCTCGGCGAGGAAGCGCTTCTCCGCCAGCCGGTCCTGAGCGATGGTCAGCGCGCGTGGCCCGGGGCGCAGACAGCCGCGCGCCGCCACGCGTTCCAGCGACGCGGCGGGGATGTTCTCGAACTCGGCGGTGACCACCGCGCAGGCATCGGCCAGCTGATCCAGCGCCGCGTGATCGTCGAATGCGGCGACGCGGTGCCAGTCCGCGACCGCTCCGGCGGGGCTGCGCGGGTCCGGGTCCATCACCATCACGGCGTAGCCCGAACGGCGCGCGGCCAGCACGAAATAGCGGCCCAGCTGGCCGCCGCCCAGCAGGCCGAGGGTGGCGGGCGGAGCAATCATGGACGGTTCACGCCGGATCCGGCGGCAGGCTCTGACCGAGAACGGCGTCGCGCTGTTCGGCGCGGAAGGCGTCCAGCCGCGCCGCGAGATCGGGGTCGCCGGTGGCCAGCATCGCGGCCGCGAACAGCGCGGCATTGGCGGCACCCGATTCGCCGATGGCGAAGGTGGCCACCGGGATCCCGCGCGGCATCTGCACGATGGACAGCAGCGAGTCCTCGCCCTGCAGGTGACGCGAGGCCACGGGCACGCCCAGCACCGGCACCGGCGTCTTGGCGGCCAGCATGCCCGGCAGGTGCGCGGCGCCGCCGGCGCCCGCGATGATCGCGGACAGACCCCGCTCGCGCGCCTGTTCGGCATACTCGAACAGCAGATCCGGCGTGCGATGCGCGGACACCACGCGGGTCTCGTGGGGAATCTCCAGGCGCGCCAGCAGTTCGGCCGCACGCTCCATGGTTCCCCAGTCCGAGGTGCTGCCCATGACCACGCCCACGCGCGGCGGTGTTGCGGTGTCGGTGATATTCATCCGCGCAACCATAGCGGGAGCGCCGTGCGGCGACAAGCCGGCCGGCGCTCTTCGGCGGCGCGTTCCCTGTGTCGCCACAGCCGCTACAATACGCGGATGGACGATACCCTTCTTGAAAGTGACATCCCCGACCTGGAATGCGTCCACCGCGGCAAGGTGCGCGACCTGTACCGGGTGGACGACGACCACTGGCTGATGGTGACCACCGACCGGCTGTCGGCATTCGACGTGATCCTGCCTACCCCGGTGCCGGACAAGGGACGGGTGCTGACCGCGATCACCGTGTACTGGATGCAGCGCATCGAACGCGAGCTGGGCATCCCCAATCAGCTGACCGATATACCGCTGGCCGAGGTAGTGCCGGACCCCGCGGTGCGCGCGCCGCTCGAGGGGCGCAGCCTCGTGGTCCGGCGACTGGAGGCCCTGCCGGTGGAAGCGGTGGTGCGCGGCTACCTGATCGGCTCCGGCTGGAAGGACTATCAGGCCACGGGTGCGGTCTGTGGTCTCCCGCTGCCACCGGGGCTGGAACTGGCCGGGGCACTGCCGGAGCCATTGTTCACGCCCAGCACCAAGGCGGCGGTCGGGGATCACGACGAGAACGTCGACTTCGACCATGTCGCCGCGGCCATCGGCGAGGAACGCGCCCGCGAAGTCCGCGACGCAAGCATCGCGATCTACAAGCTGGCGCGCGAGCACGCCGTCGCGCGCGGAATCATCATTGCCGACACCAAATTCGAATTCGGACTCGACCGCGAAGGCCGCCTGCATCTGATCGACGAGGTCCTGACACCCGACTCCTCGCGCTTCTGGCCGGCGGACGAATACACCCCGGGCCGCAGCCCCGCGTCGTTCGACAAGCAGTACGTGCGTGACTATCTCGAAACCCTGGACTGGGACAAGACGGCCCCGGGCCCGGCGCTGCCCGCGGAGATCGCCGAGCAGACGGCGGCGCGCTATCGCGAGGCGCTGGAACGTCTGACCGGGTCGCCGCTCGACCGGCCATGAACCCCGCGGGCCTGTTCGTCAGCGCCACCGACACCGGCGTGGGCAAGACCTTCGTCGGCTGCGCTCTGCTGCGGGCCTGGCGCACAGCAGGGCTGAACCCTGTCCCGTGCAAGCCGGCGGAATCCGGCTGCGAGACAGGGTCGGACGGCCTGTATCCCGCTGATGGCGTGGCCCTCACTGCAGCCGCGGGGCTGCCCCCGGCGGCAGTGGCACGGGTGACCCCCTGGCGGTTCCCCGATGCCCTCGCCCCGGACCAGGCAGCGCGCAACATCGGTCGCCCGCTGTACCTCGCGGACCTGGTCGACGCCTGCGAGGCACAACGGGAAGAAGCGGAGGGGCCGCTGCTGGTGGAAGGCGCCGGCGGCTTCTATTCGCCGCTGGCCGAAGAAGCGCTGAACGCCGACCTGGCGGTGGCGCTCGGTCTGCCGGTGCTGCTGGTGGCGGAAGACCGCCTCGGGACGCTGAACACCTGCCTGCTGACGCTGGACGCCCTGGAGCGGCGCGGGCTCGTGCTGGCGGGGATCGTGCTCAACCGGCGGCGGCCCGACACCGATCCACGACTGGACAACGCATCCGCCCTGCAACGGCGCACGCACGCGCCGGTGATCGAACTGGCCGAGGGGATTACCTCGGACCGCGCCGGTCAGAGGGTCTCGACCTCCATCGCATCGGGCCTGATTCCGCCTTCGGCCGGATCGGCCTCCGGCCGCTGATCCTCACCGCCCCGCGCCGGGGCCTCGTCGGCTTCGTCGCGGCGGAGCTCGAGCAGGGCATCCCGCAAGGCCTGGGTGCCGGGGTGATCCACGCGACGGCTCTCGAGGATGTGCACCGGCCGCAGATCCTCGCGGTAGTAGGCCTCGTTGAAGTCTTCGCGGACGGTCAGGCGCGAGCCTTCGAAACTCATCCCCAGATACGCCCCGCGCGCCCGCGCGTAAGAAATGAAATCCGCATTGACGGAAGCGCTGCGCCCGGCGCCCACCGGGCCCGCGGCGACTTCGGCATCACCTCCCAGGCGCATGGACGAGGCGAACAGCGAATCGCGGGCATCGGGCCGCCGTGCGACCATCACCACCTCGGCGGCGTCCCCGCCGATCTGCACGCCGAAGCTGACGGATCCCAGAGAATAGAAACCCACTGGACTGTAGTCGCCCTCGTCTTCGTCCCAGGCCAGGGCCACGCCCAGCCCGCCGGATCCGCCAATGAAGAACCCCCCACGGATCACGCGCGGGAAGATCACCACCGCATGCGCTTCCCGCAGGTCGGCACGCAGTGCGGGGTAGTCGGGGTGCCCGGCCATGCGGGTGAGGGTGTCCTTGGCGCGGTCGACGATGTCCTGCGGATCGACGTCCCGCGCGAACGGATTGGCGCTGGCCGGCGGCGCCAGGGAAAGGATCAGGGCAAGGGCGAGGAGCAGGACTGCGAAATGCCGCATCGGGACCTCCGGGGAGGGGCCGTTGTTCGGAACAGGGTGGCAATGATCGCACAAAAAAAGGGGGCCGAAGCCCCCTTTTTCGTGCATCCGTGCGCGGATCGCGAGATCAGTTGATCTTCGGATCCAGATCGCCGTTGTTGTAGCGGGCGACCATGTCGTCCAGCGACATCGGCTTGATCTTGGACGCCATCCCGGCGCAGCCGAAGGCTTCGAAGCGCTGCTTGCAGACGTCCTTCATGCCGGCGGTCGAGGCCTTCAGGAACTTGCGCGGGTCGAATTCCTTCGGGTTCTCGGCCAGGAACTTGCGCACCGCGCCGGTGGAGGCCATGCGCAGGTCGGTGTCGATGTTGACCTTGCGCACGCCGTGCTTGATGCCTTCCTGGATCTCCTTGACCGGGACACCATAGGTCTCGCCCATGTCACCGCCGTACTGGTTGATGATCTTCAGCCATTCTTCCGGTACCGAGGAGGAGCCGTGCATCACCAGGTGGGTGTCCGGGATGCGGGCGTGGATCTCCTTGACCCGCTCGATGGCCAGGATGTCACCGGTCGGCGGACGGGTGAACTTGTAGGCGCCGTGCGAGGTGCCGATGGCGATGGCCAGGGCGTCGCACTTGGTCTTCTTGACGAAGTCCGCGGCCTCGTCCGGGTCGGTCAGCAGCTGGTCGTGGGACAGCGTGCCTTCGGCGCCGGAACCGTCTTCCTCCCCGGCCTGGCCGGTTTCCAGGGAGCCCAGGCAGCCCAGCTCGCCTTCCACGGACACACCGCCGGAATGGGCCATCTCGGCGACCTTGGCGGTCACGTCGACGTTGTAGTCGTAGGTCGACGGGGTCTTCATGTCGGGCATCAGGGAGCCGTCCATCATCACCGAGGTGAAGCCCGACTGGATGGAACGCAGGCACACCGCCGGCTCGGAGCCGTGGTCCTGGTGCAGCGCGATCGGGATGTCCGGATACTGCTCGGCGGCCGCTTCGATCATGCGGCGCAGGAAGGGCTCCCCGGCGTACTTCCGCGCACCGGCGGACGCCTGAATGATCACGGGGGAGTCCACTTCCTTCGCGGCCTCCATGATCGAATGGATCTGTTCCATGTTGTTGGCGTTGTAGGCCGGCATGCCGTAGCCATGCTCGGCGGCATGGTCCAGCAGCTGGCGAAGCGAGATCAGTGCCATGGTTCCTCCTTACGGGATTCGCACTTCAGGTTGGGAACTGGACGTCCGGGTGACGGTCGCCGTCAGGCGACTTCGCCGGCCCGGACGATTTTCATTGCGTTGGTGCCGCCATGGGCACCCTGCAGGTCGCCCTTGGTGATTATGACCAGCTGGCCATCCTGCACGACCCCCTCGGCCTTGAGCAAGTTGACCGCTTCGCGGTTCAGGCTCTCATGGCTCTCCGGCAGCGAGTCGACATACACCGGGTAAACACCGCGGTACAGGCTCATGCGCCGGCTGGTGTCCATGCGCCGGGTCAGCGCGTAGATCGGGATCCCGGAACTGATCCGCGACATCCACAGCGCGGTGGCGCCGGACTCCGTAAGGGCCGCGATTGCCTGCACGTCCAGGTGGTTGGCGGTATACATGGTGGCCATCGCGATCGCCTCGTCCACCCGACCGAAGGTCGAGTCCATTCGGTGGTCGGACTGCCGCGCGGCACGCTGGCGCTCGGCGGCTTCGCAGATCCGGTCCATGCTGGAGACCACCCGTCCGGGATAGCGTCCGGTGGCGGTCTCGCCCGATAGCATCACCGCGTCGGTGCCGTCCAGCACCGCGTTGGCCACGTCGAAGACCTCCGCCCGCGTGGGGATCGGGTTCTGGATCATGGTCTCCATCATCTGGGTCGCGGTGATGACCAGACGGTTGAGGGCGCGCGCCCGCGAGATCAGGGTCTTCTGCACCCCGGGCAATTCGGCATCGCCGATCTCCACGCCGAGATCCCCGCGCGCGATCATGATCACCTCGGTCGCCGAGATGATCTCGTCGATCACGTCCAGGGCCTCGGAACGCTCGATCTTGGCGCAGATCCCGGCCTCCCAGCCGGCCTCCTTCAGGAGGCCGCGGGCAAGGTGGATGTCCTGCGCCGAGCGCGGAAAGGACACGGCCAGGTAGTCCACCTCCAGCTCGGCCGCCAGGCGGATGTCCTCGCGGTCCTTGTCGGTGATCGCCGGGGCGGACAGGCCTCCCCCCTGGCGATTGATGCCCTTGTTGTTGGACAGCTCGCCGCCGACCACGACCTCGGTTTCGACCCGGCTGGCCGCGACCGCGCTCACCTTGAGCACGATGCGACCGTCATCCAGCAGCAGGATGTCATCCGGGCGCACGTCCTTCGGCAGGTCGGTGTAGGTCAGGCCGACCTGGGTGTCGTCACCGTCGTCGCGGCCCAGACCCGCGTCCAGCGCGAACGGTGCGCCTTCTTCCAGGTGCACCTTGCCAGTGGCGAAGCGCTCGATGCGGATCTTGGGCCCCTGAAGATCGCCCAGGACACCGACCACGCGATGGGCGCGCTCGGCGGCCGCGCGCAGTCGCTGCACGCGGGCACGGTGGTCATCCGGATCCCCGTGCGAGAAGTTGACGCGCACGACATCGACGCCGGCCTGGATGATGGCATCCATGGCTTCGTCGCTGTCGGTCGCGGGGCCAAGGGTGGCTACGATCTTGGTGCGTCTCACGCGGGGCTCTCCGATGTTGGATGACGTAGCATTCAAGGCCGTTCAGCCCTTCGCCCGCTCCTCGAGCATCGCCACGGCCGGCAGCGTCTTGCCTTCCAGGAACTCGAGGAAGGCACCGCCGCCGGTGGAGATGTAGCTGATGCGCTCGGAGAGATCGTATTTGTCGATTGCCGCCAGTGTGTCGCCGCCGCCGGCAATGGAGAACGCATCGCTTTCCGCGATCGCCTCGCCCAGGGCCCGGGTGCCCGCGGCGAACTGGTCGAACTCGAACACGCCCACCGGGCCGTTCCACACGATGGTGCCGGCATTACGCAGGGCTTCCGCGTAGGTGGAAGCGGTGTCCGGACCCACGTCGAAGATCATGTCGTCGGCGCCGATCGCGTCCACCGACTTGGTCTCCGCCGGCGTGCTGTCGGAAAACTCCTTGCCCACGGTGACGTCGGTCGGCACCGGGATCTCGCCGCCCTTGGCGCGCGCGGCTTCCATCAGCCGCTTCGATTCGTCGACCAGATCGGCCTCGTACAGCGAGTTGCCGACATCATGGCCCTGGGCCGCGATGAAGGTGTTGGCGATGCCGCCACCCACGATCAGCTGGTCCACGACCTTGGACAGAGATTCCAGCACGGTCAGCTTGGTCGAGACCTTGGACCCGCCGACGATTGCGACGAGCGGGCGCTTCGGGTTGTCCAGCGCCTTGCTCAGGGCTTCCAGTTCGCGGGCCAGCAGCGGACCGGCGCAGGCCTGCGGCGCGAACTTGCCGGCCCCGTGGGTGGAGGCCTGGGCGCGGTGAGCAGTACCGAAGGCGTCCATCACGTAGACGTCGCACAGCGCGGCGTACTTCTTCGCCAGCGCCTCGTCATCCTTCTTTTCGCCCTTGTTGAAACGGACGTTTTCCAGCATCACCACCTCGCCGGGCTGGATCTCCACCCCGTCGAGATAATCCCGCACCAGACGCACTTCGCGGCCGAGAAGCTGCCCCATGTGCTCGGCGACCGGGGCCAGGGAATCCTCCTCGGAGAATTCGCCCTCGGTGGGCCGGCCCAGGTGCGACATCAGCATCACGCCGGCGCCGCCTTCCAGGGCCTTCTGCACGGTCTCGAGACTCGCGCGGATACGCGCATCGGACGTGACCTTGCCGTCCTTGACGGGGACGTTCAGGTCCTGGCGCACGAGCACGCGGCGACCCTGCAGATCGAGATCGGTCATCTTGGTGACGGACATGGAATACCTCGCGGAAAAGGTTGGAACGAATAAAGTCTTCGGTGCAGCCCCCCCTGGCGGGGAGGCTGCGCCCAAGACTCTGGCGGGATGCCGCCGGGAGCGGCGCGCGCCCCAGCGGACTCCCCTCAGGTCTTACCTGGCGACGTGCTCCACCATGCGGAGCATGTTGCAGGTGTAGCCGTACTCGTTGTCGTACCAGGCCACGACCTTCACGAACGTCGGGTCCAGCTGGATGCCGGCGCCGGCATCGAACACCGACGGGGCGGTGTAGCCGCGGAAGTCGGTGGAGACCACCAGGTCTTCGGTGTAGCCCAGCACGCCCTTCAGCTCGCCCTCGGAGGCCTTCTTCATGGCCTCGCAGACGGCCTTGTAGTCGGCTTCGCCGTTGAGCTCGGCGGTCAGGTCCACCACCGACACGTCGGAGGTCGGCACGCGGAAGGCCATGCCGGTCAGCTTGCCGTTCAGCTCGGTCAGCACCTTGCCCACGGCCTTGGCGGCACCGGTGGAGGACGGGATGATGTTCTCCAGGATGCCGCGGCCACCGCGCCAGTCCTTCATGGACGGGCCGTCGACGGTCTTCTGCGTGGCGGTGGCGGCGTGCACGGTGGTCATCAGGCCGCGCTTGATGCCCCAGTTGTCGTGCAGGACCTTGGCCACCGGCGCCAGGGCGTTGGTGGTGCAGGAAGCGGCGGAAACCATGTTCTGGCCGCTGTAGTCGCCGTGGTTGACGCCGTAGACGAACATCGGGGTGTCGTCCTTGGACGGGGCGGACATCACGACCTTCTTCGCCCCGGCGTCCAGGTGCTTCTGCGCGGTGTCGGCGGTCAGGAACAGGCCGGTGGACTCGATCACCACGTCGGCGCCGATGTCGCCCCACTTCAGGGCGGACGGATCCTTCTCCGCGGTCAGGCGGATGCGGTTGCCGTTCACGACCAGGTCATTGCCCTCGACGCTGATGTCGCCTTCGAAGCGGCCGTGGACCGAATCGTAGCGCAGCATGTAGGCCAGGTATTCCGGATCCAGCAGGTCATTGATGCCGACCACCTGCAGGTTGGGGAAGTCCTGGGCGATGGCGCGGAAGGCCATGCGCCCGATGCGGCCGAAACCGTTGATACCAACCTTGATAGCCATGGGAGTCTCCTCTTTTCAGCTCTTATTGAAAATCGTCGGGGCTCAGCCGTTCAGCACGTCGCGGGCGATCTGCGCGACATTCTCCGGCTTGAAGCCGAAGTAATCGAACAGCGCACCGCCCGGGGCGGATTCGCCGAAGCAGTCCATGCCGAACACCGCGCCGTCCATGCCGGTGAACTTGTACCAGCCCGCGGTGGCGCCGGCCTCCACGGCCACGCGCTTGCGCACGGCGGACGGCAGCACGGATTCGCGGTAGGCCGGATCCTGCTGTTCGAACAGTTCCACGCAGGGCATGGACACGACGCGCGCCTTCTTGCCCTCGCCGGCCAGCGTCTCGGCCGCCTGCACGGCCAGCTCGACCTCGGAACCGGTCGCGATGAAGATCAGATCCGGGGTGCCGTCGCAGTCCTTCAGCACGTAGCCACCGCGCGCGATGTTGGCGAGCTGTTCGCCGTCGCGCTCCATGTGCGGCAGGCCCTGGCGCGACAGGATGAACGCGGACGGGCCGTCGGTGCGCTCGATGCCGGCCTTCCAGGCGACAGCCGTCTCGACCGCGTCACAGGGGCGCCACACGTTCAGGTTGGGGATCAGGCGCAGGCTCGGGGTCTGCTCGATCGGCTGGTGGGTCGGGCCGTCCTCGCCAAGGCCGATGGAATCATGCGTCAGCACGTACATCACGCGCTGCTTCATCAGCGCGGACATGCGGATGCCGTTACGCGCATAGTCCGAGAAGATCAGGAAGGTCCCGCCGTACGGGATGAACCCGCCGTGCAGCGCGATCCCGTTCATGATCGCGGCCATGCCGAACTCGCGCACGCCGTAGTACACGTAGTTGCCCGCGGCGTCTTCCTTGCTGACGCCCTTCGAGCCGCTGTACATGGTCAGGTTGGAGCCGGCCAGGTCGGCGGAGCCGCCCAGCAGTTCCGGCAGGGCCGGGGCGTAGCCACCGATGGTGGCCTGCGACGCCTTGCGCGAGGCGACCTTCTCGGCCTTCTCTACGGTCTGCTTGATGAAGGCATTGGCCTTCTCGCTCCAGTCGGCGGGCAGATCACCGGCCATGCGACGCTCGAACTCGGCCGCCAGCTCCGGATGCGCCTGCTTGTAGGCGGCGAAACGCTCGTTCCATTCGGCTTCGGCCCTGGCCCCCTTGTCCTTCGCGTTCCAGCCGGCGTAGATGTCGTCCGGGATCTCGAACGGGCCGTGTTCCCAGCCCAGTTCCTTGCGGGTCAGCGCGACTTCGTCGTCGCCCAGCGCGGCGCCATGGCACTCTTCCTTGCCGGACTTGTTCGGGGAACCGAAGCCGATCACGGTGCGGCAGCAGACCAGGGTCGGCTTGCCGGTTTCCTTGCGGGCCTGCTCGATCGCGGCCTTGACCGCATCGGCGTCATGGCCGTCCACGTCGCGCACCACGTGCCAGCCATAGGCCTCGAAACGGGACGGGGTGTCGTCGGTGAACCAGCCTTCGACCTCGCCGTCGATGGAGATGCCGTTGTCATCCCAGAACGCGACCAGCTTGCCCAGGCCCAGGGTGCCGGCCAGCGCGCAGGCCTCGTGCGAGACGCCTTCCATCAGGCAGCCGTCACCGAGGAACACATAGGTATTGTGGTCGACAATCTCGTGCCCGGGCTGGTTGAAATGCGCGGCCATCATCTTCTCGGCCAGCGCCATACCCACGGCATTGGAGACACCCTGGCCCAGCGGGCCGGTGGTGGTCTCGACCCCGGCAGTGTAGCCGTACTCCGGATGGCCGGGGGTCTGCGAATGCAGCTGACGGAACTGCTTGAGCTCGTCCATCGGCAGGTCGTAGCCGGTCAGATGCAGCAGCGAGTACACCAGCATCGAGCCGTGCCCGTTGGACATCACGAAACGGTCGCGGTCGGCCCAGTCCGGGTTCGCCGGGTTGTGCTGCATGTAGTCGTTCCACAGCACCTCGGCGATGTCCGCCATCCCCATCGGGGCCCCCGGGTGACCGGAATTGGCCTTCTGGACCGCGTCCATGGAAAGGGCGCGGATGGCATTGGCAAGCTCTCTACGGGTGGGCATGCGGGTCTCCTGCTCAAGTGATGAAAGATTCTGGCCGGGGCGGGAGCCGGTCTGACGGCTCCGGCGCTGCAGCATCAAGGCGCGCCGGGCGGACCGGACATGGGACGGACGAGGCCGCACAACCCCAGCAACGGCGGAGCATTTTGGCCACTTTCAAGCAGCGGGGCAAGTCGCGCCCTCGCGCGCCTCGGCGGCCGTCACACGGCATTGGGCGGGAGGCCTTCACGAAGGCTTCACCCGGGGGGGCTTAGAAATTCCCGGCGAGTCGCGTTACACTAGCGGTCGTTTTGCGCAAAACTAAATCGAAACGACAGAAAAGGAACGCTTAATGTCCAACTACATCTTCACCTCGGAATCGGTCTCTGCGGGTCACCCCGACAAGATGGCCGACCTGGTCTCCGACACCATCGTCGACGCCATCATCGAGCAGGATCCGCACGCCCGCATCGCGTGTGAAACCGCCACCAAGACCGGCATGGTGATGCTGCTGGGCGAGATCACCACCGGCGCGCAGATCGATTACGAGCGCCTGGTGCGCGAGACCGTCTGCGAGATCGGCTACGACGATTCCCACAAGGGCTTCGACGGCAACACCTGCGCCGTGCTGAACGTGCTGGGCGAGCAGTCCCAGGACATCGCCATGGGCGTGGACCGCGACGTCTCCGACCGCGCCACCCAGGGCGCCGGTGACCAGGGCCTGATGTTCGGCTACGCCGCGCGCGAAACCGATACCCTGATGCCCGCCCCGATCTTCTACGCCCACAAGATGGTGCGCATCCAGTCCGAGCTGATGAAGAGCGGCAAACTGCCGTGGCTGCGCCCGGACGCCAAGAGCCAGGTCTCCCTGCGCTATGAAGACGGCAAGCCGGCCGGCCTGGACGCGGTCGTGCTGTCCACCCAGCACAGCCCGGAGATCTCCCAGAAGGACCTGCAGGAAGCCATCTATGAAGAGATCTTCAAGAAGGTCCTGCCGGCCGAGTGGCTCAGCCAGGTCTCCGATGACCAGATCCACATCAACCCGACCGGCAAGTTCGAAATCGGCGGCCCGGTGGGCGACGCCGGTCTGACCGGTCGCAAGATCATCGTCGACACCTACGGCGGCATGGCCCGCCACGGTGGCGGTGCGTTCTCCGGCAAGGACCCGTCCAAGGTGGACCGCTCCGCTGCTTACGCCGGCCGCTACGTGGCCAAGAACGTCGTCGCCGCCGGCCTGGCCGACAAGTGCGAGATCCAGGTCTCCTACGCCATCGGCGTGGCCGACCCGACCTCGATCACCATCGACACCTTCGGCACCGGCAAGATCGACGACCGTCGCATCGAGACGCTGGTCCGTGACATCTTCGACCTGCGTCCGTGGGGCCTGGTCCAGATGATGGATCTGCTGCGTCCGATCTACAAGGCGACCGCCGCCTACGGGCACTTCGGCCGCGAAGACGTCGACCTCCCCTGGGAGCGCACCGACAAGGCCGAGGAACTCAAGAAGGCCGCCGGACTCTAAGAGAGTCCATATTACGTAAGCGAAACACCCATCCGGCTGAGGAGCGCTGCAGCGGTTCCACCGTCAGGCTCAGCCGGATGTTCCCTGAAGTACACGGCGCTCATCCAGACCAACGGAGAAGTAACACCATGAATGCTGTGATGGATGCCAAGAAAACCGGCGATTACGTCGTCAAGGACATCAACCAGGCCGAGTTCGGCCGCAAGGAAATCGCGATCGCCGAGACCGAAATGCCCGGTCTGATGCAGACTCGCGAAGAGTACGCGGCCTCCCAGCCGCTGAAGGGCGCCAAGATCGCCGGCTCCCTGCACATGACCATCCAGACCGCCGTGCTGATCCAGACCCTGGAAGCGCTGGGTGCCGAGGTCCGCTGGGCCTCCTGCAACATCTACTCCACGCAGGACCACGCTGCCGCGGCCATCGCCGACAACGGCACGCCGGTCTTCGCCGTGAAGGGTGAGACCCTGGAAGAGTACTGGGACTACTGCCACCGCATCTTCGAATTCGACGGCGGTGCCAACATGATCCTGGACGACGGTGGCGACGCGACCCTGCTGCTGCACATCGGCGCCAAGGCCGAGAAAGACCCCTCCGTGCTGGAAAACCCCGAGCACGAAGAGGAAGTGGCCCTGTTCGCCAAGATCAAGGAACGCCTGGCCGAGCAGCCCACCTGGTACTCGGACATGCTGTCCAAGATCCACGGCGTGACCGAAGAGACCACCACCGGCGTGCACCGTCTGTACCAGATGGCGAAGACCGGCGAGCTGGCCTTCCCCGCCATCAACGTCAACGACTCGGTCACCAAGTCCAAGTTCGACAACCTGTACGGCTGCCGCGAGTCCACCGTGGACTCCATCAAGCGCGCCACCGACGTGATGATCGCGGGCAAGATCTCCGTGGTCGCCGGCTACGGTGACGTCGGCAAGGGTGCCGCCCAGTCGCTGCGTGGTCTCGGCTCCACCGTGTGGGTCACCGAGATCGACCCGATCTGCGCCCTGCAGGCCGCGATGGAAGGCTTCCGCGTCGTCACCATGGACGAAGCCGCCGACAAGGCCGACATCTTCATCACCGCCACGGGCAACAAGGACGTGATCACCGAAGATCACATGACCCGGATGAAGGACCAGGCCATCGTCTGCAACATCGGCCACTTCGACTCCGAGATCGACGTCGCCTCGATGCGCAAGTACGAGTGGGACAACATCAAGCCGCAGGTTGACCACATCATCCTGCCGAACGGCAACCGCATCCTGATGCTGGCCGAAGGCCGTCTGGTGAACCTGGGCTGCGGCACGGGCCACCCGTCCTTCGTGATGTCCAACTCGTTCACCAACCAGACGCTGGCGCAGATCGAGCTCTGGAACAAGGGCTCGGAGTACGACAAGCAGGTCTACATCCTGCCGAAGCATCTGGACGAGAAGGTCGCGAACCTGCACCTGAAGAAGCTGGGCGCGAACCTGACGCGCCTGACCGACGACCAGGCCAAGTACCTGGGCATGTCGGTGGATGGTCCGTTCAAGCCGGAACACTACCGCTACTGATCGGCCAGCCTCACATTAGTCAACTGACTGTGTGACAGCCCGGGCGGGCCGCATACTCGTGCGGTCCGCCTTCTTTTTGTCTGGAGGACAAGCAATGAGCAATCAGGAACGCGTCTTCAGCGTTGAATTCTTCCCGCCCAAGGACGAGGCCGGCGCCGACCGTCTGGCCAAGGCCCGCAAACGTCTGGGCGCCCTCAAGCCCGAGTTCTACTCGGTGACCTTCGGCGCCGGCGGTTCGACCCGCGACCGCACTCTCGAGACGGTCAAGGACATCATCAACAACGACGGCATCCCGGCGGCCCCGCACGTCTCCTGCATTTCGTCCACCAAGGACGAACTGCGCGACCTGCTGAACGCCTATCGGGACATTGGTGTGGACCGCATCGTGGCCCTGCGTGGCGACCTGCCGTCCGGTACCAAGCATTCCGGTGGCGATTTCCGCTACGCATCGGAGCTGGTGGAGTTCGTGCGTGCCGAATTCGGTAACCAGTTCAAGATCGAGGTGGCGGCCTATCCGGAGTTCCATCCGCAGGCCCCCAGCGCCGAGAAGGATCTGGACAACTTCAAGACCAAGGTGGATGCCGGCGCCGACACCGCCATCACCCAGTATTTCTACAACGTCGACGCCTATGTCGCGTTCATGGAACGGGTGCAAGCGATGGGGATCACCATCCCGATCATTCCGGGAATCATGCCGATCACCAACTACACCCAGATCGTGCGCTTCTCCGAGATGTGCGGTGCCGAAATCCCGCGCTACATCCGCAAGCGGATGGAGGCGTATGGCGACGACAAGGACTCGATCCGCAAGTTCGGCATCGAGCAGGCCACCCGCCTGACCGACGATCTGCTGGAAAAGGGCGCCCCCGGCATCCACTTCTATTCGATGAACCAGGCCGGCCCGACCGAACAGATCTGGAAAGACCTGGACCTCGACAGCCGTCGCTGACCATGCGCTGCCCCCGTCTGCTGATCGAGAACGCCGATCTGGCGGCGGGGCTGCGTTTGCCGGCCCCGGAGGATCGACTGCATTACGCCACCCGGGTTCTCCGGCTGAAGGACGGCGCCGCGTGCCGTCTGTTTGACGGCCGCGGCAATGAATTCGACGCCCGCCTGGAGACCGCCGGTCGCCGGGCGGGCGTTTTTCATCTGGGGGAACGCGCCGCCGAACCGACCACCCCGCGCTTCCCGATCACCCTTCTCCAGGGCATCGCGCGTGGCGATCACATGGATCTTGCGCTGCAGAAGGCCGTGGAACTGGGCGTTTCGCGTATCCGGCCGGTTCTGTGCGAGCGCAGCCGTTCGGCTGGTGGTCACAAGGGCCTGGACCGGCGCCAGAGTCACTGGCAGGGCGTCATTGCGGCGGCTGCGGAGCAGTGCGGACGGAACGAACTGCCGGTGCTGGAGTCCGTCGGCCAGCCGGACGCAGTGCTGCGACGGGACGGTCCCGGTTCCACCGCCAGCCTCGCATTGCTCGCGGATGAAACCGGCGCGCCACTGTCGCGGATCGTGGAATCCCGCCAGTCCGTGGCGACGGAGAACGCCAGCGTCTTCGTGGGCCCGGAAGGCGGCCTGACCGATGCCGAGCGCACCCTCGCTCGCGACCACGGGTTCCACCCTGTACGCACCGGCCCGCGAACGCTGCGCACCGAGACGGCCGCCATCGCGATTCTGACGCTGGTGCAATGGCGCTTCGGTGACCTGGAGCCACCCGGCGAGTAGCCTCAGTCTGCCGGAGCCGGGCGTGTTTCCGAAGTCCCGGACGAGCGGGCGGTCCTGCCCGTACCGGGAAGCTCCCGGAGCCGGGCCTCGACGGTATCCAGGCGCAGCAGGTGCGTGGTCACGCCCGATGCCTTGACCCGCCACGACCACGGTGTGGTCTCCACCCCTTCCAGAGCGAAGATGTTCTGCGGCGTGACACGCACCGGGTGCGGTGTCCCCCTGACCTCCAGCGCGTAGTACGGGAGGGACTCCGGCTCGTCCGCGCCCTGCAGAACGAGAAGACGGGTGAACCGGCGATGATCCTCGCCGGTGTCGCGCGCCGGATCCAGCAGATGATTCACGTTGATCACCGGAATCTGCAGTTCCTTCCAGAGCAGGGGGGCCGCAAGCCATGGCCGTTCGGCCGAAACCGCGTCTTCCTCCAGGCTCGAACCCGGCCGGGTGGTGACCTCCAGCAAGGCGCTGCGCGGCAGCAGGATTGAGCCCGCCTCCAGCTGCACGATCACTGCTTCAACGCGACCTTCGCTCTCGCTCATCGTTCTCCTCCGCCCCCGACAGGCCTCATGCCGGAGTGCCCTCCAGCTGATGCTCGATCTCGCTGAGCAGGTCGTTCTCGAGGTACGGCTTGCCGAGATAACCGTTCACACCCAGCCGCATGGCTCGCTCGCGGTGCTTGGAACCGCTGCGCGAGGTGATCATGATGATGGGCACCGCGTGAAATTCCGGATGCTCCCGCACGTGGGCAGCGAATTCGAACCCGTCCATACGCGGCATCTCCACGTCCAGCAGGATCAGATGCGGCCGGCGCTCGTCCAGGAGCGTCACCGCATCGAGGCCGTCGCGCGCGGTCACTACCTCGTAGCCCCTGCGGGTCAACAGACGCGCGGTCACCTTGCGAATGGTGATCGAGTCGTCGACCACCATGATGCGCGTCGCGGCGCTTTCGGGCTCGACGGCCTCGGCCTCGGCGGCGGTCGCCACGGTTGCGAACCGCATAAGCATGCTCAGATCCAGGATCAGCATCACCGAGCCGTCACCCTGCAGCGTGGCCCCGGCCACACCGGGGATCCGGCTCAGCACCGGACCGACCGACTTGACCACCACCTCCTGGCTGCCCGCCAGGCCATCCACGCGCAGCGCGACCTTCTGCTCGTCCGCACGTACCAGCAGCAGCGGGAAAGGCTCCTCCGGCAGCGGGTGAACCCCGGCCTGGGTCTCGATGCCAAGGATCTCGCCCAGTGAATGCAGCGCGTATTCCTGGCCCACATAGCTGTAGGTCGGCGCCGCGCCGGAGTCGTCGATCTCCTCGCGCCGCGCGCGTACCACGCCCTCCACCGAGGCCATCGGAACCGCAAAGGTCTCCTCCCCGACCTGCACCAATAACGACTGGCTGATCGCCAGCGTGAACGGGAGCCGCAAAGTAAACCGCGATCCGGAACCCGGGATGGAATCGATGTCCAGCGTTCCGCCGAGCTGCTTGACCTCCGCGTTGACCACATCCATGCCCACACCGCGCCCGGCCACATGGTTCACCGAGGCGGCGGTCGAGAATCCGGACTGCAGGATCAGCTGCAGGGCCTGATTGTCGCTCAGTTCCGCCTCCGGCGTGATGACTCCGCGGTCGATGGCCTTGGCCCGCACGACCTCGGCATCGATGCCGCCACCATCATCGGCAACCTCCATCCGGATCTCGCTGCCGGCCTGCTCCAGGCTTACCGTGATGTGGCCTTCCCGCGGCTTTCCACGTTCTTCCCGTTCGTCGGGCGTTTCGATGCCGTGCGCCACCGCATTGCGCAGCAAGTGTTCCAGCGGGGCCACCAGGCGCTCCAGCAGGGCACGGTCGAGCTCGGAATCCTGGCCGACGAAATCCACCCGGACCTCGCGCTGCATGTCGTCGGCCGCCGCGCGCACCACGCGCCGCAGGCGTGGCGCCATGCGCGCGAACCGGACCATGCGCTGCCGCATCAACTGGTCCTGCAGCTCGGTACCCACGCGTTTTTCCTGCACCAGCACGCCGCCGGCGGTCCGGAGCTCGTCGTCCACCTCCTGCTTCAGGCTGTCGAGGTCGCTCACACTCTCCGCCAGCGCGCGCGAAAGTTGCTGAATCCCGGAGTAGCGATCCATCTCCAGCGGATCGAAATCCACCTGCTCCTCGCCGGTTTCCTGTTCCACCCGGAACAGCACCTGCGCCTCGGTTTCGATCTCGAGCTTGCGCAGCTGTTCGCGCACCCGCGTGATGGTCCGGTCCAGCTCCTCGACCTGGTTTTCTACCCGACCCACCGTCTGCTCGAAACGCCGGTGGAAGGTCGCCAGTTCGCCGGCATTGTTGACCAGGCTGTCGAGCACTTCGGCGTCCATCCGCACCTGGTCCTGCAGCTTGCGGCTACCCGTTTCGGCATCTGCGGCCCGGGTTGCGGCCTCCCCGTCCGCCGGCGCCTCGCTCGGCTCGGCTTCGGCGGTCTCCTCCCCGGTCTGCTCCGCGCCGTCACCATCGGCTTCTTCTTCCAGCGTCCAGCGCCTCAGGACCGCCAGTTCTCGGCTTTCGTTTTCATCCGTCTGCCACGGTCCGACGCCGCGTTCGACCAGACCCTGAACTTCCACCAGGGCCTTCTCCGCCGCGTCGAAGAACGACGGACGGGGATCCTGGCCCGCTTCGGTCTCGATCCCCAGGGTGGTTTCCAGAGCGTGGGCAATCGCGCCCACCACCGTGAACCCCGCCATCCGGGCGCTTCCCTTCAGGGTGTGCACCTCGCGCTGGAAGGCTTCCTGGTCCGGGCCGGGCCGGCCGCCGGCCTCGCGCCAGGCCGCCAGGGTATGGAACGCCTGCTCGAGAATGTCATGGGCCTCCTCGATGAAGACCTCGCCGAACTCCGGATCAATCTCGTCTTCCGCCGGGTGGGAGGCCGCATCGACGGGCTCCGGCTCCGGCTCCGGCTCCGGCTCCGGCTCCGGCTCCGGCTCCGGCTCCGGCTCCGGCTCCGGCTCTGGCTCTGGCTCTGGCTCTGGCTCTGGCTCTGGCTCTGGCTCTGGCTCCGGCTCTGGCTCCGGCTCCGGCTCCGGCTCCGGCTCTGGCTCCGGCTCCGGCTCCGGCTCCGGCTCCGGCTCCGGCTCCGGCTCTGGCTCCGGCTCCGGCTCTGGCTCCGGCTCCGGCTCCGGCTCCGGCTCCGGCTCCGGCTCCGGCTCCGGCTCTGGCTCTGGCTCTGGCTCTGGCTCTGGCTCTGGCTCTGGCTCTGGCTCCGGCTCTGGCTCCGGCTCTGGCTCCGGCTCCGGCTCCGGTTCGAGCTCGGTCTCCGGTTTGAGGTCGCCCGTAACCTCGGCGAGCGCCTCGGCTTCCAGCCCCCCGGACGGCCGATTCCAGCGGTCCTGGGCTTCGGCGAACAGGCCCTCGACCTCGTTCACCCATTCCGGCGGCGTCTCGAGCCGAGCTACCGGAGGTGGCACCGGCGATTCGACCACCGCACCAAGGTGGTCGGCCACTCGACGCAGCAGCTCAATGCCCTGCGGGCCCAGCGGTTCCTCCATCTCGCGATGCAGGTGCACCAGGTTTTCGAACGGACGACACACCGAATGCGCGGTCGAGACGCCCGCGGTGCGCGCGCTGCCGTGCAGGGTATGCAGGGCCCGCTCCAGCGCATAGCTCGGCGGGCGCGGCGGGCCAGCCTCCGCTTCCTCCAGCCACGACCGAACCGTGTCCAGATGACTGAGGGCCTCGGCCGAGAAGACCTCCCACAGCTGCGGGTCGATCGCCGACTCCTCCGCCGGTGCCTCGTCCTCGTCCGCCGGGACGTCAAGTACATGACCTTCTTCCTGGTCCGTCGCCGCCCATTCCTTGCCAGAGCCCGGCTCCGGGGCGGATGCATCGCCCTCCGGGAGCGGAGACTCGAGTTCGATCAGCGAGTCGTGCTCGAGCCCGCCTTCGAGCTCGGGCTCGGGCTCGGGCTCGGGCTCGGGCTCGGGCTCGTCGGGAGCATCCAGGGCATCCATGCTGCGCGCCAGGGCCGCAAGATCGTCCTCGGCGCCTGCCGGAGGGGCCGCCGGGGCCGGCTCTGCGTCCGTAGCGGTCGCGGCGGGCTCGCCGGCGGCCAGGGCGTCCAGGCGCAGTACAATATCGAGGACCGGCGTTTCCGGTCCCTTCTGGTCACGCACCTCCGCCACCAGTCCGGGGAGCACCGACACCGCATCGCCCACGGCGGAGAGCGTGTCTCCATCCGCCTGATCGGTGCCTTCGAGCAGCCGGTTGAGGAAGGATTCCACCACCCAGGCGAACTCGCCAAGCCGCAACGCTCCCGCGAGGCGGCCGGAGCCCTTCAGCGTGTGGAAGGAACGACGCACGATGGAAAGCGTATCCATGTCGCCCGGTGCCGAACGCCAGATCGGGTACTGCTCGTCCAGGCTCTGGATTTCTTCCTCGGCCTCTTCCAGGAAGATGTCGAGGATCTCCCCGTCCGCCTCCGGCCCGAGTACCTGCTCCTGGAGGACGGCCTCGTCGAACGTCAGGCCACCGGGGCGTTCCGCGAGCGAGAGACCGACCGGCGCCTCCTCCCGCGCGGCGGGCATCTCGAGAGCTGGCTCGGGTTCGGGCTCGGGCTCGGGCTCGGGCTCGGGCTCGGGCTCGGGCTCGGGCTCGCCGGCAGGTTCCTCGCTCGCCCCCTCTTCAGCCAGCTCGGAACTGAATAATGCGGCTTCGGCATCCGGTTCCGACCGCGGCGCCGGCACAATGGCCTCTTCCGGGAGTTCGGGATCCGGTACGGCATCTCCTGCGGCCAGTTCCGGCGCGCTGTCCGACGCCTCTGGAACATCGAGTTCCGGTATCGGGGCCGGCTCCCCGTCAGCCGACTCCGGCCGTTCGGGCTCGGCGGGTTCCGCCATGGGGGATTCCCGAACCGGGGCGGTGTCGTCGGATGCCCTCAGGCGTTGCAGGGCACTGCGACCGCGTTCATGGACACTGTCGAGTTCGCGCCAGGGCTGGCCGGAGGATTCCAGCGCGACCTCGATCGAACTGAGCACCTCCGCCAGTGCATCCACGGCATCCGGTGCCAGATCCGCCGCGGTCATCCCCTCGCGGTCATCGAGGAAACGCAGCAGCGGATCAATAAGCGAATGCAGGCTGCGGAACCCCCCCATGGAAAGCGCGCCGCGTGTGCGATGCAGGGCATCACGCGCCTCGTCGAGGCTGCTGGCACGGGCGTCGCCCGACAGAAAACCCATGAGGTTTTCCCGAACCCGGCGCACCTCCACCAGCGATTCGCGGTACAGCGCCTCCGCCAGCTTCCGGTCGTAGGCCGCCTCGCCGCTGGCGGTCTCGCGTTCGCCTTCCAGGCCGGATTCGACGATGGACTCCAGCGCGAGCAGATGCTGGGCCAGCTCCATCTCCAGACGTTCGTCGTGGTGGGCCAGACGCGTGGGTTCCAGACATTCGTCCAGGGCCCGGGTGTGATGCTCGCCCTGTTCCAGCCCCAGCATGCGCATGGTGGCACCGATCCGCCGAACCTGTTCGCGCAATGGTTCGAGATCGCCCGCCTCGCGGGTCGCGGAACGAATCAGCACGTCCAGGCGTTCGCGGACCTCTCCGAGATCATCCTCCAGGGCCGCACGCAGCTTGTCGAAGACTTCGCGCCCCAGACCGCTGGATGCGTCCTCGTCCCGGGCATTCAGGTCATCGAGGTGAAAGACCTCGCGCACCGCGCGCGTCTGTTCGGTATCTGCCTCGGCCCGTGCCACGTGGAACAGGAGGGTCTTGATGGTGTCGACGGGGGCTTCGTAATCGAGGTCGTCGGCCTGGCCACCCTCACGCAGCTGATTGGACAGCGCATTGAGGTAGCGGCCCAGTTCGCGATCGACCCGCCCCACCAGACGCCGGATGTCGTTGTTGAGCTCGACCCCGCCGCGCGCCAGCCCCTCCAGCAGGGCACCGGCCACCCAGAACAGACGCCGGAAATCACCGGCCGGGACCGCCCGCACGACCTCGCGCGAGACCTCGTGCAACCGCTCCGCGGCCGACGCCGCATCCACGCCCTTCACCAGTCCCAGCAGATCCCGCTGAAAACTGCGCCGGGCCTGCTGCAGGGTCCGCAGGCGTTCGGCCGGCGACAGCCCTTCTTCCGGCTCACCCATGCGCGAATCATCGACGTCGTCGAAGTCGGGCATCAGTTCGGCGACGTCCATCAGCATGCTCGCTCCACGAACGCTGCGGAGTTCGTTGAGCAGCGGGAGCAGCACCATCGGAGACGGCAGGTCGGCGGCATCGCCGTGTTCGAGGTAGTCGGGGAGCTGCAGAGCGGCGCGCAACAATGCCTCGGTGGTCGCGGCCGATGCGGACTCGCCGCTGCGCAGATGCTCCAGCACTGCGAGCATCTCGTCGCACACCTTCACGACGCTTTCGACCTGCACCATCACGAGCGTCCCGCGAATCTGCCGGACACGCTCGTGGGCCCGGTCCAGCGATTCCACGCTGGTCGGGTCGTCGGAGTATTGGCGCAGGGCTTCCTGGACTTCGCCGAACAGCGCGTCCAGCTCGTCCCGTACCCAGTTCAGTGCACTGGCAACCATTGCGTGGCCCGGCCGTTAACCCTGCGTTCCGGAACGACCTGCGCCGTCCTGATCCGAAGCCGGCAGTTTGAAGTCCGCAACCGAGGACTGCAGTTGCTGCGACAGCTGGGCCAGGTCGTCGATGGAGGCCGCCGTGGTGTGCGTGCTTTCGGTGGTTTCAGTGGTGATCTCACGGATCTGCGCCATGATGGACGTGACGTTCTTCGCCATTTCCGCCTGCTGATGGGCCGAGGAGGAAATGCCGTCGATCAGGCCGGCGAGATCGTTGGAAACCTGCTCGATCTCGGACAGGGCCTCACCCGCCGCCTGGGCCATCTCGGCCCCGGACACCACGTTGGCCGTACTCTGTTCCATCGAGCTGACGGCCTCGCTGGTATCGGCCTGGATCGCCTTGACCAGCCCTTCGATCTGGCGCGTCGCACTACTGGAACGTTCTGCCAGACGCTGGACCTCATCCGCCACCACGGCAAATCCGCGTCCGGCCTCGCCGGCCGCAGAGGCCTGGATCGCTGCGTTCAGGGCCAGCACGTTGGTCTGTTCGGCGATATCGTTGATCAGGCCGATGATGTCGCCGATTTCCTGCGAGGATTCGCCGAGGCGCTTGATCCGTTTCGCCGTCTCCTGGATCTGTTCGCGGATCGAATCCATGCCCTCGATGGAACGGCGCACGGTGGCCGCCCCGCGCGAGGCAATATCCACGGAATTTCGTGCCACCCCCGCGGACTGCCCCGCGTCCGAGGCCACCTTGTCGACCGACTGCGCCATCTCGTCGATCGCGTCGTTCGCCTGCTGGATCTCCTGGGTCTGCTGCTCGGCCTTTTCGGCCAGCCCCAGTACCTGGGCGCGGCTGTTCGCGGCCGAGTCATTGATATCGTCCGCCACACTATTGATGGTGGCGACCAGCGTACGCAGGTTCTCGATCGCGAAGTTCATCGAGTCCGCGATCGCGCCGGTGAAGTCCTCGGTCACCGTCGCGTTGACCGTGAGGTCCCCGTCGGCGAGGTTCATCATTTCATCGAGCAGACGCAGGATGGCCTGCTGGTTACGCTCGTTCTGCGCCTCGGTTTCCGCCAGTTCGCGACGGGTGTCGCGATACAGGAACAGGCCCAGCGCAAGCAGGAACACCAGTGACAGGAGACCGAAGGCGAAACCGGCCAGGGCAATGAAGCCGGCCTGGTCCGCCCTTTCCGTCAGAGCGGTCTCCAGATCGCCCGTCGCCTCCAGCATGTCACCGGAGCCGGCTTCCACGTCCGCCGCCGCGGCGTTCACCTCGAAGACCCGAGAAGACGTTTCGAGCACGCCCTCGACCGCCTCGCTGAAGGCGATAAACAGGGTTCCGATCTCGTCGAGCATGGCCTGGGTTTCGGCATCATCCACGGCCTCGATGCCCAGCGGCGCGAAGCCTTCGATCAGTCCGTCCAGCACCCGCCCGAACAGGGTGGCGTCCCGTTCAAAACGTTCGATCGCGGTCGCGGCACGGGCACCGCCCTGCAGCACCTCGTTCAGACTGTTGCCGATCCGCTGGATCAGCATGGTCTGGCGCGCGGCCACGTAGATCTGGTCGGGGTCCTCGCCAATCTCCGACATGCGCCGCACCACGCTGTCGGACAGCCGGGCCAGCTCGGGGGAGAACTCGTTCACGGCTTCGGAGAATTCGGTGACTTCCTCGATGGCATCACGGCCATGGAGGATCGTGTTCACGTTGTCGCGATAACCGCTCCACTCGCCCTGAACCTGTTCCAGGTCGGCTTGCAGGTCGTCCGGCAGCGGCCCCAGGCCTTCGCCACCGTCGCGCAGTTCCTCGAGGTTGCGGTCAAACGCATCGCGGAGTTCGCCGATCTGTTCGAAGGCGCGCTCGGAACCGGCCGCGGCCTCCAGCGAGCCGGTGGCCAGCCGCTGGGACAGCAGACGCATGTCGTTCGCCAGCGCGATCCGGTCGCGGTACTGGCTCTGCTCGTATTCGTGCAGGGTGAACGCGACGCCCGTCCCGATCAGAGAGACTACCAGCAGCCCCCCGAGCAGGAGGTTGCGCATACGACGACTCAATCCCATAAAGCGTTGACTCCCTGTGACAGTGATGCCGCCCCGTCAGGAGGCGACCGCCTGCTGTTGACCTTCGGCCGGTTCCGCCGTCTCGAGCCCCGCGAACCGCCCGGTATCGTTCAGTAGCCGATTGAGATCCAGCACGGGGTGGAGCCGGTGGCCCAGATCGAATCCCCCCGTAACAAACGGACGCGCCGCCTCGGGCACGTCCACTTCCAGGCGCCGCTGATGCGGGGCACAGTTACGCATGCCCTCTACCCGACTCACCAGCAGCCCGGCCATGCCCTGCCCCTGCGGGGCCACCACGATGCGCTGGCGCGAGCTGTCACCGGCGAGGGGTTCGCCCAGCAGCAGCCGCCCCAGGTCGAACACCGGCAGTACCAGGCCGCGCAGATTGCCGACCCCCAGCACCATGGGGTCGGCCAGCGGGACATGGGTCAGGGACATGGGATCGGTCACTTCCGAAATCGCTTCCATGTCCACAAGGAAGCGAAACTCGCCCACGGCCAGAAGCACGCCGCGCCAGCCGGATGAAGAATCGCGCTGATACTCCCGGTTCACCCGCCGGCTCTCGCGATCCAGGCTCGCGAGCAGCGCAAACGGAGTGGAAATATCGACCTTCATGCCGAGAGGTATTTCTCGATCGTCTGCAGCAGGGTGTCCTCGGTGACCGGCTTGGTGATGTAGTCCCGCGCCCCCTGGCGCATGGCCCAGACGCGGTCGGTCGCCTGATCCTTGGTACTGACCACCACCACGGGAACATTGGCGGTCTCTTCCTGCTTGGAGAGCTCTCGCGTGGCCTGAAAGCCGTTCAGACCGGGCATCACGACGTCCATCAGGACCAGGTCGGGCACCTGGGCCCGCGCGGTCTCGACACCTTCCTCCCCGCTGGCCGCCGTGGATACCGAATACCCGTTCTTCTCGAGCATCGTGCGCAGGACATGGATCTCGGTCGGGGAGTCGTCAATGATCAGGATACGGGCCATGGCGTTATTCTTTCCTGGGTTGGTGCGCGCGATTTACTCGCGATGAATTCATTCCGGGGCACCCTGGTGCGCGTACTTGCGCATCGCGTCCAGGAGATCGTCCCGGGTGAAGGGCTTGGTGAGATAATCTTCCGACCCCACGACGCGCCCCTTGGCCTTGTCGAACACGCTGTCCTTGCTCGACAGCATGATGACGGGGGTCTCCCTGAACTGCTTGTTGTTCTTGATCAGGGCGCAGGTCTGATACCCGTCCAGACGGGGCATCATGACGTCGATGAAGATGATGTCGGGGCGGGAATCCGCCACCCTCGAGAGGGCCTCGAAGCCGTCCACGGCGGTTTCCACCGCGGCACCGTGCTTCTGCAGCAAGGATTCGGCGGTGCGCCGGATCGTCTTGCTGTCGTCGATCACCATGACCTTCACTCCCTGAAACTCGGTGGCCGAGTCGGCTTCCGCTGGCGCGTCAGACACCTTATCCCCCCTAAGGCTATATGCAGGACCGAATCTAACGAAGTCCCGCGGGATACACAAACATCGAGCGGTAATATTGCCCCGCGTGGCATAATCGTCTGACACGGATCACGAAAAGGCCCGTTATCGTGCCCCAGAAGATCGCCATCATCATGGACCCCGTCACGGGGATCAAGCCGGCCAAGGATACGACCTTCGCCATGATGCTCGCCGCACGGGCCCGGGATCACGCCGTGGACTATCTCGAAATGAACGATCTGTGGGTCGAAAACGGCCGCGCCATGGGCCGCAGCCGGCCAATCGAGGTTCGGGACCGTTCCGAAGCCTTCCACGAACTGGGCACGGAAACCACCGGCCCGCTGGATCGCTTCGATGTCATTCTGATGCGCAAGGACCCGCCGGCGGACGCCGAATACGTCTACTCCACCTACACGCTCGAGCTCGCGGAACATGCGGGGGTTTGCGTATCGAACCGGCCGCAGGGGCTGCGCGACATCAACGAGAAGGCGTTCACGGCGCTGTTCCCGGACTGCACCCCGCCGACGCTGATCACCCGCGACCGCGCCCGTATCCGCGCATTCCTCGAGCAACACGGCGATATCGTGGTCAAACCGATGGACGGCATGGGCGGGAGTTCGATCTTTCGCGTCCGCGAGGGCGATCCGAACACCTCGGTGATCCTCGAGACCATGACCCGGTTCGATCGGCGCACGGTCATCGCGCAGCGCTTTCTGCCGGAGTTCACGGCCGGCGACAAGCGCATCATCATGATCCACGGCGAACCCTTCGAGCATGCCCTGGCACGGATTCCGGCACCCGGTGAATCGCGCGCCAACCTGGCGGCCGGGGGACGGGGAGAAGCCGTGCCACTGACCGCGCGCGACCGCGAGATCTGCGAACGCGTCGGGCCGGAGCTGCGACGGCGCGGCATCCACTTCGCCGGACTGGACGTCATCGGGGAATCCCTGACCGAGATCAACGTCACCTCCCCGACCGGCGTCCGCGAGCTGGATGCAGCCTGCGATGCGGACCTCGCCGGCCGCTACATCGATTTCGTGACGGGGGAAACCGCATGAATCCGCGCCGCACCTTGTTTTTTCCCGTCCTCGCAGCACTGACCGCGATGCTGCTGGTGGCCTGCGAACGCACGCCGGAAACCGAGCACCTGCAGTTCCGGGCCTTCGGCACCCTGGTCGAGGTCGCGGTCGCCCCGGCCGGGGAATATGACCTCGCCGAGATCGAACGCGAGCTGCAGGCGGAGCTCGACATCCTGCATGCCTCCTGGCACGCTTGGGAAGAAGGTTCGCTCGGGCGCACCAACCAGCTGCTGCCGCTGCAACGCGAATTCAGCGCCCCGCCGTCGGTGCTGCCGCTGATCGAGCAGGGCCGCGCGGTGGAGGAGGCCACCGACGGGCTGTTCAATCCCGCCATGGGACAACTGGTCGCCGCCTGGGGCTTTCACCGGGACGAGCCCGCCGGCCCGCCCCCGGATGCCGACACGCTGGCCGACCTGCTGGAGGACCCGCCGTCGATGGGAGACATCGAACGCAACGGGGTCCGCCTGACCGGACACCACCCGGACCTGCAGCTGGACTTCGGCGGACTGGCCAAGGGCGCCGCCGTGGAGCGCGCGCGTGACCTGCTGGCCGATCTGGGCGTGGAGGCGGCCATCGTCAACGCCGGCGGCGACCTGATGACGCTGGGCCGGCCCGCCGGCCGCGACTGGCGCATCGGTATCCGCCACCCGGACGGGGGCACCCTCGGCGGCATCGAACTGGGCGGAGGCGAGGGCCTGTTCACCTCCGGGGACTATGAGCGCGGTTACGAACACGATGGCGAACGCATCCACCACGTGATCGACCCGCGAACCGGCCGCCCGACCGAGGGCGTGCGCTCCGCGACCGTGCTGCATGGTGACGGCGGCCTGGCCGATGCGGCCGCCACCACCCTGATGATCGCCGGTCCCGAACACTGGCCGGAATACGCCGCCCGGCTCGGGATTGACCACGCCCTGGTGGTCCTGGCGGACGGCCGCATCGAGGCCACGCCGGCGATGGCCGCGCGCGTCGAGCTCGGGGAGCCCCACCCCGAGCCGGAGGTCCGCGAACGGCCGGAGGCCGGCACCACACCGTGAGGATTCCGGGCCTGCGCTGGGGGGACGCGGTCATCGCCGCAACCGGGGCCGGACTGGTCGTGACCGCCTTCATCCTCGCCTGGAACCCCGACGCGGGGAGCGAGGGCCGCAGCCTGGTCATTACCCAGGCCGGCGAGCCCGCGCGCCGGGAGCCCCTGGAAGGCCCGCGCGAACTGCGCCTGCAAGGCCCCGCCGGGACCACCCGGGTGGACATCGAGACCGGGCGCGCCCGCTGTGCGGAATCCCCGGGCACACAGAACATCTGCGAGGGGGCCGGCTGGCTCTCCACCCGCGGCGACATGGCCATCAGCCTGCCCAACCGCCTGACCCTCCGGGTAGAGGGCGCCGAACCCGCCTGGGACAGCATCCACTACTGACCGTGAACGCCGACCGCTCCGCCTCCCGCCGCGATCAGCAGATCGCTGCCCTCGCCGCCATCGCGATCGGCATTCAGATCCTCGAGGCCGCGATCCCCGGTCCCATCCCGGGGGTCAAGCCGGGCCTGGCGAATATCGTGACCCTCGTCACACTGCTCACCCTCGGCTGGCGCGCCGCAGTCGCCGTCACCCTGCTGCGGGTGGTCGGCAGCAGCCTGCTGCTGGGCACCCTGCTCAGCCCCGCCTTCTGGCTGTCGCTGACCGGCGCCCTGGCCGCGCTGGCCGCACTGGCCCTGCTGGCACCCTTCGCCCCGCGGCATGTCGGCGCCACGGGGCTGGCCATCGCGGCCGCCATGGCGCATGTCACCGGGCAGTTCCTGCTCGCATGGCTGGTGATCATCCCGCACCCGGGCCTGCCACTGCTCCTGCCACCCCTGTGGCTGACCGCGCTGATCGCCGGCGCCACCACCGGTATACTGACCGCCCACGTACTTTCCGATCCCCGGATCCAGCGCCATATCCGCCATGCCCGCCCCCCAGGACCAGCCTGAGCGCCCGGTGCCGACGCCCCCGTCGGAACACGCCGCCGCGCGTCCGAACCATCTCGCCACGATGGTCTTCCTGGCCGTGCTGGCCCACGGGCTCGTGATCCTGGGCATCGGCTTCACCGTGGAGCTGCCCGACCCCAGCCCGCGCGAGCCGCTGGACATTACCCGGGTTGCGGATCCCGAGGCCGCCGCGCCGCCCCCCGAGGAAGTCGAGCGCATCGCCGAAATCGACCAGGAGGCGAGCGCCGAAGACCCCGAAGACCAGGAAGCCACCGCTCCCGAGGCCGCAGACGAAGGCACCGGCGAACCCGGCCCCGAAGGCGTGGAGGCCCCGCTGCCGGAACCCGGTCCGCTGGTGGCGCAACCGTCGCCCCCCGAACCCGAACCGCAGCCGGAGATGCCCGAAGCCGAGGAATCGCCGGAACCGGCCCCGCCCGAGGTCGCCGAACCGGAACCGATCGAGACCCCCGAGGCCGAGCCGCGCCCGGATGCCGCCACCCTGATGAACCGCGGACTGGAGAGCGCCCGCGCGGCCCCGGCGGAGGAACGCCAGAGCTTCGCCGCACGCGGCCAGCGCACCCGCTATCTCGACAGCCTGTCGGCGCGCAGCGCACCGGAGGCGGCCTATCTCCAGGCCTGGATCGACAAGGTCGAACGCGTCGGCAACCTCAACTACCCGGACGAGGCCCGGCGTCAGGGGCTTTCCGGCAGCCTGGTCCTGTCCGTGCGCCTGAACCCCGAAGGTGAACTGATCGATATCCAGGTCGCCCGCAGCTCCGGCGAGCCCGTGCTCGACGAGGCCGCCATCCGCATCGTGGAACTGGGCGCCCCCTACGCCCCGTTCACCGAGGCCATGCGCGAGGAATACAACGAACTGGTCATCACCCGCACCTGGGCCTTCCGCCGCGACGAAGTCCGGCAGGTGCGCTGAGACCCGGCCGCCTCAGCGCTCGTTGAGACTCTCGCGGGCCGCCCGCAGCAGCGGCGTCAGGAAATACTCGATGATGCGCCGCTTGCCGATTTTCACCTCCACGGTGGCCATCATGCCGGGGGAAATGCGCACGGGCTCGTCCTGCACGAGGACCGTGTCCCGATCCAGGCGGACCCGCACCACGTAGACCAGCCCCTGTTGTTCGTCCTGGACCGCATCCTGCGAGACCTCGAGCACCTCGCCCTCGACCGTGCCGTAACGGGTGTACGGAAAGGTCTGCAGCTTCACCTCGGCCGTCTGGCCCGGCCGCACGAAGCCGATGTCCTTGTTGGGGAGGGTCGCCTCCACCATCACCTCGGCATCCTCCGGCACCACGGTCATCAACGGCCGGGCCGGCTCCACCACGCCACCCACCGTGTGGACCGCCAGCTGTTCCACCGTGCCGGTCACCGGCGCACGCAGGCGCATCAGTTCGTCACGCCGCCGCGCCTTGATCAGCTCCTGTTCCAGGGACTCCGCCTCGGAACGCGCCTGATGGAGGATGTCCAGGGCTTCTCGCCGGCTCTCTGCTCGCAGGGTACGGCGCTGCTCGCGCGCCTCGTGCAGCGCAGCCTCCGCCTCCGAGCGCCGTGCCCGCTCCGCGTCCAGGGCGTTCGCCGCCTCGATGCTCTGCTGTTCCAGTTCCAGCTGCTCGTGGCGGGCCGCCATGCCCGCGTCCGATAGCTGCAACAGATCATCGCTGCGCCCGCGGATGATCGGCAGGGTCTGTTCCAGCCCGGCCACCATCGCGCCCGCCGCAGCGATCTCCTCCTGCCTGCGCGCGATCTCCGCATCCAGCTGCTGCATGCGGGCACGGTAGTGATGCACATGGCCGCGCAACACCCGCTGCTCCACCAGCAGAACATCCTCCGGCGCGGGGAAATCCGGCTGCAGCACCGGCCGCTCGGTATCGCCGTCCAGGGCCGCCAGGAACGCCTCCGAACGCGCGGCGGTCAGGCGGGCGGACAGCAGTTCCCGGCTCAGGCGCGTCACATCCGCGGTCGAAAGGGTCGAGTCGAGCTCGATCAGGACATCGCCGGCCTCGACGCGCTGCCCGTCCCGTACCCGGATGGCCCTGACGCTGGCCGTCTCCGTGGCCTGTACCGTCTGGGTACGCCCGTCCGGCACCACCTTGCCTTCGGCCACCGCAACGATGTCCATGCGCCCCAGGGTGGCCCATACCACGGTCAGCACCGCCAGCAGCAGGATGAGACCGATGATGACGCGCGGCAGCGGGTGCACCGGCGTCTCCTGGAGCGAAAGGGCCGCCGGGAGGAACTCCTGCTCGTGCGGCACTCGTCGCGGCGGGTCCATCTCCCGCCGGCGCCCCCAGGCGATGGCGAAGGCCCGCCGATAGCGCCCCTTGAGGTCCTGCCATGCGCTGCGCCGCATCCCCATGGCGCCCTCCCTCAGGTCTGCTGCAGGCGCAACAGGCCCGCATAAATGCCGTCGCCACGCTCGGCCAGGCTGTCGTGGGTCCCGGATTCGACGATCTGGCCGTGGTCCATGACGATGATGCGGTCGGCCCGGCGTACGGCGCTGAGCCGATGGGCAATGATGATGACCGTACGACCACGGGCGATCTGCGCCATGTTCTGCTGGATGACGCGCTCCGACTCGTAGTCGAGGGCGCTGGTCGCCTCGTCGAAGATCAGGATGCGCGGGTCGTTCATCAGGGCGCGGGCAATGGCGATGCGCTGGCGCTGACCGCCGGAAAGCGTGCCACCGTGCTCGCCGACGACGGTGTCGTAGCCCTCGGGGGTTTCCAGGATGAAGTCGTGGGCCCCGGCCTGGCGCGCGGCCGCCATCACCTGTTCCAGCGGTGCCCCCGGGCTGGCCAGGGCGATGTTCTCGCGGATACTGCGGTTGAAGAGCATGTTCTCCTGCTGCACCACGCCGATCTGGCGGCGCAGCGAAGCGATCTCGGCCACCGCCAGGTCGGTGCCATCCACCAGCACCCGCCCGCGCTCGGGCACATACATCCGGCCGATCAGCTTCGCCAGGGTGCTCTTGCCCGATCCGGAGCGGCCGACCACGCCCAGCACCTGACCGGGCGGGATCTCCAGGCTGACCCCGCGCAGCACCTCGGGACCGTCGGGCCGGTAGCGGAAATGCACCTGGTCAAAGTCGATTCGCCCGTCCAGACGGGGCAGGCTGCTGCGGTTGGCGGACGAGGATTCCGTGGGTGCATTGAGGATGTCGCCAAGCCGCTGCATGGAGATCCCGACCTGCTGGAAGTCGGTCCACATGTTGGCCAGACGCATGATCGGCTGGGCGACACGCGCGGCCAGCATGTTGAAGGCAATCAGCTGGCCGACGGTCAGGTCGCCCTCGATCACCAGCCGTGCCCCCAGCCACAGCGTGCCCACCGTCACCAGCTTTCCCACAAGCGAAATCAGCTCGCGGGCGACGGTCGACAGCTGGGTGGTCCGCAGACCGGCGGAGACATAGCCGGCCAGCTGCTCGTCCCACTTCTTCGTGGTCTGCGGCTCCACCGCCATCGACTTGAGGGTGTCGATACCGTTGATGCTCTCGACCAGGAAGGCCTGGTTCTCGGCGCCGCGGTTGAACTTCTCGTGCAGCCGCGCACGCAGCGGCGGTGTGATGAACAGCGAGATCATCACGTACAGGGGCAACGATGCGATGACGATCAGCGTCAGCCAGCCGCTGTAGAAGAACATCACGGCGATGAACACCACCGAGAAAAACAGATCGAGCACCAGGGTCAGGGCATTGCCGGTCAGGAACTCGCGGATGTTTTCCAGTTCGCGAACCCGCGCCACCGAATCGCCCACCCGCCGGGACTGGAAATACCCCATGGGCAGATTGATGAGGTGGCGGAACAGGCTCGCACCCAGTTCGACGTCGATCCGGCTGGCCGTATGTGCCAGCACATAGCTGCGCAGCCCGGACAGCACCACCTCGAAGACCATCACCGCGAGCAGGCCGATGGCCAGCACGTCCAGGGTCGTCAGGCTGCGATGCACCAGGACCTTGTCCATCACCACCTGGAAAAACAGTGGCGTGACCAGGGCGAAGATCTGCAGGAAAAACGACGCCAGAAGCACCTCGCCCAGCAGGCGCCGGTGCTTCACCAGCGCGGGCACGAACCAGGTGAAATCGAACTTCCCCAGTTCCGCGGTGAGCGAGGCGCGGGACGTGAACAGGATCAGCTTCCCGGACCACAGCTCCGCCAGGTCTTCCCGCGAGATTCGCTGGGCCGGACCCTTGCCGGGATGCTGGATGAGCGCACCCTGGTCACTGACGCGGGCCAGCACGAAGAAGCGGCCGTCCTTCGCCAGGGCCACCGCCGGGAGCGGTGTCTGCTCCAGACGGGAAGGTTTCGTGCGGACGCGCTTCGCCTTGAGCCCCAGCCGCCGCGCCCCGAGCAGGATGCGGTCGGCGTCGAAAGGCTCGCCATCGGCGGCGAACTCGTGCCGCAGCTGTTCCGGATTGGCCGGCACCCCGTGGTACTGGGCCAGCATGACCAGGGCGAGAAGCCCCGTATCGACAGGCCCGCTCTCCCCCGTGGAGCCCGTCGCCTCCCTGCCTTGTGAATCCATGACTATCCGTGCGACGCATCACCGGAATCCCGTCCGGCGATCTGCAATGGAGGGGCCGCCCGGGCAGGCCCGGACGGCCGTTCGGGCGGCTTACTGCCAGGCTGCGGCCACCACCGGATCGAGCGTGTCCCGATAGTCCTTCGGGAGGCCGGTCTCGTCCGCCCCGGGCGGATCGAACGCGGCCATCGCCTGTACCAGGTTGTTGACCTCGGCAGCGGTCAGCACCTCGCCGGACGACAGCTCCACCCGGTCCAGCGGCTCGCCGTGGCGGCCGAACCAGTCATCCACGGTGATGCGGTCATCGGTGCCGATCACCTCGATCGACAGGTCACGGCGATCCTGGCTGAACCAGAGCTGGTCCGCCGCGATCTCCTCGCCCAGCAGCAGGACGTCCTCGCCCGGGTCGCGGGCGTTCTCCACGATGCGGTCGTGGCCGTCGCCGCGCTCGAAGTAATAGGTGTCGCTGCCCTCGCCCCCGTACAGAACATTGCTGCCGCGACCGCCGTGGATGAAGTTGTCGCCGCCTTCGCCGCGCAGGGTATTGTCGCCGTCGTTGCCGATCAGGGTATTGTCCAGCTCGTTGCCCCGGCCCCAGTAGTCGCCGTCTCCGGTCAGCGTGAGATTCTCGACGTGGTCGGGCAGGCGAAAGTGGGTCTCCGCCTTCACCGTATCCGTGCCGCCATTCTCCTGAGCGATCACCTTGGTGCCCGGGTTGCTGACCACATAGGTGTTGTCCCCGTCACCGCCATACAGGAAGTTGGCGGAGCGCCCGCCCCCGATCAGCACGTTGTCCCCGCTCACGCCATACAGGTGACTGGGGCGCTCGGTGCCGATGATGATGTTGTCCTCTTCGTTGCCGCGCCCCACCCGGGCGTCGCCGACCAGCGTCAGGTTCTCCACGTTGTCCGGCAGGGTGTAGTCGAACGGGCTGATCACCGTGTCCGTGCCCTGGTTCGGCTTCTCGATGACCACGTCGTCCTCGCTGTTGAGGATGTAGGTGTTGTCACCGCGCCCGCCGGCCATCACGTTCGCGCCGGCCACGCCATTGAGCACGTTGTCGCCATTGTTGCCTTCGATGTAGTTGTCCAGCTCGTTTCCGGTGCCGTCGATGTCGGCCGAGCCGGTGAGGATCAGATCCTCGACGTTGTCGGGCAGGGCGTAGGTGACCGAGGAGCGGATGGTGTCGTGGCCCTCGCCGGGCTGCTCGATCACCACGTCGTCTTCGCTGTTGACCACGTAGATGTCGTCGCCCGCGCCGCCGATCATAATGTTGGCACCGGCGCGGCCGTCGATGTAATTGTCGCCCTCCACGCCATTCAGCACGTTGTCGCCGGTATTGCCGATGATCACGTTGTCCAGCGTGTTGCCCGTGCCCTCGAGATCGTCGCTGCCCATCAGCGTCAGGTTGTTCACGTTCTCCGGCAGGACATAGTCGATGTACGAGTGCACAGTGTCGTTGCCCTCGCCGGGCTGTTCGATCACCACGTCCTCGTCGCTGCGCACCACGTAGGTATCTTCGCCGGTGCCACCGATCATGATGTTGGCGCCGCCGCGGCCGTCGATGTAGTTGTTGCCCGCCACGCCGTGCAGCACGTTGTCGCCGGTGTTGCCGATGAGCTCGTTGTTCAGCTCGTTGCCCGTGCCATCAAGATCCTCGCTGCCCTGCAGGTGCAGGTTCTCCACGTTATCCGGCAGGACGTAATCGATGTGGGACTCGACGGTGTCGTTGCCTTCGCCGGGCTGCTCGATCACCACGTCGTCGGTGCTGTGCACCACGTAGGTGTTGTTGCCGCGCCCGCCGATCATGGTGTTGGCGCCGGCCACCCCGTCGAGCCGGTTGTTGCCGGAGTTCCCGATCAGGACATTGTCCAGCTCGTTGCCGGTGGCACTGATGCCGCTGCGGCCCAGCAGCGTCAGGCTGTGGAGGTTGTCGGACAGGGTGAACGACACATGCGACTGCACGGTGTTGGTGCCATCCCCCGATTCCGCGATCACCTGGTCATCCCGATGCCGCACCACGAACAGGTTGTCGCCTTCGCCACCCACCAGTACGTCGGCATCCCGGCCGCCGTGCAGCCAGTTGTCGCCGGCGCCGCCGGTCAGGGTGTTCTCGCCCTCGTTGCCCACCAGGATCGCGTTCTCCTCCCCGCCGGTCAGCTCGTCACCCTCAGTCGAGCCGAGCTGTAACAGGGACAGGTCGAAGCTGTGGCCGTCCGCGAAGCGCAGGGTATTGATACGGTGGCGTTCGGCATCGGCACTGCCGAACCAGTTCTCGATGGTGATGCTGTCGCGACCGTTGCTGTGCGCCAGCACCAGCGAACTGCCCTCGGCGCGGATGTCCAGATCGCCGGCGCGGATCTCCGGGCCGAACTCCAGCACGCTGTGCCCCTCGTCGCCGTGCATCTCGATGATGGTGTTGTGGCCCTGGCCCACATCGAAACGGTAGGTGTTGTCGCCACCACCGCCGTAGAGGATGTCGTTGCCCGAACCGGCCTGTAGCACGTCGTCGCCATCACCACCCAGCAGCCAGTCGCCGCCGGAACCGGCGGTAAGCTCCGCCCCGTCGTTGCCCCCAAACACGATCTCGGAGGCGGCCGTACCTTCGCCATCGGCGCGCACCCCGTCCCAGCCGAAGTCGGCCAGGGCATCCTGCACCGCCGGATCATCACCGGCCTGCGCGAGCCAGTCGCGCAGCAGGCCATGGCTGTCGAAGCCCATGGGCGAGAGCTGTTCGCCGGTGGCACGCTGCAGTTCCAGAAGATCCGCCACGCCACGGGCCGGGTCGGCATCGAACTGCTGGTTCAGGGCCTCCGTGGTGCCCGCAAAGTCGATGCGGATGCCATCTTCATCGAAGACCAGGTCCATGCCTTCGAGATAGGGCGCCAGATGCGTCTGGCGCATCATTTGCCCGTACATGGTCGTCTGCAGGATGTCGAAGCCGGCGCGCAGCTCACCCGAAGCCATAATCCTCGGGTCGGGGCTGCCGTGCTGGCGGAAATCCCGCCCCAGAAACGCCTCCAGCGTCGCAACCTTGCGCCCGTCGATATGACGGCCCCGGCTCTCCGGGTCCACGTCACTGACGCCCGCCCACTCGTACAGCAGGTTCTCCATGCGCGCTTCGCGCGCCTTCACGTCCGTCTCGGCAATGAAGGCCTCGACCTGCTCGCGGAGCTGGCCGCTGTCGTCCCGCACCAGTGCCTGATGCAGGTCATGCACCTCGCCGTAGCCCATCAGATCCGGCAGCACGGCGATGTCTTCCGGCACGTCCAGGCGCTCGCGTGCCTCGGTGTGGGCGGTGTCCTGGATGAACCAGACGTCCGTGGCCTCGCCTTCGCGGCCGTCGGCCCACTCGAACCGCCCGATCTGGCGGTGCTCGTTGCCGTGTTCGTCCACGTAGGTGGAGTCCGAGTAGCCCAGGTCGATCGAGCCGATACCGACCTGGTCGAGGGTCAGCAGTTCACCGTCGTCGACCTCGCCGTTGCCGTTGGCGTCCTGCCACAGCCGCAGGTCATCCCAGGCCTCGTCGCCCGGGTCGATGCGGCCGTTGCCGTTGGTGTCGTGGATGGCCAGCGCCTCGAACCCGTTCATGGCCGTCACGCCATCCTCGATCTCGCTGGCATTGCCGAACAGCTCGCTGCCGGTCTCAATCTCCTCGTTCCCGGTCAGATCCATCGCCAGCAGCGCATCCTCGGGCCCCACCCAGCCGGTGGCCTGCGCAAAGCCGTCGCCGTTGTGATCGAACTGCACCCCGGCGTCCAGACCCAGCGTGGAAATGCCGTTGCTGTCCAGGTCCAGGATGATCGGGGAGGCGTGGGACTCGCCGCGGTTGAAGTAGTCTCGTACATCGCCAATCAGGTCACCAACCCAGAAGTCCCAGGCGGAATCCAAAACCCCGGCCGGCCCTCCCAGCTCCTCTAGAACGTCCGTCGCTGAGGTTCGCAACTCTTCATACACTGAACCGCCATATTTATCTCCCAACCACGCGCCCGCAGCTGCAAACCCAGCGACCATCATTGCTTTCGGCAAAACGGGGAGACTCACAGCCGTCCCCAGCAAGGCCGCAGATTTAGCCCCTGCCAAGCTCAGAAGCACCGAACTTGTGTTCTTTGAGGCTTCTTCCCAATCCGCCTGCGCAACCGCACTAATCACTTGCCCAGCATCAATTACATTACCGGCCGGGCCCAGCACACCACTCACTCGCCCACTAATTTCAAGATGCGTGCTTCTCATCCACGCTTCGTCGGATTGATGAGCCCGCTGATCCGCCCACTCCCGCACCTGGTCACTTGCGGAATACCATACAGCAGCTCGCTGCATGTCACCCATCGCATCAGCCCTTTGAGCCAAAGCACGGGATTCATCCGAAATCCGGCGATATTCCCCTTCATAGTAATCTGCCAGTTTCGACAGGCGCTCTGACTCACTGAGTGTCGAGTCCGACGCTTCAGACAAGAATGCCGAAAATCCAGCCATGGATGCCGAGTCCAATGACTTCATGTAATCATCGACATCCCCAATAAACCCCTGAGCATTCTTTTTCTCTTCCATGAAGATTACTCCTTTAACAAACCAACAACGAAACGCACGACTCGATCAATATATAAAAAGATCACGAAACACGGAGAGACCTCATCCGCTAAAAAGCGACCTAAGACGAGCCCGACGAACGGTAGACCCCCAAAAAAAACAAATCCCGGATAGCAACGTATACCAAAGAAATAAAAACAGCAGAAGCATAGGTAACCACGACACTCCAGACGGAAAACCAAAACTCTGATGCATAAGAGAGCTTGGAAAGCCGGCCAAACAACCCTGAGAGCTCTGGTCCCGAGGGATAGACCCCGGAGAGAAGCAGGAAAGCCGCCGCCCCAAAAGCCGGGATCATTAACACGCCTTTCCAGACGAGGCCGGGGACTTTCCGCAGGTGCACCCTTAGTGACACCACTGTCCATACTACAAACGCGGGAACAAGGAGCAACTGGACCGAGTAAACCAGCTGTGCGACCTCCGGAAACTTGGACCAGAGACCAAACCTCTCCACTCCAGAAAAGTGCACCTCCATAAAGCCCACGAATTCACGAACAGATGGCATCGAGCTCAGTACATTCCGGGGTAGCAGATAGGACGCACTCAGGACCAGCGCGAAGTAACCCCCAAGGACCACTGTGGCCTCGAAGTCCTTGCTACCCGCCTGTTCATCACGCGCGATATCCGGAGGGCTCCCCTCCGGGGGGCTCCCCTTCGAGAGTCGGAAGCTCTTCATTTCTTGCTTGCCGTCAGGCGTATAAGGGTGCCTGGACACAAAGTGCCAGGCCATAAGAAGTGGCACGATGACATAGCCAAGGAGTATCAGACCAGGACTGGGTGGGTTGATAACACCCAGGCCAGCGGTCACTATCCCCACCCCCGTCAGCGCCGGGGGCGCTGCCAACACCAGGACCGCGTAAATCACTCGAGTGCGAAATGACGCCCGGCGGGGGTCCGAGAGGATCCCGACGGCCATCAGGATCACGATCACATACGGAATCAGGAGCGCCATCACGGGCTCCCCGGGCTTTGAGAGGAAATCGCCAGCCATGGCAAATCTACGGCCAGGTGACAACGCAACCGAAGCCAGCCCACCGACACACCGATGCGCCTGGCGGGGCAACGCGCCGACGATATCGGAGCACAATGCGGCATTAACCGAAGCGGTGCTGCAGAGAGGACGACGATCCGTGAGGAGTCCATGGTTTATCCCTTTCCATGTTTGAAGAATTCGTAATCGGGGCCGTCAGGCTGCCTGGTCAATAAGCATATTGTGCGGGTGTTCACACTCCACCGGACGTCTGCCAGGGCTAAGGGGGCGCAGCGCCTTCGGGTTGCTCGGTCGCCCGGTACGTCGCATGCGGGCCCGATGCAGGTCATGCACCTCGCCATAGCCCTTCAGGTCGGGCAGGGTGGCGATGTCTTCCGGTACGTCCAGGCGCTCGCGCGCCTCGGTGTGGGCGGTGTCCTGGATGAACCACACGTCCGTGGCCTCGCCCTCGCGGCCGTCGGCCCATTCGAACCGGCCGATCTGGCGGTGCTCGTTGCCGTGCTCGTCCACGTAGGTGGAGTCCGAGTAGCCCAGATCGATGGAGCCGATGCCGACTTCGTCGAGGGTCAGCAGTTCACCATCATCCACCTCGCCGTTGCCGTTGGCGTCCTGCCACAGGCGCAGGTCATCCCAGGCCTCGTCGCCCGGGTCGATGCCGCCGTTGCCGTTGGTGTCGTGGATCGCCAGCGCCTCGAAGCCGTTCATGGCCGTCACGCCTTCCTCGATCTCGCTGGCATTGCCAAACAGCTCGCTCCCGGTCTCGATCTCCTCGTTCCCGGTCAGATCCATCGCCAGCAGCGCATCCTCCGGCCCCACCCAGCCGGTGGCCTGCGCAAACCCGTCGCCGTTGTGATCGAACTGCACCCCGGCCTCCAGGCCCAGCGTCGAGATGCCGTTGCCGTCCAGGTCCAGGATGATGGGGGAGGCGTGGGACTCGCCACGGTTGAAAAAGTCGCGCACGTCATCGATGAAGTCATCGGTCCAGTAGTCCCAGGCTGACTCCACTACACCCGCCGGGCCTCCCATTGCTTCGAAGAAGTCCGTGAGATCTTCCGTGGCACCGGTACCGAGGCGGTCGGCCCATTCGAATATGTCGGCCGCCTGGTCCACCGCTTCGCCGCGAAATTCCACAAACCATTCACGAGCTTGCTCCTGATGTTGGTTCGCCCATTCCAGCCCATCCGTTGCCAGGGCAACCAACTCATCCCCGGTTTTCGACAACCAATCCGCAGCCGACGTACCAAAATCATCCAGCCATTCGAACCCATCGGTCGTCACTCCGACGACCCCCTGGTAGCCTTCACCATACCAGTCCACAACCTCTCCGGCCTGCTCCTTCAGGTAAAGGCCAAGCGGTGTTCCCAGGGCAATACTCAGGCCCGCAGAGACCCGCTCATAGTGATCATGGGCCCAAAACCCGGCTGTCTGCGTGATTGGATTCCACGCCACAGAGTCCAGGAAAAAGGGATTCAAAGGTGGTGTCCCACTCGGGGTAAGAATGGAGGGAACCGCGTCTACCTCGGCAAGACGATCCACCGCCCACATACTACACTGCTCCCCATCCCCGTAGGCGACCAGCGAATACTCTGGTGGGTCATGCTTCTGAGCATGGATATTGTCCATCAGGTCATAATATTGGTCTTCCGAGAGCCAGATCGGCCCACTCCTACGAGTATAACTCTTCGCTTCATCTTCTTTCTTGACACGCCCCGGCCCCAACAAAACATTGGAGAAATCCGAGCCGTCCTCCGGGTGCAATCCCCACGCCTCCTCGGTTCCGTCCGCATGCCTGATTTGTAACCAGGTATGAAGCGTGTTGTGCTCAGTCTTTATACCTGTTCGAATCTCGACTTCGTACCCACTCATTGCTCACCTCCGATGTGAAACTCTAGCATTGGCTTAAATCTGGAAGGGAAAAGACCCAGGAATCTTGAATTCCTCCATTCCAGGTGATTCTCCTGGTAGACTACGATCCGGCACCCATCGACGGCCTCTCGCTCTGCGCGAAACTCAAGACACATCGCAATCAAATCGAGAAACGCTTGGTCGGGGATTTCTCGCCCGTTATATAGTCGAAGGGAAAAGAAGTTGTCGCGATATGCTCTAAAAATATAGGCATCCTCCTCTGCAGGTACGTCCCGCGCTTTCAAGCCACCATCCTCGTCGATGAACGATTCCGCCGCGTCCAGCCCATGCGAGCGGAGGATTGCGTTCGACTCAATGGACACATCCGCCCCAAATTCGGCCGGAAGGCGACCGGTACCCGCGGATACACTCTCCACCGTCCACAGGAACACAAAGAGCAGGGAGATGACCTTCAAGGTACCGGAGGCAGTCGCATAGACTGCGGACTTCGGCGGTAACGGGCTGAATGTCCGGGCTTCGTCGACTGCAGGCCCGCTCATAATTCGCGACCGGCATCCGGCATCAGGAAGAAAACGATCAGAACCACCCATGGCGACAGGTACCATGCGAGCATCACCGGCCCCTGCGCCATCAACGCACCTTCGGGCCGCCCCTGAAAGATCAGGGCCGCGAGGAAGATGCCGACGTTGGGCACCAGAACAATCGGAAGCAGCGCAAGAACGATCCATTTGAACTTTCTCCATCTTCGAACCTGGCGGGAAAACGCAATGATCACGGCGGGCGCGAGAAGGATGACGGCCATAACGCCAATAAGGATCAGATACCCGTAGATCATGCGCGATGCTTTCCATGTCCGGATTGACTGAAAGCGCATGTGCGCATATCAAGCGGTACCAACATCTTTCGCATCCGCATGCGTGGCGGCAGGTGCCGCCAGCGGGCACACATGCGCAAGTCCGAGGGGAGACCAGGTTCGGAACAATCAAGTGCGGGCGTCATACTCATTTCCTCCTTGAACGAAGACGGTCATTGGCTACGGGGAATCCTGCCCGCGAAATTGCATCACCAGCTCATCGAGCTCACGGTCAATCTCTCTCCAGTCGGGAAGGTATTCGAGGGAGAAGAGATACTCGAGCACGATGCCATGACTGAATGCGCTCTTTGCCCTGCAGGTGGGGAAGGGGACATTCTCGGGATCCGAGCAATAGATAACGGATGCTTCGGATTCATCGCGGGGAAGGAAACGGACACCAGCGCCCCGCAGCCCGGGGTCGGGCGGACCCGGATGGGGATGGCGGCGAAGGAAATGCCACGCCAGGGCCAGCGGCACGACGACGAAAGCCAGCAGAACCACGGCGACGAACGCGGCTTCGCCATACCGTGACTCCACAAGCCTGGCCACGCCGGTCATCAGCGCCGGAGGCACAGCCAGCACCGCGGCGGCGTAGAAGACCCGGGTGCGAATCGAGGCCCGCCGGCGTTCCGAGAGGATGCCGACCGCCGCCAGGAAGGCGATCGCGTAGGGAATCAGCCAGCCCATGGGGAGCCCCCGGGCTCACGGCCGTGCGCACGCGAGGTTGCCGCTGGAGCCGGCGGGCGAATAGCACCGCGCGACGCCCCCTTCGCCGATGGAAAATCCAGTGAAGTCGGCGCGGACCAGCAAGGCGCTACCAGCTTCGGTGTTGAACCGGAGACTGCATCGTTCCGTGACGAGTCCATGGTCAATCCCTTTCCATGTTCAGGGGTTAAGCATCGTCGGCGTCAGTTTGTCCTGTCAACAGCGGGTCGTGGCGGATCGCGGAATCCGGTGATTGATCGCAGACCGGCACAAGCCGATACTGGAACCCATGGATACCGCAAGCTCAGGCACTCTGGAATCGAGCCTGCGCGATCAGTTCCTGATCGCCATGCCATCCCTCAACGACGGGCTGTTCAGCCACGCCGTGGCCTACGTGTGCGAACACGACGCGGAGGGCGCGCTGGGGCTGGTGATCAACCAGCCAACGGAACTCACGCTGCGCGACCTGCTGCAGCATGTGGAGCTGGAGCCGGCCGACGATCTGCCGGAGCTGCCGGTGTTCCGCGGCGGGCCGGTACAGCCGGAGCACGGTTTCGTGCTGCATTCTTCGGAACAGCAGTGGCGCGGGACGCAGCCGCTCACCGATCAGGTCAGCCTGACCACGTCGCGTGACATCCTCGAGGCGATCAATGCCGGCAACGGCCCGGCGCGGGTGCTCATCACCCTCGGACATGCCGGCTGGGGGCCGGGGCAGCTGGAGAGCGAGCTGGGCGAAAACGCCTGGCTGACCGCCCCTTCGGATACGGGGATCCTGTTCGAGACGCCGCCGGCGGAACGCTGGACGCGCGCGGCCGAACTCATCGGCATCGACGTCAACCTGATCAGCTCGGCCTCCGGGCACGCCTGAACACGTGGCCTTTCTGGCGTTCGACTACGGGCGCCGCCGCATCGGCGTGGCGGTGGGCGAGCCGCTGACCGGTTCGGCGCGCGGTCTGGTCACGCTGGCCGGCGGGTCGCCGCCGCCGTGGCCCCGCATCGACGCGCTGGTCACGGAATGGCGCCCGGAGGGGTTCGTGGTCGGCTGGCCCACCCAGGCGGACGGCCAGGCGACCCCGCTGGGCCCGGCCATCCGCGAATTCGGCGCGGCGCTCGAAGCGCGCTTCGGCAAGCCGGTATACTGGTCGGATGAGCGCCTGAGCTCGCACCTGGCCCGCGACCGCAGCCGGTCGGGCCGCAACGACCCGGGGCTGGATGCCCATGCCGCGGCCGTCATCCTCGAAGGCTGGTTTCTGGAGAATGCCCATGACGCCTGAAGTCCCCACCCTGCTCGACGACATGGCCGCGCGGACCCGCGAGCTCCTCGAAGCCCGAGGGATCGAGGCCCCGATCGTGGTCGGCATCCATTCCGGCGGTGTGTGGATCGCCGAACATCTGCGCGAGCGCCTGGGCATCCAGCGTCCGCTGGGCAAGCTGGACATCAGCTTCTACCGCGACGATTTCTCGCGCATCGGCATGCATCCGCAGGTGCGCCCCTCGGAACTCCCGGAGGACCTGGACGGCGAACACGTGCTGCTGGTGGACGATGTCCTGTACACCGGCCGCACCATCCGCGCCGCCCTGAATGAGCTCTTCGACTGGGGCCGCCCGGCCTCGGTCTCGCTGGTCGTCCTGGTCGAGCGTGACGGCCGTGAACTGCCGGTGTGTGCCGCGGTGGCCGGGGCCCACATGGAGCTGGGCCTGGCCGAGCAGATCAAGCTGCGCGGTCCCGAACCGCTGAGCCTCGAACGCGTGGCGGTGGAGCCCCCGGAGGGCGCTGACGGATGACGGAGCTGCCCGCCGCGCACACCAGCCGCCTGCCCCAGCCCGGTCCGCTCCCCAACCGCCTGCAGCTGACCGACGAGGGGCAGCTGCGGCACATGCTCACGATCGAAGGGCTGAACCGCACGCTGCTGACGGAGATCCTGGATACCGCCGAATCGTTCGCCAACATGAACGAGAAGGCGGTGAAGAAGGTCCCGCTGCTGCGCGGCAAGACCATCGTGAACCTGTTCTTCGAGGCCAGCACGCGCACGCGCACCACCTTCGAGCTGGCCGCCAAACGGCTGTCGGCCGACGTGCTCAATATCAATGTCAGCACCTCGTCGGCAGTGAAGGGTGAGAGCCTGCTGGACACCCTGCGCAACCTCGAGGCGATGAACGTGGACATGTTCGTGGTGCGCCACGAGGAGAGCGGGACCGCGCATTTCATCGCCCGGCATGCGGCACCGGGGATCAGCGTGCTCAATGCCGGTGACGGGCGCCACGCCCATCCCACCCAGGCCCTGCTGGACATGTTCACCATCCGGCGGCACAAGGGCGATTTCACCAAACTGAAGGTCGCGATCGTCGGCGACATCCTGCACTCGCGGGTGGCGCGCTCGCAGATCCACGCCCTCAACATCCTGCAGACCGGCGAGGTGCGGGTGGTCGCCCCGCGCTCCCTGCTGCCGGCGGATGTCGAGCAGCTGGGCGTGCATGTGCACCATGATCTGGACAGCGGGCTGCAGGACGTGGACGTGGTCATCATGCTGCGCCTGCAGCGCGAACGCATGGAGCACGCCCATCTGCCCTCCGAGCACGAGTATTTCCAGCGCTTCGGCCTCACCGCCCGACGCCTGCAACTGGCCTCGCCCACCTGTCTGGTGATGCACCCCGGCCCCGCCAACCGCGGCGTGGAGATTGAATCCGCGGTCGCCGACGGCCCCCACTCGGTGATCCTGGAACAGGTGACCTACGGGATCTCGGTGCGCATGGCCGTGATGTCCATGGTGATGGGAGCCCACCAGTCATGAGCGTGGTGATCGAGAACGTCCGCATCCTCGACCCCGCAGACGGTTTTGATGCGGTGGGCGACCTGTGCGTCCAGGGCGAGGAGATCCTGGCCCGTGGCAGCATCCCGGAGGGCTTCGAGCCGCGCCGGCGCATCGACGGCAAGGGCCTGTGGGTGTTTCCCGGACTGGTCGATCTGGCCGCGCGCACCCGCGAACCGGGCGAGGAGCACAAGGCGACCATCGCCTCGGAGGCCCGCGCCGCGGCGCGCGGCGGTGTCACCACCCTGGTCATGCCGCCGGATACCCATCCGCCGGTGGACTCGCCGGCGGTGATCGAGCTGATCACCCGCCGCGCGCGCGAGGCCTGTGGCGTGCGGGTGTACGCCCTGGGCGCCCTGACCCACGGACTGGAAGGCCAGCAGCTGGCGGAGATGGCCGCGCTGATGCGCGCCGGTGCTCCGGGGGTCAGCAACGGGCAGCGCCCGCTCGCCAGCCTCCTGATCCTGCGCCGCGCGCTGGAATACGCCAGCACCTTCGATCTGACCACCGTGCTGTCGGCCCAGGATCCGGCCCTGACCGGCTCCGGCTGCGTGCACGAGGGCCCGGTGTCCACCCGCCTCGGACTCTCGGGCATCCCCGAGGCCGCGGAGACCGCCGCGCTCGGCGCGATCCTGGCGCTGGTGGAACAGACCGGGGCGCGGGTGCATGTCGCGCGGCTGTCCACGCGGCGGGGCGCGGAGATGATTGCCAAGGCGCGCAGCGACGGCCTCCCGGTCACCGCGGACGTGGCCGCTCACCAGCTGTTCCTCACCGAGGTTGACGTGGCCGAGTTCAATCCCGACTGCCACGTCATTCCGCCGCTGAGAAGCCAGCGCGATCGCGACGGGCTGCGTGCGGCCGTGGCCGACGGCAGCATTGCAGCCATCTGTTCCGACCACCAGCCGCACGAGGCCGACAGCAAGCTGGGGCCCTTCGCCGACACCCTTCCCGGCATCGCCGCGCTGGAAACCCTGCTGCCCCTGACCCTGCGCCTGGTCGAAGACGGACTGCTGAGTCTCGAACAGGCCCTGTCGCGGATCACGAACGGCCCCGCGGAGGTTCTGGGACTGGAACATGGCCGCCTGGCGCCCGGCTCGCGGGCGGATTTCGTGCTGTTCGACCCGGGTGCCCTCCATGACATCCGGCGGGAGCACTGGCTCAGCGCCGGGCACAACACCCCGTTTTTCGACTGGACGTTCGGCGGCGAGGTCCGCGAGACCTGGGTCGCCGGACGCCCCACCTGGAGCCGCCCCGGCGAGGACGACGCATGAATCCGCAGCACCCGCCGCATCGCGGCACCCTGTTCGAGGAGGCCGCGCGCATCCTGTCCCACGAGGATGCCGGAAGTGGTCAGTGGATCCTGCGGGTGGAGGCCCCGGAGTGTGCACGGCGCGCGCAGCCCGGGCAGTTCGCCCACATCCAGTGCTCGCCACGCCTGCCGATGCGGCGGCCGCTGTCGATCCAGCGGGTCAACCCCGATGCCGGCTGGGTGGAATTCCTGTACAAGACGGTGGGCGACGGCACCCGGGCGCTGGCGGAACAGCCGGTGGGCCGCAGCCTGCAGGTGCTGGGACCGATCGGCCGGCCGTTCACGCTGCCCCCGGAGCGGCCGCGGCGCCTGCTGCTGGGTGGCGGCGTCGGCATCCCGCCGATGATCTTCCTCGCCGACCGCCTGCGCCAGCAGGGCGAGGCGGGCACAACCCGTGCGATCCTGGGGTCCGAGGTCCCGTTCCCGTTCCGCCCGCGGCCATCGCAAGTGCTGTGGCCGGGGCTGCCGGACGGCGCCATCGGCACGCTGCCGCTGCTGGAAGACTGGGGGATCTCGTGTCGCCTCACCTCGAAGGCCGGAATTCCGGGGGCGTTCGACGGCTTCGTCACCGACCTCGCGCGCGCCTGGCTGGACGGACTGGACCCCGCCGAACGCAGGGAGGTGGAGATCTTTGCCTGCGGGCCGCACCCGATGCTGGAGGCCTGCGCGGAGCTGGCCGCGGAATTCGACCTGCCCTGCCAGGTGTCGCTGGAGGAATTCATGGCCTGCGCGGTGGGCGGCTGTGCCGGCTGCACCGTGCCGGTGCGCACCGGGGAAAGCGTGGCGATGAAACGCGTCTGCGTCGACGGCCCGGTGTTCGCGGCCGCCGACGTCTTCCCCGAACCGGCCCCGTAAGCTTCCTCCCCGGCTCGGATCGGGGCCGGAGAGGACAACGGGGCCCGCGACAGACTATTCGGGCGGCTTGAGCTCTTCCTCGCCACCTTCCTCGGCGGCCCCCACGCCCCCGCCGAAGTTGAGCTTCCACTCGAGGTTGGCGCGCGAATCGGCCTTGCTCAGGGCCTCGTTCAGCATCACGTTGCCCGACTTGAAGAGCTTGACGATCGCCTGGTCGAAGGTCTGCATGCCGACCGAGGCCGACTTCGCCATGATCTCCTTGATTTCGCCGATCTCCTCCTTGTGAATCAGCTCGGAGATGTACGGCGTATTCACCAGCACCTCCAGTGCCGCCACCCGCGAGCCATCCTTCTTCTGTAGCAGGCGCTGGCCGATAATCGCGCGCAGGTTCAGGGACAGGTCCGACAGGATCTGCGAACGGTGATCCTCGGGGAACAGATTGATGATGCGGTCCAGTGCCTGCGAGGCATTGGTCGCATGCAGGGTGGACAGCACCAGGTGCCCGGTATCGGCGTAATTCAGGGCCGCCCGCATGGTCTCGCGATTGCGGATCTCCCCGACCATGATCACGTCCGGGGCCTCGCGCATGCCCTCCTGCAGGGCGTGTTCGTAACTGGGCGTGTCGATTCCGACCTCGCGCTGGCCGATGATCGCCCGCTTGTGCTGGAACAGGAATTCGATCGGATCCTCGACGGTCAGGATATGCCCGGTATCGATGGTCAGGCGATGGTCGATCATCGCCGCCAGCGTGGTCGACTTCCCGGTACCCGTCGAGCCGACCACCAGCACCAGGCCGTCGCGGTAGGTCATGAACTCCTTCAGCACCTCCGGCAGCCCCAGCTGGTCGATGGTGGGCACGGAGCTGCTGATAAAGCGGATGACCATCGCCACTTCGCCGCGCTGGCGATAGACGTTCACGCGGAAGCGGCCCAGCCCCTCGCGGGTGAGGCCGAAATTGACCGCGGTCTCTTCGTCGAAGATCCGCTCCTGATGGTCGTTCATCATCTCGCGGGCAATGCCCTCGGTCTGCCCCTGGGCCAGTGCCCGCCGCGCGATGGGCTGCAGCACGCCATCTACCTTGATGGACGCCGGCGCCCCGGTGAGAAAAAACAGGTCCGAGGCCGATTTCTGCGCCATCAGCTTGAGATAGGGCTCGATCTGGAGCTGGCGCTTCGCGGGTTCACCGGCGGCCGTACCGTCGGAACCGGTGTTCTGTGCTTCAGCGGACACGGAATTCCTCCGGATCGTCTTCCACCGCAATGCCCTCGCCGGTGTCGGCCACCGCCGGGGCACCATCGCGCCGTGCGCGCTCGCTGTCGAGCTTGATGCGCAGGCGCAGGTCGTTCACCGAATCGGCGTTGCGCAGGGCCTCGTCGTAACTGATCTCGCCGCTCTCGTAGAGATCGAACAGCGCCTGGTCGAAGGTCTGCATGCCCTGCTCGCGCGAGCGCGAGATCAGCTCCTTCATGTCGTGCACCGCACCCTTGAGCATCAGATCCGCCATCAGGGGAGTGTTGATCAGGATCTCCACCGCCGGCACACGCCCCTGGTCATCCTCGCGGCGCACCAGGCGCTGCGAGACCACCGCCTTGAGGTTCAGCGAAAGGTCCATCAGCAGCTGCTCGCGCCGATCTTCGGGAAAGAAGTTGATGATGCGGTCCAGCGCCTGGTTGGTGCTGTTCGCATGCAGCGTGGACAGGCACAGGTGCCCGGTCTCGGCGAAGGCGACCGCGTAATCCATGGTCTCGCGGTCGCGGATCTCGCCGATCAGGATCACGTCCGGCGCCTGGCGCAGCGTGTTCTTGAGCGCGATCTGGTAGTCGTGGGTGTCCACACCGACCTCGCGCTGGGTCACGATGCTCTTGCTGTGCTGATGCACGAATTCGATCGGATCCTCGATGGTCACGATGTGGTCCGAGGCAGACCGGTTGCGGTGACCGATCATCGCGGCCAGCGAGGTGGATTTGCCCGAGCCGGTCCCCCCGACAAAGATCACCAGGCCACGCTTTTCCATGGTGATCTCTTCCAGCTGCGGCGGCATGCGGATGTCCTCGAAGCGCGGGATCTCCGAATTGATCACGCGCATCACCATGCCGCTGCTCCCGCGCTGGGTGAAGACGTTCACGCGGAAGCGCGCAATGCTCGCCAGGCCGACCGCGAAGTTGCACTCCTGATTGCGCTCGAATTCAGCCGACTGCTTGTCGTTCATCATCGCCCGCACCAGCGCCTGGGTGTGCGAGGGCGTGAGTTTCTGCTCGGTCAGCGGGACCACCTTCCCGTCAATCTTGGCGGCCGGCGGCATCCCCACGGTAATGAACAGGTCCGACCCGCCCCGGTCCACCAGGGCCTTCATCAGGTCGTGCATGTACTTGATCGCCTTGTCACGATCCATGGGCATCCTCCGATTGGCGTGGCCGCCCCGCCGGGCGACCACGGCGATGGCTCGGTTTTACAGGGCGTCGGGGTTCACGGCCTTGCGGCGGGCATCCTCACGGCTGACCAGCCCCTGGGCCAGCATGTCCTTCAGGCACTGGTCGAGGGTCTGCATGCCGGTTCCGGCGCTGGTCTGGATGGTGGAATACATCTGCGCGATCTTGTTCTCGCGGATCAGGTTCCGGATGGCCGGCGTCCCCAGCATGATCTCGTGACCCGCAACGCGCCCGCCGCCGATCTTTTTCATCAGGGTCTGCGAGATCACCGCACGCATGGATTCCGACAGCATCGCGCGCACCATGTCCTTTTCCGCAGCCGGGAAGACGTCGATGATGCGGTCGATGGTCTTGGGCGCCGAACTGGTGTGCAGCGTGCCGAACACCAGGTGCCCGGTCTCGGCCGCGGTCAGCGCCAGACGGATGGTCTCCAGGTCGCGCAGCTCGCCGACCAGGATGGTGTCGGGGTCCTCGCGCAGGGCCGAGCGCAGGGCCTCGGAGAAACCGTGGGTATCGCGGTGCACCTCGCGCTGGTTCATCAGCGACTTCTTCGACTCGTGCACGAATTCGATCGGGTCCTCGATGGTGAGGATGTGCCCGTAGTCGTTCTCGTTGCGGTGGTTGACCATCGCCGCCAGCGTGGTGGACTTACCCGAACCGGTGGGGCCGGTCACCAGCACCAGCCCGCGCGGGTAGTTGGCGATGTCCTCGAAGATCTTCGGCGTGGCCAGGTCTTCCAGGGTCAGGACCTTGGAGGGGATGGTCCGGAACACCGCCGCCGCGCCGCGGTCCTGATTGAAGGCGTTGACACGGAAGCGCGCCAGCCCCGAAACCTCGAACGAGAAGTCCGTCTCCAGGAACTCTTCGTAGTCCTTGCGCTGACGGTCGTTCATGATGTCGTAGATCAGGCCCTGCACTTCCTTGTGCTCCATCACCGGGACATTCACCCGGCGCATGTCGCCATCGATGCGCACCATCGGCGGCATGCCCGCGGAGATGTGCAGGTCCGAGGCCCCGTTCTTGACCGAAAACGCCAGCAGCTGCGTGATATCCATTCAATCCCCCGTTGTTCCGGGCCGCCGCGCGCTCCGTCCGTGGCGACCGTGGATGGCGCCGATAAAGACACCACTTCTGATCATGTCTTCAGGACTATATCATAGGCCAATGAGCACGCCAGAAGCCGCCCTCGAACGAGTTCACGCCCGCATCACGCAGGCCTGCCACCGTGCCGGCCGTCCGCGGGATTCCGTCCGCCTGCTGGCGGTCTCCAAGACCCGCGATGTCGCGGAAATCCGGGCCCTGCACCGCCTCGGCCAGACCGCTTTCGGGGAGAACTACGTGCAGGGGCTCATCGACAAGCACGACGCCCTGGAGGCACCCCCGGAACCGGCCGGGATCGAATGGCACTTCATCGGCCCGCTGCAGAGCAACAAGACCCGCGCGGTGGCCGAACGCGCGGCCTGGGTCCACACCCTGGAACGCGAGAAGATCGCGCGACGCCTGAGCGAGCAGCGCCCCGAACACCTCGGTCCACTGCAGGTCTGCATCCAGGTCAATGTCTCCGGCGAACCGCAGAAGGCCGGCGTGGAACCGGACGCCCTGCCGGCGCTGGCGGACGCGATCGCCGCCCTGCCGCACCTGCATCTGCGCGGCCTGATGACCCTGCCGGCGGCCGAAACCGACCCGGAACGCCAGCGCATCCCGTTCGCCCGCCTGCGCGAATTGCGCGACGACCTCTGCCGTCGCGGCCACGAACTCGATACCCTGTCCATGGGGATGTCGGGCGACCTCGAAGCCGCCATCCTTGAAGGTGCGTCGCTGGTGCGCATCGGTACCGACCTGTTCGGCCCGCGTCCCGCCTGAATCCACCCCTTCTGCACCGGAGTCCGCATGCCCCAGCATTCCCGCGAAGTCGCCTTCATCGGCGCCGGCAACATGGGCGAGGCCCTGATCCAGGGGCTGGTCGACAGCGGACGCGCCGCCGACCGCCTGGCCCTCGCCGACACCCGCCCGGAACGCGTCGAAGCCCTGCAAGGCCGCTTCCCCGGCCTGGGCGCCGGCAGCCCGGAAGAACTCGCCGGCGACACCGGCATCCTGGTCCTGGCGGTCAAGCCGCAGACCCTGCCCGAGGTCGCACCGACGCTGCGCGACGCAGTGGCCAGCGGCGACCCGCTGGTGGTCTCCGTGGCCGCCGGGGTCACCACTGCCCGGCTGGGCGAATGGCTGGGACCGCAGGCGCGCATCGTACGGGCCATGCCCAACACGCCCGCGCTGGTGGGCGCCGGTGTCACCGGCCTGTTCGCCGGGCCCGGCGTGGGCGAGGAAGACCGCCGGGCCGCAACGGCCCTGATGGAGGCCGTCGGCCGCGCCCTGTGGGTGGAAGACGAAGAACTGATGCACGCCGTGACCGCGACTTCCGGCAGCGGTCCGGCCTATGTCTTCCTGATCATCGAGGCCATGCAGGCCGCCGCCGAGGAGCTGGGGCTGCCGCCGGAGACGGCGCGCGAACTGACCCTGGGCACCCTGGCCGGCGCCACCCGGCTGGCGGCCAACAGCCCCGAGGATGCCGCGGAGCTGCGCCGGCGCGTCACCTCGCCCGGCGGCACCACCGAACAGGCCCTCAACGCGCTCGAGCAGGGCGATCTGCGCGGCCTGCTGCGGCGCGCCATGCAGGCGGCGGCGGCACGCAGCGAGGAACTCGGCCGCGGCTAGGGAAACACTGATCATATCCCTTGGCTTCCCGACAACCCTGGAGGAAAATACGCGTCTTCATTCGCGCCGCGCAGACCGCCAGGAGCCAGCATGAACCCCGGAGCCATGACCACCGGCCAGGAGATCCTTAACTTCCTCATCGGCGTTGCCTTCGGCATTGCCATCATCCTGCTGATGCTGCGGGTCATCTTCGGGCTGGTGCGGGCCGACTACCGCAACCCGATCTCGCAGACCATCCTGATGCTGACCACGCCGCCGCTGAACCTGCTGCGGCCGATCATCCCCTCCATCGGGCGCGTCGACACGGCAGCCATCGTGCTGATGGTCGTCCTCAAATTCCTGGAACTGTGGCTGCGCGTTGCCGTACTGGGCATGGAAGCCGACCCGGTGATTCTGCTGCTGGTGGCCATACGCGAACTCCTGATCACTGCGATCTGGGTATTCATCATCGCCCTGATCGTCGAGGTCGTGATGAGCTGGGTGCAGGCCGGCGGCGGGGGCGGCTATAACCCCATCGCGCGGCTGGCGGCCGACGTGAACCGCCCGATCCTGGGCCCGCTGCGGCGCATGCTCCCGTCCACCGGGGCCATCGACTTCTCGCCGATGATCGCCCTGGTCGGACTGTATATCCTGACCATCATCGTGCGCGGCATCTTCTGAGATCCGGCTGCGCAAATCACGTCAGACGGACTAGACTGGAATCAGGGGCGGAACCCGCCGCCCGGCTCCGGTATGGATCCCGGGGCATGGTTCAAGCGAATGAGGAGTCCGATATGACAAGAGTGCAGCGTGTTCTCGGTGGCGTCGTCTCGATCGTGGCCGCCCTCGCCCTCGGCAGTTCGGTGGCGAACGCGAACGAGACCGGGTTCGACGATCACGTGGTCTATTACAACGTCATCAACACCACCTTCCTGTCGCCCGAAGTCGCGCGTGCCTATGACGTCCGTCGCAGCAGCAACCGTGCAATGATCAACGTCACCGTCATGGAACGCACCGATGACGGTCTGCAGGCCGTCTCCGCCGATGTCAGCGGCAACGCGGTCAACATGAATCAGCAGTCGCGCAGCCTGCGCTTTCGCGAGATCGAGGACGGCGACGCGATCTACCACCTCTCGGAAATGACGGTGCGCGCGGGCGAAGAAATGACCTTCAATCTGGAGATCACGCCCGCGGGGTCGGACGAGGTCCTGCCGATCGAGTTCGAGCAGAAGTTCTACGTCGACTGAAGTCCGTGCCCGGGGCGGGGCTGCACCCGCCGCTCCGGGCCGTTCTAGACCAGCAGAACCACCAGCATCCCGACCCCGTACAGGGCGATGGCCGCTCCCGCGACCCGGCGCACCCAGGGCCGACGCACGAAACCCGCCAGCTTCGCCGCGAACACCCCCATCAGCAGCAGGTTGGGCAGCGTCCCCAGCGCGAACGCCGCCATCAGCGCCGCACCCTCCAGCGCGCCGCCGGCGCTCAGCGACCAGGCCAGCACGCTGTAGACCAGACCGCAGGGCAGCCAGCCCCACAATCCGCCAACCACCAGCGCCTGCCCCGGATTGCGCACCGGCAGAAAGCGCCGGCCCAGCGGCTCGATGCGCCGCCACAGCACGCCGCCCACCTGCTCCAGGCGCGCCAGCACCGGCCACCACCCGGCGATGTAGAGTCCCAGCAGGATCAGGAAGATCGCGGCCACCACCTGCAGGATGGTCTGCCCCGCGGGCAGCCCCCCGAGCAGCGTGGCACCCAGCCACCCCGCCAGCGCCCCGGCGATGACATAGCTGGTCATGCGGCCGATGTTGTAACCCAGCAGCAGCGGCCACACCGGGCCACGGCGCCCGGCATGCCCCATGGAAATGGCCCCCACGATGCCGCCGCACATCCCGAGGCAGTGCACACCGCCGAGGATGCCCACCGCGGCGGCCGCCAGCAGCGTACCCGGATCAGCCATGATGTCGTGCGACCGTCATTCCCGGCCGCCCTGTTCTTCCGGTGCCTCGCCGCGCTCCTCCAGCACCGCCAGCTTGGTGCGGATGAACGTGGCATGCGGCACGTACAGCAGGTCCGCCAGCCGCCGGATCACCGCCTCCTGGCGCTTGTGCAGTTCGTCGTTGGCCAGCGCCGAGCGCCACAGGCCTTTCATGATCGCCGCCTTCTGATCGGCATCGAAGGCAGCGTTCACCTCGCGCACCACCGGATGCAGGGAGACCAGCGCATCGCTCTTTTCCCGTGCGATGTCCAGCAGGGCATCGGCCGCCTCGTCGTCCAGTCCGAACATCTCGACCAGGTTGGCGCGCACGGTCTCCAGCTCCGCATCCACCAGCTGGAAGTCGGCCCGGCACACCTCCATCATCAGCGCGGCCGCGGCGCGCTGCAGGCGCTCCTGTTCGTCGCCGGTCTCGCTGTCACTGCGTTCGGCGCGCATCAGCTGCTGCCAGCGCGCCCGCAACTGCTCAATCATCGTCTGTCTGCTCCCGGTGAAGTCCCATCAATGAGGCCACGACCATGCCCCCGGGTTCCGCGGCTCCCACCCCGTCCCCGTCCCGGTCTCTGGCGACGTTCCCGCGCGGCGCATAATTTGTAGCCATGAACCCGGAACCCGACCTGCTCCTGCTCTCCGGCGGTGTCGAAAGCGCCGCCCTGCTGCGCCGGTGGTGCGCCGAAAACCGCCCCGTCATCGCCACCTGGGCCGACTATGGCCAGCGCAATGCCGCGCGTGAGCGGGCCGCGGTCCTCGCCCTGGCCGAAGCCGAGGGCGTGCGCCTGGAAACCGTGGAAACCGGGGCCCTGCGCGAGGCGTTCACCCGGCGTTCCGACTGGGTCGGGCATGTCCCGCTGCCGCAGCGCAATCTGCTGATCCTGGCGCTCGCGGTCAATCTGGCCCAGCACCACGGTGCCGGACGCATCCTGCTCGCGCTCAACCGCGAGGACGCCGGGCACGGTCCGGGCAGCCGCGCGGCCTTCCTGCAGGACTTCGGCTCGCTGGCCGCCCGGCTGGTTCCCGGCCTGTCGGTGGCCGCCCCGCTGCAGGAACTCGGCAAGGCCGATATCATCCGCCGGGGCGGACAGGACGGAGTGCCATGGCGCCTGACCTGGAGCTGCCTGCTGGGTCAGGAACGCCATTGCGGCCGCTGCCCCCAGTGCCACGCCCGCCAGGCCGCCTTCGCCGCGGCCGACGTCCCCGACCCGACCGACTATCGCGAGCCACCCGGACCACGGACACCATGACCGAAGAAACCCCGCGCCACATCCTCGAACGCCTGGAAATCGCCATCCTGACCGGCGAAACCCTGCAGCTGCACTGGGCCGGGCCCGATGCCGGGCCCGATGCCGGCCGCGCCTGGATGGGTCGGGTTACCCCGCACGAGGTCACCGCGGACGACCACGGGCATCACTGGCTGGAAGGCACCTGCGAGGGCGAGACCGTACACATCCGTCTGGACCGGATCCGCAACATGCCCACGCCGGTCAAGTGAGCCCGTCCAGCAGATCCGAAAGGTCCTCCAGCAGCGCCCACTCGTCGCTGTTCATCGGGGCACCGCGCTCGTCCGGATAGCGCATCCCGCGCAGCTGGCCAATACCCGCCTCGCGCGCGCTGGCCAGGGCATGCAGGTTGTCATCCACCAACAGGGTCCGGGCCGGATCGTGCGGAGCGACAGCCTGCAGCCGCTCCCAGAAGACCGTCTCCTCCTTGGCACAGAACAGCTCGTGGGCAGAGACGATACGGTCGAGATGGTCCCCGATCCCGGTCAGGCGGTGCTTGAAGGCATACACCTCCGGATGGGCGTTGGTCACCAGCACCCGTTCCCGCCCGCTGGCGGCGATCCGGTCCAGGACCTCGACGGCGTGCGGCTTGATGGCCACGTGATGGGCAAGCTCGCGCTTGAGCGCGAGCACGTCGAGACCGGTGAAATGCGTCCAGTGGTCGACGCAGTACCACTCCAGCCGCCCGCGCACCCGCTGCATCTCGTCTTCCAGCCGCCGGCGCGCGCATTCCGGGTCATCGGGCTGGCAGCGCATGTATTCCTGCGGGATCAGCTCCCCCCAGAACCGGTTGTCGAAGTGCAGGTCCAGCAGCGTGCCGTCCATGTCGAACAGCACGGTATCCACCCGCGACCAGTCCACCGGCGCGGCGGGCGTCTCGGGATTTTTCGCGCGGGTCTGCGAGTCCATGAGATGTGGGGAAGCAACGACGGGATTGACGATGCACAGAATAACCGAAACACGAATGGCACGCGGACCCGGCGCGATTGCGACGGGGCTGATCCTGGCCCTGGGCGGCGCCCTGGCGACGGCACCCGCCATGGCCATGGACCCGGATGACCCGGACTACGACCCGCTGGAGGACGACAGCCTGTGGGAGGACGGTCCCCCGGGCCCCGGTCAGGTGGACCCCGAGGACGCCCAGACCACCAGCCCCGAACTGCGGATCTACGCCGAGCCGCCGGCAGAGCGCGACACACCGCTGCATCACCACGACAACCACCTGACCCTCGACGAAGACAGCCTGAACGACGGATGGGTGCGGCTGCGCCAGTGCCACAGTGGCCTGGCCGAGATCAGCCGCATGTCCATCGTGTACAATGAGCCGAACATCCGGGGCCTGCGAGTGGCCAGCGCCGACGAGGTCGAAGATGCCTGGGCCGAGGACGACCGGGTCGTCGTCATCGGCGTCACCGAGGCCTCGGAGCTGTGTGTCGAAGCCGAGATGCGGGTGGTCGAGAGCCGGGGCAACGGCGAGTACGTACTGGAGAACGGGCCGTTCATGCGCCGCTTCCTGGACGGCTACTTCCCCATGCGCGTGACGCTCACGCTGTCCTGGGGCGATCTGGACCTGACGCTGGAAGACACGGCCCCCGAACGACAGCCCGGCGTGGACGTCCGGGGTTTCGAGCACGGCATGATCCTGGATACCACCTTCGAAGGCGAGCTGGAGACCCGGATCCGACTGAGCCGCGACGAGTGACCCGCGTCCGGGGAGCAGCCTGTCTGCCCCCGGACGCCCCGACCGATGGACCCGCAATGAGCCGCGACAAGCCCGCCGTCCACGAACGCCGCACGGTGGCCCGAAGCCGCCTGTTCGAAGTGGAGGAGCTGGACCTGGAATTCAGCAACGGGGCCCATGCCTGTTTCGAGCGCCTGGTCAGCCGCGGCAACGGGGCCGTGATCATCGCCCCGGTACGCGACGATGGCCATGTCCTCCTGATCCGCGAATACGCCGCCGGCACCCACCGCTACGAACTCGGCCTCCCCAAGGGGCGCATGGAGCGCGGGGAGGAGATCATCGCCGCGGCCAACCGCGAGATCATGGAGGAGGTCGGTTATGCCGGGCGCCGCCTGACGGCGATGGGCAGCCTGACCGTGGCCCCCGGCTACATGAGCCATCAGACCCATCTGGTCCTGGCCGAGGACCTCTACGAGCAGCGCGCCGAGGGTGACGAACCCGAGGCCATCGAGGTGGTGCCCTGGCCCCTGGATGCCCTGGAGGAACTGGTGCAGCGCGAAGACTGCACCGAGGCCCGCTCCATCGCCGCGCTGTACATGATCCGGGAACACCTGAGGAGCCGCCCGTGACCGAAACCGCATCCGTTGCCGTGCCCGAAGGCGCGGCCCTGTCCGCCCTGCTCAACGAGGTCGGCACCGTGGCCGAGGACGCCGGCCGCGCGATCCTCGAGATCTACGAGACCCGCTTTGCCGTCACCGAGAAGGACGACCGCTCGCCGCTCACCGAGGCCGATCTGGCCGCCCATCGCGTGATCAGCGACGGCCTGCGCGAGATCGCCCCGCAGTGGCCGGTGCTGTCGGAGGAAGGCCAGGACATCCCGTTCGCCACCCGTCAGGACTGGGACACCTACTGGCTGATCGACCCGCTGGACGGCACCCGCGAATTCGTGAAGCGCAGCGGCGAGTTCACCGTCAACATCGCCCTGATCCACAACCACGAACCGGTGCTGGGCGTGGTCTGGTGCCCGGTGCTGCAGCGCCTGTATGCCGGGCAGATCGACGGCGAAGCCTTCCGTCGCGACGGCGACGGGCCGCGCACACCCATCCGCGTGACCGCGCCGCGCACCCGGGAGGAGGCGGTTCGCGTGGCCGGCAGCCGGTCGCACGGCGCCGAGCGACTGAACGCGGTGCTGGAACGCATCGGACCGCACGAGCTGGTGAGCCTCGGCAGCTCCATGAAGCTGTGCCTGGTGGCGGAAGGCAGCGCCGACATCTACCCGCGTCTGGGACCGACCTCGGAATGGGATACCGCCGCCGCCCACGCGGTGGTGCGCGCGGCCGGCGGCCGCGTCACCGATCTGGAAGGCAACGAGTTGCGCTACAACACCCGCGAGAGCCTGCTCAACCCGGAATTCCTGGTCTGCAATGGCGACCCGGCCGACTGGCTCGCCCGCCTCGGACTGCCGGACGCCGCCTGACTCAGCGCGGCAGCTCCAGCAGGTCGCGCACCCGGGTAGCGATCTCCTCGACCGAGCGTTCGGTAACGTCCAGCTGCGGGAGCTCCCAGACTTCGAGAAAGGTTGCGATCGCCCGGGTCTCGGCCCGGCACTGCTCCAGGCTGGCGTAGCGGCTGCCCGGGCGCCGCGCCTCGCGGATCTGTGCCAGCCGCTGCGGGTGAATGGTCAGGCCGACCATGCGCCCTTCCAGCCCGCGCAGGGGCTGCGGCATGTGCGGCGTGCCGCCGTGGTCCAGATCCTCCGGCACCAGGGGGTAATTGGCCGAAAACAGTCCGTAGTTCATCGCCAGATACAGACTGGTGGGGGTCTTGCCGGAGCGCGAGGCTCCCAGCAGCACCACGTCGGCCACCGCGAGATCGGTACTGGCCAGGCCGTCGTCATGCGCCAGGGTGTAGTTCAGGGCGTCGATCCGGCGGTCGTAGCGTTCGGCATCGCCGCGCCCGTGGGCACGCCCCGCCACCGCCTCGGCCTGGGCCCCAAGGATCGCCTCCAGGCGTCCCAGGTGTTCCCCGAGCACGTCGATCACCGGCACCGGGCAATGCTCCAGCTGCGCCCGCAGCTGGCCATCGGCCAGGGTCGCCACCACCAGCGCCGGCTGCGGCCCCTCCCCGATGCGCGCGAACGCTGACGACAGCCGCCCCGGCGACTGCACGAAAGGCAGCCGGTGCCAGTCCGGCGCAAGCGCCGGGAACTGGGTGAACAGTGACCGCGCCAGGGTTTCCGCGGTGATCCCCGTGCCGTCGGACACGAGGTACACCTGCGGGCAGCGCGGCTCCTCCGGTTCGCCGCCCGCCATGGACGTCACCCCCGGCCGCCCGCCTGGCGCAGCTGCGCCAGACTCTTCCAGGTGGAGATCAGGGCATCCGGGTTCAGCGACAGCGAATCGATACCCTGTTCCATCAGCCAGCCGGCCAGCTCGGGATAGTCCGAGGGCGCCTGCCCGCAGATCCCCACGTACTTGTTTTGCCGGCGCGCCGCCTGAATGGCCATCGCCAGCAACTGTTTCACCGCCTCGTCACGCTCGTCAAAGGACTCCGCCACCAGCCCCGAGTCGCGATCGACCCCCAGAGTCAGCTGAGTCAGATCGTTGGAACCGATGGAAAACCCGTCGAAGCGCTCGAGGAAGTCATCCGCAAGCAGGGCGTTGGACGGGATCTCGCACATCATCACGACCCTGAGCCCGTTCTCGCCGCGCTTCAGGCCTTCCTCCTCCAGCACCTGCAGAACATCGTCGGCCTCCTTCAGGGTGCGCACGAAGGGAACCATGATCTGCACGTTGTCCAGGCCCATCTCGTCGCGCACGCGGCGCAGGGCCTCGCACTCCATGGCAAACGCCGGACGGAAACTGGAGGCGCGATAGCGCGAAGCGCCACGGAACCCCAGCATCGGGTTTTCTTCCTCCGGCTCGTAACCGCCCCCGCCGATCAGGTGGGCATATTCATTGGACTTGAAGTCCGACAGCCGCACGATCACCGGTTCCGGCGCGAAGGCCGCCGCCAGCGTCGCAATCCCCTCGGACAGCTTGCGCACGAAGAACTCGCGGGGGCCATCGTCAAAGCCGTGCAGACGTTCGGCGATCCGCTCGCGCACCGCCGGCTCCAGGCGCTGCGGATCCTCGGCGTAGTCCAGCAGCGCCAGCGGATGCACGCCGATGGTGCCGTTGATGATGAACTCCAGCCGCGCCAGACCGATGCCCGCGTGCGGCAGCTGCGAGAAGGCGTAGGCGCGCCCGGGGTTGGCGACGTTGAGCATCAGCTTGAGCGGGAGCTCCGGCAACTGTTCCGGAGAGGCCTTCTCCACCTCGAAGGAGATATGCCCCGGATACACGTGGCCGTCGTCCCCCTCGGCGCAGGACACCGTGGCCTCGAAGCCGTCGCTCAGCTTCTCGGTGGCATCGCCGCAGCCGACCACCGCCGGCACGCCCATCTCGCGCGCGATGATCGCCGCGTGGCAGGTGCGCCCGCCGCGGTTGGTCACGATGGCCGCGGAGCGCTTCATGATCGGCTCCCAGTCGGGATCGGTCATGTCCGCGACCAGGATGTCGCCCTCCTCCATGCGGTGCATCTCGTCGGGCGACTCCAGCACCCGCACCACGCCGCTGCCGATGCGCGAACCGATCGCCCGTCCGGTCACCAGTGGCTCGACATCGTGCGCACCCAGCTTGTAGGTCTCGCCGCCGCCTATCTCCACGCGGCTCTCCACCGTCTCCGGGCGCGCCTGCACGATGAACAGCTCGCCGGTCTCCCCGTCCTGCGCCCACTCGATGTCCATCGGCCGGCCGTAGTGCTGCTCGATTGCCACCGCGAAGCGACCCAGCTGCTCGGCGTCGCCATCCGACAGGCAGAAACGCCGGCGCAGCTCCTCCGGGGTATCCTCGGTCTGCGTGCCGTCCTCGGTCAGCACCATACGGATCGCCTTGGTGCCCAGCGTGCGCCCGATCACCGCGCGCTTGCCGGCGGCCAGCGCCGGCTTGTACACCTGGTATTCGTCGGGGTTCACCGAGCCCTGCACCACGGTCTCGCCCAGGCCCCAGGCGCCGGTGATGAACACCGCGTCGCGGAAACCGGTTTCGGTATCCAGGGTAAAGATGACCCCGGAGGCGCCGATGTCCGAGCGCACCATGCGCTGCACCCCGGCGGACAGCGCGACCTCGTCGTGGGCAAAGCCGTTGTGCACGCGATAGGCGATGGCGCGATCGTTGTACAGACTGGCGAAGCACTCGCGCACCCGCTGCAGCAGGGCCTCGATGCCGCGCACGTTGAGGAAGGTCTCCTGCTGGCCGGCAAACGAGGCCTCGGGCAGGTCCTCGGCGGTGGCCGACGAGCGCACCGCCACCGGCACATCCTCGCCCAGCTTCGCGTAATGCTCGCGGATGGCGTCCTCCAGCTCCGTGGGCAGCGGGGCGGCCTCGATCCAGCCGCGCACCTCTCGCCCGGCGGCCCGAAGCGCCTCGATATCGTTGATGTCCAGCCCGGCCAGTCGGTCCTTGATACGGGCATCCAGTCCGTCACGCGCCAGGAATGTGCGAAACGCCGACGCGGTAGTGGCAAAACCGCCCGGCACCCGCACCCCGGCGGCCCCCAGCTGCCCCAGCAGCTCGCCCAGCGAGGCGTTCTTGCCACCGGTCTCGGCAACGTCATTCATGGTCAGGTCGGCGAGGTCGATCACCCAGCTCATGGCCGGCTCCTTGTCATGTGAATCGTGTCAGGGCGCATCGTCCGGGCATGCAATATCATCCATGGCTTCATCCCGAGCCATCGTCGACTGTATGCGCCCGACCGTCAGTGTACCCAAATCGGCCGCGGTTTTTGTGGCCCTGCTCACGGCCGTGGCGCACGCCCCCTCGATCGCGGGAACGCCTTCCTCCCTGACCATTCTCGGCACCGTGGAAGACGCCACTATCCTCGAAGAGGACATCACCCTGGAGGGACGCCTGGATACCGGCGCCACTTCCTCCTCTCTCAACGCGCTACAGCAGGAGACATTCGAGCGCGATGACGCGGAATGGATCCGCTTCGAGATCATCGATCCGCACAACGAAGACGCCCGCATCACCCTGGAGCGCCCCATCGAACGCAGCGCCCGCATCCGCCAGCATAGTGGCGAACTCGACGAACGGCACGTCGTGCGCCTCGAACTGTGCCTCGGCGACCGGAAGATCGAAGCCGACACCACCCTGGTGGACCGCACCGAACTCACCTACCAGCTGCTGGTGGGCCGCAGCCACATGGCCGGGCACATCCTGGTGGACTCCGGCAACGAACACCTGCTGCCACCGGACTGCCCGGCGGACGAAGACAGCAGTGACGCCGACGAATGAAACGGTTCCATCTGCCCCTGCTGATCCTGCTCCTGCTGGGGGCGGGCCTCGGCATCTTTCTCTACAAGGCCACCCTGCTCGACATGCCCCTGCAGCCGGGTGCGACGGCCGACACCTGGGTGGTGGAATCGCGCATCCGCTTCCAGCCAACCGGCGGGGCGGCCGAGGTCCGGCTGCGCATCCCCGAACGGCTCCCGAACTTCGCCCGGCTGGACGAGAACTTCATCTCCCGAGGGTACGGCCTGACCACGTCGCACGGCACGGATGACCGCGTCACGCAGTGGACCTCGCGCGACCCGCGCGGAGAGCAGACGCTCTATTACCGCACCACGCTCTATCGCGACGCCAGCGCCGGCCCGCATGCAGAGTACCCCGGACCGGTGGCGCCCCGCGAATGGGACGAACCCTTCGATTCGGCCGCCGAGGCCCTGATCCAGAGCGTGCGCGAACGCTCCTCCGGCATCCAGAGCTTTGCCACGGTGCTGGTCCGGGACCTGGGAAGCGCGGGAGCGGACGGCAACGCGTCGCTGTTCGTGATGGATGACGGCGACCGCGAACTGCGCACGCAGACCCTGATCGACCTGCTCTCCGTCGCCCGCATCCCCGCCCGCGCGGTCACGGTCATCCCGCTGCGCGACGGGCATCGCAATATCGAGCCGGAGACCTGGCTGGAGGTGCACAACACCGAGCGCTGGGTTCCGGTGCATCCGCTGAACGGCAACATCGACTACCCCGACGACGTCGTGGTCTGGAGCCATGGCGACGCGCCGATCCTCGAGGTCCGTAACGGCACCGGAGAAGAACTGCGCTTCGCGGTGACCCGCAGCGTGCAGGACGCACTGGGCACCGCTCAGCGCCTGGGGGAGACCCTGGACACCCGCATCCTCGATTTCTCGCCACTGGAACTTCCGCTGGGCACGCAGAACACCTATCGCGTGCTGCTGATGGTCCCGCTTGGGGCCATGATCATCGTGCTGCTGCGCAACGTGATCGGCATCCAGACCTTCGGCACGTTCATGCCGGTGCTGATCGCCCTGTCCTTTCGCGAGACCCAGCTGCTGGCCGGGGTCATCCTGTTCACCCTGATCGTCTCGCTCGGGCTGGCGGTACGTTTCTACCTGGAACACCTGCGGCTCCTGCTGGTACCCCGCCTGGCCGCCGTGGTCAGCGTGGTCATCATGCTGATGCTGGGGCTGTCCATCCTGGCCCACCACCTGGGGCTGGAGCGTGCCCTGGCCCTGTCGCTGTTCCCGATGGTGATCCTGGCCATGACCATCGAGCGCATGTCGGTGGTATGGGAAGAACACGGCCCGGCCGATGCCATCTCCCAGGGGGTCGGCAGCCTGATCGTGGCTGCGGCGGCCTATGGCCTGATGGCCAGTCGCCAGCTCGAACACCTGCTGTTCGTGTTCCCCGAACTCCTGCTGGTCATCCTCGCCGTGACCCTGCTGCTCGGGCGTTACACCGGCTACCGCCTGACCGAGCTGGCCCGCTTCGGGAAGATGCAGGACGCCCTGAGGAAACCCGACTGATGGCCGGCTGGTGGCCCCGTTTCGTGCGCCCGTCGACCCTGCGCCGGCAGGGCATCCTCGGCATGAATGCGCGCAACGGCCTGTACATCGCCGAATACAACGCACGGCGCCACTATCCGCGCGTGGACGACAAGCGGATGACCAAGCAGCTGGCCAGCGCCGCGGGCCTGGCCGTGCCGGAGCTCATCGGTGTCATTCACGGTCACCACCAGCTGCGCGGCCTGGAACGGCAACTGCGCGAATATGCGAACGGCTTTGTCATCAAACCGGCCCATGGCGCGGCCGGCGACGGGATCATGGTGATCTCCGGCTGGCGCGGTGAGCGGCTCCGCCGGGCCGGCGGGCGCATGCTCGAGATCAGCGAGCTGCAGGACCATGTGTCCGGGATCCTGTCCGGGATGTACAGCCTCGGCGGGCGTCCGGACGTGGCACTGATCGAGGAACGCGTGGAGTTCTCCGAGATCTTCGCCGAGGTGACCCATACCGGTGTTCCGGATATCCGCACGGTGGTCTATCGCGGCTATCCTGTCATGGCCATGCTGCGCCTGCCGACGCAGGAATCGGACGGCAAGGCCAACCTCCACCAGGGGGCGGTGGGCACCGGCATCGACCTCGCAAGCGGACATACCCTGGGTGGCGTGCAGCACAACCAGCCCGTATGGGCCCACCCGGACACCGAAGCCAGCCTGGTGGACCTGGCGATCCCGGGATGGGACAAACTCATGGAACTCGCCGCGGGCTGCTACGAACTCAGCGGTCTGGGCTATCTGGGCGTCGACGTGGTCATCGACCGCCGCCACGGCCCGCTGATTCTGGAGCTCAACGCGCGGCCGGGGCTGGCGATCCAGATCGCCAATGGCGAAGGCCTCCGCCCGCGCCTGCGCGCGGTCGACGAACACATTCGCAAGACCGCCGAAGAACCCCAGGCGGCGCGTGCGGCCTGGGCCGCCGCCCGTTTCGGCTGCCGCCCCGCCGGCTTCGGCGCCGTACCGCACAAACGCCACGCCGACTGACGCTGCCCCCGCCTCGTGCGGGCAGACGCTGCGTGGCAGAATTGGCGGCCCTGTCTCCCGACCGCCGCCCGATCTTTGGCGGGCAACACGCCATGGACCCCGAGAACACGCATTCCGCCTTCTTCGAACACGCCCCGGTCGGCATGGCCGTCGTGGACGCCGACGGGTGTCTGCGCGCCGCCAACCGGCGCCTGTCCGGGCTGCTGGCTCGGGAAGCGGACGTCCTCGTCGGGCAGACGCTGACGGAGTGGGTGGCCTCCGCCGAGGCCGACCGGGTGGCGGCCGCGATCCATTCGCTCATTTACGGCGAGACCGGCGAGTGGCGCGACGAATGCCGCCTGCTCCCCCGGCAGGGCCCGCCGCTGTGGGTCGAGCTGGCGCTGAGCCGCCTGCCCGACGCCGATGATGGCGCGACGCGTCTGGCCCTGACCGCCACCGACATCGACGCGCGCAAGGCCAGCGAGGCCGAGCGCGACGAACTCGAACATTTCTACCAGCAGACGTTCACCAACAATGTCGCAGTCAAGCTGCTGATCGACCCGGACGACGGCCGCATCGTCGACGCCAATCCCGCCGCCGAGACCTTCTACGGCTGGTCGATCGAAGAGCTGAAAAAACGCCCCATCCAGGCGATCAACACCCTCTCCGCCGAGGAGGTTCGGACCGAGATGGAACGGGCCGCTGAGGAGGAGCGGCTGTACTTCCGCTTTCGCCACCGCGTCGCGAGCGGTGAGATCCGCGACGTGGAGGTCTATTCCGGCCCGGTGTGGCTGCGCGGCAAGCGCTATCTGCACTCCATCATCCACGATGCCACCGACACCCGCCGCTACCTGCGGGAGCTGGAACGCTACAAGGCGATCTTCGACACCCTGCCGGTCGGGGTCTACCGCAACCTGCCGGGCCACACGGGGCAGTTCGACTACGTCAACCCGGCCATGGCGCGGATCTTCGGCGCCGGCTCCATAGCGGAACTCCTGAGCCGTTCCACCGCCGAGCTATATACCGACCCGGAGGAACGCCGCCGCTTCAGCGACGACCTCCTCGCCCGGGGCGAGGTGCATCGTCGCGAACTGGACCTGCGGACCCTGGACGGCCGTGCGATCCGGTGTGCGATCACGGCACGCGCCCACGAGACCGAACAGGGCACCGTGTTCGACGGCGTGGTGGAAGATGTCACCGAACGCCACCAGGCCGAACGCCAGCGCGAAGACCTCCTGCAAATCCTGGAAGCCGCGCCCGATTTCATCGGCATGGCCGACCCCGATGGCCGCATCCTGTACCAGAACCCTTCGTTCAACCGTGCCATGGGGTTCGCAGACTCGGCCGAGGCGAGCCTCCACGATGTCGGCGGTCTCCATCCCGAGTGGGCCCGGCGCCGCCTGCAGGAAGAGGCCCTGCCCGAGGCACGCCACAACGGCATATGGCAGGGGGAGATGGCCATTCTGGCCGGCGACGGCCGCGAGCTGCCGGTGTCACAGACCGTGGTCGCGCATTTCGACGAAACCGGCGCGGTGCGCCGCTATTCGACCATCATCCGCGACATCTCCGAGCGCGTGGCCACCGAGAACGTCCTGCGCCAGCGCGAGGCGGAGCTCAACGAGGCGCAGCGGATCGCGCGCATGGGCAACTGGATCTCCGATTTCCGCACGAACGAGATCCGCTGGTCGGAAGAGGTCCACCGCATCTTCGGCCGTCATCCGGAAGGCGGGCCGGTGACCCACGAGACTTTTATGGATTCGGTCCATCCCCATGACCGCCCGGCAGTACAGGCCGCCCTGGAGGCCTCGTTCGCCGGCGAGCCCTACGACATCGCACACCGCGTGGTCCGGCCGGATGGCGGGATCCGCACGGTGCGCGAGCGCGGCTACACCGAATTCGACAACGCCGGCCAGCCGGCACGCATGCTGGGTACGGTGCAGGACATCACCGAACAACGCCAGCTGGAGGAGAGCCTGCGACGGCTGGTGGCGATCCTCGACAGCACCCCGGACGTGGTGTCGATGCACGGCCCCGACGGATCGATGCTCTACCTCAATGCCGCCGGCCGGCGGCTGATGGGTCTGCCGGAGCCCGAGCTCGCCGACCACTGGGACCCCGAGACCGGCTGGAATCGCGCCGGGCTGCCGCGCGAGATGGACACCGTGGAAGGCACCATCGAGCGCGTGCATCCGCCCTGGGCGCTGGAGCGCGTGCGCGAAGAGGCCCTGCCGGCGGCGATGGAACACGGTCAGTGGCAGGGCGAGACCGCACTGCTGGACGCCGAGGGCCGCGAACGACCGGCGTCGCAGGTATTGCTGATCCATCGCGACACGGATGGAGCGATCGCCCAGACCTCGACCATCATCCGCGACATCTCCGAACGCAAGCGCATCGAGCGGGAACTGGAGCGTTCCAATGCCGAGCTGGAGCAGTTCGCGTACGCAGTCTCGCACGACCTGCAGGAACCGCTGCGTATCATCAACAGCTACCTCGGGCTGCTGAAGCGACGCCATGCCGACGCCCTGGACGACAAGGCGCGGCGCTACATCGACACCACCATGGAGGCCGCCGGCCGCATGCGGCAGATGATCCAGGACCTGCTGGAATATTCCCGTGTCCAGCGCATGGGCGAAGCCTTCGCACCGGTGGACCTGGCGCGCGCACTGGACGACGCCTGCGGCAACCTGCACACGGCGATCCAGGACAGCGGGGCCCGCATTTCCCGCGATCCGCTGCCCACGGTACAGGGCGACGCCGGGCAGCTGATGCGGCTGTTCCAGAACCTGCTATCGAATGCGATCAAGTACGGGCCACCCGATGCAGTCCCCGAGATTCACGTGGGCTGTGACGAACGGGGCGACGAATGGGAGATCCGCGTAATCGACAACGGGATCGGCATCGACCCGGAACAGAGCGAGCGTATCTTCCAGGTATTCCAGCGCCTGCACGGCCGCGCCGAATACCCGGGCACCGGGGCCGGACTGGCACTGGCGCGGCGCATTACCGAACGCCACGGCGGCCGGATCCGGGCCGAGTCGGACGGCGAGGGCCACGGCACGACGTTCCGCCTCACCCTCCCGCGGCAGCCTGCGGATGCGACCTCTGCCAGCTGAACTCCTGCGCCGAGGGGCGGGGCTATCGTCTCGACCACGCGCCAAGCGCTAGACTAAGATCTATTCCAGACTTGTCACCGCGGAACCGCAACCCGATGAACCCCGTCACCATTCTCCTGGCCGAAGACTCGCCCGAAGACGTCGAGCTGCTGCGCGAGGCCTTCGAGCACCACCGTTTCGCGGCGGAGTTGCACCCGGTGAGCGACGGGGTGGAGGCCATGGCCTATCTGCGCGGCGAGGGCGAACATGCCGGCGCGCCACAGGCCGACATGATGCTGCTGGACCTCAACATGCCGCGCATGGACGGACGCGAGGTACTGGCCGCGGTGAAGAACGACCCGAAGCTGCAGAGCCTGCCGGTAGTGATCCTCACCACCTCGAACGCCCCCGAGGACGTGACCCGGTCGTATGAGCACCGCGCCAGCGCCTTCCTGACCAAGCCCCCGGATTTTGACGCATTCCTGGAGCTCACTCGACGGCTGGGCGAGTTCTGGCTGCATGCCGCCACCCTGCCCTCGCGCGCGGGCGCAAGCGGACACTCGGTGCCATGAGCGAGTACCGACTGCTGCTGATCGAGGATAACCCCGCCGACGCCGAGCTGGTCGAGGATCTGCTGGACGACTGCGCCGAGCGGGGCTACGTGGTGGAACGGGCCGGCCGCCTGCGCGAGGCCCTGGGGCTTCTGGAAGAGCGTCCCTTCGACATCGCCCTGCTCGACCTGGGACTGCCCGACTCACAGGGCCTGGATACCCTGCGCCTGCTGGTGGAGTCCGCGGGCGGCATCCCGGTGGTGGTCATGACCGGCCACCAGGACCGGGGTACCGGGACCGGGGCAATTCGCCTGGGGGCCCAGGACTTCCTGCCCAAGGAAGAACTGCACCCGGCCCTGCTGGCGCGCGCCCTGCACTACGCGATGGAACGCTACCGCAGCCAGCGCGAGGTGCGCCTGATGGCGACCGCCTTCGACAGTGCCCAGGCCATCGTGGTGACCGATCCTCAGGGCCGGATCCTGCGCGCGAACCATGCCTTCACACGCATCACCGGCTATGCCGAGGACGAGGTCCTCGGCAAGAATCCGCGCGTGCTGCAGTCCGGCCGCCAGGATCTGGAGTTCTACCACCGGCTGTGGACCGAACTACTGGAAAACGACCACTGGGAGGGCGAGATCTGGAACCGCCGCCGCGACGGCAGCGTTTACCCGCAATGGGAAAGCATCAGCGCCGTGCGCAATGAAGCCGGCCAGCTCGAATACTTTGTCGCCGTGTTCCACGACATCTCGGAGCAGAAGCGCCTGGAAGCGGAACTGGAACACGAGGCCACCACCGACCGCCTGACCGGGCTGTACAACCGCCAGCGGTTCGATGCCGAGCTGGACCGGGCACTGGCCCGGACCGAGCGTTACGCCAGCGAGGCGGGTGCCATCCTGTTCGACATCGACCACTTCAAGCGCCTCAACGACACCCACGGGCACGACATCGGGGATCGCGTACTGGTCGAGCTGTCCCGTCGTGTCGCCCACTCGCTTCGGCGCGCGGATTTCCTTGCGCGCTGGGGTGGCGAGGAATTCGTGGTGCTACTTCCGGAGACCGACGCCGAGGGCGCCCGGTACATGGCGGAACGCCTGCGCCGCGAGATCGCCGCGACGCCGTTCGAAGATGCCGGGCCGGTGACCATCAGCCTCGGCGTCACGAGCCTGCACCGCGACGACGACCCCGACACCCTGCTCAAGCGCCTGGACAACGCCCTTTACGATGCCAAGCACGCCGGACGCAACTGCACGGCCTACCACCATCGCGCCCCGGGGGAAGACGCCGACGCCGAGGCCCCGCCGCTGTCGCTGTTGCAGTAAACGGTCCGGGCCGTGTTCGCCCCCGCGCGTGCATATGGATTAAGCTTGGCGGCATGACCACGGCCACTCGCCAGCACACCATCGACGACACCGCGATCCAGCAGGCCCTGGACGAGGCCGAGCGGGTCTGCACCCGGCGCGGCGCGCGCCTGACCGAGCAGCGCCGCCGCATCCTCGAACAGATCCTGCGCACCGACGGCGTGATCAAGGCCTACGACCTGATCCACGCGCTGTCGTCCGAGGACCGCAGCATCAAGCCGCCGACGGTCTACCGTACCCTCGCCTTCCTGCTGGAACAGGGCCTGATCCACCGCATCGAGAGCCTTAACGGCTTCGTCGCCTGCAGCCACCCCGGGGAACGCCACGAATCCGCGCTGATGATCTGCGACGGCTGCGGCCGGATCATCGAATTTCACACCCCGGACACCGCCAGCCATGCCCTGGAGGCCGCCGCGGCCGAGACCGGCTTCGCCATCGAGACCCGCACCGTGGAACTCCACGGCCTGTGCCGCGACTGTCAGTCGAGCTGACCCGGCTCCGCGGGGTCCTCTCCGGGACACCGGACCGTCACGCCGAACAGCCGGGCGGCCTGCACCAGCGCGCGATCCAGCGTCACCAGCTCCGCCCCGCAGATCTCGGCAGCCGCCAGGTGCAGGGCGTCCAGCGTGCGCAGCGATGAACGCCGCGTGAGCAGCCAGTGGCAGGCGCGTTCGAACACCTCCGGATCCAGCGAAACCCGGACGAAACGACCTGCCCGCAGGTCCTCGAGGAATGCCGACTCGATCCGGTTCGCCTGAGCTTCGGACAACTCGTCCATGCGCACCCAGCGGGCCAGGGCCGAAGCCACCTCCACCCGTGTCAGATGACTGACCAGCACCGGGCGTGTGCTCGCCTGCAACATCTGCTGAACCGGGCGGCTGGCGGCTTCTTCACGATAGTACGGCAGGACCGCGCTGGTATCGAAATAGAGCATCAGAACCGCTCTTCGTCGCGGCCCGCGCGAACCGCCTCCGCCCCTCCTTCACCACAGGGCGGCAGCTCCGCACGCAGGCCACTGCGATCCGGAAACCCCGGGAACGGGCTCGAAGGCCGCACCAGCCTTGCGACCGGCCGCCCCTGACGCTGGATCACCACCTCTTCCCCGGCCTCGACGCGATCCAGAACCCAGGCAAGCCGCTCGCGAGCCTCGCGGGCGCTGACCGTTTCCATCTGCCGTCTCCTGCTCATCGTTTGTGTACACAACTAATATACACAAGGAACCGGACCGAATCATGCCCGTTCGCGGACGTGTACCCGCGGCGGCATTTGCCTACACTGGACCTTGATGTCTGACGCTCATGCCAGTCCCGAGTTGCGGGCGTTCGAGCCCGTGCTGCGCGCGGATACCCGGGCCGTGGTGCTGGGCAGTTTCCCCGGGGTCGCCTCGCTGGAGGCGGCGGCCTATTACGCCCATCCGCGCAACCAGTTCTGGCCGATCATGGCGCGCATCTTCGGACCGCCGTTCCCGGAACTGCCCTGGCCGGAGCGCTACACCCGGCTGCTCGACTGCGGGGTCGGGCTGTGGGACATCTACGGCGCCTGCGCACGCGAGGGCAGTCTGGACAGCGCCATCCGCAACCCGCAGCCCAACGACCTCGGCCGGCTGACACGCGAGGCCCCGGGACTGCGGCTGATCGTCCACAACGGCGCCGAAAGCGCCCGCCGCATCGGCGAGACCCGTGCCCTGGGCGTCAGAGCGGTGCGCCTGCCCTCCACCAGCCCGGCCAATGCCCGCCTCGATCTCGAGGCCAAGCTCGAACGCTGGGCCGAGGCCTTCCGCCAGGCCGGGCTGGGCGCCCCGACGCCCTGAACCCGCGCGACCCGCCGCCCCATCGGGTCGATGAACCGCGCCATTGGAATCGGCCACGTTGACACCCAAACGCGGATGCATATAATTCTCACTTAGATACGCGATTGTTGTCGGACTCTGGCGTGTCGCCGGGACCGGGGCCTCGTCGCTCCCCTGTCTCTCCAACCTCCGCTACGCTTGGCCGCCCGCTGTAACGGGCGGCTCCTTTTCTCGTTTTCCCCGGCATTGCCCCCACCGGGGCGACGGCCCCTTGTATGACCCTATTGTTACATTATATCGTTCTTACGCTATTTCGTTACGCTATAACGCATGAATAGCGATGTACGGAGGCAACCAGTTTCCACAAGGGGAGAAAAGACATGCTGAACGCGCGACACCATCGCAACGCCCTGACGGGCCTGACCGTTCTGGCCTGCGCCACGCCGGCCCTGGCCGCCGCCCAGGCCCCGGACGACTCGGGTTCGCACTGGGGCATGGATATCTCGCTGATCCTGGAAGGGGTCTACTACAACGAGATGAGCGAAGGGGTTCACGAGCCCGCCGGCTTCGACGACGGGCATGACCATGGCCACGGCCATGATCACGACCACGACCATTCCTTCGACGACGGCTTCAACCTCGGCCACAACGAACTGGTGTTCGAGGCCGACCTGGGCGGCCTGCTGGACGGCACCCTGATGATCGGCTTCGACGAGGACGACATCGAGATCGAAGAGGCCTACCTGACCACCCGCGCCCTGCCGGCCGGCCTGCAGCTGAAAGCGGGCAAGTTCCTGTCGGACATCGGCTACATCAACAGCCGCCACGTCCACGACTGGGATTTCGTCGACCGCCCGCTGGTGAACGAATACCTGTTCGGCGACCACGGCATCCAGGAGACCGGCGTACAGGCCACCTGGGTCGCGCCGACCGAGACCTATACCCAGCTGGGCGTGGAACTGCTGCAGGGCGACGGGACCTTCGCCCGCTACGAGGGCGACATCGGAACATATGAAGTTCCCAACACCGGGGACGAGATCAATTCCGATCTTTCCGACACCTCGGGCCCCCGCCTGCTGACGGCCTTCGCCAGGGTCGGCCCGGACCTGGGCCCGGATCACGCGGCACAGTTCGGCGTCTCCGGGGGCTACGCCAACACCTGGCAGAAGGCCACCGAACACAGTTCGGGGCTGGAGGAATGGGACGGTGACGCCTGGTTCGCGGGCCTGGACGCGGTCTACAAGTACGACTCCGGCCGCGCCTACGGCCACGGCGACTGGCGTGTACAGGGCGAATATTTCTACCGCGTGATCGATGTCGACTACCAGCGGCGCGAGGACAACACGACCATCGCCGGTAACGCCGAAGGCAGCGGCAAGGCGAAGCAGGACGGCATCTATGTGCAGGGTGTGTACGGCTTCGCCCCGCGCTGGGAAGCGGGTCTGCGGACCGAGGCCGTGGGCCTGACCAATGACGGGCTGCCCACCAACGAGGGCGACGACCGCGACTTCTCGGTACCCGGCTTCGACACCTCGTACCGCCATTCGGCCCAGGTCACCTTCCGTCCGGTGGAGCCGGTGTTCCTGCGCGCGCAGCTCACGCAGAACGACTTCGTCGACGATCATGGCGACCGCGATCGCGGCCTCGAATTCATGTTCCAGGTGAACGTGGCGCTGGGCGCCCACGGCGCGCACCGCTTCTGATCGCACCGCCCGGGGCCTGCCTGGCGGCGGATCCCGGCACCCCGTTACGGAGCGCGAGGCCCCGCCACGGGCCTCGCGCAAAACCTGCATTTTTCAAGGAGTACCCATGAAAAACCGCAAGACCCCGCAGCAACGTCCGGCCATCGGGCTCTCCGCCCTGACCGGCGCCGCACTCGCCACCGCCCTGTTCCTGCCCGCGCAGGCCTCTGCGGACGAGCTCAACGTGGTCGCCACGACCTCCAGCCTGGGAGCACTTGCGCGTGAAATCGGCGGCGACGAAACCAGCGTACGTGTCCTGGCGGCGCCCGACCGCGACGCCCATTATCTGGATGCCCGGCCCAGTTTCATGGCCGCCCTGCGCAACGCCGATCTGCTGCTGGAACTGGGCGCCGGCCTGGAGGAAGGCTGGCTGCCGGCCGCCACCCGTGGCGCGTCCAACCCGGCCATCAACGAGGGCCAGCGCGGGCATTTCTACGCCGCCGGCAAGGTCGATCTGCGCCGCTCCATCACCCAGGACGGGCCCAACATGGGCCACGTCCATGAAGAGGGCAATCCGCATTTCAATGTCGATCCCCTGCGCATGGCGGAAGTCGGCCTGGCCCTGGGCGAGCGGCTCGCGGAGCTCGACTCCGCCAATGCGGACGTCTATCGCGAACGCGCGGAAGAGACCGCGCAGCGGCTGCGCGAGCATGCCGAGCATCTCGCCAGTGAACTGGCCCCCGACCAGAACATCGTGGTCTATCACGAAGACCTCGACTATCTCGAGGAATGGCTGCCCGCCACGGTCGTCGGCTACCTCGAACCGGCACCGGGTATCCCGCCCACCGGTCGCCACCTGCAGAGCCTGGTCGGCGAGCTGGAAGACATGGACGGTCACGTGCTGTACGCCGAGTTCCAGCCGCCGCGCGGGGCCGAGTTCCTCGAGCGCGAACTCGGCTGGGACAGCCACGCCGTACCGCTGGATCCGCCCCAGGACGCCGGCCTGGACGGCTACCTCGAGCTGATGGAAACCTGGGCATCCACCTTCCGCACCCGCTAGGCTGCGCGGATGTCCGACTCCCCCGTCATCGAGGCCCGGGCCGCGCGCCCGGGCTTTGACCGCCCCGTCCTCGGGCCGCTCAGTCTTGCGGTCCCGGGCGGGGCACGCTGGGCGCTCACCGGCCCCAACGGGTCCGGCAAGTCGCTGTTGCTCAAGTGCCTGACGGGGCAGGCGCGGGTGCACGGGGGGCGGCTGACCACCGCCCCCGGCACCCGCATCAGCCTGCTGGCTCAGGATCATCCGCGCCCGTACCCGTGGCCCCTGTCCGGACACGACTGGTTCCGGGCCATGGGTACGCGCGTGCCCGAACACCCTCGCATCCGGGCGCTGCTGCGCCGGCGTCTGGATCAACTCAGCGGCGGCCAGTGGCAGCTCCTGCGCCTGGCCTCCGTACTGGCGCCCGTTGAGGCCGCCGACCGCGACACCGGCCGCCCCCACCTGGTGCTGCTGGACGAGCCCGCCAACCACCTGGATGCCGAGGTCCGCGCCGACGCGGTGGAACTGATCACCGCCCTGCCCGCGAGCGCCACTCTGGTCATGACCAGCCACGACGACGAACTGCTGGGCACCCTCGGCGTCGAACGCCACCCCCTGCAGGACTACCTCGACGCCCATGACTGACCTGCTTCTGACGCCTTTCGTGGCGGGATTCCTGATCACGCTGGTGCTGGCGCTGGCGGGCAGTGGCCTGTTCCTGCGCGGCTCGGTCTGGCAGGCGCTGGCGCTGGGTCAGTGGGCCGCCGCCGGTGGCGTGCTGGCCTCGGTCCTGCACTGGCCGGTGCTGCCGGTCGCGCTGGCCCTGGGGGCCGGGGTGATGGCCCTGCTGCAGCGGGTCCGCGATGCCGAACGCCTGCCGCTGGCGCTGTTCCTGGGCGGGCTGGCCGCGGTCACCCTGCTGGCCGCCAATTTCTCGCAGGCAAGCATCGCGGCGGCCGCCTGGGCCGAGGGACAGCTGTATTTCGCCGGCCCGGGCGAGCTGATCGCGGTGGTCGTCGCCGGGGTGGCCAGCGCGGTGCTGTGGCCGTGGCTGCGCCGGGTCTGGCTGCACGCCCAGCTCGCCCCGGACGTCTCCGCCGCACCGGCACCGCCGGCGATCGCGCGCTGGCTGGAGATCGCATGGCTGGTTGCCGTGATCGTCCTCGGGAGCATGGTGCTGGGCATGCCCGCGGCGCTGGCCACCCTGCTGCTGCCGGCCTGGGGAGCGGCCTTTCTGGCCCGCGGCCTGACCGGCGCGCTGCTGTGGACCCAGAGCCTGGCGATCGCGGGCTTCCTCGTCGCCTGGACCATCAGCCTGCCACTGGACCAGCCCTTCGCCCCGGTACTGGTGGTCGTGCTCCTGCTGCTCGCGCTGCTGGCGCGGGCGGGCGCGGCCCTGCGGCGCGCTGCCTGATTCTCCGGACCTCTGCAATAAAGGAAACACCATGAGTGAAAAGCCGCAGAGCTCGGGTACGAGCTCGCCAATCTTTCAGGCCATCGAGCAGATGCAGGGATCGCTGCCCTGGGGCAGCTTTCTCGATGCCGGGACCGGCCGCAAGTCCATCGAGTGGATCACCGCGCTCGACACCGAACGCTGGACCGCCATCACCGCCTCGCAGAACATGGCGCGCACGGTACAGGAGGCGGCGGGCGACCGGCTCCGGCCACAAGACCGCGTGCTGGTGGGCAACTGGCACTCCGAACACCTGCTGTACGGCGAGCGCTTCGACACCGTCCTGCTGGACTACTTCATCGGTGCCATCGAGGGCTTCTCTCCCTACTGGCAGGAGCAGGCCCTGCACCGTATCCGTCCGCATGTCGGCCAGCGGCTGTACATCATCGGCGTGGAGCCCTACGTGCCCAGCGAACCCGACACCGAGGCCGGACGCCTGGTGCGCGAGATCGGCCGCGTCCGCGATGCCTGCCTGCTGCTGAGCGGCAGCATGCCGTACCGCGAGTATCCCTCGCCCTGGGTGCTTCGCCAGCTGGGCCAGGCGGGCTTCCGGGTGATGGAGACGCGTTACTTCCCGATCCGCTACCGCGAACGCTTCGTGAACGGGCAGCTCGACCTCGCGCTGCGCCAGCTGGATCATTTCACCGATCCGGACACCGCCGAGTCCATGCGTGGCTACATCGAGCAGCTGCGCGCCCGCGCCCTGCCGATCGCCCGACAGAAGGAAGGACTCAAGTACGGCGCCGACTATCTGATCTCGGCGGAGCCCATGGCCGACCGTCACCGCAGCTTCGAGGACCCGCTGCAACGTTTCTATCGTCAGGCCGGGGAACAGGACGGAGAACGGGCATAGCCCCGCTGCCCGGCCTCAGGCCCCGCGCGGCGGCCGCTCGACCCGCGCCACCGCATCGTGCGCATGCAGGCTCTCCTCGTGGCGCACGTGGATGCGGTAACCGCGCGCCCCGAACGGGGCCTCCAGGGCCTCGTCGAGTCGCCGCGCGGCATCCTCGCAGAACATCGGGTTGCCGCCGTTGGCCACCGCAAACGCCTGCTCGTCGGCGCGCTTGACCGCGGTCTGCAGCGCGGTGCCCAGCGCCTGCTCGACCCGATCGACCAGAAAGCGGAACGGAAAGGTCTCGGCATCCGGCCGCACGCCCACCTCCACCCACGCCCGGCTGCGCTGGCTGTGCGGTGTCGCCATGATGCCCGCCTCGCTGCCCAGCCATTCACGCAGCCGGTCCGGATCCGGCGGCGCCGTCCCGAAGTCCTGATCATAGCGTTCCTGGATCGCCTGGCGGGCGAGTGCCGCCGAACAGGGACAGGTCGAGGAATACCCGATCTCGATCCCGAGGCGGATCTGCGTACCGCGGTCGTCCTTTTCCGTATCCACGCGAAACGGATACGCCTTCCAGCCCGCCAGGGGGCTGACCATGGCCGGCCGTTCCAGCAGCGCCTCGCCCTCCAGCGAGAGCGCGGCGCGCCCCGAAAGCCCCTCGTGCGACTCGAGGAACGCATCCAGCACGTGGCCCAGCCGCGCGCAGTCCAGTTCGCGGTGGATCAGCATACGCAGGGCCAGATACAGCCGCGACATGTGGATGCCGCGGGCCTCCGGATCGTCGAGACTGACCCCGGCATCGGCGTGCGCGGCGACCGGCTGCCCGGCCACCTGGAGGGGCAGTGCGATGCGCTCCATGCCCACCCAGTCGAGGGTCGAGGCGCGGCGCGATGTCCCGGTCGCCACGTCCGGCAGGTCGGTGCTCCGGTGGTCGCTGGCTGAATCCATCGTATCTCCCGCAAGGGTTCGGGTCACCGGCGCGGGGCCGTTGTGACCGTGTGTCAGTAACGTTATAGTGTAACGCCATGAGCGAGACGATCCATAACATCCCCCGCACCGAAGAGGAGCTCCTCGCGATGCCCGAGGAGGCTTACATGAACCCGCAGCAGCTCGAGTTCTTCCGCGCACGCCTGCAGGCCATGCGCGAACAGGTCCTCGACGATATCGAGCAGGTGCGCACCGATCTGCGCCAGAGCAGTCAGGCCGCGGACGAACTGGACCGGGCCAGCGAAGAGGAAAACCGCCAGCTCGAACTGCGGATTCGGGGACGCGAGAACCGGCTGCTGAAGAAGATCGACGAGGCCCTCTATCGCATCGAGACCGGCGATTACGGTTTCTGCGAGCAGACCGGGGACCCCATCGGCCTGCCCCGACTCCTGGCCCGCCCCACCGCCACGCTGAGCGTGGAGGCCAAGGAGCGCATGGAAGCGACCGAGCACCTGTTCCATGAGTGACATCCAACACAATCCCCGGGAGCCTGCCATGACCGAACGTCTGCCCGTTACCGTCCTCTCCGGATTCCTCGGCGCCGGCAAGACCACCGTCCTCAACCACCTGCTGCACAATCAGGAGGGGCTCAAGATCGCCGTGATCGTCAACGACATGAGCGAGATCAACATCGACGGCGCGCTGGTGCGAGGCGACCACGTCGACCACGGTGATCAGGGCGGCGTGTCGCGCACCGACGCTCGCACCGTGGAGATGAGCAACGGATGCATCTGCTGCACCCTGCGCGACGACCTCCTCGTGGAGGTACGCCGCCTGGCCGAATCCGGCCAGTACGATTACCTGCTGATCGAGTCCACGGGCATCTCCGAGCCGATGCCGGTGGCCAGCACCTTCGCCTTCCGCGACGAGAACGACGCGTCGCTGGATGACGTGGCGCGTCTGGACACCATGGTCACGGTGGTGGACACCGCCTCCCTGCTGCAGGACTACGCCTCCCCCGATGACCTCGCTGACCGCGGCGAGTCGCTGGGCGAGGATGACGAACGCACCGTCGTGGACCTGCTGGTCGACCAGATCGAGTTCGCCGACGTCATCCTGCTGAACAAGATCGACCGCGCCACCGACGAGCAGCGCCGCCAGGCGCATCGGGTCGTACGGGCCCTGAACCGCGAGGCCCGGGTGCTGGAAATCACGCACGGGCGCACGGACCCGCGCGAACTGCTCGGCACCGGACGCTTCGACTTCGACCGTGCCGCACAGGCCCCCGGCTGGGCGCGGGAGCTGATGGGTGACCACACCCCCGAAACCGAGGAGTACGGGATCCACAGTTTCGTCTACCGGGCGACCCGTCCGTTCCACCCCGGGCGTTTCTTCGACCTGCTCCATCAGGAATGGCCCGGCGTGATCCGCAGCAAGGGCTGGTTCTGGCTGGCGTCGCGACCGGACTGGGTGGGCACGCTGTCGCAGGCCGGCGGCGCGCTGACCCATCACGCCGCCGGCTTGTGGTGGGCCTCGGTGCCCCCGGAACGCCGGCCAGTGGACGCCGACTGGTGGCAGGACCACGTCGCGCCGCACTGGGACGAACGCTACGGCGACCGCCGCCAGGAGATCGTGGTGATCGGCATCGACATGGATCCCGACTCCATTCGCCAGCGCCTGGACGCCTGCCTGCTGGACGACCGGGAACTGGCTGCCGGCGCCGAAGCCTGGGCCGACTATCGCGACCCGTTCCCCGAGTGGCGGCTGCAGAACGGCGCGGAAGAGACCGAAGAAGAAACCGAGGTGATCTCGTGAGCACCCGTCCCCGCACCCGCGCGACCGCAGCGTCCCGGCATCGTTTCATTGACCGGGCCGCCGAGCTGCATGGGATTCGGCGCGAGGACGTCAACGCCCTGATCTGGCGTCGTCCGGAAACGGATGAGCTGCGGCTTCAGGCACAGACCCTGGCGGAGCAGAGCCCCGGACTGAAACTCGACCTCCTGGGCCGGCCGGACCAGATCCGCACCGGCCTGCTGGAGGCAGCGGGAACGCGGCCGTTCGACATCCATCACCTGGCCCTCGACATCGAAAACCTGGCCCGCAACTTCGCGGTGGTCACCCGGCGCGTGATCCTGCGCGCCCAGCTGGAAGTGCTGGAGGCCCGGCCCTGCCCGCTGTTCCACGTGGACCAGCTGGAGCTGCGCATGCTGTGCAGCTACACCGGCCCCGGCACCGAATACGTGGACGACCGCCACGTCGACCGCAGCCGCCTGGGCTGCGGCGACAACGACGGCGTCCTCGCCGGCCATGCCCCCCTGCGGATCGCCCGCGGGCACGCGATCCTGATGAAGGGCGAACGCTTTCCCGGCGGCGCCGGACAGGCCGCGGTGCACCGTTCCCCGCAGCCGGCCGCGGGCGACCCGCGGCTCGTCCTGCGCCTGGACGCCTGAAGGAAACGCCGGGCCCCGGAAGACTGCTGCAAACGGCCGCTGGGAAAACCCGCTATCCGGTGCGTACACTCTACCCGGAGGAATCAGCGGGAATTGGAACAGCACCATGAACACGGACGAATTCGAGATCTTCCCCTGGGGCGGTGAATTCCTGACCCATATCCCCGAGGTGGACCACCAGCACCATTACCTGGTGGACCTCATCAACCGCCTGGCGCGCACGGTGCTGGAGGGCACCGACGAGGCCACGGCCGACGGGATCGTCGCAGAACTGCGGGACTACGCGCGTTACCACTTCGAGACCGAGGAAGGTATCTGGGCACGGGCCTTCCGCGACGACGAATGGTTCGCCCGCCACTGTCAGGCCCACGCGGGGTTCATCGACGAACTGGACCGCATCGCCGCCCTGGAAGGCCCCGAGGAGTACCGCCTGCAGCCCCTGCTGGAGTTCCTGGTCCGCTGGCTGACCCTGCACATCCTGCGCAGCGACAAGCAGATGGCCGCCGCCATCAACGCACTGGAAGCCGGGGTCGGGGTGGCCGAGGCGCGCGAACGGGCCGCGCGGCATTTCCGCGAACAGTCATCGGCGAGTCTGGAATCCCTCCTCAACACCTACGTACATATCGAGCGCCAGGTCTCGCAGTTCGCCAGGCATCTCGCCTCGCGCGGGCAGGAAGAGGCCGAGAACCGCTTTCGCACCCTGTTCGACTGCTTCATCCACCCCCTGCTGATCCTGGATGCCGAAGACGGCAGCGTGCTCGAGGCCAACCCCTCTGCCTGCACATTGACCGGCCATACGGAAAGCGAGCTGAAGGAACGCAGCATCGCCGATCTCCACCCGGACGACGAACGCGAGCGGGTCGCCGCACTCCTGACGGCACCGCCCGAGGCCCCCGCCGGGAACGACAGCCCGCCGCTGTACAGCCGGGTCCGCAGTGCCACGGGCCGGGATGTCCCGGTCCGCATCACCCGGGGCGGCGAGATCCGCGACCATGGCCGCAGCCTGCGGATCGCCTTCTACGAGGACATGACCCGTGAGCTGGAACACCGCCGGGAACTGGAATGGCTTTCGGTCAACGACCCGCTGACCGGCCTCCCCAACCGCGCCGGGATCATGCAGGCGCTGGAGGAAGCCACTACGGAGCACGACGAAACCGCGCTGGCCCTGGTCTCCATCGACGTGGACAACTTTCGAGCCCTCAACGAGCGCCTGGGGATGGCTGCGGGCGACCGGGTGCTCGCCGAGCTGAGCCGCCGCTGGCGCGACCGCCTGAACGGCGACGCCCTGCTGGGGCGCCGCGGCGGGGACGAATTCATCCTCGTGCTGCGCAGCACCGAGACCATCGAACGCCTCGAGGACGTAATGCGGAGGGTGATCGAGGCCGGGCATCACCTGCCGGTCACCGACAAGGGCGCCGGCGGGGCCAGCGAAAACGTCTCCGTCAGTGCCGGGATCTCGATCCGCCCTGCGCGCAGCGGCCTCGACCCGGAGACCGTATTGCGCCAGGCGGACCATGCACTGTACGAAGCAAAGTTGCGTGGTATCCGCGCCTGGGAATATTTCGACCACGGACAGTATCAGCGGGTCGCCAGCCGACACCGCACCATCAATGCATTCCGCCGGGCGATGCAGAATGGCGAACTGAGCGTGGAATACCAGCCCAAGGTGAACATGCGTACCGGTGCGGTGCTCGGCGCGGAGGCGCTGGTGCGCTGGCGACACCCGGACCGCGGCCTGCTGGCGCCGGCGGAGTTCCTGCCGACCATCGAGAACGACCCGGTCTCCATCGATCTCGGCGAATACATGCTGGAGGAGGCCATGCGCCAGATGGAGGCCTGGCGCCGGAACGGGCACCATCTTCCGGTCAGCGTCAACATCGGTGCCCTGCAGCTCGAGAACGCCGACCTGGCACAACGTCTGGAAAACATCCTGGATCGCCATCCGGAGATCCCGCGGGCCGATCTCGAGATCGAGGTGCTGGAAAGCACCGCCTTCGACAACGCCGCGGCGGCGGAGGCGAACATGCGTGCGGTCCGCGAACTGGGCGTGTCCATGAGCATCGACGACTTCGGCACCGGCTACTCGTCGCTGACCTACATCAAGCGCGTGCCCGCCAACGCGCTGAAGATGGACCGCAGCTACGTCCGCGACATGCTGGAGGACGCCGATGACCGGGCCATCATCGAGGCGGTGGTGGGCCTGGCCCGGGCGTTCGACCGCCTGGTCCTGGCCGAGGGCGTGGAAACGGTCGAACAGGGGCGCATCCTGATCGGCATGGGCTGCGAGAACGGCCAGGGCTACGCCATCGCCCGCCCGCTGCCCCCGGACGCGCTGGAGGGCTGGCTGGAACACTGGACGCCCCCGCCGGAGTGGTCCGCCGTACCCGCCCCCGCCTGAGCCCGGGCACCGTCGCTGTATTCGCCGGCAGGCAGGGGTTATCCTGCCCGACGTGAACCATGCACGGAAAGAGCCGATGCCGCCCCGCGCGTCCGAGCCCCCCCGCCCCGAGGACTCCCCTCGCCTCAGCGTTCTGCTGATCGAGGACAACATGGATGATGCGGCCCTGGTGCGGGATCTGCTTGCCATCCCGAACGGGACCACGCGGTTCGACACCACACACTGCCGCCGGCTGCAGGAGGCCCGGGAGCACCTGGCACGCGACGCCGCCGCATTCGACGCGATCCTGCTGGACCTGAACCTGCCCGATTCGGCCCCGGACGAGACCCTGCAGCGGGTGCTGTCGACGACCCGCGAGATCCCCGTGGTGGTCCTCACCGGCGACGACCATGCGGCCACCGGGGCGCACGCCATCGAGGCGGGGGCCGAGGACTTCCTCAGCAAGAACCGGCTGGGTGAAGACCTGCTCCAGCGCAGCCTGGTCTACGCCGTGACCCGCCACCGCGCGCGCCGCGAACTGGCACAGCAGGAGGCGCTTTACCGCAGCCTGGTGGAGGACCATCCGTACCTGGTCACCCGCTACCTCCCGGACACCACGCTGCTGCATGCCAACCGCAGCATGCTTGAGCACCTGGGCCGCACATCGGAAGAACTGCTGGGCCAGCGCTGGCTGGACTGGACCCCGGAGGCGGACGCCGGGCGGGTCCGCGCGCACCTGGAAAGCTTTACGCCGGAGCGTCCCGTGGGACATTTCGAGAACACCCTGCCGCGGGCCGACGGGGAGCTGCGCACCATCATGTGGAGCAACCGGGCGTTCTTCAACGCGGACGGCCGGATCACCGCGTTTCAGGGTGTGGGGGTCGACGTGACCGAGCAGCGCGAGGCCGAGCGCGGCCGTGAACGCCTGATCCAGATCCTCGAGGCCACCCCGGATTTCGTGTCCATGGCGGACGCCGAGGGCAACATCCTGTACGTCAACCGCGGGGGCAAGGAGCTGATCGGCCTGCCAGGCGCGGAAGGCGGTGCAGACCCGGAGCAGGATCGCACTTTCTTCTCCGGGGAACGCGCCGGGGAATGGCTGGCGCCGGAGTGGGCGCGCGAACGCCTGGCAGCCGAAGGGCTCCCGACGGCCCGCCGCACCGGTTTCTGGGAAGGCGAGTCCGCACTGATGGATGCGGAAGGACGAGAAATTCCCGTCTCACAGCGCATCATTGCTCATTTCGATTCGCGCGGCGAACCCGAGTACTTCTCCACCATCATCCGCGACATCCGCCCGGAAAAGACGCGCGAGGCCATGGAACAGCGCCGCCAGCAGGCGCTGCAGGACCTGCACCGGATCACCGGCACGCCGGATACCGAAGACGCCGGCAAGCTGCGCACGCTGCTGGAACTCGGCCTGCGCGAATTCGGCATGGACCATGGCCGCCTGGTGCGGGTGGATGACGGCAGCCGGCGCATCCTGGAGGCCGCCGGCGAGTGGCCGGAGGGCCCCGGGGAGCCCGGCGACCGGGATGCCAGCTTCTGCGACAACGCCCTGACGGAAACCGGTCCGGTGGGGTTCCATGCTCCGGAAGCCCGGGAGACCCCGTGCAGCATCTCGGAGAGCCCCGAGGCCCGCGCCTGCTTCGGCATGCCGGTGTACGTAAACGACGAGCTGCGAGCCGTGCTGAGCTTCGTGGCCCGCCGGCCAAGGGAACCCTTCGTCCCCTTCGAACGTGACCTGATCAACCTGATGGCCCAGTGGATCGGGCATGAACTCACCCGGCGCGAACAGCGGCTGGCCCTGGAACGCGAGCGCAACCTGTTCATGGCCGGCCCGACGCTGATCTTCGCCTGGGACAATGCCCCGGGCTGGCCCATCCAGTATGTCTCGCCCAACGTACGCGAGATCCTGGGCTACGACCCGCAGGAACTGGCTGACGAACGCACGCCGCATAACGATCTGGTGCATCCCGACGATCGCGAACGCCTGGACCGGGAAGTGCAGGCGCATACCGATGATCGCAGCGCCAACTTCCAGCACAGCCCCTACCGCATGCGCCACCGTGACGGCGGGTGGCGCTGGATGCTCGACTTCACCGCCATCGAGCGCGATGAATTCGGGGCCGTTGATCACTATCACGGCTACCTGGTCGACATCACCGAACGCCGCGAGCTGGAGGAAGAACTGGAACTGCTGGCGGCGACCTTCCGTGCCAGCCATGCGATCTTCATCACCGACGCCGACGGGCGGATCCTGCGGGCCAACCCGGCATTCAAGGAGATCACCGGTTACAGCGCGGCGGAGTCGATCGGCGCCAACCCGCGGGAACTGCTGAAGTCGGGCGCGCACGGACGGACTTTCTACCTCGACCTGTTCAACCGACTGGACGAGCAAGGGCACTGGGAAGGCGAGATCTGGGACCGGCGCAAGGATGGCGTGCTGATCCCCCTGTACATGTCCATCACCGCGCTGCGATCCGGGGACGACGGGCCGGTGGAACACTACGTGGCGGTGTTCCACGACATCTCGCGACAGAAGCACCTCGAGGCAGAGCTGGAACGCCAGGCCCTGCACGACCGCCTGACGGGCGTGCCCAACCGGCGTCACCTGGAAAGCCTTCTGGAACAGGAAGCCAGTCGGTCCGACCGCCACGGAGAATCGTTCTCGGTCCTGCTGCTGGACCTGGACCGGTTCAAGGCCGTCAACGACACCTTCGGCCACGACGTGGGGGACGAGGTGCTGCAGACCCTGGTGCGGGTCCTTCGGGAACGCCTGCGCAAGTCCGATGTAGTGGGCCGCTGGGGCGGCGAGGAATTCATGATCCTGCTGCCGGCCACCGAACTGCCCCGTGCGCGCAAGGTCGCCGAAACCCTGCGCTCGCGGGTCGGGAAGGCAGTCTTTCCGGGCCCCGGCCATATCACCGTCAGCATCGGGGTATCGGAGTACCAGCCGGGGGAACCGCTGAAGGACACCTTCAAGCGCGCCGATGATGCCCTGTACGAGGCCAAGCGTCGCGGCCGCAACCGCGTGGCCGCGCACGAATAGCGCCGGGGGTTACAGCCCTCCGAGCTCGCGCATGTGGGCCACCGCGCTGCGCCCCAGCGCGTGCAGAGCGTAGCCGCCTTCCAGCATCGAGACCACCCGCCCCTGCGCGTGGCGCTCGGCCAGCTCCACGATGCGCGCGGTAATCCAGGCGTAGTCGTCCTCGCTCAGGGCCAGGCGCGAGAGTTCGTCCTCGCGGTGGGCATCGAAACCGGCCGACACCAGCACCAGCTCCGGGGCGAACGCATCCCACTGCTCGAACCAGGCCGCGGCCACCGCTTGGCGCCACTGCTCGCCGGACGACCCGCCCGCCACGGGCACGTTGAGGCAGTTGTCGCCCAGCGGCGAGACGCCCGACCCGGGATAGGCCGGATGCTCGAAGGACGACGCGAACAGGATGGAGGGATCCCCGGCCACCAGCGACTCGGTGCCGTCGCCGTGATGCACGTCGAAGTCCACGATGGCGATGCGCCGGATACCGTGGCGGGCCTGCGCATGGCGGGCGGCGATCGCCACGTTGTTGAACAGGCAGAACCCCGCGGCGCGGTCGGCGCGCGCATGGTGCCCCGGCGGACGCACCGCGCAGAACGCACGGCGGTTCTCCGCACCCATCACCCAGTCGACGGCCGTCATGCCCGCGCCCGCCGCCAGCAGGGCCGCTTCGTGGCTGCCGGGGGACAGCGCGGTGTCGCCGTCGAGCATGACCCGCTCGCCCGCCGGCACATGCCGCAGTACGCGGTCGATGTGCGCCCCGGCATGCACCCGGCGCAGATCGGTGCGCCCCGCCGGCAGCGCCTCGCGATGCAGGATCCACGGGTCCAGCCCGCCCGCCACCAGCTGGTCGCGGATCGCGGTCAGCCGCTCCGGGCACTCCGGATGCCCGGGCCCGTTGTCGTGTTCCAGCCCGGCATCGGGAGATAAAAAGGCAAGATTCATGTTATGAAGGCCCCTCCGGGCAGCACCAATTCATCGGATCCACCACCGCAGGAAGCATGCATGGGCACCCATATCCTCGACAAGATCTTCAATCCCCGCGGCGTCGCCGTATTCGGCGCCACCGAGCGCGAGGGGGCCGTGGGCCAGACCGTCCTGGCCAACCTGCTGACCGCCGGATACGAAGGCACGCTGGTCCCGGTCAATCCCAAGCATGACACGGTGCAGGGGCTGCCCTGCGTCCCCGAACTGCGCCCCGGCGAGCACCGCGTGGACCTGGCGCTGATCGCCACGCCCGCGCGGGCCGTGCCCGCCATCCTGCGCAACTGTGGCGAGGCGGGGCTGCACGGCGCCGTCATCCTGTCGGCCGGCTTCGGCGAGGCCGGACGCGAGGGCCAGCGCCTGCAGCAGGAGTGCGTGGAGATCGCGCAGCGCTACCGCATGCGCCTGATCGGCCCCAACTGCCTGGGCATCATGCGCCCGCGGATCGGGCTCAACGCCACCTTCAGTCACAACCAGGCACTGCCCGGCAAGCTGGGGCTGGTCTCCAGTTCCGGCGCCCTGGTGACCGCGGTGCTGGACTGGGCCCAGTCCACCGGCATCGGCTTCTCCGGCGTCGCCTCCACCGGCGACGCCGCCGACGTCGACTTCGGCGAGCTGCTGGACTACCTCGCGGTGGATCCCGAGACCCAGGGCATCCTGCTGTACGTCGAGGGCATCCGCCACACCCGGCGTTTCCTCTCCGGGCTGCGCGCGGCCGCTCGCATGAAACCCGTGGTGGTGCTGAAGTCAGCGCGCCACGCGGCCACCGCCCAGGCGGCGGCCACCCACACCGGGGCCATGATGGGCTCCGACGCAGTCTTCGACGCCGCCCTGGAACGCGCCGGCGTGGTCCGGGTGGAGCGCGTATCGCAATGGTTTTCCGCCGCCCACATCCTCGCGCAGGGGATGCGTCTGCGCGGCGAGAACCTGGCGATCCTCACCAACGGCGGCGGGCCCGGCGTGATGGCCGTGGACCGCGCGGCCGACCTCGGCCTGGATCTGGCCAGTCTGGCGGACAAGAGCATGGACGCGCTGAACGGCCTGCTCCCCGGCCACTGGTCGCATGGCAACCCGATCGACATCCTCGGTGACGCCACCGCCGAACGCTACGGCGAGTCACTGCGCATCACGCTGGCCGACCCCGGCGTAGATATGGCGGTGGTACTGCTGACCCCACAGGCCATGACCGATCCCGACGCCTGTGCCGAGGCCGTGATTGAACAGGCCCGCAACAGCCACAAGCCGGTGCTGGCCTGCTGGATGGGCGACCCGCTGGTGGCCAGCGCACGCCGGCGCTTCGACGCGGCAGGCATCCCACAGTACCGCACGCCCGAAGCGGCGATCGAGACCTTCGCCTGGCTGATCCGGCACCGCCACAACCAGCGCATGCTGCTGCAGACCCCGGGCCCGCTGTGCGACGAGACCCCGTCCGACATCGAGGGCGCCCACCTGATCCTGCAGAACGCCCGCAACGATGGCCGCAAGGTCCTCAGCATCCGCGAGTCCAAGGCCGTGCTGGCCGCCTTCCACATCCCCACCAACCCCAGCATCCTCGCGCGCGACCCGGCGGATGCGATGCTGGCCGCCGAAACCCTGGGCTTCCCCGTGGCACTCAAGATCAGCGCCACCGGGATCAGCCACAAGAGCGACTTCGGCGGCGTGCGGCTCAACCTGCGCAGTGTGCAGACGGTGCGTCAGCAGACCCAGGAGATGCTGGACCAGATCCGCGAGCACTTCCCCGACGCCGACGTCGAAGGCGTCACCGTGGAACGCATGTCCGAGGTCGGGCATGCGCGCGAACTCCTCGTCGGGATCTCGCGCGACCCGGTGTTCGGCCCGGTGATCGCCTTCGGCCTGGGCGGCACCGCGGTGGAAGTCATCGGCGACCAGGCCATCGCCCTGCCGCCGCTGAACCAGTCACTGACCGAACGCCTCATCGACCAGACGCGCGCCGCGCGCACCCTGGGCGAGTTCCGCGGCGCCCCGCCGGTACCGCGCGAGGCGCTGGAACAGGTGTTGTTGCGGGTTTCGGAGATGGCCTGCGAACTGCCGGAACTGGCGTCGCTGGACATCAACCCGCTGCAGGCCGGCGAGCACGGTGTCATGGCCGTGGACGCCCGTATCGAACTGGCGGACCCCGGGCACGACACCCGCCATTACGCCCACATGGCCATCCATCCGTATCCCGGGCACGTGGCGCACACCGTCACCACCCGCGACGGCCACGAGCTGGAACTGCGGCCGATCCGCCCCGAAGACGCCGCCATCGAACAGGCCTTCGTGCGCAGCCTGTCGGAAAAGACCCGCTACCTGCGGTTCATGCGCTCGCTGGAGGAACTCACACCCGAAATGCTGGTGCGCTTCACCCAGATCGACTACGACCGCGAGATGGCCTTCATCGCCGTGGATCACGCCGACGGCCAGGAAGTCCAGGTGGGCGTGGCCCGCTATACCACCGAGCCCGACGGCGAGAGCGCCGAATTCGCCGTGGTCGTCAGCGACGCCTGGCAGGGCCGCGGCGTGGGCTCCCTGCTGATGGAGGCCATCGTCGACTCCGCCCGGCGCAACGGCCTGCGCGAACTGTTCGGCGAGGTCCTGCGCCACAACGACGGCATGCTCGCCCTCGCCCGCCGCCACGGCTTCCAGCGCGAGATCCTCACCTCCGACGACGAGATCATCCGCGTCAGCCGCCGGCTGCACTGATCCGCCGCCAGGTCCTCCCCATGAACCGCGCCGAACGCATCTTCCACCTGCATCGCCGGCTCAAGGAAAGCCGCCAGCCGCCCTCGCTGGCGCAGCTGGTGGAACAGCTCGGGGTGTCGCGCGCCACCCTCAAGCGCGACATCGAATACATGCGTGACTTCATGCAGGCACCGATCGAGTACGACGCGCAGGCCAACGGCTACCGCTACGACCCCGACGCCCCGGCCTTCGAGCTGCCGGGGCTGTGGTTCAACGAATCCGAACTGCTCGCCCTGCTGACCATGGAACAGCTGCTGGAGGACATGCAGCCGGGCCTGCTCGCCCCCGTCATCGGCCCGATGAAGACCCGCATCCGCCGCCTGCTGGAGAGCGGCGGCCAGGACTCCACCGAACTTCGCCGGCGCATCCAGATCCAGCCCCAGGCCCATCGCACCAGCGCCGCCGACACCTTCCGCATCGCCGCCGAGGCCACCCTCGCCGGCCACCCGCTGGACATCGACTACCACGGCCGCGCCCGCGACAGCGCTACCCGCCGCCGCATCCACCCGCAGCGTCTGCTCTACTACCGCGACAACTGGTACCTGATCGCCTGGTGCGAAAACGCCCAAGCCCTGCGCACCTTCGCCCTGGAACGCATCCGTGCCGCCACCCCCGTGCAGGACACCCCGCTGCGGGAAGAAGCCGATGCCGACCTCGACCGCCACGTCGGCGCCGCCTTCGGCATCTTCACCGGCCCCGCCAGCGAATGGGCCGTACTGCGCTTCACGCCCGAACACGCCCGCTGGGTCGCCGACGAAACCTGGCACCCCGACCAGATCGGCCAGTACCGCGGCGACACCTGGGAACTGCAGATCCCCTACTCCGACCCCACCGAACTGATCCAGGAGATCCTGCGCCACGGCCCCGGCGTGGAAGTCATCGCCCCCGAATCCCTGCGCCAGCGCGTGGCCGACACCCTGCGCGAAGCCGCCGCCCGCTACACCTGAACCTGTGGAGTTACTCATGCCCATTGCAAGGATCGCAACCGCAATCACCTTATGCTTTCCGCTGATGGCCACCGCCGGCGAATCCCTCGACGACAAGAACTTGCCCGACAGAGAGACCGTCGAGACCCTCTGCACCTTACTGGAAGAGCCGGAATCCAGAGAGCGCGTTCTGGAGAACCAGGATGGAATCAGGGACATCAACAACAATGGGCACCTGAATTCATAGAATAACTGCAACGCCTGAACCCGGAAGGGGTGGGCCAGCTGCCGCCGTAGAATGGGTGGCTCTCACCCCAAACCCATTCAGGCGTACCGATGAGGCACTACAGGCAGCTGACCCAGGAAGAACGATATCAGATCAGTGCGTTGCGCGGGCTGGGGCGCTCGCAGGGGGCGATTGCGCGGACGCTGGGCCGCAGCCCGGGGATGATCAGTCAAGAGCTGAAGCGCATGCATCAATAGTCCATGTCCAGCTCCTGCGCTTGCGCGGCCAGAGCATCCATTGCTTCGCGGCTGTCGGCGTCCATGCGCGCCTTGTAGTTCATGAGGTCTTCATAACGGATGCGGCGGTGCGTGCCGGCCTTGCGAAACGGGATATCGCCCCGCTCGAGCAGTTTGACGACAAATGGCCGCGACACGTTGATGATCGTGGCCGCCTCCTGGGTGCTCAGTTCCGCGTGGGTCGGGACCACCGTTACTGCGTTCCCCTGGGCCATCTGGGCAAGGATGTCGCGCAACAGAGAGACCGCCTGCCGCGGCACGATCAGGTCGGCTCCGTCCAGACGGATCTGCACCCGTTCGGCCTCGGGCTTCTCTGCGAGCAGCCGGGCCAGTTCGCTCGCGCCTTCGCGCGCCAGAGCGGCGTCTTCAGGGTCGGGCAGGCCGCTGTTCCTTTCGTGGGCGTTCATCGTCGTTCCTCTCGTCTTCCTTCGATATGGGCGCACCAGGAGCACAAACGCAACAAACGAAACAGCCCCAACGGAGACCACGGTAGCGACGCCCCGGCCGGGTGGCTCACTGTGTGAGCCACCGCCTGTGGTGGGATACGGGTACTGGCAACACGAACCCCGGAGGTTCCCATGCAACGCAACGGCTCCCGTTTTCCCGATCAGGCCCGGCCCGTTCCCGTGCTGCGCGGTTATTATGCGCGGCGGGACCGGATTCAGAACACGGCTACCACGGAGGAGCTCCTGCAACGGATTCCGCTGGCGGGGTATCGGCATCACGAGGCGCCGCGGCTGTGGCCGCACCTGCGCCGCGGGCAGGGGCTGACGGTGCAGCGCGAGCGGCTGAATCCGGTCGATCCGAACGCAGTGGCGGTGTGCTGGCTGGATCACCAGCTGGGGTATCTGCCGCGCGACGAGAACGACATGGCGGCGGAGCTGCTGGACCGCAACGAGGATCTGGTGGCCCGCATCATCAAAAAGCGCGACAGCGAAGACCCCTGGGAGCGCCTGGAGCTGGGGGTCTACCGTCGGCGGACGCCGGGCAAGTAAGCGCGCCCCACCGTCCAGTGGCCGCACCCGACGCCGTCCAGGCGCTCCTGCCGCACCGCCTCACCCCGGACGATCTGAAAATTCCGGCCCCGAACCTGTAAGCCGCGGTTACGGATTCCGCTGTTCGTGACCGATGCACGGCACAAGCGATTGAAGCTCGGGCTCCGCATTCAGTAACCCGCCTCTTTCTGGTGCCGGAAGGCGAGGACGTACACGGCGTCGTCGGCCGGTTCGTGACGGTAGAGGGCCACGAATCCGGAGTCGCCGAAGGCAATCACCAGCTCACGCAGTTCGGGGATTTCAGGGTCCGGTCGCCCAATATCGGGGGCCGTTTCCAGCAGCAGGAATTGCCGCTCGATCACCTGACCCGCGCGCCTGGCCGCATCCGGAGCTTTAGTGGCGAGAGCCCGCCTGCATCGCTCCAAACCTTCTGCGGCGCCTGCGGTGACGATTACTCGTGGCACTCGGGCACGGTTCCTTCATCGTCAGTGCCCCATGTTCTCAACCAGTCGCGGGCTTCCTGCCCGGTCAGGTGCTGGCCGGTTTCCCGATAGGCCGACCAGGACGCCAGGGCTTCCTGCCTGAAACTCTCTCGGGCTTCCTCGCGGTCAACGTATTGGCGGATGGCTTCGAGCATGATCCAGTGGGGCGACCGTCGGCGTTGGGCGGCGAGATCCTGGAGGCGGGCTTTCAGTGCGTCATCGATTTTCAGGGACGTTGCCATGGCGGACCTCGTATTACTAGGTATTACCTTGTGCTAAGTTAGCGCGGCATCCGGCCCCGAGTCCATCCCTGCGATCACTGAGCGGGGAGTCTCGAAAACGATCGACACCAGGACACCCGGAGGCAAGATCGTTTCCCACGTCTTTGGCGCCGTGGCCAGGTTCGAGCGCGCTCGGGGCACTTCATGGCCTGCTCGCTGTCCGCGAATGCATCCGGTGGCGATCGAGGAGGCCAGAGGTTGAGCGACCCGTTCGAGGGCAAGACGGATCAGGCGTTCCGGCCGGCCTGGTGGCTGGCGGGGCGCCATGCGCAGACGGTCTTTCCGGCACTGTTTCGCGCGCCGCCACCGGTGCGGCTGGAGCGCGAACGCCTGGAACTGCCGGACGGGGATTTCCTGGAACTGGCCTGGGGGCCACCGGGCCGCGGTCTGGTGCTGGTGGGCCACGGTCTGGGCGGCGACGAGACCTCGGGCTATGCGCTGGGGGTGGTGGCGGCGCTGGCGCGGCGCGGGATCGGCAGCGCGGTGCTGATCTCGCGCGGGGCCGGCTCGCACCCGAACCGGCTGCGCCGCAGCTATCACGCGGCGGCATGGGACGACCTCGACCACGTGGTGGAGACCCTGCGTCGACGCGACCCCACCCGGCCGATGGCGGTCTGCGGGTTTTCCCTGAGCGGTTCCATGCTGCTGTCGTGGCTGGGGGAACGCGGCGACGCGCCGCTGGCCACCGCTGTGGCGGTATCGGTGCCGTTCGATCTGGCCGCCAGCGCCGATGCCCTGGAGCGCGGCTTCGCGCGGGTCTACCAGTGGCATCTGATGCGCGGTCTGCGCCGGGTCACGCTGCGCAAGTTCGCAGCACGCGACGATGCCCCGCTGCCGCTCGCGGAGCTACGCCGCATGCGCCGGCTGCGCGAGTTCGACGAGCGCATCACCGCCCCGCTGCACGGCTTTCGCGACAGTGCCGACTACTACGCCCGGGCCAGCTGCCGCCCGCGCCTGGGCGCGATCCGCCAGCCGACCCTCATCCTGCATGCCGCGGACGACCCGTTCGTCCCGGGCACCAGCGTCCCCGCCACCCGCGAACTGGGCTCCGGGGTCCGGCTGGAGCTGCAGGCGCGCGGCGGGCATGTCGGCTTTGTGGCCGGAGACGTGCCCGGGCGCCCCCGTTACTGGCTCGACACCCGCATCGCCGACCACGTCACCGAACAACTGGACGCAGCCCTGAACGCGGGCGCCGGACGATAGTGCAATGCCCCGGGGCGCACGGTCACGTGCCGGCGCGGATCAGTGGCCCCCGGGTTCGCTGGCGCCGCCTTCCTTGTCGTGCAGGGCAAGCTTGTCGTGGAGCTCGCCGCTCTGGCCGGGCGGGGCCTTCACTTCCACTTCCATGCCGTTGCGGCGGAACTTGGCCACCACCTTGTCGATGGCGGCCACCGCGGAGCTGTCCCACAGCGAGGCTTCGCTGAGGTCGATGACCACGTGATGAATGCGCTCGCGGTAGTCGAAGCTGTCGATGAACTTGTCCACGGCCACGAAGAACAGCTGCCCGCGGACCTTGTACGTACGGATCCTGCTTCCTTCCGGTCGTTCGCTTTCCACATGGACGGCGTTGACCATCTTGCGCGCGAAGAACACCGCGCTGAGCAATACGCCGGCGAACACGCCCAGCGAGAGGTCGTGGGTCACCACGGTCACGCCCACGGTCACGATGAGCACGGTGGCATCGGTGCGCGGAAGCTTGTGCAGGGTGGTCAGCGAGCTCCAGTCGAAGGTGGCGATGGAGACCATGATCATCACGGCCACCAGTGCGGCCATGGGGATGATCGACACCAGATCCCCCAGCACAAGGATGAAGAACAGCAGGTACAGACCCGCCGACAGGGTAGACAGCCGTCCCAGACCGCCGGATTTGATGTTGATGACCGACTGCCCGATCATCGCGCAGCTGGCCATGCCGCCGAAGAAGCCGGTCACGATGTTGGCGATGCCCTGGCCCTGGGCCTCGCGGTTCTTGCCGGAGGGAGTGTCGGTGAGATCGTCCACCACCTGCGCCGTCATCAGCGATTCCAGCAGACCGACCACAGCCAGCGAGAACGCGGTGGGGAAGATGATCTGCAGGGTCTCGAGGTTCCACGGGATGTCGGGGAACAGGAACACCGGCAGGCCGTCGGGCAGCTCGCCCATGTCGCCCACTTCCATGGTGGGCAGGCCCATGTAGTAGACCACGATGGTCAGGACCACGATGGCCACCAGCGGAGGCGGCAGCAGTTTGGGATAGCCCGGGATCAGCGGCAGGCCGTAGAGGATCAGCAGGCCGACGGAGACCAGCACCCACATGGTGGTGTCACCGTCCACCAGATACGGCACCTGCGACATGAAGATCAGGATCGCCAGCGCGTTCACGAACCCGACCATCACGGTGCGCGGGATGAACATCATGTAACGCCCCAGCTTCGCCCAGGCGAACAGTAGCTGGATCACCCCGGTCAGCAGGGTCGCGGCCAGCAGGTACTGCAACCCGTGCTCCGCCACCAGGGTGACCATCAGCAGGGCCATGGCCCCGGTAGCCGCGGAGATCATGCCGGGGCGACCACCGGTGAAGGCGATCACCACCGCCATGGAGAAGGACGCGTACAGCCCCACCGAAGGGTCCACGCCGGCGATGATGGAAAACGCGATCGCCTCGGGAATGAGGGCGAGGGCGACGACGATCCCGGCGATCAGATCGCCGCGGACGTTGAAGAACCAGATGTCACGCTGGCGTTGCCAGAAGGCCTGTAGCGTCTGCTGCACGGCAAATCTCCCGAATCAGAGGTTTGACGCGCCGGCCCTGAGCACGGTGCAGACCGCGACTGCAGTGATAAGACGGGTGGGATTGACGGGCACCGGTCAGTGGGGTACTGCTAGGCATCCCGTGGCCACCAGTTACGGCGCTGGATCACGGACGAGGAGCAGGTCACAGGAACCGCCCGTGAGAAAGGCGCGAGAGTCTAACACCTCATCAGCGTTTTCTGAAGTGCCAGCCTCAAAGTCCAACGGGGTCGCCCCCGCCACGCACGCTCGAAAGTCAGGATTTCCGCATGCTGCAACGCGTCATTGTCGCCATCGATTTTTCTTCCGCCTCGGCCGCGGCCCTCGCTATCTCTCGGCACCATTGTCCCGGTGCCACGCGCCGCCTGCTGCACGTGATGAAACCCGCGGATGTCGCCCGCGGCAGCGCGGCCGGGGCCATGGCCGGGGCCGGCTCCTCGCCGCTGCATTCGAAAGACATGCGCCAGTCGGCGGAGGAGCAGGCCTATGCCCGGCTGAAGGAATGGGCACGGGACGACGAGGAATGCGCGGTGGCCGTGGGCAGTGCACCCGAGGAGATCTCGCGCCTCGCCGAGGAATGGGACGGGGAACTGATCGTGATGGGCACCCGCGGGCGCAGCCAGCTCGCCAGCATGCTGTCGGGCTCGGCCACCGAGTGGCTGGTGCGCCACGCCAGCCTGCCGGTGATGGTAGTGCACGATGTCCCGCTGAGCGATGCGATGCGCGAGCACCTGCCGCCCGGTTTCGAACACCACAAAGGATGATCCAGGAGGTTTCATGATGGCTGCAAAGACTCGATTCGGCGGGACCCTGATCGCGGCGCTGAGCCTCGCGGGAGGCGCCGCGCATGCGGACACCGGCACCGGCACCGGCACGGTCGCCCAGACCCTGGACCGGGACGGCCAGCCGCTGGTCTCCGTCGACGGCGCACGGGCGGAGGACACCTTCGCCGCCCTCGGGGCCCTGACGGTCAAGGGCCGGCTGATGCGCGACAGCGAGATGGGCCATGAAGGCTATCGCCCGGAACTGGCCGGAGACCCGATGCAGGCGGTCGGCAAACGCTGGCTGGGCCTGCTGGGCTATGCCGAGGGGGCGTTCCTCGACGAGGGTCGCCTCCGCGCCCATGCCGAAGGGGAAGAGGAGGCCGCACCAGCCGCCTACGCCGAAGCCTCCTATCTTTATCACATGCACCACAGCGCGGGCCGGTTCGAGGACCTCGGGCTGTACGACGACCTCACCCACAAGCCCAGCCCGATGATCTCGCAGCTGGAAAACCATCTGGTCAACACGCGCCACGAAGACGGCCGAATCCACGGTGCCGACGCCAGCGATGCCGAGGCCTTCGCCTACGGCATGGATGCGCTGCACGCCTCGGCCTATGCCTGGGTCCGCCAGGACAAGCCGGGTGGCGCCGATGACATGGGCCAGCTCGACCGGGACGCGCTGGCCGGCTGGCTGGGCCATTCGCGCGACGACCTGGTCGCGGTCGCCCGCGCGGTCGCGGACCGGGCCGACGAGGCCTGGGACGCAGACGCCGGGGTCTACGTACTGGACGAGGGTACCGAGTGGTCCGTCGACCAGCTCGGTGCCATGCTGCGCGGGCACAAGGGCTTGTACGAGATGCTGGCGCTGTACGGTGACGATGACGACCAGGAACGGGCGGAAACCCTGGCGGATCGCGCCGCGGCCATCACCACGGCCGTGCTGGACGGACACGGGCCGCTGCGTGACTGGGGCCTGCCCGCGCGCCTGGAATTCGTCGACGGCCGGGCCATGGCCGCGTCGGACGAGGTGGATGTCGGCGGCCAGTGGCGCTTCGTGCATCAGGTCACCGGCGGGTTTTCCATCCTGCGCGAGCGCGACGGCACGTCCGGCCTGATGGGCGAACGTCACCCCGAACTGGAGCAGAAGGTGGGCCGGGCACTGGACCGCATGTTCCTCGGCGCGCTCGAATACCAGCTCGACGGCGACTACGTGCCGGCCCGCCTGGACCATGGCGACGGCTCGGTCAGCGACCCGACCGTCACCACCCGCGCCGCCGCGGCCTTCGTGCAGGCCGTAGGCAACGGGTACCGCGCCGGCGACGCATTCGACCGCCCCGGAGCCTGGGACGACGACGCCGAACTGGCCGAACGCAGCGAGGCCCTGTACGACGCGATGCTGCGCCACGGCGAGCTGGTCAGCTCGCGCCTGGTGCGGGTGGACTAGCGGATTTCGGGCCGGATCTCGGGCCGAATCTCGGGCCGGGTTTCGGCCAGCCACCTGGCCGCCGCCCCGCGCAGGCGGCGGATGACCCCGCGCCGACCGGAGACCCCGGCCAGCGCTTGCAGGGCCGCCCAGTCCTGCTGCTGCACGCACGCGGCATGCAGCAGGGCCTGGCCCGAGTCCTGGCCCGGGTTCTGTTCCGGCGCGCGATCCGGCCGGGTGTCGGCCATCAGGGCCCGGCGCAGGGCCGGCAGGGCCCACTCGAAGCTCCGGCTGCGGTGGGCAAACGCCTCGATCGAGGCGCGATCGTCCGCATCGACTTCGCCATGCTCGCCGGGCGCCGGCAGGCTCTGCTCGATGGCGCGGGTGGTGGCGCTGTCCAGCTGCTCCGCGGCCAGCGCGCGCCATAGCGGCCAGTCGCGGGCGAAAGCCCCCTGCACAGCCGCCAGCGCCGGCCACGCCTCGCCGGCTCGTCTCGGCCCATCATAACGTACTCGTTCGGGTCTTCCCTGCACAGCCGCCAGCGCCGGCCACGCCTCGCCGGCCTCGGCCAGCGCACGCATCACGATCAGCGTGACCTGCCCGCTGGCCGGATCCGGGCGCACGCCCAGACGCACCGGCGCGAAGCCCTCGCGCCGCCAGAAGTGCAGCATGCCGGGGGTCACCCCGAACGCCGCGCCCAGGAGCCCCACCCCGTCCTGCGCGGCACGTTCGGCCACGGCGCGCAGCAGGCGCGTGCCCAGCCCGCGCCCCTGCCAGGCGGGATGCACCGCGATCCGGTGGATCCGCCAGGCGGTCTGCCCCGCCAGTGAAAAGGAACCCACCGCAGCCAGGGTGCACGGCAGGAAGCGCCCCGGCGGCCGCCGTTCGCCGGCCCACACCGCGTCCGCCAGCTCCGGCTCCAGCCCCGGCTCGGCCTGCACCAGCACCGCCCCGAAAAGCGCGCCGTCGCGCACGCCTTCCAGCAGCAGCACATGCAGATCGGGATCATCCAGCCAGCGCTGCAGATCCGAGGGCCGGGTACGATAATGCGCGTCGGCCACCAGGCCGGTCAGCGCCTGCAGACGGGCAGCATCGCCCGCGAGCTCGGCCGGCGAGCGCCACGCCAGACGCACGGCCTGGGGCGACGGCTCGTGGCTGCTCGCCTCCAGCAGGAACAGCCGGTTGATCCAGTCTTCCAGCGGATCGCCCGCGGCCCAGCGCACGGGCTCGTGCAGGCGCAGGATCCGCGGCGACAGGCCGGCCCGTTCCAGTGCCGGCAGCACCCGCAGGCGGAACCCCTGACCGCTGCCCTCGAATCCTCCGGTGGTGGTCGCCAGCACCACCCGCCGGGCGCGCCGGGTCAGTTCCAGCAGGCGCTCCACCGGGATGGCCGCGGCCTCGTCCACGGTCAGCAGGTCGGGCCGTGCCGGGGTATCCAGCAGGACCGCCGGTGCGCAATACAGCGTCGCGGGATCCACGACGGGCGAGCCTTCCGCAGCCTGCGCCAGCAGGCGCTCGGCCGCGGCGGGGGCCGGCGCGGTCACGGCAATCTCCCCGTCCGGAGCGCCCGACAGCCGCAGATGTTCACCCAGCCACTGTCCGAGCACGGTGGACTTGCCGCGCCCGCGCGGGGCAATCACCACGTCGCAGCGCCGCCCGCCCGGGGCGTCCGGTTCGCCCGGGTCGCGCAGCCGCTCCAGCACCCGCTGCTGGTCGTCGGTCCAGCCCTCGCCGGGCACGGCGCCAGCGGGGCGCGGCCAGTTCGCCGGCCGTCCAGGGTCGGGATGCTCCACCACCGCTTCCGCCAGCGCCTGCCGCCAGCGCTCGCCGAACGGCGTGGCGCCACCGGCATCCGTGAGCAGCACCAGCACCCCACCCCCGCGCAGGATGCCGCTGACGATCACCAGGGCATCGGCGGGGACACCGGACTGCGCCTCGAATACCACCACGTCGCGCTCGCGGCCCAGCCAGTCTCCGGCCTGGGCCGGACGCACCGAGGGCAGATCCGCGGGCGCGCTGCGGCCCACCCACAGGACGTCGTGGCCACCGGCCTGTTGCCGCAGCCATTCGCCCGCGCACTCGCAGACCTCCGGCCGCCCCGGCAAGGCGATGATGCGTCGATGCGGCGGACCGGAACGGACCATCGCGAGTGCCCCCGGAAAAAAGAAACGGAACTTGTGAAAACGTGACGAACCTCAAACCCTGTGTTCGGATGCCGACACAGACAGGAACGACCGCACGCGACATCTCGCAGCATGAACCAGGAGCCCGCATGAATACCAACGAACAGCCCGCCATCGAACTGCCGGAACGCCTGCGCATCGATGCCGTCGAGGCGCTGACCGAAGCCGCGCGCCAGACCCTGGACCAGGGCCAGCCCCTGCGGCTGGACGGTGACAGCGTCCGGGACACCGACACCGCCGGTCTGCAGCTGCTGGCGATGCTGCGCCGGGAAGCCGAACGCCGCGGCCAGCCCATGACACTCGATCCCGTCAGCCCCGCCCTGGAAAGCGGCCTGCAGCGCCTGGGCCTGGAGGGCCACGTGCAGGACTCCGCGAACCAGCCAGGATCCTGACGACAGCAGGACACAAAGCCTTTCCAGCTGTACAGGAATGGTCAAGATTTTGTCGTTTTTCCGCGGAGCGGAACCGCTCGGCTCAAGTTTTTCATCCGGGACCCGTTAAATTCTGTGACGGACCCCGAGTTTGCTGTACAGTCCTTGTACAGGTTTTTTCGGACAATTCGACGGCGACCCCGGCACACGGCTTGCTGGCAGGTCACACGACCGAACCCGGGGTCGCCCGCATGAACAAGACAATCGGATAACAGGGGCACGCAATGGCCAAGGTGCTGGTGGTGGACGACTCGTCCTCGATGCGACAGATGGTGAGCTTCGCGCTCAAGCAGGCCGGTCACGACGTGACCGAGGGCCGGGACGGCAACGACGGCCTGAGCAAGGCACAGGGGCTGAAGGCCGATCTGGTCATCACCGACGTAAACATGCCCGGCAAGGACGGACTGGAGCTGACCCGCGAGCTGCGCAAGCTGCCCGACTACAAGTTCACGCCCATCCTGGTGCTGACCACCGAGGCCGGACCGGAGAAGAAGCAGGAGGGCAAGGCGGCCGGCGCCACCGGCTGGCTGGTCAAGCCGTTTGATCCGGAAAAGCTGATGAGCACCGTCAACAAGGTCCTGCGCTAGCCATGTCCATGGACATGTCCCAGTTCACCGAGGCCTTCCTCGAAGAAAGCTTCGAGGGGCTGGAACACATGGAGACCGAGTTGCTGGCGCTCAACGCCGGCGACGAGGAAACCCTGCACACGATCTTCCGTGCGGCCCACTCCATCAAGGGTGGCGCCGGGACGTTCGGGTTCAGCGCGATCTCCGAATTCACCCACGGCATGGAGACCCTGCTCGACCGCATGCGTAACGGTCAGCAGGAGACCACCCCGGAGATCGTCAATCTGCTGCTGCGCGCGGTGGACGTGCTGCGCGGCCAGCTGCAGGCGGCCCGCGACGGGGGCGAAGCCGACCCGGCCGAGGCGGCCGAGGTGCGTGCCCTGATCGAGGCGACCCTGGGTGACGCGGCGCCGGATGCGACTCCGGATGCCCCGGCGCCCACTGCGGGCGGAAACGTTGACGGATCCGGACCGGAGAACGGCCCCGGGGACAGTGACGGGACTCCCCGCGGCTGGCGTATCCATTTTCGTCCGCATGCCGACCTGCTGCGCACCGGCAACGACCCGCTGCGCATGTTCGAAGTGCTGGAGGAGCTGGGCGAGCTGACGGTGCACTGCGACGCGGAGGGCCTGCCCGCGACGCTGGAGGGCTTTGAGCCGGAAGCCAGCTACCTCGCCTGGACCCTGGAGCTGCGCGGCGACGCGGAGCGTGCCGACGTCGAGGAAGTCTTCGAATGGGTCGAGGACGAATGCGACCTGGCGATCGAGCCGCTCGAAAACAGCAGCGACAGCGCTCGCGGGCAACCCCCGGTGGACCCGCCCCCGGAGAGCTCCGGCCCGGCATCCGCGCCCCCCGGCGGTGAGGACAGCGCGGCCGGAGCCCCCGCACGCGCGGCCTCGAAGCCGACCGAATCCAGCTCCATGCGGGTCAACGCCGCCAAGATCGACGCCCTGATCGACATGGTCGGCGAGCTGGTCATCACCCAGTCGATGCTCACCGACATCAGCGAGCAGATGGAAGAAGACCCCGCGCGCGTGGAGCAGCAGATCGAGCGCCTGCGCTCGGGGCTGGCCGAACTGGAGCGCAATACCCGCGAGCTGCAGGAAAGCGTGATGGGCATCCGCATGGTGCCCATCGCGCAGGTCTTCAACCGCTTCCCCCGCCTGGTCCACGACCTCTCCGGCCAGCTCGGCAAGCAGATCGACCTGCAGATGGAGGGCGAACTCACCGAGATCGACAAGACCGTGCTGGAGCACCTGGGCGATCCGCTGGTGCACCTGGTGCGCAACGCGATCGACCATGGCATCGAGATGCCCGACGAGCGCAGCGCGGCCGGCAAGGACCCCACCGGCCGGGTCACGCTGGAGGCCTACCATCGCGGCGGCAACGTGGTGATCGAGATCCGCGACGACGGCCGCGGGATGAACTCCGACCGCATCCTGGAGAAGGCCCGCGCCGCCGGTCTGCTGCGGCCGGACCAGAATCCGGAACCGCACGAGATCCTGCAGTACATCTTCGAGCCCGGGCTTTCCACCGCGGAGAAGCTGTCGGACCTGTCCGGCCGCGGCGTGGGCATGGACGTGGTGAAGAAGAACATCCGCAGCCTCGGCGGCAACATCGAACTGCATTCCGAGCCGGGCCGGGGCTCGCGGGTCACCATTCGCCTGCCGCTGACCCTGTCGATCATGGACGGCCAGCTGCTGAAGATCCACGACGAGACCTTCGTGATCCCGCTGATCGCGATCGTCGAGTCACTGCAGACGGAACCCGAGAACGTGAAGCAGGCCTTCGGCAAGCTGCCGCTGTACCGCCTGCGGGATGAATATATCCCGGTCGTCGACCTGGCGGCCCTGTTCGGACTGGCCGACCCCACCCCGATGCCGGACAAGGCACTGCTGGTGGTGGCCGAGGCGGACAACCAGCGCGTGGCCCTGCGGGTGGATGACCTGCTGGGGCAGCAGCAGGTCGTCATCAAGACGCTCGAAACCAATTTCCGCCGGGTGCCGGGTACGGCCGGGGCCACCATTCTCGGCGACGGCCAGGTGGCGCTGATCCTGGACGTCGCGGGCATTGCCCGCATGACCTCCGGGCGCGACACCCGGGCAGCCTGATCACCAAGGAGCCGAACGCAATGGCGAACGACGCGACACAATCGATCCAGGACCCGGCCACCGCCGGGGAGGACCAGTACCTGACCTTCATCCTGGCCGACGAGGAATACGGGGTGGACATCCTCCGCGTGCAGGAGATCAAGGGCTGGGAACGCCCCACCCCGCTGCCCAACACGCCCGACTACATCCGCGGCGTGATCAACGTGCGCGGCATGATCGTGCCGATCATCGACATGCGCCTGCGCTTCGGCATGGAACCGCTGGAGTACGGCCCCACCACGGTGGTGATCATGCTGCGGGTGATCAGCGAGGACCGCGAACGGGTGATGGGCATCGTGGTGGACGCGGTCTCCGAGGTGTACAGCATCGGCGACGACAACCTGCAGCCGGCCCCGGATTTCGGCACCCGCATCGGCATCGACTTCGTGCGCGGGCTGGCCACGGTGGAGGAAAAGATGATCCTCGTGCTGGACATCGACACCCTCCTCGGCCCGGGCCTGATCGCCAGCGAAGACGCGATCCAGGAAGGCCAGAGTGCCTGAGGCCGAGTGAGCGATGCGCACGTTCGCGGTGATCAACCAGAAAGGCGGCGTCGGCAAGACCACCGTAACGCTGAACCTTTCGCACGCGCTGGCGCTGGCCGGGAACCGCGTGCTGGCGATCGACGCGGACCCGCAGGGGCACCTGACCATGGCCTTCGGCCTGGAGGACCCCGCCGGGCTGGACCGGGTGCTGCACGGCGAGGCGCGCATGCAGGACGCCTTCAGCGAGGCCGGCAACGGACTCAAGGTGGTCGCCGCCGGCGAGCACCTGCAGGAAGTGGAAAACCTGAACCAGGGCGGTGCCGAACGCGGCTGGCGCCTCCAGCGGGCCCTGGCGGCGATGGACGAACCGTTCGACTTCGTGCTGATCGACTGCCCGCCATCGGCCGGGCTGCTGGGCATGAACGCCATCATCGCCGCCGACGAGATGCTGATCCCGGTGGCCGGCGACTTCCTCTCGCTTAACGGGCTGTCGCGGCTGATGCGCATCCTGCACGGCATCGAGGAGCGCCTGGGCGGCTCGCGGCCGAAATGGATCGTGCTGTCGCGGTTCATGGAACAGCGCCGCCACGCCCGCGAGGTGCGCGACCGGATCCGCGAGCACTTCGGCTCGCAACTGCTGGAAACCACCATCCGCGAGTCGGTGGTGCTGGCCGAGAGCCCGAGCTTCGGCCAGACGATCTTCGAATACCAGCCCCGGCATCGCGCCGCCGGGGACTTCAAGGCGCTCGCCGGGGACCTGATGGAAACCGCGACGGCAACGGCCTGAACGACGGGACACGCAATGAGCACACGCAAGCGCAACAAACTGGGCAACGATCCGCTGGGCTGGATGGATGCCGAAGACGGTACGGACCGCCCTCAGGACGCACGCGCATCCGCATCCGGGCAATCCGGAGCGACGGAAGCCCCGGGGGACGATGCCGCTCCGGGCGCCACGCCTGCTGCGGGCGCGGAAAACGCCCCGGAAAACTCCGCGGTCGAGACGCCTGACAACAGTGCCCCTCAGGCCGGCACCACTCCGACGAAGAAGCCGGCCGCGCGGCGTTCGCGCAGAAAGACCGCCGCATCGAGCAAGCCCGAAAATTCGCAGAACACGTCCAGCGAGGACACCGCCATGGCAGATAACCCGCAGTCCGAAACCCCGAGCGTCGAACTGGATGCCCAGTTCATGCGGGCCGCCTGCGAAGGCGCCAGCATGTCGGTGATGATGTGCGACCCGGACATGAACATCATCTACGCGAATCAGTCCGTGGTCGAACTCCTTCGCAACCGCAAGGGGTCGATCCGCGAACGCTTCCCCCACTTCGACCCGGACAATCTGGTCGGCCAGTCCATTGACCAGTTCCACGAGAACCCCGCCCACCAGCGCGCGATCCTGCAGGATCCGTCGCGCCTGCCATGGGAAGCCGAGATCGAAGTGGCGGACCTTGAGTTCAAGCTGAAGGCCTCGGCCATCGTCGACGCCAACGGGCGCTATCTGGGCAACATGGTGGAGTGGAACGACGTTACCGAGCGCAACCGCTTCGAACGCGAGCTGGCGCGCATGCGCTCCGCCTTCGAGGGTTCGGCCCAGGCCCAGATGATGGCCGACACAGACCTGCGGGTGACCTATGCCAATCCGGCGGCGCAGGCGCTTCTGCGCGAGTACCACAAGGAGATCCAGGAGCATGCCCGCGGATTCGATCCACTGAATCCGAGGGGCTGCAACCTCGCCGAGATCTATCTCGATGCCCCACGCGAATCGCGGGCCGGCCACACCGGACTGCCGGCGAAACACACGCTGCGCATGGGTGACCTCCAGGTCGAGCTGAAGGCCACCCAGCTGACCGACGAGGACGGCAATTCTTCCGGCTACATGGTCGAATGGGAGGACGTGACCGACCTGCGCCAGGCCGAAGCGAACATCGACGCCCTGATCCGCGATGCGGCACGCGGCAAGCTGGACGAGCGCCTGACCCCGGACGACTACGACGGTTTCGTGAAGAACATCGCCGAGGGCGTCAACGAACTGCTGGACGCGGTGGTGCCACCGTTGCGCGAAGGTTCGCGCGTAATGCAGGCGATGTCCGAAGGCGATCTGACCGCACGACTGGAAGGGGACTTCCAGGGCGAGTTCGCGGAGTTCCGCGATGCCATCCACGACACCATCGACAACCTCGACCGGCTGGTCGGGCAGATCCTGGAGGGCGCCAACAACGTGCGTTCAGCCTCCTCCGAGATCGCCCAGGGCAACACCGATCTGTCCCAGCGCACCGAGGAACAGGCCTCGTCCCTGGAGGAAACCGCCTCTTCCATGGAAGAGATGACCTCCACGGTCAAATCCAACGCCGACAACTCCAAGCAGGCCAACCAGCTCGCCGCCGCCGCGCGCGACAAGGCCGCCGAGGGTGGCGAGGTGGTCAGCAAGGCCGTCGGCGCCATGGGCGAGATCAACCAGTCCTCGAAAAAGATCTCCGACATCATCGGCGTCATCGACGAGATCGCCTTCCAGACCAATCTGCTCGCCCTCAACGCCGCGGTCGAAGCCGCCCGCGCCGGCGAACAGGGCCGCGGCTTCGCGGTCGTCGCCACCGAGGTCCGCAACCTCGCCCAGCGCAGCGCCCAGGCCGCCAAGGAGATCAAGTCCCTGATCTCCGACTCGGTCGAAAAGGTCGACGA
>NZ_KB898769.1:0-97184 GCF_000377885.1 Thioalkalivibrio sp. AKL17
GGAAACACCTTGGGCTTGACCTTGCCCGCCTCCAGATCCCGAACCCACATGCAGTCGAGCTTGTTCTTGCTGACATCAATGCCGATATGAGCCATCTCGTCCTCTCGCCTTGTCCGTACAGCCTCACCCGTCCTTCACGGGGGGCTTGGATACCGTTCAAACTTCGAGATGAGAAGGGCGCGGGGACCGATCTACGGAGCAGGTTCAAGACCTCAGGAGGCCAACGGGTTACCCCGAGCCCGGTGCCACAGATGGTAGCGCTCCCTCTGCGACGACACACAAGGAGGCCAGCCTCTGGCCGATCCGGCGCAGGAGGTTACCCGGACGTGAGATCGGCCGGAGGGCCGGCCTCCTACCGGGGCAGGGTCTGGCCGTAGGAGGCCAGCCTCTGGCCGATTCGGCGCAGGGGTAGCCCGGATGCGGAATCGGCCGGAGGGCCGGCCTCCTACGTGGCCGGGTGCAACCGTAGGAGACCAGCCCCCTGGCCGATTAGAGGCCCGATCGGGGAGGGCGCCGGATATAAAAAAGGCCCGACCAGAAGGCCGGGCCCGGGGGCAGCGCGAGGCTGCCGGTGCGTTCCCTGGACGGGATCAGTTACGGGCGCAGGCCACCCATTCGTCGATCAGCCCGGCCTCGTCATTGAAGAACTTGTCCACCGCGTGGCCGGTGGACTCCTCGTCGGCCAGGTACATGTACTCGTTGAGCAGGTCGATGTCGATGTTCATGCAGCCGGCAAAGGCGGCGACCTTGGGATGGTCGTCGGCAAAGCCGGTACGCGACATGGCGTGGATGGACTCGGCACCACCCAGCGAGCCCTTCGGATCCTCGAGGTATTCGAGCTCGTAGGCGCCCAGCTTCCAGTGCGGGCTCCAGCCGGTGACCACGATGGCGTCGTCACGACGGATGGCGCGGTCGAGCGCGGCGGTCATCGCGGCATCGGAGGCTTCGATCAGGGTGTAATCCAGCTCGTATTCCTCGATGGTGTCGTGCGACAGACGGGTCAGGCCGGCGCCCGGGTCGATGCCCTGGATCTCGCCGTTCAGGCGATCGCGCCATTCGTCATCGCGCAGGTCTTCGATGGAGGTCAGGCCTTCGGCGTGCAGCGAGGCGGGCACCAACCAGCCCAGCTTGGCATTGTCGTACAGCACGCCCAGATCGACGATGTCATCGCCGAACTGGTCGATGTAGTCCTCGTGGGTGATCGGCTGCCAGGACATCAGCATCAGGTCGAGGTCGCCCCCGGCCAGACCGGCGTACTGCGGGGCGATGTCGGTCTGCACCAGCTCCACGCCGGTGTCCAGGCGTTCCTGGATCACGCGGTCGGCGACCTGGGTGATGAACTCGGCATCGGCCCAGGCGGTCCAGCCGATGCGCACGTCGTCCGCCTGCGCGGCGGAGGTCGCCATGCCCAGGGACAGGGCAGCGGCCGTGGCGGTCGTCAGCAGTTTCTTCTTCATCATGGTTACGGTTCTCCTTGTTGCTTCTTGAGCATCCGGCCGCCGGGATTCGGGGCGGCCGCGTGGATGAACGGATGATCAGGCATCGGCCTTCTGCCGGCCGCTGAAGAACCAGCGCAGCAGATTGCCGTAGGCATTGCCCTCGCGCCGGCGCTGGCCAAAACTCTGACTGATACGGTCGAGCAGGATCGCGAGGAACACCACGGCCAGACCGCCCTCGAAGCCGACGCCGACCTGCAGACGCTGGATGCCGGTGAGCACGGTGCCGCCGAGGCCGCCGGCGCCGATCATCGACGCGATCACCACCATGGACAGCGCCAGCATGATGGTCTGGTTGATGCCGGCCATGATCGACGGCATCGCCAGCGGCAGCTGGATCTTGAACAATAGCTGACGCGGGGTGCAGCCGAAAGCCTGGCCCGCCTCCACGTGCTCGCGGCTGACCTGGCGGATGCCGAGGTTGGTCAGGCGCACCGCCGGCGGCATGGCGAAGATCAGCGTGGCGATCGCGCCGGGTACGGTCCCCAGACCGAAGAAGATCGCCGCCGGGATCAGATACACGAACGGTGGCATGGTCTGCATCAGGTCCAGCACCGGGCGTACCAGCATCTCCACGGTGTCGTTGCGCGACATCGCGATGCCGATCGGCAGGCCGATGATCAGGGCAGCGATCGACGAGGCGACCACCAGCGACAGGGTGCGGATGGTCTCCGGCCACAGCTCCATCGAGAAGATCAGCAGCAGCGCCACCGCCGCGAACAGCCCGAAGCGCCAGCCCACGCGCCAGATCCCCGCCAGCACGATCAGCACGGCCAGCACCCAGGGAGGCGGGAACCACAGCAGGGCCTGTACGGTTTCGGAGAACACCCCGAGGCCGAAGGCCGCGGCCAGTACGCTGGTGGTGATGGCCCCGGCCTTGTGGCCGAGGCGCATCCAGACGCCGCCGGCGATCAGTAAGGCGGTCAGCCACAGCGGGTAAAGCAGGAGGAACTCGGTCGCGTCCACCAGGGCGCGGATGACCGCCTCGATCCCGTCCAGCAGTCCCTGGAGGTTGTCGCTGATCCAGTCGACCCCGTCCTCGATCCAGTCACCGATGGTGATCGGCTCCAGTACGGTCTCGTTGAACCACTCGGCCAGTGATTCGAGCGGCCCGATGGTTTCGTGGTCCTGGAGGTCCGGTTCGTCTTGCGTCATGGGGGTGGGCCTACTGATGGGTCCGGTCGAGGGTTTGCAGGAGGTCGCGCTGCGACAGGGTCCCGATGAAACGGCCGTCTTCCACCACGACCAGCGGCCAGTCACTGGCGGCGGCGCGGCCGAGGACATCGGACATGGCGGTGGAGGCCTCCACCGTGTCGATGCCGTCGATGCGTGCGGCGTCGAGATCGGCGGCGTCCGTCAGGCTGCGTGCGGAGACCAGGCCACGGAAGCGTGCCCCTTCGTCCAGCAGCACGGCACAGCCATCGGCACCCAGCTGTTGCCGGGCCCCGGCGGCGTCCGCCTGCCCGGTCTGCAGCAGTGGCATGGCATCGTGGCGGGCGATGTCGCCGGCGGAGTACACCTGGCTCACGTCCACGCCGTAGAAGAACGAGCGGACGTAGTCGTTGGCGGGGTTCGACACGATCTCCTGCGGCGTGCCGATCTGGACCACCTGCCCGCCCTGCATGATCGCGATGCGGTCGCCGATGCGCATGGCCTCGTCGAGATCGTGCGAGATGAACACCACCGTGCGGCTCTTTTCCTGCTGCAGGCGCAGCAGCTCGTCCTGCATCTCGGTACGGATCAGCGGATCCAGCGCGGAGAAAGCCTCGTCCATCAGCAGGATGGTGGGGTCGGTGGCCAGGGCGCGGGCCAGGCCGACACGCTGCTGCATGCCGCCGGAGAGTTCGTCGGGGTAGCTGTTGGCGTGCGCGCCGAGCCCCACGGCCTCCAGGGCCTGCAGGGCCCGTTCGTGCTGGCGGACACGATCGAAACCGGAGACGTCCAGGCCCAGCGAGGCGTTCTCGATGACGGTCTTGTGCGGGAGCAGGGCGAACGACTGGAACACCATCGACATGTCGCGCCGGCGCAGGTCGATCAACTGCCTGCGGCTCATGCGGGTGATGTCCTCGCCGTTCACGTACAGGTGGCCGGCGGTGGGCTCGATCAGGCGGTTGAACATCCGGACCATGGTCGACTTGCCCGAACCGGACAGACCCATGATCACGAAGACCTCGCCCTCGCGGATGCTGAAACTGGCCTCGCGCACGCCCACGGTATTGCCGGTGCGGGCGAAGATCGCATCCTTGTCCAGACCCTGCTCCATCAGTTCCAGGGCGCGGTGCGGGCGCGGCCCGAAAATCTTGTAGAGATCCTCTACGACGAGCTTGTCACTCATGCGCGTACCGTTCGGGGTTCGGGTGGGGCGTTGTGGTGCGGCTCGCGGACCGGGTATTTCGGGAGGTCCGCATATACGAATACAGAACTCGTCGCTTGCGTGCAACGTTGACCGGGTATTCATGAGGCAGTGCCGGAATTCGTGCGGGTCTTCCGCACGGCCCCGTGTTCCGGATGCTATACAGGGGGGGAAGTCTGGTTCCGGCCCCGAGGTGATTGCAATGAAGGAATCCGTACATGTCGTCTGTCCGCATTGCGATGCCGTGAACCGCATACCGTCGCGCCGCATCGGGGGCGCACCGAAGTGTGGTCAGTGCCACGGGGCACTGTTCTGTGCGCGACCTGCGGAACTGACCGGCGACAACGTCGACCGGCACCTGCAGCGCAACGACATCCCCGTACTGGTGGATTTCTGGGCCTCGTGGTGCGGGCCGTGCAAGATGATGGGGCCCGAGTTCGAGCGTGCGGCGGCCGAGCTGGAACCCCGGGTGCGGCTCGCAAAGATCAATACGGATAGCGAACAGGCCCTGGGGGCCCGTTTCGGCGTTCGCAGTATCCCGACCCTCGCCCTGTTCGAGGAGGGTCGGGAGGTTGCCCGGCAGCCGGGGGCGATGCGCGCCCCCGACATCATCCGCTGGGTCCGCGACGAACTCTGACGCGGTCCCGGCCTACTCGGGGCGGCAGATCTCTCCGGCGCGGGCCGCCTTCAGGGTGCGCAGCGCCAGGCCGACGATCAGGATGGTGGTCAGTGCCAGCAGGATCACGCCCAGGGTTTCCATCAGCGGCAGGGCCGCATGCCGGCCGAATTCCATGGTGGCAATGCTGAACGCCGCGACCGGGAACGAATAGGCCCACCAGGAGAGGAAGAAGGGCAGGCGGAGGAACGCCGGCAGGCGCACCAGCAGGAGCAGGAACAGGAACGCGCCGATGTAGTAGAGGATGCGCGCGAAGGCGTCCACCTCGCCGGTCAGTTCGATCCACGCCAGAAAGCCCACCGCCGGGGGTGCCAGCAGGATGGCCAGGGTCGGCATCATGCGCTCGGGCAGTGGGTCGTGGAAGATGAAGCGGTAGAACACCAGCGTCATCAGCACGATCCAGAACACCAGCCCGATGCTGAAGAAGAACCACGACAGCTCGATCAGGCCGAAGGCCACGCCGGGCAGCGGGATCAGGATGTTCCCCACCACCGGGATGAACCAGGCCGGGTTGATCGACTCGATCGGCATCGGCTGGGCCCCGGTCCAGCGGGCCATCGCAGTCAGTGTCAGCAACAGATGAGCGATCACGCCGACGATCCACAGGGCCAGCGCCCACCCTTCGGCCACCGGCAACCAGAGCATCGACAGCAGGATCAACGAGATGGAGGTGGCGGCGAAGAAGTTCAGCTTGACTGGATGGTTGAACTCTTCTTTCACCTTGTCGGGCCAGCCCTTGAGTTTCGACAGGTAGGCGATCGCGAGGAAGATGAACAGCACCGTGGTCAGTCCGGTCAGTGCCGCACTGATCGTGGACGGGCCGTCCCAGACGATTTCGCCGGTGCGCCAGGCCAGGGTCAGGCCCGCCATGCCCATCACGGTTGCGAACAGGGGTACGGGCAGGTTGGGGAGTCGTCCCTCGGTGTTTTCCGTCATGATCGTCCTCGCTTCCATTGTGGTGCCCGTATCCTAGGCAAACGCCGATCAATGTGCACGTTCGCGCCCGGCGTTTGCCGGCTACTCCTCCAGCAGACCGCGGATCTGTTCGATGACTCCGGGCTCCATCCATTCGATGGCGCCGTACAGGGCGTAGCGCACGCGCCCCTCGCGGTCGACCACGTAGCTGGTGGGGAAGGCGAGGGCGCGCCAGTCTTCCAGCGACTCCTGCTGCGGGTCGAGCAGAATGGTGAAGTCGGTCTGCACCTCGTCCTCGATGAATGCGCGGATGGTGTCTTCCGGTTCGCCCAGGTTCACCGCGAGGATGCGAAAGCCCTCGTCGCGCAGTTCGTCTTCCAGGCGCTGCATCGATGGCATCTCGTGCACGCAGGGCGGGCACCAGCTGGCCCAGAAGTTGATGAGAATGACCTCGCCGCGGTAGTCGCGCAGGTCGTGTTCCTCACCGGCCAGATCGGGACGGATCAGTTCCGGCGCGTCCGGTTGCTGTTCCACCGGGTTCAGGCGGGCGTCGGTGCCCGACGGGGTGCGCACCGCGAGGTCGACATCCGCCGCCGGCACGCGCGGCTCGCGTGCCGAGGGCGTGCGGGCCAGCAGGTCCATGCCGCGCAGCAGTTCGCCCGGCAGCGCCTCGCGTGCGAGGCGTTCGGCGGCGGTGGCGTCCGGCCGGAAGAAATAGCGGTCGCGCAGCTCGGGGAGCAGCCTCACGCCCACCGAACTGCCGGCTTCGGCCAGCGCCGCGCGCACGCGGCCCAGGTGCTGGAACTGCGGAGATTGTACGGGCTGCAGGATGAAGACCGGCAGGTTGCTGTAGTGGACGATCGGCTGGAGCTCGGGCTCGGCGGCGTCCGCCCCGGTATGCAGGAACGGGCTGAGCATCAGCACGCCGGCGAGATCCTCCGAGCCGGGGTTGGCCTGCTGCCACTGGTGCAGCCCGGTGAGCAGCCAGGGCCAGGCCCGGTCGCTTGCAAGGACGAACACCGGGCGCTCGGTCTCCTCGCGTGCGGCGTCCAGCAGATCCGGTACGGTGGCCAGCGGCATGTCGTCGAACGAAGAGGCGGCCTCCGGCAGGAAATGCCCGGTGAACGGATCCGTGAGCCAGACTTCCACGCCGCGTGCCTGCAGGGCCAGGGCCTGTTGGCGGTGCTCGTCCTGCAGGCCATGCTCGGAGGGAAACCACAGCAGGACGGGGCCGTGGTCGGCGGGGTAGCGCTGCACCGGGACGGGCTCACCCCCGGCGGTGACGGTGGCGGCCGGGGAATCGGCGAGGGCCGTTCCCGACCCGGCAATGCCGGCCGTCAGCAACAGCAGGCACAGCGCCGGCAGCAGCCGCAGGACGGGCAGGCGAACGCCTCGGGGCCTCATCCGGGCTTGCGTAGAGGGGATCAGTCGGCGGGCGCGCGCTCGACGCGGTCACGCGAGCGCAGGTCGCCGGAGGTGCGCTCCAGCTCGCGATCCAGGGTCAGAACCATGGTGTCGTCGCTCTCTTCCATGGTGACCTGATCGGCATCCACGCCCGGCGGCGGGAGCTGCGGGCGGAATTCCGTGACTTCGGCCGAACCCGGCGCTTCGCTGCCCGGCCAGTCCAGTTGAGACCAGTCCGCCTGGGTTACCGTGGCCACCGGGGAGTCGTAGCCCGGCGGGGCCCAGAACGCCAGCACCGCGGCGGTGGCTGCCACCAGCAGGTTGAGCGAACGGCGCCGGGCGCGCAGCTCGCGTTCCTGTTGCCGGGGATCTTCCTGGATGGCGTGCATGGATCGAGGCCTCGAAAACGTTGTTCTCACGGACTCAAACGTTACGCCGGCGGCGTCCGTGCTGCAACATGCCCCCGCGCTATACGGATTTCATGACCCAGTCGGTCAGGTGACGGAAACCGCGCTTGCGCATGGCCTTCTGGATCGCCTGATAGCCGGCCTGGACCTGTTCTTCCCTGGGATATTTCTGTTCCACGGCGAGGATGTCGGCATAGATCTTCGACCATTCCTCGACGGCCTCGCGTTTGGGACGAATGCGCACCGAGCTGTAGCCGGTGATCTCGCCGCTGGCCGAGGTGCGCGGGGCCACCCGCACGAAGACCCAGTAGTTGTCGCCGTTCTTCGCGCGGTTGTTGACGAAACCGAAGAACTCGTCGCCGCCCTGGATGATCTGCCACATCGCGTAGAAGGCGGCGCGCGGCATGTGCGGGTGGCGCACGATGCTGTGGGGGGCGCCGATCAGTTCCTCGCGGCTGTATTGCGAGATGCGCACCATGGTGTTGTTGGCCAGGTCGATGACGCCGCGGGTATCGGTGCGGGACTGGATGGTGTCCTGCGGTTCGAGAACGATTTCGTGCCCGGTCAGGCTGCGGTCGACCATGCTGGCCCCCTCGTGATTCTGTGTGGAAAGAATCACGAATGCCATGGTCCCGTCAAACCGTGGCGGGCTGCGCCCGGGTGATGGCAGCGGTCTATACTGGGGCCCGTAGCCCGGACTCAGGAGCGTAAATGGCGGCGAAGCGGAACCCGACGGTGGAACGGATCCTGCGCGGGCTGCACTCGCGCTACCCGATCATCTACCTGCAGGGTTGGGACGAGGATCGCATCGAACGCCTGCTCCAGCAGGTGGCCCGCAAATATTACGGGGAAGAGGGCCGGCTGCAGGTGTGGTCAGCGGCGCGCGGTTTCGCTGCCCTGGAGGAGGATCCGTCGGGCGGGCCGGCGGTGGAGGCCGAGCCGGCGGTCCATGATCCCGAGGCGGCGCTGACACGCATCGCCGGTCATCGTGATCCGCCCCGCATGAGCCTGTTCAAGGATCTGCCGGTATGGTTCGACCAGCGCCCCGGACTGGTGCGCGGACTGCGCGATCTCTACTACGAGCTGAAGGGGACCAGCAACGTGGTCTTCGTCAGTTGCCCGCAGCTGCATCTCCCGGACATTATCAAGAAGGAGATCTTCCTGGTCGACGTGGATCTGCCCACCGAAGAGGAACTGCTGGAGTTTCTCGAGGGGCGTCGCGGCGCCGAGGCGCATTCGCGCGAGCTGCTGTTCCGTCTGGCGGCGGGGATGCGCGGGCTGTCGCTCAACGAGGCCGGCCACCTGGCCTCGCGCCTGCTGCGCATGCAGGACGTCGACGAGGACACCCTGCTGCGCGAGGTGCAGGAGGAGAAGGGCCAGATCCTGCGCAAGGAGAGCGTGCTGCAGTTCTATCCCCCGCAGCGTTCGCTGGAGGACATCGGCGGGCTCGGGGTGCTCAAGGAGTGGGTCACCACGCGCGCCGACCTGTTCTCGGAAAAGGCCTACGAGGAAGGGGTGCCGCTGCCCGCCGGGGTGCTGTTCATGGGGGTCTCCGGCTGCGGCAAGAGCATGGCGGCCAAGGCCATCGCGGCGGCGTGGGACCTGCCGCTGGCGCGTCTGGACATGAGTCTGGTGCTGTCAGGCAGTTTTGGTACGCCGGAGTACGCGTTCGCCCGCGCGACCCGAATCGCCGACGAGATCGCGCCGGTGGTGCTGTGGATCGACGAGCTGGAGAATGCCTTCGGCTTCGACTCCACCGGCAGCGGCGGTAACGTGAACATTTTCTCCAGCTTCCTGACGTGGCTGCAGGAGAAGTCGCCCAGGGTGTTCGTCGCGGCTACTGCCAATCGCATCGAGCTGATGCCGGCGGAGCTGATGCGCAAGGGCCGCTTCGACCAGCTGTTCTTTCTGGATCTGCCCAACGCCGACGAGCGCCGGGAGATCCTGGAGCTGCACATTCGCCATCATGGTGGCGATCCGGACCAGTTCGACATGGGGTATCTCACCGCCACCACCAAGGAGTGGAGCGGGGCCGAGATCGAGCAGCTGGTGCGTTCGGCCCGCATCGAGGCCTACCGCGAGGGGCGGACGTTCAATCAGAAGGACATCATCCGGGCGGCGATCAGCACGGTCCCGCTGTCGAAGACCATGGTCGAGCAGATCCGTGAGCTGCGGAACTGGAGCTTCAAGCGTGCGGTGAATGCCTCGAAATCCGAGAGCAAGAAGAAGCCGGCCGGTTCCTGAGGTCGGCTCCTGAAACCGGCGCCCGGGTCAACCGGCCGGCGTCAGGGTCTCCACCGAGACCTCCATGCGCGTGGGGATCGCCGGGGGGCCGAACAGATGATAAAGCGGGACATCGGCCGCGTCACGCCCGTAGGCCAGGCGTACCCGCCTGTTGCCAGGCCGGGCCTGGGTCGGGTCGAAGGTGTGCCAGCGCCCGCCGACCCAGGCCTCGAACCACGCGTGCAGGTCCATCGGTTCCAGGTCGTGCACGTACCCTGCGGTGATCCGTGCGGGGATGCTCAGGCTGCGACAAAGGGCCATGCCCAGATGGGCGAGATCGCGACACACCCCACTGCCGCGCGCCAGGACCTCGCTGGCGGAGATCGGGGTCGGGTCGGTTTCCGTGCGGTATTCGATGTGGCTATGGATCCAGCGCGAGATCGCGGTGACCTGTTCGTGGCCCGGGCGGCAGCCACCCACGATTTCCCAGGCCTTCCGGCCCAGCCGGTCCGCTTCGCAGAAGCGACTGGGCAGGAGGTAGACCAGCACGTCGTCGGGCAGTTGTTCGACCGGGACGAACAGCGCGTCGGTGACGTGAACCGGCTCCGGGCGGATGCGCACATCGGCGCTGACATGGATCGAGAATGGTCCGGCCGGCGCCATCAGCCGCTGGCACAGGTTGCCGTGGCGGTCGGTGTATTCGGCGACGTCGATGTCGGGGGTAACCCGATAGCGATCGGCGGCCACCCATTGATGGGCGTCGCTGCGCGGGCGCAGGAGCAGCAGCATCGGGCTGGCCGCCGTCAGATGCATGTCCAGTTCGCTGGTGACCCTAAGCCACATGTGGTTCCGGCTCCTCGCCCGTAATTGTGACGACTGTTCATCGCAGTGTAACGCGTGCCGGAGTGGTCCGGTGGAGGGCTTCGCAGGGTTGTGGCATTATCCGCGCCCGGAGTGTGACCTTCGGGGTGTCTTCAAGGGGGGAGGGGAGAGGTCATGGGGGCGGTGCCGGCGGCAGCGGATACGGACGATCATGTTGCGGGTGCGGCGAGAACGCATCCGACCGCACCCGTCCGCAGGTTTCCGGCGGAGTGGGAACCGCGAGGCGGCACGCTGCTCGCATGGCCGTCCGCGGAGCAGGCCTGGCGCGGGCAATACGCCGGCGTGCTGGCGGCCTTTCGGGAGCTGGTCGCCGAGTTGCGCGAGGTGGAACCCGTATGCGTGCTGGTATCGCCCGAGGAACGCCAAGATGCGGGTGCGTTGCTGGGGGGCGAGGACGGGATCTCGCTGCGGCTGGAGCCGCTGCCGGTCAACGACATCTGGATGCGCGATGCCGGCCCCCTGTGGGTCCGCGAGGGTTCACGGACGTTGCTGGTCGACGGTGGCTTCAACGGCTGGGGCAACAAGCACCCCTGCGAACTGGATGCGCTGGTCCCGCTCATGCTGGCGCGCCGCTGGGGCCAGCGCCGCGAGCGCCTGCCGCTGACGCTGGAGGGGGGCGCGCTGGAATCCAGCGGGGCCGGGGATCTGCTGACCACCGAATCGGTGCTGGGCGCGCCCGCGCGTGACAATCCCGACACGCCGGAGATGGAACGGGCCCTGCGCACGACCCTGGGCGTGCGGCGGGTGCACTGGCTGCCGCGTGGCCTGAGCGGGGATGATACCGACGGTCATATCGACAACCTGGCCCGTTTCGTGGCCCCGGATCGCATCGTGGCGATGCGTTCGGCAGACGGGGCGCACCCGGACGCGGCGATGCTGGAGGACATGCATCGGCGTCTGAGCGCGCTGGATCTGGTGACCGGCCCGCCCGAGGTCGTGAGTCTGCCGGCCCCCGTGCTGCAGGGTCCCGATGATGAATGGCTGCCGGCGAGTTACGCCAATTTCTACATTGCTCCCGGGCGCGTGATCGTGCCGCAGTTCGGCGTGCCCGAGGATGCGGTCGCGCTGGGGGTGCTGGCCGACTGCCTGCCGGATCACCGGCCGGTGGGGCTGGATGCCCGCGCGCTGGTGCATCTCGGGGGCACCTTCCATTGTATGGCCCAGCCGCTGGGCGTGTTTCCGGATGGGGCGCGAGATGTACACGGATCATAAAGTCTATCTGTTGCAGAAGATGATCGGGCCCCTGATGATCGGGGTGTGGGTCGGCGCCCTGTCCGCGGTCTTCTTTTATGAGGCCGACATCTTCTGGCCGGACACCGGTGTGGTGTTCGGGATGGCGCTGGTCATCTCCTTCTTTGGCCTGCTCTGGAACCGCGCCTCGCGCCTGCACCCGTTGTATCGGCGGGGCAATGCGGCGATCGGCGCGGTGCGTCTGGGGATCATCCTGGGTTTTGCATGGTGCCTGTGGGTGCTTGTGCATCACGCCGACCCGACCATCGAGGGGTTCTGGTTCGTGCTCTACGCCCTGATGGCGTTCGCCGCGATCAAGGTCTTCGGACAGGTGGCCGGGCAGCTGTTCGGCCCGCGCCTGCAGGTGGACGTGTTCGAGCGTGGCAATCTTGCCGCCGGGGTCTTCCTCGGTGCGTTCGTGCTGGCGACCGGGATGATCTTCGGCGGCGCGAGCTGGGGCGATCTGGAGGCCGGCGGGCTGGAGTACGGCTGGGTCTTCGAGGTGCTGCCGGGCTACGAGGATGGCTGGTGGATCACCCCGTGGTTCTTCGGCATGGGCTGGCTGATCCTGGTCTTGACCCTGGGGCTGTGGATCCGACGGGAGAAGACCGACTTCTACCGCCGTGTGGTGCGCGATCGCAACATGGAGGACGCCAAGGCGGCCGCCTATTTCATGATCGCCTGTGCGATCACCCTGACCTACGCGGTACACGGCGACTATCGCGGATTCGCCGATGCCCTGATCGGATTCAGCGTGATCGCCCTGCCGGTGCTGGGCCACGAGGTGATGCGGCCGCCCGCGCCGGCCCATGCCGGCAATCAGGCCGGCGACGAAGGCGTGCCGGCGGTCCGCTCGCGCGATCGCGAGGGCGGGGTCTACATCCTGCTGGCGCTGGCCGGAGTCGTGCTGGCACCGCTGGTCTCGACCCTGCTGGGACTGCGCGGGTGAGAACCGAACCCTGGCCGCTGGAGCCGCCGCAGGTGCGCCGCCTGCTGGAACGGCTGTCCCTGCAGCTGGGCAAGTGGGACATGCACCAGGCCGGCGACCCCACGGTGCTGCCGGATTTCCTGGTGCTGGGCGCCGAAGAGCACCGGGCGCTGGTGCGGCGTGCGCAGACCGCCTGGGCGGCACAGTGCGAGATGGAGGAGGCGGTGCGCACTCAGCCGGCCTGTCTTGAGGCGGTGGGGGTGCCGGCCGAACTGCGCGAGGTCGTGGCCACGGCGCCTGCGCCCGGACCGCGGCTGACGCGCTGTGACTTCCACTGGAGCACCGACGAATGCTGGCGGATCAGCGAGTTCAATCAGGACGTGCCCGGCGGGCTGGCCGAGACCGCGGAGCTGGACGCCACCGTCGCCGCGGCGACGGGCGTGCGCGGGATGCAGCCGGCCGGGGACCTGGCCGCGGCGATCACCGCCGCGCTGGCGCCGTGGCCGCGCATCGGTCTGGTCCACGCAACCGCCTGGTCGGTGGATCTGCAGCAGGTCGCCGCGGTGGCGCGATGGCTGGAAGCGGCCGGGCATGCGACGGTCATCGGCTCGCCGGCCAATCTGCAGTGGCGTGATGACCGTCCGCACCTGTTCGATCGGCCGGTGGATGCGCTGTTCCGGCATTACCCCGCGGAATGGATTCCCGGGCTGCCCGACCCGCAGGCGTGGCTGCGGGTTGCGCAGGAGGTGCCCTGCATGAACCCGCTGACCGCCGTGGTGGCGGAGAGCAAGCGCTTTCACGCGGCTCCGGCCGAACATGCGCTGGGCCTGTCCGAGGCCACGCAGGCCACGCTGGCGCGTGACTTCACCCGTTCGTGCTATCCCCGGGCGGAGGGGCGTGACGCGTGGCTGGCCGAGCGCGAGGAATGGGTGCTGAAACGCACCTACGGACGCATGGGCGAGGGCATCCGGATTGGCGCCGCGCTGTCGGCGCAGGCCTGGGACGAGGCCCTGGATACCGCGCTGCAGGACCCGCAGGGCTTCGTCCTGCAGGAATTCTTCGAACCCGCACCGCTGTGGTTTTCCCATGGCATGGGCTACCCGGTGGTGGGGGTCTTTCTCGTCGACGGCGAATTCGCCGGGTATCACACCCGGGTCAGCCGTCATCCCGTGATCCAGCATGATGCGAGCTATGTCCCGACGATGGTTACAACTGCTTGAACGCCTGGGGTCCCCGCTGGGGACCGGCACCGAAGACCCCGATGCCGCACCGCCGGTGGAGGGGCAGACGGTCTCCGAAGACTGGCGTGACTACATGCACCATGAACGGCTGTACCGCCTGTACGGGCCGCATCCGGAGGGGCCGTGGCGGCCGTATCACTGCCCGACGCTGTTCGCCGGGATCGATCGCCTCAAGCTGCAACCACACGAGCAGCAGCTGCACGAGCGGATTGCCGCCGAGCGTCCCCCGGGCACCTGGGACTGGCTGCGTCCGGATACCCTGACGGTGGTGGACCTGCCGGGCGGTCTGAGCGTGCAGATGGCGGCGACGCTTTTTGCCGAAGGGACCTGTCAGCTGATCGCGACCTTCGATCACTGGCCGCGGGCCAACTCCGAGCCCGCGGGCATGATGCGCCGGCTGGACGCGGAACCCACGGTCGCGCCCCCGCACGCGGGGGATCCCCGCATCATGGTCGACTCGCGTGAAGTCGTGAACGCGATGGTGACCATGGCGCCGCGGGTGGCGGCGCGCTGGGCGCGCGGCGTGCCCGCGGACGCGCCGCCGGTGTGGGTCTGCGATGCCCGCCGTCTGACGTCCGCGACGCCGGGCCCCGGCGATTACGACAACCGCTATTTCATCGATGACTCCATCCTCCCCGGGCCGGAGAGCCTGCGCTCCGCCGGTATCGCGCGGGTCGTGCACGTGGCCGCGGACGCCGATGCCACGCCCGAGGACGATCTGGCCAACTGGCTGCACGAGCTCTACACCGCCGGCTTCGACACCGCCCGCATGACCCTGGGCGACCCCGAGACCTGGGTGATCCCGATGCCGATCATCCCGGCGCCGGGCGCGCCCATCGCCGGCCGGGTGAGCAACCGCTCCGATCGCGGGGGGTTCGGTCAGACCATCTCCGAGCGGGGCAGCTCGGGCGGCGTCTACTCGGGCGCCGGGGCCGGGGGCTGAGCGGATGCAGGTCGCAGAGTTCATCGAGCGCCATTACGGGCATTTCAACGCCCGCGAGCTGCGCGCGGCCGCGCGCGCCTGGCGCGACCACGCCGACGCCGGCGGGCGCATGTTCCTGTCGATGTCGGGAGCGATGTCCAGCGCCGGGTTCGGTCGCATCCTCTCGCGCGCCATCCGCGCCGGCCTGATCCACGGGATCGCCTGCACGGGCGCGAATCTCGAGGAGGACGCCTTTCGCCTGATCGGCGCCGACACCTACGAGACCCTGCCGGACTGGCGCACCCTCGGGCCGCAGCGCGAGGCCGAACTGTACGCCCGCGGGGTCAGCCGGGTGACCGACATCGGCATCCCGGAAACGGTGATGCAGACGGTGGAGTCGCTGCTGATCCGGCGCTGGGAGGCGGCGGCGCGATCCGGGCGCCAGGCTTCGCCCGCCGATTACCTGCAGGACGTGCTGCGCGACGCGTGGCTGCGCGAACGCTTCATCGAGCCCGAGGCCAGCTGGCTGCTGGCCGCCGATGAATGCGGCGTCCCGATCTGGACCCCCGGCTGGGAAGACTCCTCCACCGGCAATGCGTTTTCCGCCGCGGTCATGCGCGGTGACGTGGCCCGCCACGACTGCGTGGAGCCGGGTACGGCACAGATGAACCGCCTGGTGCGCTGGTATCTGGAGAACTGCGACCCGGCCCCCGGGATTGGTTATTTCCAGATCGGCGGCGGCATCCCGGGCGACTTCGCGATCTGCGTGGTGCCGCTGATTACCCGCGAACTGGGTCTGGAGGATACCCCGACCTGGGGCTATTTCTGTCAGGTCACCGATGCTGACAGCACCTATGGCGGCTATTCCGGGGCACCACCGGACGAGAAGATCACCTGGGGCAAGCTGCGCCCCGGGACCCCGCGCTTCGATATCCATTCCGACGCGACCATCGTCGCGCCGCTGATCCTGGCCTACATGCTGGAGGACTGACCTTGCGACGCCTGCCGATCCCGCGCCCGGCCGCATGGCCGAGCCTGTTGCCCGTTGTGCTGCTGCTTCTCGTCAGCGGCTGTGCCACGCCTCCGTCGCCGGGCGAACGTTTGGTGGAGACGGTCAACGAACACCGCGAGGATCGGGGGCTGGAACCGGTGGCCTGGTCACCCGCGCTGGCGGAGGTCGCAAAGATCCATCTGGAGGATCTGGAGTCCGCGGATGCCGCGGAGGGCGAACAGTGCAACCTGCACAGCTGGTCCGATGACGGGGACTGGACGGCCTGCTGCTATCGCCCTGGCGACGAGGCCTCGGCGGAGTGCATGCGGCGCAAGCCGCGTGAGATTACCGGCGGGGACTACCCTCATGCGGGTTACGAGATCGCGGCCTGGCGCAGTTCCGGCATGGACCGGGAGGAGGCGCTGCGGATCTGGCGCGACAGCGACCCGCATCACGAGGTGATGGTCAATCGGGGCGTATGGTCCGAGGTCGAATGGGAGGCCATCGGCGCCGCGCTGTCGGAGGAATATGCCCTGGTGTGGTTCGGCGAGGAGCCCGAAGGTGAGTCGGGCGTTGCCGAATAGCGAACGGGACGGCGTCCCGCATGCGCCGCTCGCGGGAATGCGTTCAGGTGGTCGTGCGCGGGGTCGTGCCGGAGTCCGGGCCCGGTAGCGGGTCGGGCGGGGGAACGACGCGGTTGCGGCCTGCGGCCTTGCCGGCGTAGAGCTGGCGGTCGGCGCGGGCGAGGAGGGAGTCGCGGTCGTCTTCCGGGGCGAATTCGGCTACGCCCAGGGTGGCCGTGATGCCGAGGCCCGCCACGGGCTCCTCGGCCAGGGCCCGCCGGCAGCGCTCGGCCAGCGCCGTGGCTTCCCGCAGGTCGATGCCGGGGGCGACCACCAGGAGTTCCTCGCCGCCCCAGCGGGCGGTCAGGTCGCTGTCGCGCACGCGTGCCTGCAGCCGGGCGGTGACCTCGCGCAGCACCCGATCGCCATGGGCATGGCCGTGGGTGTCGTTCACGTCCTTGAAATGGTCAAGATCGGCGATGATCACGCTCATTGGCTGCCCGTAGCGGCGCGCATAGGCAATCTCGCGTTCCAGCCCGGCCTCGGCGGCGCGGCGGTTGGCCAGGCCGGTGAGCGGATCGGTGGTCGCCCAGTCGTGCAGGATCTCGGCGCGCAGCAGGGCGCGCTGCAGCTGGTCGCGCATCCCGGCGACCGCGGCCAGCAGGGCCAGCAGCAGCCCGAGGAACACATGTACGCGCACCAGGTACATCAGGGTCTCGGCCGTGGGCGGGGCGGCTGCCATGTATTCCCGCAGGACTCCGGTAACCGTCAGCAGGATCGAGAGCCCGAGGATGACGATCCCGGCGATCACGCCGCGGCGCCGGTCGAGCATCACGAAGGCGCCGGCGACCAGCAGTCCCACGGCCCAGAAGTGGCCGCCGACCAGCACCATCAGTTGCTGCTCGATCCCGGCGGCGAAGTGCATGTGCCAGGCCAGCCGCCCGAGGATCAGCGCGGAGGCGACCAGCACCATCAGCCCTTCGAGGTGTTCCAGCGTCAGCCATTGCCGCCACAGCACGACCAGCAGCCCGGCCAGGAGGGCCGCGAACGGCGGGTAGACCTGGGACAGAAAGGGGTCATCGGGTCCGCGGAACCACCAGCTGAGCAGGGTGATCGCGATCCCGCCGACAAGTACCAGCGCATATACCAGGCGCTTGCGGGCCCGGAGTTCACGGATTTCGGTGCTGGGTTCGTCCGGTTGTTCGGTCATCAGGGGTCTGTCGCGTGCGGGCGCGGGGCCCGTTTCCGGGGTGCCGGCCGACAGGTGGTCGCCGCCCCGTTTATAGTGATAAGGCATAGTGACATTTTGAACGCGGGCGGGCCATGGCGAGAGGCGACCCATGATGGCGGGATACGGACGGTGGATCGCGGCCGGGAGCATCGTGCTCCTGACGGTGGCCTGGATCGCTTCGGGAGTGCTGACCCGCGAGCCGCCCGCGGAGCCGGAGCCGCGGGCGGCACAGCCGATGGCGGTGGCGGTGGAAACCCGGGCGGCCGAATCGGTGGAGCGCATCCTGGTCCTGCAGGGACAGGTGGAACCCGACCAGCGGGTTCACATGCGCGCCGAGACCGAGGGGCAGGTGGCCGAATGGGCGGTGACACGCGGTGCCGAGGTGGCAGCGGAGGACCTGCTGGCCCGCCTGCGCATCGACGACCGCGAGGCCCAGCGTCGCCAGGCCATCGCGCGCGAGCGCGGCGCCGAGAGTGATTTCGAGGCGACCCGGCGGCTGCATCAGCAGGGGCATGCCTCGCGCACCGAGCTGGAGGCGCGCGAGGCCGAACTGGAGGCGGCGCGTGCCGCGCGCGAGGCGGTCGAGCTGGATCTGCGCAACACCCGCATCCGCGCGCCGCTGGCGGGCATCGTCCATCAGCGGCTGGCGGAAGTCGGGGACTTTGTCGGCCGCGGCGATCCGGTGGCCGAGATCATCGACAATGACCCGCTGCGGGCGGTGGTCCAGGTGCCGCAGCACCAGATCGGGCGGGTCGAACGCGGGCAGACGGCGCGCATCCGCTTCCTCGACGGGCGCACCGCGGAAGGCGAGGTGCGCTTCGTCGCGCGCGTGGCCGAGCCGGGCTCCCGCACCTTCCGTCTCGAGGTCGAGGTCCCCAATCCCGATGGTGCGCTGCCGTCGGGCCTCAGCGCCGGTGTGGAGATCCCCACCGACATCGTCCGGGCCCATCGCGTGTCGCCGGCGGTCATGTCCCTGGGCGATGACGGCCGCGTCGGGGTGAAGACCGTCGACGACGCCGATCGGGTGGTCTTCCACCCGGTGGAAGTCGTGCGGACTGCGGCCGAGGGCGTGTGGGTGACCGGTCTGCCGGACGAGGTCCGGGTCATCACTGTGGGGCAGGGCTTCGTGACCGAGGGCGAGCGGGTGCGTCCGCAGGCGGCCGGGGAGACCGAGCGGTGAATGCGCTGATCGCCTGGGCGGTGACGCATGCCCGGACGGTCCTGCTGTTCCTGCTGCTGATCCTGGTCACCGGGTCCATGGCCTGGGTGGTGGCGCCGAAGGAGGCCGCTCCCGAGATCGACATCCCGATCTTCTTCGTTTCCGTGCCCTACCCGGGGATCTCGCCGGAGGATGCCGAACGCCTGATGGTGCAGCCGCTGGAGCGGGAGCTGCAGGGGCTTCCGGGGGTGGACGAGATGCAGTCCTGGGCCGGCGAGGGTTTCGCTCTGCTGCGAATCGATTTCGAACCCGGCTGGGACAACCGCCAGGCTCTGTCGGATCTGCGCGAGGAGGTCGATCTGGTTCGTCCGGAGCTGCCGGACGGGGCCGAGGAGCCGTCGGTGTCCGAGGTGGACCTGTCGCTGTTTCCGGTGGTGACGGTGAATCTCTCGGGGCCGCTGGAGGAGCGCACGCTGGTGCGCCTGGCACGCGAGCTGCGCGACCGCGTGGAGGCGCTGCCCGGGGTGCTGGAGGCCGACATCGGCGGCGACCGCGAGGAGCAGATGGAGGTGCTGGTCGATCCGCTGGTGCTGGAGACCTACGAGCTGTCCTTCGGCGATCTGAGTCGCGCGATCGAACGCAATAACCGGCTGGTGGCCGCCGGCGCGGTGGACACCGGGGTGGGACGCATCCCGTTGCGGGTGCCGGGCACCATCGACGACATCGATGACGTGCTGGACACCGCGGTACGGGTGGAGAACGACACCGTGGTGCGCGTGCGCGACGTGGCCGAGGTGCGCCGCAGTTATCGCGATCCGGAGGGCTTCACCCGCATCGACGGGCAGCCGTCGGTGTCGCTGGAGATCCGCAAGCAGACGGACGCCAATATCCTCGAAGTGGTGTCGGCCGCGCGCGCGACCATCGAGGCCTCGCGCGCCGAATGGCCCGACTCGCTGGAAGTGACGTATACCCAGGATCAGGCGAAGGATGTCGCCGATCTGCTGGGTGACCTGGAGAACAACGTGATCACCGCGGTGCTGATCGTGGCCCTGGTGATCCTGGTGATGATGGGCGGGCGCGCCGCGCTGCTGGTGGGGCTGGCGATCCCCGGCGCGTTCCTCGGCGGGATTCTGGCCATTCACCTGCTGGGCTTCACGCTCAACATCGTCGTGCTGTTCGCGCTGATCCTGGTGGTGGGGATGCTGGTGGACGGCGCGGTGGTGGTCGTGGAACTGGCGGACCGCTATATCGCCGAGGGGCGCGGGCGGGTCGAGGCCTTCCGCGCCGCGGCCCAGCGCATGGCCTGGCCGATCACGGCCGCCATCGCGACCACTCTGGCGGTGTTCGCGCCGATGCTGTTCTGGCCGGGGATGGTGGGCGAGTTCATCGTTTATCTGCCGGCGACGGTGATCGTGACCCTGATCGCCTCTCTGGCAATGGCGCTGGTGTTCATCCCGGTGCTGGGTTCGGTGATCGGCCCGTCGCATCCGATCAACGCGGAACAGACGCGTTTCGTGCGCGCGGCCGAGGAAGGGCGCTTCGACCAGCTGCATGGCTTCACCGCCCGCTACATCCGTATGCTGCGGCCGCTGGTGGACCGGCCGGGGCTGACCCTGGGGGCCACGGTCGGGTTGCTGGTCCTCGCGTACGCCGCCTATGCGAGTTTCGGTCGCGGGGTGGAGTTCTTCCCGTCGATCGAGCCGGAGAACGTGCAGGTCCAGGTGCAGGCCCGCGGCGATCTCTCGGTGCGCGAGGCGGACGCGCTGGTGCGCCAGGTGGAGGGCCGCCTGATGGCGTCGCCCGAGGTGAAACACGCCTATGCCCGCACCCTCGGGACCCAGCTCGCGCGCCTGCAGGGCGATTATCCGGAGGACGTGGTCGGGGTGATCCAGCTGGAGCTGACCCACTGGCGCACCCGCCCGCCGGCGGAGGCGGTCATCGCCGAATTGCGCGAGCGCACCGCGGATCTGCCCGGACTGCGGCTGCAGTTCCGGGCGCAGGAACACGGCCCGGGCGAGGGCCGGCCGATCCGCATCGTCGCCTCCGGCGAGCAGCCCGGGCGCATCCCGCCGGTGATCCGCGAGATCCGCGCGCAGATGGACGAACTGGGGGGCTTCGAGGACATCGGCGACGACTTGCCGCTGCCCGGGGTGGAGCTGGAGGTGCGCTTCGACCGCGAGCAGGCGGCGCGTTTTGGTGTGGACGTGCCACTGCTGGGCGACGGCGTGCAGCTGCTGACCGACGGCATCCTGCTGGGGAGCTGGCGCCCCGATTTCACCGACGAGGAGGTGGACATCCGCCTGCGGCTGCCGGCCGAGCAGCGCCACCTGCAGCAGCTGGCCAATCTCAACCTGCCGGCGCCGGGCGGGCTGGTGCCGCTGGCGAATTTCGCCGAGCTGGTGCCGGTCCCGGCCACCGGGCTGATCAAGCGCCTCGACGGCCAGCGCGCCTACACCATCGAGGCGGATGCCGCGCCCGGTTACCTGGTGGACGAACGGGTGCGGGCGCTGCAGGCACGGCTGGACACCCTCGAGCTGGATGACGCGGTGGAGATCCGGTTCCGCGGCGAGGCCGAGGAGCAGGAGGAGGCCGCGCGCTTCCTGCTGGGGGCCTTCGCGATGTCGCTGTTCCTGATGCTGGCGATGATGGTCACCCAGTTCAATCGGTTCTCCCAGGCGCTGCTGGTGATGTCCGCCATCGTGTTCTCCACCGCCGGAGTGCTGCTGGCGCTGCTGGCGCGCGGCGAGCCGTTCGGCATCGTGATGAGCGGGATCGGCGTGCTGGCGCTGGCGGGGATCGTGGTCAACAACAACATCGTGCTGATCGACAACTACAACGAACAGCGCGGTCGCGGCCTGACGGCGCACGAGGCGGCCCTGCGGGCGGCGGCGCAGCGCATGCGGCCGGTACTTTTGACCGCGATCACCACCATCCTCGGCCTGCTGCCGATGGTGCTGGCCTGGACCGTGGATTTCGCCGGCCGGGATTTCTACATCGGTGCACCGGTGACGGGCTTCTGGATCCAGCTGGCAACGGCGATCGCCGGCGGGCTGCTGTTCGCGACCCCGCTGACCCTGCTGTTCACCCCGGCGATGCTGGTGCTGCTGGATCGCATGCGCGGGCGCTATGAGTCATTGCGCGTATCCATGCGTCCGGGGAACTCCAGCGAGCCGTAGCGCCAGGCCTGCAGGCCCTCGGGCCACGGATGGCGCGGCAGGCCGGCCTTGCGCAGCAGGGCGTCGACGAAGGCCTCCGGATCGGGCAGGGATTCCCAGACCGCCGGGAGGAAGGTGGCGCGCCGCGGCCCCGCCTGCAGGATCAGCCCGTCCTCGCGCGGGCGCAGCCGGTCCAGCAGGGTGTGGCGACTGGTGGCCTCCAGTGGCTCGGACGGCCCCAGCAGGGTCACCGAGTACTCCAGTCCTGCCAGTTCGGGCGCGGTTAGTGGCGGGAAGCGCGGGTCGCGGGTGGCCGCGGCGACCGCGTTGTGCAGCACGTCTTCCGCCAGCGGACGGCGCGCTTCCAGCGAGCCGATGCAGCCACGCAGCTCACCCCCGCACTTGAGGGTCACGAAGCTCGCCCCGGGGGCATTCAGGGGCGCGGGTTCCGCCTCCGCGAGGAGCTCGGGCGCGGGGCCGTCACCGGCGGCGTGGCGGATGGCGTCGCGGGCCAGTCCGGTCAGCCGTTCACGCGCCGGAGTATCGGGTTCGAACGGGACCGTCATTGCAGGGCCCAGGCGCCGTAACCCACCACCTGGTCGCGCGGTCCGGCGGTATCCGCCGAGGTGCGCCGGTCCAGGGTGGTGATGCCCAGTCCGCGGCGTCGCGCGGCCCGCAGCAGCCCGGCCAGCGGGCGGCAGCCGCAGGCGTCTTCCGGCCCCAGCGCGGTGTCATCCATGCGCTCGATGACCTGCTGGGTGGCCGCGTCCAGGCGCTGCGCGGTCGCCTCGTCGTGGAAATGCGACAGGTCCGAACTCACCACCACCAGCGTGCCGGGGTCGTCCCACAGCCGGTCGAGCACCGCCTCGACCTGGTCCGGGGACGCATCGCCGACGACCAGCGGGATCAGGCGGAAGTCCTCGAGGGCCACCTGCAGGAACGGCAGCTGCGCCTCCAGGCTGTGTTCCGGGCCGTGGGCGGCGTCCAGGGACTGCACGCCGGGCAGCCCGGCGAGGGCATTCACGGCCTCGCGGTCCACGGGGATGTCGCCCAGCGGGCTGCGGTAGTACGCGCTGTCGGTGGTGGCGATCCCGCGAAACGGCACGCGGTGCGAGGGCCCGAGCAGGACCACGCGCCGGATGCGGCCGGCCAGCGGACGCACTCGGGCGTAGGCTGCCGCCGCGACCGGCCCGGAGAACGGGAAACCGGCATGCGGGGCGACGATCGCCCGGGGCGCCGGAGCATCCGCCTCCGGCGGCGACACCTCGGCGAGAAAGCCCTCCACCATCTGCCGCAGGGTGGCGGCATCGGCGGGGTAGAAGCGCCCGGCGACGGCGGGTTCGCGGATGGCGGCGGTGGCGGACATGTTCACTCCACAATATCTCGGTGTTCGTAACTTGAATTGTGGCGCCGCGGCGCCCACATTCAAGGGTATGAGCCGTACCACCGATACCCCGCAGCATGACGCCTTCACGGTGTCCACCCGCTATTGGCACGCCCTCGACGATGGCCGTGTGCAGTGCGATCTGTGCCCGCGTTTCTGCAAGCTGAAGGAGGGGCAGCGCGGCGCCTGTTTCGTGCGCGCCCGGCTGGACGACGAGGTCGTGCTGACCAGCTACGGGCGCTCTTCCGGTTACTGCGTGGATCCGATCGAGAAGAAACCGCTGAACCATTTCCTGCCCGGGACGCCGGTGCTGTCGTTCGGGACCGCCGGCTGCAACCTGGCCTGCAAGTTCTGCCAGAACTGGGACATCAGCAAGTCGCGCGAGGTCGATACCCTGGCCGACCGGGCGGATCCGGAGACCATCGCGCGGGCGGCCGAGGAGCTGGAATGCCGCTCGGTGGCGTTCACCTACAACGATCCGGTGATCTTCCACGAATACGCGATCGACGTGGCGGCGGCCTGTCGTGCGCGCGGGATCCGCACGGTGGCGGTCACCGCGGGCTACATCACCGAGGCCGCGCGCGGCGAGTTCTTCTCCGCGATGGATGCGGCCAACGTGGATCTCAAGGCATTTACCGAGCGCTTCTACCACCGCCTGACCGGCGCGCATCTGCAGCCGGTGCTGGATACCCTGGAATGGCTGGTACACGAGACCGACGTGTGGACCGAGATCACCACCCTGCTGATCCCCGGAGAGAACGACAGCGATCCCGAGATCGTGGCGATGGCCGACTGGGTGTACCGGCATCTGGGTCCGGAAGTGCCCATGCACTTCACCGCCTTCCACCCCGATTTCCGCATGACCGACCATCCGCGCACGCCGCCGGAGACCCTGCAACGGGCGCGCAACATCGCCCGCGAGCGGGGGCTGCATCACGTGTATACGGGGAACGTGCACGACCGCGACGGGCAGAGCACCTGGTGTCCTTCCTGCGGGCAACGGCTGATCGGGCGCGACTGGTACCGGCTGTCGGACTGGAACCTCACCGCCGATGGCTGCTGCAATGCCTGCGGGGCGGCCGTCGCCGGGGTGTTCGAGGCGCGGCCGGGGGACTGGGGGCCGCGTCGCCAGCCGGTGCATCTGGCGGATTTTGCCCGCTGACCGGCGCCGACCCGGGTTTCGGCGAGTCCCTCGGCGTTTTCCTCAGCGCGGGACGCCGGCGGCGGCCACCCCGCCCTCGCAGTCTTCCAGCAGCTGCGGCAGCTCGTTCGCCGGGACCGGCGGGCTGCACAGAAAGCCCTGCCAGGCATCGCAGTAGCGGGTCTGGAGGAAGCTGCGCTGGTCTTCGGTCTCGACCCCCTCGGCCAGCACTTCCAGCCCCAGGTTGTGGGCCATGTTGATGATGGTTACGGTCAGTTCGGCATCGTTGGGGTCGTGCGGCAGATCCTGGACGAAGGCCCGGTCGATCTTGAGCCAGTCGATGTTGAAGCGCTTGAGGTAGGCCAGCGAGGAGTACCCGGTGCCGAAGTCGTCGATGGCCAGCGCCACGCCCAGGCCCTTCAGCTGCAGCAGGACCTCGCGCGAGCCCTCGGCCTGGATCAGGGTGGTTTCGGTCATCTCCAGCACCAGACGCCCGGGGTCCATCCCGGTGGAATCCAGCACCTCGCGCACGCGCGCGACCAGTGCGGGGTCGTTCATCTGGTGGGCCGAGAGGTTCACCGCCAGTGACAGCTCCGGCAGGCCCTGCCGGTCCCATTCCACCACCTGGCGGCAGGCCTCGCGCAGGACGAACTCGCCCAGCGGGCTGATCAGGCCGGTTTCCTCGGCCACCGGGATGAAGCGTCCGGGCGAGATCAGCCCCTTGTCCGGGTCGCGCCAGCGTACCAGCGCCTCGACCCCGGACACGCGGCGTTCGCGCAGGTCGATCTGCGGCTGGTAGAACACCTCGAGATGGCCGTTCTTCAGGGCCTCGCGCAGATGATTTTCGGTCTCCAGGCGCTCGCTGGCGGCGGCGGTGAGGTCCTCGCTGTAGAAGCTGTAGGTGTTGCGGCCCTGGGCCTTGGCGCGGTACATGGCCGCGTCCGCCTGGGTGATCAGGGCCTCGGGCGACCCGCCGTTATCGGGGAACAGAGTGATCCCCAGCGAGCCTCCGACCTGCAGCGAGCGCCACCCGCCCACCGCGAAGGGCTCGGCGATCACCGCCAGGATCTCCCGGGCCCGCTCCTCGAGGGCCTCCAGCGATTCGACATCGTCCAGCAGGACGATGAACTCGTCGCCGCCCAGGCGGGCGATGGTGTTGGCCCGTACCCGGTCCTTGAGCCTGTCGGCGAGGATCTTCAGGAGTTCGTCGCCGACCTGGTGACCGAGGCTGTCGTTGATGGTCTTGAAACGGTCGAGATCCAGGAACAGGATCGCGACCCGCCCGCCATCTTCGGCACTGGTGTTGATCGCCGAACGCATGCGCTGGGTCAGCAGCACCCGGTTGGGCAGGTCGGTCAGCGGATCGTGGCTGGCGCGATGCGCCAGCTCCGCCTCGTGCCGGCGCAGGCGGGTCTCGGCCTCGCGGCGCTGCTGCACCTCGCGCCCGAGGTCACGGTTGATCCGGTGGTAGCGCATGGTCGCCGCAGCCATCAGCGCCAGCAGCCCCAGCAGCAAGGCGATGGTGACCGCCGGGTTCTCGCGCCAGTAGAGCAGCGGGTCCAGGGCCGGGTTGCGTTCGTAGGGCGGGGCGCCCAGACGTTCCAGCAGGTCATGTGCCGGGGCGTAGGACAGGGGCGCGGCCCAGCCGAAATATTCGCCGGCCCCGCTTGCCGGGTGACCCTCCGGCATCTCCAGCAGGGCCACGGTCACCGCGTTGGCCAGGGCTTCGTCGGCATGTTCCATGCGCGAGAACGGCCATTCCGGGAACAGGCGGGTGGTGTGCTCGAACGGAAAGCCGGGGGTGTCGCGCGGTTCCAGCACCCGCAGCTCGCCGGGTTCGAACGCCCCGGCCCCGGCCATGCGGTCGAGCACGCCGGTGCGGACCGTGCCGGCGTCCGCGCGGCCGTCGAGCACGGCCTCGACCACGCGGTCATGTGGCATGTCGGTGAAAGTCAGTTCGGCGAGATCCTCGCGCGGATCCACGCCGGCATCCAGCAGGGCCTCGTGCCCGGCATGCCAGCCACCCAGCGAACCTTCCTGCACCGCGAACAGGTGCTGGCCGGCGATGTCCTCCAGCGCGGTGATGTCGTCGCGGTCGGCGCGCGTGAAGATGACGCCGCCGAACAGCCGGACCGGTTCGCCTTCGTGTGACGCGATCAGTGTGGTCAGGCGGCTGATGCCGTGGGCGTATTCCAGCTGGACGTAGTGCCCGGTATTGGTGAGAACGAAATCGATCTCTTCCCCCGCAGCCGCGTCTTCCAGCTCGGGGTAGTTCATCGCCCGCATGCGGAAATGGACGCCGAAATCCTCGCCGACGGCCTCGGTCAGGTAGTCCGCGGTCGGTTGCCAGCGGGCCTCGGCTGCACTTGCCTCGCGCACCGCGAGCACACCGATGTCCACCGTCGTGGCCCCATCCGGAGCGCCGGCGACCGCGCCCGGGAGGGACGGGAGCAGCATCACGGCCAGGACGAGGGTGCGGGGCAACCATTGCATGCCGGTCAGCCTACTACGAACCGGGCAGTGGATGCTCGTACGTGCAGACAACGGTTTGATTCGGGAACCTTTCGTGCCCGCGAGGGGCAGGGAAATGCAGGGAGGGCAGGGAGGAAAGGCTGGCAGAGCCCCGCCCGGGCCACGGCCACGGGCGGGCAAGGGGGCGAGTGGCCGGTGTTCACCAGCTCTTGTAGGGCAGGAACTTGCCGTTCCAGGTGATCTTCACCCGATCCCCCTTCGGGTCCTCGACCTTGTCGATGTCCATGGTGAAGTCGATGGCGCTCATGATGCCGTCGCCGAACTTTTCGTGGATCAGCGCCTTCATGGTGTCACCGTACACGTTGATTGCCTCGTAGAAGCGGTAGATCACCGGGTCGGTCGGGATGGTCTTGTCCCAGTGCTTGTGCGGGAACGCCTGCAGGGCCTTCGACACGTCGGGGCCCAGGTCGAGAAACGCGGTGAGCCGGTCGGCCGCCTCGGCGTCGAGGTGATTCATGCCGTAGCAGGCCGAGGTCACGTAGACCTCGTGCAGGCCGGTGGCCTCGGCGATGCCGGCCCAGGTCGCGGACCGGCTCTCCTTGGCTTCGAGGATGGTGGCGGTCATTTCGGTCTTGCTGAGGGTCATGGTGGCCTCCCGGTTGGTGTCGGATCAGTGTTGCCACCCAATGCTCTGCAGATCCCGTGCCAGCTGGACGCCGTTCACCGGATCCGCTCCGGGACGGCCGTACGGGAGCACGGGTCGGGTGAGGCGGACACTTTGTCCGCTCCCGGTGCGGACAAAGTGTCGACAATGTCCGCACCGGGGTCTCAGGCCAGTCCCAGTTTCTTCAGGCGGTAGCGCAGCTGGCGCGGGGTGAGGCCCAGGTCCATGGCGGCACGGGTCTTGTTGCCGCCGCTGCGTTCGATGGCGTCCCGCAGCTGGTCGGCCTCGGAGGCGTGCACGCGGCGGTAGGGGCGGACGATGCCGGGGCCGGCCGCCCCGTCGGAGTGCGCCTCGTTGCCGTGCGTGCCGGGAAAGGCCGGGGTGTCCGGCGATGGTGCGGCGTCCGGTTGCGGGGAAGCGGCGGGACCGCTGGCGTGCAGCCCCGGGCTGATGCGCGATTCTTCGTGCAGGATCTCGTCGATCAGGGCGGTGCCGATGCGGCCCTCGCTGGAGAGCAGCACCGCGCGTTCCAGCACGTTCTCCAGCTGGCGGATGTTGCCCGGCCAGTCGAAGGTCTCCAGACGCTCCATCACCCCGTCGTCCAGGACCACGTTCCAGCCATGGACGTGGGTGTAACGGTCGAGAAAGTGCCGTGAGAGCAGGCGAATGTCGCTGGCGCGATCGCGCAGCGCGGGCATGTGCAGCGGGATCACGTTGAGGCGGTAGAACAGATCGAGCCGGAATTCCCCGGCATTGACCGCTTTCTGCAGGTCCTTGTGGGTGGCGGCGACCACGCGCACGTCCACCGGGATGTCGCGCGATCCCCCGATCGGCTGCACGACCCGTTCCTGCAGCACGCGCAGGATCTTGGACTGCAGCGCCTCCGGCATGTCGCCGATCTCGTCGAGGAACAGGGTGCCGCCGTCGGCCAGGGCGATCTTGCCGGTCTTGGCGCTGGAGGCCCCCGTGAAGGCCCCTTTCTCGTGGCCGAACAGTTCCGATTCCAGCAGGTCGGCCGGGATCGCGGCACAGTTCAGGGAGATGAACGGTCGCGCGTTGCGCTGGCTGATCCGGTGGATCATGCGCGCGATCTTTTCCTTGCCGGTCCCGGAGTCGCCGGTGATCAGCACCGTGGCCTGGGTGTCGGCGATGCGGTGGACCTGCTTGAGGACGCTGCGCAGGGCGGGGCTCTCGCCGAGGATTCCGTATTTCGCCCCCTGGGTGTCGAGGGCGCTCTTGAGGTAGCGGTTTTCCGAGACCAGTTCGGCCGTGCGTTCGGCGATCAGCTGGTTGATGCGCAGGACCTGGCCGATCATGGAGGCGACAACGCGCAGCACGTTGAGATCGTCCTGGAACTGGCGCGAGCGCCGGCGCAGACGGTGGACGCCGAGTACGCCGATCGGCTGTTCGTCCTGCACGATGGGGACCCCGATATACGCCACGGTCTCCTGCGGCAGGGTGGCGCGATCGACCGCCCGGGCGAGATATTCCGGCTCGTTGTCGATGTCCTGGATCAGCGCGATCTGTCCGGTCTTCATCACCCGGCCGGTCACGCCCTCGCCCAGCGAGTAGCTGCCGCGCTCGCGTTCGGCGTCGGTCAGGCCGTAGGCATGCCGGATCTTCAGCTGTCCGCTGTCCGGGTCGGGCAGCAGGACCCGGCCGCGGTTGAGCCCCAGCAGCTGGGACATCATGCCGAGGATGCGGTAGATGGCGGCGTCCGGGTCGCGCGAACGGCCCATCAGCCGGGCGACCTCCAGCAGCAGGGTGATCTCCTGCTCGCGGGTCGCCTGGTCGGTGCGGTCTTCGGTGGCGGTGTCGTTCATGCCCGGTGGACATGCAGAAACCCTGCCAGTGTCAGGGAGCCGGGCACGGCGCCATGCAGCGCCCGGTTGGTCCGGCGGTGGGGCCCCGTAATGCACGCGAATGGTGCAATCCTGCGATATCCGTGCTTCGGCGGTGCAGGTGGAAAGGGAAAAAGGCCCGGCCGCGAACGGCCGGGCAGATGGAGGGAGCAGGGAGGAAGGGGGTGGTTCAGCTTTCGGCGTGGTAGCTGCTGCGCCGGATCAGCCGCACGCAGATGGCGTCCAGCATATAGCCGATCAGGCCGATCACCAGTACGAAGGCCGCCAGCTTGTCGTACTCGAGCGTGTCGCGGGCATCGTTGATGGCGTAGCCGAGTCCCGAGGTCACGCCCAGGTATTCCGCCGGCACCAGTACGATCCAGGCCACGCCGACGGCCAGGCGGATGCCGGCGAACACGTCCTGGGCGATCGCGGGCATCACGATGTAGCGCAGCGTGTGGTAGGGGTTGGCGCCCAGGTTGGAGCCGACCTTCAGCCACATCGGATCGATGCGCTGCACCCCGTGTGCGGTGGCGTAGGTGATCGGCCAGACCGCGGCGATGGCGATCAGGAAGATGATCGCCGCATCCCAGGTGGCGAAGGCCAGCACCGCGATCGGCATCCACGCCAGGGGCGAGATCATGCGCAGGAACTGGAACGGCACGTGGGTGGTTTCGCGCAGCACGTTGAAATAGCCGATCATCACCCCCAGCGGGACCCCGATCAGGATCGCGTAGAGCAGGCCGAAGCCGACCCGGTGCAGGCTGGATTCGATCGGCGACCACACCTGCCCGGAACTCACGATGTCCCAGAAGGCGGTCAGCGTGGGCCCGGGGGCGAAGCTGGCGAACGCCATGGTGTCGGGGTTGTTGGCGATCAGCCAGCCACCCCACCACCACAGGGCGAGCAGTCCGGCGATGCCCAGTACCGGATACTGCAGCGCCCGACGCAGGTGATTGGCGGTGCGCAGCGAGGCCCACCCCCACTCCCCGGGGGTGGCCGGCAGGTCGAATGTCGCGTCACGGTTCATAGCTGTACGATCTCCTCGCGGGCAAACGGCGAATCCATGTCCACGCCGGGTGCGTTGTGCCAGGCGGTGTATTTCTCCATGGCCTTCTCGACGAACTCGTAGTTGACCAGGTCATCGGCCACTTCCTGCGGGTCCAGGCCCTGCAGGAAGGTGGTGTCGCCGCCGACCAGGGTCTCGTTCATCGCCCCGACCAGCATCTTCGTCGCCGACGGGTAGGGCCACGGGGAGAAGTCGATGCGGCCGTTGCCCCAGTCGGCGTGGCGGATCGCGCCGGAGTCGATGTAGGTGCTGTCGTCGGCGTAGTTGGTCATCGCGCGTTCCACCACCCCGGACGGCATCGGCAGATAGCCCTTGCCGTCACGCGACAGCAGGTGGGCGACCTCCTTCTTGTTGTCCTGAATATGCCCCTGGGCGCGGACCACGGCGTTCATGGTCTTCTGCGTCCATTCCGGCTGGCGGTCGGTGAGCGTCTCGTTCATGCACACCACGCAGCAGGGGTGGTTCTTCCAGATGTCGCCGGTGAAGCGCAGCAGATTGCCGTGGGCCAGCATCTCGCCGGCGGCGTTGAAGGGCTCGGCGACGATGAAGGCGTCGATCGAACGCGCAGCCAGGGCCGGCGGCATGTCCGGCGGCGGCATCAGCATCAGGTTGACCTCGTCCGGTGCCAGATCGTCGCCCTGATCCTTGATGACCGGCTTCAGGCCGGCGTCGCGCAGGGCCATCTGCATGACGACGTTGTGCATGGAGTACCAGTAGGGCACGGCCACGCTCATGCCACCCATGTCGGAGAAGTCGTTGACCTCCACGTGACGCCCGGTGACCACCGCCGAGCCGTTGGTGTGGGCCCAGGACATGATCTTGGCCGGGAAGTCGTTCTGGTAGCGCATCCACAGCGGGATCGGCTTGAGCAGGTGGACCAGGTTGAAGCGGTTGGCCGCGAAAGATTCGATCAGCGGCGACCAGCCGCGGATCAGCTGCGGTTCGGCCACCTCCAGGCCTTCGTCCTCGAAATAGCCCTCGGAATGCGCGACCAGCAGGGCCGCGGCGTCGGTGATGGGGATGTAGCCGATGCGGACGACGCCGTCGAAGTCGTCCACTTCGGGGTCGACGCCACCCAGGTCGGGTTGCTGGGCGAGCAGCGAGCCCGGGGCGGTCAGGCCGGCGCCGGCGACCAGCGAGCCGGCCGCCGCCGAGCGCAGGAAGGTACGGCGGGACAGGCTGCCGCCAAGGATGCGGTCGAGTTCCGCGTCGATGTGGTGGTGGTTGTCACAGTTGCACATGGTGAGGTTCCTCTCGGGTGACGGGCTAGGGACGGTTCAGGCCGCGCGAATCGCGCGACGGGCGGGGGCGGATCCGGATGCGGCGGGATCGTCGGCTTCGGGGGCTTCGGCGGATGACGACGTGTCATCGGTCGGGTCGGGGCGCGAGGCCGGATGACGCGTCGCGCCAAAGAACTCCATCAGCTCGGCCTTCAGTTCGGTGAATCCGGGGCTGGTGCGGTCGCGCGGATGCGGCAGGTCCACCTTGAGCTGGTGTTGCAGCGTGCCCGGGTTGGAACCCATCACGACCACGCGATCGGCCATGGCGACGGCCTCTTCGATGTCATGGGTGACGAACACCACGGTGATGCCGCGATCCCGCGAGAGCCGCACGACCTCGTCCTGCAGTTCGGTCTTGGTGAACGCATCCAGGGCGGAAAACGGCTCGTCCAGCAGCAGGAGTTCCGGGTCGGTGGCCAGGCTGCGCGCCAGGGCCACGCGCTGCTGCTGGCCACCGGACAGCGACTGCACGTTGACCTCGGCCTTTTCGGCCAGGCCCACCGTCTCCAGCAGGGCGTCGACGCGCTTGTTCATGCCTTCCTGACGGCCCTGGAAGATCAGGCCGAGGGAGGCGTTGCGGCGCACGGTCATCCACGGGTAGAGCGAGGGCTTCTGGAACATCATGTTCCAGCGCGGGCTGGGCTTGATGACCTGGTGGCCGTTGATGCGTACCGCGCCCTCGCTGGGGATCAGCAGGCCCGCGAGCATGTGCAGCAGGGTGGATTTCCCGCAGCCGCTCTGCCCGATCAGGGCGATGGTCTCGCCGGGGCTGACGGTCAGCTCGATGTCCTGGAGCGTCGGGTCCGTCTGTTTCGGATAGTGATGCGTGATGTAGTCGATGGAGATGGCTGCGCCCATGGCGATGCTCCTCTTCCGGGAACGTTGATGGGCCGTGGTTCTCACGGCGCGCTCACAGGAACCCTTACAAGAGGCGTGCCAGATGCAGAACGGCGGCGGACCGGGCGCGAAACGGGGTGGCTCCGGAGGGGGTGAAACGGCTGCAGGACGCGGATCAGCGGGGACCAGGCGGGGGTCACGGGCCGGCGCTGGCGGTGACGCCGGGTGGCGGTGGCCGACGTTTCGTCGTGGTGCAACGGGGCATTGTGTCGACAATGTTGGTGCAAGGGGCGGACAAAGTGTCCGCTTTGTCCGACTGCGGGTCAGGGCAATCTCCCCGGATGGACTGCCGATCGGCCGAAAACCGCGGCATGGCGCCATCGGGGCCAACATGGCACGGCTTCTGCAACGGGACTGGCGACCCGGCCAAAAAGGTTCGGGCAGTGACCAAACAATCGTCAGGAGACCTGATCATGTCGACCGCAGAAGCCACCACCACGATTTCCATGAATGCCCTGGATCCCATCGACCAGGACGGGCTGAACAAGCTCGCCGACAAGGGCAAGTCCAACCCCGACAGTGTCGTGACCCTCAAGGCGCGCACCGTGTGCGAGGGCAAGTTCCGCAACCTTACCTACGTGCGTGACCTCGATGCCCACGTGATCGACGAGCCCCCGCATCTGCTGGGCGACGACACTGCGCCCAACCCCTCGGAGGCCGCGCTGGCCAGCCTGGGGGCCTGCCTGTCGGTGGGGATGCATGCCAACGCCATCGATCGCGGCATCACCCTCACCAAGCTGGAGCTCTCGCTGGAGGGTGACATCAACGTGACCGCGGTCTGGGGCGTGGGCGACACCGACAAGTCCAAGCGCCTGGGCTTCACCGACATCCGCGTGAAGGTCGACCTCGAGGGCGACGCCAGCGAGGAAGAGCTGCAGGAACTGGTGGCGCACGCCGACTTCTGGTCGCCGGTCGCCAACACCATGCGCAACCCGGTCAACGTGGCCGTGGAAAAGGCCTGAGGCCGAGGAGACCCGTAATGCTCGAGACCCGTGAACAAGCAACGGGGGTGGCGCCGGTCTCCGCACCGGTGTACGCCGAGGACGGGCTGCGGGACCTGGTGGCGGGGCAGCTTGCCCCGCTCACCGTCCGCATCGACCGTGACGGCCATTACCCCGAGGAATTCCTGCATCAGGCGGGTCAGCTGGGTGCGTTCAATGCCCATCTGGCCAGCCAGAACCCCGCGGGGGTCACGGACCTGGTGTCCGCGATCCGCGCCGAGGAGGTGATCTCCGCCGAATGCATGACCACCGGCTTCGTTGCCTGGTGCCAGAACGCCTGCGCCTGGTACGTGGAGAACAGCGATTCCTCCACGCTCAAGCGCGAGGTGCTGCCGAAGCTGGCCAACGGCGAGGCGTTCGGCGCCACCGCGCTGTCCAATCCGATGAAGTGGTTCGCCAGCATCGAGGAGCTCAAGCTCTCGGCCGAGCGTGTGGAAGGCGGCTACGTGGTGTCCGGGGCGCTGCCGTGGGTGTCGAATCTGGGCGAGGACCACTACTTCGGCGCGATCTTCCGTACCACCGATGACAACCCGCGTCCGCTGATGGCGGTCATCAACTGCGCCGACCCCGGCTTCAGCCTGACTCCGTGCCCCGAGTTCATCGCCCTGGAGGGCTCGCGCACCTTCGGTTGCCATTTCGACCGGGTGTTCGTGCCCGACGAGCACGTGCTGGCGGATCCGCTGCCGGAGTACATCCAGCGCATCCGTCCCGGTTTCGTGCTGCTGCAGATGGGCATGGGCCTGGGCCTGATCGAGGGCTGCATCAACACCATGCACGAGGCCAACGAGACCCTGTCGCACGTGAACGGCTATCTCGATGACCAGGCGGGCGAGCTGGAGGAGGTCCTGGAAGACGCACGCCAGGCGACCTATGCCCTGGCCCGCGATCCCTTCGACACCAGCGACGCCTTCTTTGCCGACGTGCTGCAGATGCGTCTGACCGGTTCGGAACTGGCGCTGCGGGCCTCGCAGTCGGCGCTGCTGCACAGCGGGGCGCGCGGTTACCTGTCCAGCGCGGCCGCCCAGCGCAAGCTGCGCGAATCCTATTTCGTGGCCATCGTTACGCCCGCCATCAAGCACCTGCGCAAGGAGCTGGCGCGTATCCACGCCCACTGACCGGCGCCCGGAGGAGACATCATGCTGGAAACCACCACCAAACTCGATGCCGAAGCGGCCGTGGCGGCCCTGAAGGAGGCCGTGGAGGCGCAGGGCCTGCGCGTGGCCGGAGAAATCAACGGCCAGGCCAATGCCGCGATGATCGGGGCCGAGGTCCCGGTCGACCGTATCCTCGAGGTATTTCACCCGAAATATGCCCTGCGCGTGTGGGAGGCCTGCAAGCCCGCGGGTATCGACATCCCCCTGCGCATCCATGTCTGGAGCGACGGCGAGCAGCTGCATGTAACGGCGCGGCGTCCGTCGGAGGTGTTCGCCCCGTGGGGCAGCGCCGAGCTGGATGCGCTGGGCGCGGAGCTGGACCCGCTGTTCGAGGCGATTGTCGCCCGTCTGCCGGAGGTTGCGTGATGTCTGCTGAAGCCGAAACCGAATATCGACGCTACATCTGCCGCGTGTGCGGCTACATCTACGACGAGGCGAAGGGCGACCCGGACTCGGGTCTGCCACCGGGGACCCGGTTCGAGGACATCCCGGACGACTGGTACTGCCCCGACTGCAACGTCACCAAGGCCGATTTCGACCGCCTGCAGCCGCGTGCCGAGGACCCGGTCGAGGCACAAGCGGCGCAGGCCTGGCGCACCCCGCTGGCGGACGACCCGGATGCGGTGGTGGTCGTCGGCGGCGGCATGGCCGGCTGGGCGATGGCCGAGGAACTGCGCGCCCGCGACCTGGAGCGCAGTATTCGTCTGGTGACCGGGGATCGCGGCGATTATTACACCAAACCGCGGATCTCCACGGCCTGTGCGCGCGGCGTGGACCCGGACGACCTGATGGAGGAATCCGGCGTGGCGCGGGCCGCGCGCCTGGGCGTCGAGCTGCTGCCGCACGTGCGCCTGCTGGACATCGACCGTGAACGCCGGCGCCTGATCACCCCGCGCGGCGGCATTCCCTACGGCGATCTGGTGCTGGCGACCGGCGCGAGCCCGATACGGCTCGACATTCCGGGCGACGGACCCCCGCCGCGGGTGGTGAACACCCTGGATGACTACCGCGCGCTGCGTGCGGAACTGCAACCCGGGGCCCGCGTGGCGATCGTGGGCGCGGGGCTGGTCGGCAGCGAGCTGGCCGATGATCTGGCGGCCGGCGGCTATTCGGTGGATCTGATCGAGATGGCCGAGCGCCCGCTGGCGCGGCTCGCGCCGCCCGAGCTGGGGGATGACCTGGCGGCTGCACTGGCGCAGCGCGGGATCGCCCTGTACACCGGGACCTCGGTGGCTTGTCTGGAGGCCTTGCCGGCGGCGGGCGAAGGTCCCGTGGCGTCCCGGCTGAAACTGGCCGGTGGCGAGACCCTGGAAGCGGACGTCGTGATTACCGCCCTCGGTTTGCGGCCGAACATCGACGTGGCTGTCGGGGCCGGCCTGGACTGCGGGCGCGGCATCCGGGTGGATGCCACGCTGGCGACCTCCGATCCGGCGATCCGCGCCCTCGGGGACTGCGCCGAATACGACGGCGTCCTGCGCCCCTACGTGGGTACGCTGCGGGCCCAGGCGGAAGTGATCGCCGATCGCCTGGCCGGGGGAACGGCGCGCTATGAACCGGACGCCGGCACCGTGCAGGTCAAGACCACCAGCCTGCCGATGCAGGTCTGCCCGCCATCGGCCGCGGATGCGGCCACCGGTGAGTGGGTGCTCGTGGGGGGCGATGCCGACGGCCGCCGGATGGAGTTCCATGCCAACGGCCGTCTGGCGGGTTTCGCCCTGTCCGGGGCCCTGACCCGCGAGGCCGGGCCGATAGAGGCCCGGCTGGGCGAGGCGGTGACGCAGCCGGAGGTTCGTGCGCGGATGGCGTCCTGACGGACGCCTCCCGGCCGTGCCCCGGCGCTGCGCGGGGCTTCAGCCCCCGGTCGGCTCCAGCAGCAGTGCGGTCAGCGGCGGCAGGTCCACGTGGAGGGTGGCCGGCTGGCCGTGATACGCCTCGGTCGTGGCCTCGCACTGCAGCGGGCCACGCGATGCCCCGCCGTAGAACTCCGAGTCGGTGTTCAGCAACACCCGCCAGGTCCCGGAACGCGGGCTCGGGATCGGGTAGGCGCTGCGTTCCACCGGCGTCAGGTTGAGGATCACGATGCGTTCGTGGCCCTCCACGTCCCGGCGCACGAAGCTGAGCACCGAATTGTCGGCGTCGTCGGCATTCAGCCAGGCGAAGCCATCGGGCTCGAACTCGCGACCGTGCAGCGCGGGCTGCTCGCGATACACCCCGTTGAGGTCCTTTACCAGCTGTTGCAGGCCCTGATGCAGCGGATACTGCAGCACGTACCAGTCCAGCTCCCCGGCCTCCGACCATTCGGTTCCCTGGCCGAACTCCTGGCCCATGAACAGCAATTTCTTGCCCGGGTACAGCCACTGCCAGGCGTACAGCAGGCGCATGTTGGCATGCTGCTCCCACTCGTTGCCGGGCATGCGCCCGCGCAGGCTGCGCTTGCCGTGGACGACCTCGTCGTGCGAGAAGGGCAGCAGGAAGTTCTCCGAATAGGCGTAGATCTGCGCGAACGTGAGCTGACTGTGGTGGTAACGCCGGTGGATCGGGTCCATGCCGAAATACGTCAGGGTGTCGTGCATCCAGCCCATGTTCCACTTCATGGTGAAGCCCAGCCCGCCCATCGACGGCGGCCGGCTCACGCCGGGCCAGGCGGTGGATTCCTCGGCGATCATCACCACGCCGGGGTGGCCGGTCTGCACGGTCTCGTTGACGTCGCGCAGGAACTCGATGGCGTCCAGGTTCTCGTTGCCGCCGTGGATGTTGGGGATCCACTCGTGGTCTTCGCGGTTGTAGTCGAGATAGAGCATGGAGGCGACCGCATCCACCCGCAGGCCGTCGAGGTGGAAGTCCTCGATCCAGCACAGCGCCGATGACAGCAGGAAGTTGCGCACCTCGGGACGGCCGTAGTTGAAGATCAGCGTGCCCCATTCGCGGTGCTCGCCGAGGCGCGGGTCCTCGTGCTCGTACAGCGCGGTGCCGTCGAAGCGGGCGAGGGCGAAGTCGTCGCGCGGGAAATGGCCCGGCACCCAGTCGAGGATCACCCCCAGACCGGCCTGATGGGCGGTATCGACGAAGCGGCGGAAGTCATCCGGGTCGCCGAAACGCGAGGTGGGCGCGAAGAAGCCGGTGGACTGATAACCCCAGGAGCCGTCGAACGGATGTTCGGTCACCGGCAGCAGCTCCAGATGGGTGAAGCCCATGTCGCGGGCGTAAGGCACCAGGCGTTCGGCCAGTTCGGCGTAGTTCGGCCAGTCCCCGTCGGGGCTGCGCTGCCAGGACCCCAGATGCACCTCGTAGATGCTCATCGGCCGGTGTTTCCAGGCCTCGGGGTCGCGGTTCTCCATCCACTCGCGGTCGTTCCACGCGTAACCGCTCTCCGGGATGACCCGCGAGGCGGTCTCCGGGCGTACCTGGTAGGCGGCCGCGTAGGGGTCGGACTTCAGACGCAGCTCGCCGGTGTCACGGTTGCGGATCTCGTACTTGTACAGGGTTTCCGGACCCAGTCCGGGGATGAACAGCTCCCAGATGCCGCTGGAGCCGTGCACGGTCATCGGATGGCAGCGTCCGTCCCAGTGGTTGAAGTCGCCGACCACGCTGACCCGCTCGGCCGCCGGCGCCCATACGGCAAAACGCACGCCGTCGATCCCGTCACGGTTTTCGCAGTGCGCGCCGAACATGCGGTGGGCGTGCCAGTGGCGGCCCTCGCCGAACAGGTGGCGGTCGAAATCCGGGATGTTCGGGGCGAAGCTCCACGGGTCGATGACGCTGACGATCTCCTTGTGGCCGGACGGGCGCCAGCGCAGCTCCGGATGTTCCGCCAGCTTGCGCGAGGCGCCCTTCCATACGAACAGCCCCGGGGTGTCGGTGGTGTCCATGGGCTCCGGGGGCGCGTCGGGTTCCGGAACCAGCCAGACCTCGTCGGCCTGCGGGAACCAGGCGCGATAGCAGGTGGTCTGGCGGTTAAGGGCGTGGGCCCCCAGGACCGCATGCGCGTCGTGCAGACGGGCCTGTGCCAGACGCCGGATTTCATCCGCGACTTCCGTAATGCAATTGTTCCGGTCAGTTGTCATACTCGAGGCATCCGCTTCACGTAGAGTGGGGCCGGTCAACGGAATCCGCGGGGGAACCCGCAACCAGCAGCTTTCTGCAAGGATGGGCCTATGAACCCTCAGCCGCAACGGTTCGTCAGCCGACTGACCCGGGAAACCCTGGCACTGGTGCTCGCCGGAGGTCGCGGGTCGCGACTCAAGCAACTGACGCTGTGGCGGGCCAAGCCCGCCGTACCCTTCGGCGGCAAGTTCCGCATCATCGATTTCCCGCTGTCCAACTGCATCAATTCCGGGATCCGCCGCGTGGCGATCCTGACCCAGTACAAGGCGCATTCGCTGATCCAGCACATCCAGCGCGGCTGGAGCTTTCTGCGCGGCGAGTTCGGCGAATTCATCGAACTGCTGCCGGCGCAGCAGCGCATCGAGACCTCCTGGTATTCCGGGACTGCCGACGCGGTCTACCAGAACGTCGACATCATCCGGCAGCACGCCCCCAGTTATGTGCTGATCCTCGCCGGCGATCACATCTACAAGATGGACTACGGACAGATGATCGCCCAGCACGTGGAAAGCGGGGCGGACATGACCGTGGGCTGCCTGGAGGTACCGAAGGAGGAGGCCACCGGGTTCGGCGTGATGGGCGTGGATGCCGAGGGGCGCGTGACCTCGTTCGAGGAGAAACCCGACGATCCGGCGACCATCCCGGGCAGCGAGACCCATTCGCTGGCCTCCATGGGGATCTACGTCTTCAACCGCGATTTCCTCTTCGAACAGCTCATTCAGGATGCCGACGACACCTTTTCCAGCCACGATTTCGGCAAGGACATCATCCCCCGCATCATCGAGAAACACCGCGTGATGGCGTACCCGTTCCGCGACGAGGCCGGCCAGCGTCAGGGTTACTGGCGGGACGTCGGCACCATCGATTCCTACTGGAAGGCCAACCTGGAGCTCATCGGCGTGACCCCCGAACTCAACCTGTACGACAGCGAATGGCCGATCTGGACCTACCAGGAGCAGCTCCCGCCGGCCAAGTTCGTGTTCGATGACGACGACCGCCGTGGCATGGCGATCGACTCGATGGTCTCCGGGGGCTGCATCATCTCCGGCAGTCGGGTGCGGCATTCGCTGCTGTTTTCCAGCGTGGAGGTCAGCGCCTGCGGCGAGGTGGAGAACTCGGTGATCCTGCCCGACGTGCAGGTGGGCGAAAACGCCGTGATCCGCAACGCGGTGATCGACAAGGCCTGCCGCATCCCGCCGGGGACCGAGATCGGGCTGGACGACGAGGCCGATGCCCGCGATTACTACGTCTCCCCCGGGGGCGTGCGCGTGGTCACCCCGGAGATGCTCGGCCAGGCGCGTCACCATGTCCGCTGAGCGCTCCTCGAAGGCCCTCGCCCGCGTCCCGGACAAGCTGGACGTGGTGCTGTGCTGGCACATGCACCAGCCGCAGTACTTCGACGGCGGCCGCCGGGAGTATGCCCTGCCGTGGACCTACCTCCACGCGCTGAAGGACTACACCGACATGGCGGCCCATCTGGAGGCCTGCCCGCGGGCGCGGGCGGTGGTGAACTTCGCCCCCATCCTGCTGGAACAGATCGCCGACTATGCGCGGCGCGTGGACCGGGCCCTGAAGAACTGTGTGCCGGTCGGGGATCCGGTGCTGGACATGCTCCATATGGACATCGTGCCGGTGGAGCCGGACCAGCGCCGCGAGATCATCCGCGCCTGTCTGCGCGCCCACGCGCCGCGCATGATCGACCCGTTCCCGCTGTTCGCGCGCCTGGCCGCGATCGGCCGTCAGGCGCTGGAGGACGACATTCTGCTGGCGCATCTGGACGGGCGCTTCTTCCAGGAACTGGCCACCTGCTATCATCTGGCCTGGACCGGCGAGACCGTGCGTCGCGCGCGGCCCGAACTGCAGGGCTGGCTGAAGGCCGAAGCCGGTTTCGAGTCCGGGGTGCGCCGACGCCTGCTGGAGATCCTGCGCGATGAGCTGCACAACGTGATCCCGCGCTACCGCAAGCTGGCGGAACAGGGGCGGGTGGAGCTGTCGTTCACCCCCTACGCGCACCCCATCATGCCGCTGTTGCAGGACCTGGCTTCGGCCCGCGAGGCCATGCCCGAGGCCGAACTGCCGGAGGCCCCGGCGTATCCCGATGGTGAAGCCCGGGTGCGCTGGCACATCGAACGCGGGCTGGAGGTGTTCGAGAAGCACTTCGGCATGCGTCCGACCGGTTGCTGGCCGTCCGAGGGCAGCCTGAGCGAGGCCACCATTCGCCTGCTGGACGAATACGGCCTGCGATGGACGGCCAGCGGCCAGGGCGTGCTGGGCAACAGCCTGGAAGCGGCCGGCAGCGCACCGGACGCGGAGGACAACGGTAACGGCAACGGCGAGGGCGAGGAAGACGGGCCCCGCGACCTGCAGGGCTGGCTGCACCGTGGCTATCGACTGCGCGACACCGAGATTGCGCTGTATTTCCGCGATGACGGACTGTCCGACGCGATCGGTTTCCGCTACGCCGACTGGCACGCCGACGACGCGGTGGCCGACTTCGTGCACCACATCGGGAACATCGCCGAGGTGGCCCCGGCCGGCAGCGTGGTGTCGGTGATCCTCGACGGCGAGAACGCCTGGGAGTACTACCCCGAGAACGGCTTCCATTTCCTCAGCGGGCTGTACGAGGCCCTGGCGCAGCACGAGCGGCTCAACCTGTGCACCTTCGACGACGTGTGCGCCCATGCCAGTACCGCCGGTGGAGCGGCGCCTGTCGAGCTCCCGTCCCTGGTTGCCGGTTCCTGGGTCTACGGGACCTTTTCCACCTGGATTGGCGACCCTGACAAGAACCGTGGCTGGGATCGGCTGATCGAGGCCCGCGAGGCCGTGGATGCGGCGATCGCGAAGGACCCCTCGCTGGATACACCGGAACTGCGCGAACAGCTCGCCATCTGCGAGGGTTCCGACTGGTGCTGGTGGTTCGGGGCCTACAACCCGGCGGGTTCGGTCAGTGACTTCGAACAGCTCTATCGGCGCCACCTGGCCCGGTTGTACCAGCTCGCCGGCCTGGCGGTGCCCGAGGCCCTGGAGGAGGTGCTGTCGGTGGGCGGTGGCGATCCGGCTGCCGGAGGGACCATGCGGAAAGGGCAGGACTGATTCATGGAAGAAACGCAGCATTCCAATCCCCTGCTGCAGCGGCGTCGTGCCGGCATACTGCTGCATCCGACCTCGCTGCCGGGCCCGCATTCGGTGGGGACCCTGGGCGACGAGGCGTTCCGGTTCGTCAACTGGGCGGCCTCGGCGGGTTTCACCCTGTGGCAGGTCCTGCCGCTGCACCCGGTGCAGAGTGATGGTTCCCCCTACGCCAGCATCTCGGCCTTTGCCGGTGATCCGCGCCTGATCGATCGCTCCCGGCTGGCGGAGGCGACCGGGATCGTCGATGACGGGCGGGCGGTCGAGGAACTCCTGGAACGAGCCGGTGCCGCGGTGGCGCGGGAAGAGCATGCCCTGCATGCGGCGTACCGCGTCTTTCTGGAGGAGCAGGGGCCGGTCTGGCTGGACGATTTCGCGCTGTTCTGCGTGATCCGTGCGCGCCACGACGATCGCCCCTGGTGGGAATGGGATCCGGAACTGCGCGATCGCCAGCCGGAGGCCCTGGCGCGTGTCGCGCGGGAAGAAGCGCAGGCGCTGGAACAGGTGCGGTTCGTGCAGTTCGTGTTCGCCGATCAGTGGCGCGCACTGCACCGCCACGCGAACGACTGCGGACTGCTGCTGCTGGGGGATATGCCGATCTTCGTCGCCCACGACTCCGCGGATGTCTGGAGCCACCGGGATCTGTTCGATCTGGATGAGCGCGGGCAGCCGCGCACGGTCGCCGGGGTCCCGCCGGATTACTTCTCCGAGACCGGACAGCGCTGGGGCAATCCGCAATACCGCTGGGACCGTCTGGCCGAGACCGGCTATGCCTGGTGGATTCGCCGCGTTCGGCGTGCGCTGGAGACGGTGGATGCCCTGCGCATCGACCATTTCCGGGGGTTCGAGTCGAGCTGGGCGATCCCGGCCGAGGAGCCGGATGCCACCCGGGGTTACTGGTTCGAGGGGCCCGGTGCCGAATTCTTCGAGGCGCTGGCCGACGAACTCGGGTACCTGCCGGTGCTGGCCGAAGATCTGGGGGTGATTACGCCGGAGGTCACCGCGCTGCGCGAGCGCTTCGATTTTCCCGGCATGCGGATCCTGCAGTTCGCGTTCGAGGGCGGCGAGGCCAACCCGTACCTGCCGGCGAATCATGACGAGATGAGCGCCGTGTATACCGGCACCCATGACAACGACACCACCGTAGGCTGGTTCGCGTCACTGGATGAACCCATGCAGCAGCACGTGCTGAATGTCCTGGGCGAACCGGAAGATGCGGCCGACACCATGCCCTGGCCGCTGATCCGCACGGCGTACGCCTCGCCGGCGCGTATCGCGATCCTGCCGATGCAGGACGTGCTCGAGCTGGACAGCAAACACCGGATGAACCGTCCCGGGACGGTGGAGGGTAACTGGGACTGGCGTTTTGACTGGGAGTGGGTGCCCGGAGAGCGAGCCGGCGAGATGCGGGCACTGGCCGAGGCGCACGGGCGCCTTCCGCCCGACTCCTGAGCTCGCGGTCCCCGCGGGGAACCCCACGGGCCACAATGAAAAAGGCCCGGTCCTGAGAGGACCGGGCCTTGCTGGCTGCCTGCGAGTTCGCCTGCGAGCAGGCTCCTACTGCTGGGGCGCCATGCCGGGCGCGCCACCGCCACCCCCGGGCTGCTGTTGCTGCATCATTTCCTGCTGCAGGGCTTCCATGCGCTCGATGACATCGTCAATGTCGGCGTTTTCCGCACGCATGGCGCTCATCAGGTCTTCCCGCAGGGATTCCTGGGCGTCCAGGATCTCCGGATCCTCGGCCACGGCCTGCTGGGCTTCCTGCAGGTTGCGCTGCGCCTGCTGAACGTCTTCGGACTGGATCAGCTGCTGGCGTTCTTCCGCGCTCAGGTCGGGATCACGCAGGCCTTCCTCGGCGGATTCCAGGGTGTCCAGATCGGAACGCGGTTCAAAACCGGCGGCTTCCATCTTGTCGAGGACCAGTTCTTCCAGTTCCTCGCCCTTGCGCTCCAGCTCGGGGTTGTTTTCGATGGCCTGCTGCTGGGTCTGCGCGAGGGTCTGCTGGAGTTCCTGCATCTCCACCTGGGGGCCGCCCTGCTGTTGCTGGCCGCCCATGCCCTGGCCCATGCCCTGGGCGTGGGCCATGCCGCTGGCCAGTGCGAGGACCGCGGCGGCGGTCAGGCCGATGATCGACCGGGAATGTTTCTGCATCGTACTGCTCTCCTGAAAGGATGTCTCTTGCCACTCTGAAGGCGAGTGATGAACCACAGCTTAACAGCCTCGAGGGCCGGGTGTCGGCCCGCCAACGGGGCATGATGCCGGCTGTGGCGGTGGTGGAGAGACCGCGCAGGAGGCCCTTGCGTTCCATTGGCGGGCGACTCGCCCGATCAGCGCCGCAGGTAGCGGAACCACGAGGCGATGTTCAGCAGACTGGCGAGTGACTGGGCGAGATAGGTATACGCGGCCGCGCGCAGGATACGCTCTGCGTGGCGGTAATCCGGTTCGTGCAGGTAGCCGCCCTCGCGCAGCATCGGCATCGCCCGACGGAAACTCGCGTCCAGTTCCGTGGGCAGGGTCACGAAATGGACCAGCGCCGCCATGCCCATCGACAGCACGCCGGCCAGGAAGAACAGGATGCCCGGCGCCGGGTGGCGGGTGATCAGGGTGATGATCGGGATGCCGATCATCAGGATCGCGCCCAGCCGCTGGGCGTGACGGGTGGCGGCCACCAGGGTGCCGCGCAGCTGCAGCGGGCGGTAGCCCCGTGCGTGCTGCACCGCATGGCCGACCTCGTGGGCCGCCACGGTGACCGCGGTCAGCGAATGGCCGTGATAGTTCTCCTGCGACAGCCGCACCGTGCGATCGCCGGGATCGTAGTGGTCGCCGTCTTTCGTGGTCTCCACGTCCACATGGGTCAGACCGTGGCGGTGCAGCAGCTCGCGCGCCATGGCCGCGCCGCTGTAGCGGTAGCGGTCCTCCGGGCGGTGATATTTCTCCATCGTGCGTCGGACCCACCACCCGGGCAGCCAGGCGACGAGCAGCAGCAGCGGTATGACCAGGATCAGCAGACGCATGCCATGATCTTCGCCGGAGCGGCCCGCCGGTCCAAGAACCCCCGGCGGCCTGCGGGGCGTACACTGTCCGGCGGGTTACTGGCCGGTCACTCGTCGACGTCGTCGTAGTCGCCCTTGTGCTTCGGATTGGGGCGTGCCCGGCGGTCCCGCGAGTAATCGGTATCGTCGGTATCCGCTTCGGGCACGCGCCGCGATTCCAGTACCCGAAGGTTGGCGGCCGGCGCCGAGCCGTCCTTGTCCTCGCCGAAGTACAGCGTGGTGTGCGGGAACGGGATCTCGATGCCGGCAGCGTCGAAGTGGCGCTTGACCAGGCGGTTGAACGCGCGGCCCAGGCCGAACTGGGTGCCGGGCGCGGTCATGATGCGGATGCGGATGTTGACCGAGGAGTCGTCCAGCGCGGTGACTCCGTGCACCTCCATCTCGTCGAGTACGTTGGGGCCCTGTTCCGGGTCCTGCTTGAGCTCCTCGAAGGCCTCGCGCAGGCGGACGATGACCTCGTCGATGTCCTCGCGATAGGCCACCCCGTACTCGCCCACGTGGTAGGCGTATTCGCGCATGTAGTTGGAGACCGCATCCACCGAGGAAAACGGGATCAGGTGGTAGGTTCCGGCAAGATCGCGCATCCCGAGGGAGCGGATGGTGAGCTTCTCCACCGTGCCGGTGATGCCGGTGACGGTGATCACGTCGCCCACGTTGATGGCGTTCTCCAGCTGGATGAACACCCCGGTGATGATGTCCTGTACCAGCTTTTGCGCGCCGAAGCCGATCGCCAGGCCGAGCACGCCGGCGCCGGCCAGCAGAGGGCCGATGTTGATGCCGAGCTCGGCGAGCACGATCATCAGCGTGAACACCAGCAGCGCGATGGCGACCGCATTGCGGAAGATGGTCAGCAGCGTCTGCTCGCGCGCCGTGGGTTCGCCGTTGCCGGTATTGGGGTTGAGGCGGTGCTCGATCCAGCTGGCGAACACCAGCCACACCAGTGCCGCACCGAGCAGGATCAGGGCGACGGAGATGGCGGTGCCCAGGATCAGCGTGCCCGCACCCGAGCGCACCCAGTCGAACAGGTTGAAGGCGCCCCAGCCGTCGGCGATGACCGCGAGCACGATCAGCAGGATCACCAGGCGCATGGTCTTGAGTGCCTTCGGTACGTAGGCATTCAGGCGCGTTTCCAGCAGCGGGAACTTTTCCCGCGTTTCTTCGGGAAGGGCGATTCTGCGCCCGATGATCTGGGTCAGCAGGGTCGCCACGAAGAAGCCGACGAACGCGGCGATCAGAGTCTGCAGGGTGGCCGTGGCCATGAACGGCAGTGCGTCTTCGGGCCGCACGACGCTGACCACCGTCAGGGCGAGGAAGTACAGCAGCGCCAGGACGTGCCAGAAACGGGCCAGCAGGCCGGTGGTGATGCGGGTGAAGGAGAAATACGAACGGTTCGCCAGGACCATCAGGCGGTCGTGCACCCGTTGGCGGTTCTGCAGGATGATGGTCGCGGCGTACAGGAAGGCGGTCAGCATCACCAGCAGTCCCAGCGTGCGTCCGGCCTCCAGCGAGATGTGCAGGCTGGTCAGCGGGACCAGGAGCAGCAGGCCGTAGCCGATATAGGAAACGATGCGGGCCAGCCAGGCGTTCCAGTAGGCCGCTTCCTCGCCCTCCATGGGGAGCAGGCGCAGGCCCTGGTAACGGGTCGCGAAGATCAGCCGGAGCGCGGCGCGCGCAAGCTCGATGAGCAGGAACGCATTGAGGAACAGCGAATGCCGGGTCTCCATGGCGCCGGTTTCGCCGAGTACGAACAGCGCCAGCGCGTAACCCGCGATCCAGGCCAGAACCACGGCGACGAAATCGATGACCGCGGCCAGCCCGACTCCGGGAAGGGTGCGCAGCAGCCGGTACCGTTCTGCGGCATTGAGGACCCAGCGGTTCAGCCCCCCGAACATCGGCGAGACGGCGCGGCGCAGTACCCAGTAAACGATCAGCGTGAAAACGATCACGAGCGCGAGGTCCGTCACTGCCATGCCGAAGGCTATCGGTTCGATCGCCCGCAGCTGTGCGGCGGTGTCCTCGACGACCGTCCCCAGAGTACGGATCTCGGCGACGGCCCCCTCGGCCAGTCCCTGGGTCATGCGGGCGATGCGCCGCGGCAGGGCCACGGCTTCCTCGTCGGCGTTCTCCGGTGCAGCGTCCGCGGCGCCTTCATCCCCAGGGGTGTCGCTGGCCCGCAGGGTTTCCAGCAGCCGGTCGCGTGCCTCGGGATCCTCCAGCAGTTCGATCAGCGCGGCGTGTGTTTCGGCGGAGGACGGCGTCTCGTCCGCGACCGCCGAGCCCGAGACCAGCAGGGTCAGTGCGGTCAGCAGGAAGACGAGAACGGCCAGGAGGCGATGCGGGACGGGAAGTCGTGCGGGCACGCGGAACCTCGGACGGGTTGGAGGAAAGGCCTGCGAGTGTAAAGGTTACAGCGCGTCCCGCTAAAGCCCGGGCTCGCGCACGGGCCGCAGCCAGCCGGGGCCCAGCACCCGCATCTGTTCCTCGATCCAGGCGATGCGGCGCTCCAGACCTTCGCCCGGAGTGACCGGGTCGAGCCTTCCCGGTGACGGCAGGATGGCCGCCAGGCGTGCGGCCTGCTGCGGCGTCAGTTCGCTGGCGGGGACGTCGAAATAGTGCTGCGCGGCGGCTTCGATGCCGTAGATGCCGGCTCCCCACTGGGCCAGGTTGAGATAGACTTCCAGGATGCGTTCCTTGGACCACAGCACCTCCATGCCCACGGTCAGACCCGCCTCCAGGGCCTTGCGCAGCCAGGAACGCTCATGCCAGAGAAACAGGTTCTTGGCGGTCTGCTGGGTGATGGTCGAGGCCCCGCGCAGGCGTCCGCCGCGGGCGTGGTCGGTCAGGGCCTGGCGCACCGACGACCAGTCGAATCCGCGGTGCCGCGGGAAGCGCTGGTCCTCGGACGCGATCACCGCCAGCAGCACGGCGTCCGGCAGTTCGTCCAGCGAGCGCCACTGGGGGCGGTGCCGGGAGGCGGTCGCGCGGTCGGTGGCCGTGACCATCGCCATGCCGTAAGGTGGATCGACCCGGGCGAAATACAGCAGCACCGCGACCACCGCGGCCAGCACCAGCCCCAGCAGGGCGACGAGCAGCCACAAGAGGTAGCGCAGCGGCCCCGGTGGCCGGGCGCGGCGACGTCGACCCAGGAGCATCATCGCGGGCGCCCCTCCGCCATCGGGGTTTCGTGGTGGTTGTACCCGGAGTACCGTTTCATCGGAAGCAAGAATAGCGCAGGAAAGGTCCGGCTGTGGCGAACTCCGCGACCTCCGCGCGGCCCAAGGATCACGGAGATCGCCATTCGCCGCGGATCACGCGACAGGCCGGCCGGACGCGTTCCGGCCCATCAGAGACAACAAGGAGGCGAGCCATGGAATACCTGCCGTATCGCTACACCAGCGGAAGCGGGGAGCAGCTGACCTTCGAGTTCGCGCTGCATCCCGAGACCGATTCGGCCGTGCGCGTGCAGCAGTTGCTGGATCGCGTGCTGACCACCGTGGATCACGAAGTGGCGGTGCTGGGTGACACCTGCAACGGTGATCTGTTGCAGGCGCTGGCGATGGCGCTGGCGGTGCGCACGGAAATGATCCCCGCCGACGGCGAGATGACCCGCGGTCTCGCGCGCGATGTGGTGGAGCGTGCACTCCGGGCGCTGCCCGAGGCGCGCCATGAAATGACCGGGCCCGTCGGCCATGCCTGACACGCGCGAACGGCCCGTGGTGTTCTTTGACGGCGGTTGCCCGCTGTGCCGCCGCGAGATCGGCCACTACCGGCGCCTGGACACGGCCGGCCGGATCGACTGGCGGGACATCCATGCGGACGCCGCGGCGCTGGAAGCCCGCGGCATCGCGTGGGAGGACGCCATGCGGCGCATGCATGCGGTGGACGAACACGGCCGGGTGGTGAGCGGGGCTTACGCCTTCGTCGCCACCTGGCGGCACCTGCCGTACTACCGCGTGGCGGGGGCGGTGCTGCATCGGCTGCCGCCGGTGGTCTGGCTGATGGACCGGGTGTACAACGTGTTCGCCCGTTCGCGCTGGCGTTCCCGCTGTCGCGACGGTGTCTGCCCGCCGCCACCGTTATAATCGGCGGTTCGTCCAGGCATGCCCGGGAGGGCCGATGTCCAGCAACGATGTCCCCGACCACGCCGGGCCTGCGGCGGAGCCGCCGGCACCCGACGCGCTGGAGCTGACCCTGGAGGCGGTTCTGTTTGCCGCCACCGAGCCCGTACCCCTGCGCGATCTGCGCGCCGCCTGCGCGGAATCGGGCGAGGTCGACCGCGCGTCGGTGGAGGCGGCGCTGGCGCATCTGGAGGCGCGCTATGCCGACCGCGCGATCGAACTGGTGCGTTCGGCCGGCGGGTATCGTTTCCGCGTCCGGTCGCAGTACTCGGGCAGCGTGCGCGCGGCGCGGCCGGAACGCCCGCAGCGGCTGTCGCGCGCGTTGCTGGAGACCCTCGCGATCATCGCCTATCGCCAGCCGGTCACCCGCGCCGAGATCGAATCGGTGCGCGGGGTGGCGGTCAGTTCGGGGATCATGCGCGGGCTGCAGGAACGGGAATGGATCTACGTGGTGGGGCACAAGGAGCTGCCGGGGCGGCCGGCGCTGTACGGCACCACCCGCAGCTTCCTCGACGACCTCGGACTGCAGGCCCTGGACCAGCTACCGCCGCTGGACGAGATCCGCGATCTGGCCGACGTGGCCACCGACGCCGGGCTGTCACTGGCGACCGACGAGGCCGACGATGACGGCGACGGGGAGGGGGACGCAGCGGAAGCCGGCGAATCCCGGGAACCGTCCTGATCAGCGTTTCCTTCAGCGGTCGCGGCCGTTGTACATGGTCTCGATCGCCTCGCGGTAGTGCTCCCGGATCACCGGCCGCTTGAGTTTCATGGTCGGGGTCATCATGCCGTTCTCCACGCTCCACGGTTCGTGGATCACGTACACGTGGCGGATGCGCGCGTAGCCGGGGAAGTCCTCCAGCTGGTGGTGGATGCGGTCGAGGATCGCGCGTTCCACCTTGCGCGGGGGCTCGCCCGCGGTCGCCGGGTCGATCCCCTGGTCGGAGGCGAAGGTCTGCCAGGCGTCCGGTTCGGGAACCATCAGGGCGGTGAGGAACGGCTGCCCGTCGCCCACCACCATGATCTGGTCGAACAGGCCGTCGAGGCCGATGGCCATCTCCATGTCTGCCGGCGGTACTTTCTCGCCGTTGGTCAGTACCAGGATGTCCTTGATGCGGCCGGTGATGTAGACATGGCCGGAGTCGTCGATGCGCGCCTGGTCGCCGGTGCGCAGCCAGCCGTCGGCGTCGATGGTCTCGCGCGTGGCCTCTTCGTTCTTCCAGTAGCCCAGCATCACGCAGTTCGAGCGGGTCTGCAGCTCGTTGTTTTCGCCAATGCGTACATCGACATCCTTCAGCGGCTTGCCGATGGAGGCCGGCAGGTTGTCATCCGGGGTGTTCACCGTGACCACCGGGCCGGCCTCGGTCATGCCGTAGCCCTGCAGCACCGGCAGCCCCAGGCCGATGAACAGTTGCGCCACCGGAGGCGGCAGCGGTGCCCCGCCGCAGACGGCGAACCGGACCTGGCCGCCGAGGCGGTCCAGCACCTTGCGCGCGACCACGCGCTCGAGCAGTGGCCACAGCAGGAAGGCGGGGGACCAGCCACCGCGGCCCTGCTGGTGTTCGAACCGGCGCCAGCCCACGGCGGCAGTCTTCTCGAACAGCCAGCGGCCGAGCGCCGACTTCTGCCTGAGACCGGCCCGGATCCGCCCGCGCACGCGTTCGTAGATCCGTGGCACCGAGATCAGCACCGTCGGCCGGATGGTCTGCAGGTCTTCGCCGAGGAGCTGAATGGAGCGGGCGAAAGCCACCTCGGCTCCAACCATCATCGGCATGTAACAGCCGGCGGTGCGTTCCATCATGTGCGACAGCGGCAGGAACGACAGGAACCGGTCCGACGGCCCGAGCGGGCCCGTGAGAGACGAGGCCCAGGCGTTCTCCAGGATGTTGCGGTGCGAGAGCATCACGCCCTTCGGACGTCCGGTGGTGCCGGAGGTGTAGACGATGGTCGCCAGGGCGTCGGGGTCCAGTTCCGGATAGCGGATCGCGGACGGGTCGCCGCCCTGCAGCCAGTCTTCCAGTGGCAGGACCCGCGGATCGCCCGAGGTGCCCGCGTTGTCGCTCAGGCGCACCACGCGCTTGAGCGACGGCATCTTCTCCAGATGCTCCAGCAGGCGGCGGCCATGCACCGTGTCGCCGATGAGCAGGGCGCGCGCCTGGGTCTGCCCGATGATGTAACCGACATTTTCGGGACGGTCATCGGTGTACAGCGGGACCGTGACCAGGCCCATTTCCATGGCGGAGAGGTCGGCGGCGATCCACTCGCGCGAGTTGCCGACCATGATGGCGACGCGGTCGCCCGGCCGCAGGCCCTCGGTGGCCAGCGCCGCCTGCCAGCGGTCGACCGTGCGGCCCATCTCGCCCCAGCTGCTGGAGGTCCATTCCTCGCGCTCGGGGTCGAACTGGCGGTAGGCCGGGGCATCGGGGGTCGCGGCCACGCGGGCGCGGAACAGAGCCGGCAGGGTGGGGGCGTCTTCCGGACGGATGGTCGCGGGGTGGACCCGGGCATTGGACATGTGCGGTCTCGCTGGACTGGTCTTGCCCTGCAAAGTAGAGGACGGCGCGGGGCAGGGGCAAGCGCGGGGCGGGAGCCCTACATGCCGAGCGGATGCATCGCCGGACCCGCGGCCACCGCCCCCAGCACCAGGCTGAAGCCCAGCACCGCGATGATCGCGCCGCCGGTCAGGCCGAAGGCCGGCCCGATCCAGGCCAGGCGCGCGGCGCGGGTGCCGGTGAAACGCCGCCGGGTCCAGTCGCGGGCGTAGACCGCGAGCATGGCCAGCACGGAGACCGTGATGGCGGTACCCGCGGACATCGCGAGCACGGCCGCCACGCCGGCCCAGACCAGACCGACGGCCGCGGATACCGCCATGATCAGCACGGCGCCGGAGCAGGGGCGGATGCCCACGGCCAGCACGGTGCCCCACCAGGTGCCCTTGTGATCGGGGTCGACGTGGTGGGGTGTGCCGCAGCCGCAGTCATGTTCGTGGTCGTGCCCGTGGTCATGCCCGTGCGCGGCGGACGCACGGCGCCGCCAGGCCTGCCGCAGGGCGCGCCCCATCAGCCAGACGCCCAGCAGTCCCACCAGGGCGAAGCTGGCGATCTCCAGGTGGCGGACCTGTCCCAGGGTCTCGCGTGTCAGCCAGCCGAGCAGGCCGACCAGCAGCCCGACCAGCAGTATGGCCGTGACGCCCTGGGCAAGCGATGACGCCGCCGACAGGGCGATGCCGCGGCGCAGGTTCTGCGGCTGGGTCAGCAGGTAGGTGGTGATCACCGCCTTGCCGTGCCCGGGTCCGGCGGCGTGGAAGACCCCGTAGAGAAAGCTCACGAGGATCAGCAGGGCGCCCGCCTGCGCCGAGGGCGCGTCGCGCAGTCCGTGCAGTCCCCGGGTCAGTTCGCGGTGCAGCTGGCGCTGGGTATGCAGGACCCAGCCGACCAGCCGTTCCAGCGGTCCGGCGTCATCCCCTCCCGGGAGCCCGGCGTCGGTGCGAGCGTCCGGGGCATCGGCGGGCGGTGGCTGTTCCGTGGCATCGGCATCCGCGTCGGACTCCGGGCCGCCGCCGAGGGGGTGGCCGGCCAGCGCGAGCGCGGGCAGCAGGATGCCGAGCAGGAGCAGCAGGACCGCTGAGGCCCGTCCCGGGCGGCGGTTGCGAGAGAGGGCGTGTCGGATCATTTCGTTATTTTATAACGTAGCAATGGCGCGAGGAACCCGATGTCATTCACATTCCAGGCGCGCAATCTCGGCAAAATGGCGTCCGAGATCTTCGATCGGGCTGCGGGATTCGCGTTCCAGGGTGGCGGCATAACGCACCAGTTGTGGATCGGGGCGCGGTTCCTCGAGTTCGACCCGGCAGCCGTCGCCGCGGTTCACCTGGATCACGTCACCGGGGTCATGGCGGATCTCGATCCAGTAGGTGGGATCATAGACGCGGTAGGTGAAATCCTCTTCGGCGCCGATGTCGTGCCGGTCCAGCGGGATCTCGAAGCCCAGGTGCAGGCGCCGGTCCTCCAGACGCAGTTCGGGGGACTCGGCGGGCGGGGTGTCCAGCGTTTCGCCGCCTGCCTCGAGTTCGGTGAAGTGGTCGTATTCCGCGAGGTTGTCGAGCATGCGCGGGCCGACCTTTTTCAGCACCGAGTCGATACCGGCGTCGCCGTCCATGTCGCGGGTCATCTCCTCCAGCAGCATGTGGCTGTAGGTCGGGTCGATGACCCACAACTGGTGCATGGAGGCCAGTCGGCCGTCGCTGTCGAAGTCGAGGGTTACCCGCAGATCGATCCAGGCATGCGGGTGGGCGGCAGCACCCGCCGGCAGGCTGGCCGCCACCGCGAGCAGCAATGCCAGCGCCAGCCGGGCGCGTGCCCGGGTGGCGCTGCGGACAGCCCGCTCAGGCGCGCTGCCAGCGGGTGCCATCCGGCGTGTCCTCCAGTTCGATGCCGCTGGCGGTCAGCTCGTCGCGGATCGCATCGGCGGTGGCGAAATCCCGCGCGCGCCGCGCCTCGGCACGCGCGGCGATTTGTTCCTCCACCCATGCGGCGAGCTCGGCATCATCGGCGACGTCGCCGCGGAACCAGGCCTCCGGGTCCTGCTGCAGCAGACCCAGGAGTTCGCCGGCGGCCAGCAGCTCGCCCTTGCGGCGGGCGCGTTCGTCCGCGCTGTCGGCGGCCTGCAGGGCATCCGCCATGCGGTGCAGGGCGGCGAGCGCCCCGGCGGTGTCGAGATCGTCCAGCAATGCGGTGAAGACCGGGGTGTCCGCCGCATCGGCGGGGGTGGCCACGACCCCGGCATGCTCGCGCAGCAGACGGTAGAAGCCGTCCAGCGCGTTGCGGCTCTGTTCCAGGGTGTCCTCGGAGAAGTTCAGCGGCGCGCGATAATGGCGCGACAGCAGCGCCAGGCGCAGGACCTCGCCGGGCCAGACCTGCAGCAGGTCGTGCAGCAGGCGGAAGTTGCCCAGCGACTTGGACATCTTCTCGCCTTCGATGGTCACGTGTCCGTTGTGCATCCAGTAACGCGCGTAATGGCCGCCGTGTTCGTCGCAGCCTTCGGCCGCGCAGCCCTGGGCGATCTCGTTCTCGTGGTGCGGAAACACCAGATCGTGGCCGCCGCCGTGGAGGTCGATGCTGCGGCCCAGATGGGTGCGGATCATCGCGGTGCACTCCAGGTGCCAGCCCGGGCGCCCGTTGCCCCAGGGGCTGTCCCAGCCGGGTTCGTCCGCGCCGGCGGGCTTCCACAGCACGAAGTCGCCGGGATGGCGCTTGTAGTCGGCGACCTCTACCCGGGCCCCGGCCTGCATCGCTTCCAGGGTGCGCCCGGACAGGGCGCCGTAGGCAGGGTAAGAGGTCACGTCGAACAGCACGTGGCCGTCCGCCGCGTAGGCGTGGCCGCGCGCGAGCAGGTCCTCGATCAGGGCGATCATCTCGGTCACGTGATCGGTGGCACGGGGCTCGAGGGTCGGCTCCAGGGTGCCGAGCCGCGCGATGTCCTCGTGGAAGGCCCGGGTGAAGCGTTCGGTCAGCGCGGCGATGGGTTCGTCGTTCTCGCGCGCGGCCTGGTTGATCTTGTCGTCCACGTCGGTGATGTTGCGGGCGTAGACCACGTGCTCCGGGCCGTAGAGTGCGCGCAGCACGCGGAACAGCACGTCGAACACCACCACCGGGCGGCCGTTGCCCACGTGCACGCGGTTGTACACGGTCGGACCGCAGACATACATCGTGACCCGCTGCGGGTCGGCGGGAACGAAGGGCTCGCGCTGCCCCCCGAGGGTGTTGTGGATGACGAGCTGCGGTGCGCTGGCGTCGGCCATGGTCGGTGTTCCTTGTCGCGGTTTCAGGAGGCGCCGTAGAGGGTCTCGGGGTCGATCTGCGGATCGCTGGTCACGGCAACCTGATCGCCGTCGACCTGCAGATAGAAACAGCTGCGCCGCCCGGTGTGGCAGGCGGGGCCGGTCTGATCGACCTTCGCCAGCACGGTGTCGCCGTCGCAGTCCAGATGCAGCGACCGCAGCTGCTGGACCTGGCCGGATGACTCGCCCTTGCGCCACAGCGCCCCGCGCGAGCGCGACCAGTAGCAGACCCGCCCGGTGCGCAGGGTCTCCTCCAGCGCCTCGCGGTTCATCCAGGCCATCATCAGGACCTCGCCGCTGTCGGTCTGCTGGGCGATGGCGGGCACCAGCCCGTCGGCGTTGAAGCGGACGCGGTCGAGGACGTCGGCGAGCGGCTCGCGGCGGCCGGCCGGGGCTTTTTCCAGGTTCTTGAACATGGCGTGTCGTTCGGCTTGTTCGCAAACGTCAGAGAATAACATTCCGCGCCGCGGCGCGGCCGGATCTTGCGTCTTGTGGCCGTCCGGCGGATTCTTGGGGGAAGGAAGCACCGCGTAGAAAGGAGGGGGCATGACACGCGACGCGAGTCCCGGGATCCGCCGCGGTGCCGCAATCACGGCGCTGGGCATCACCCTGATCTATCTGGTGCTCGGCCTGATGTGGATCGGGTTTTCCGACCGGGCGCTGCTGGCGCTGGTGGACGACGTGGAACTGCTGTCCCGGCTGCAGACCGGTAAGGGCTGGGCCTATGTGGTGGTGACCGCCGGGCTGCTGTTCGTGCTGATCCATCGCGCGCTGGCCGCCCGCGACCGGGCGGCCGCGGAGGCGGGTCGGGCCGCGCGCATCATCGATCACTCGCCGGTGCTGGCGATCGAATGGGAGGCCCGTGACGGCTGGCCGGTCACCTACGTCTCGCCCAATGCCGCGGACTGGGGGCTGGATCGCGAGGCCCTGCTGGCGGGCGATCCGGATTACGCCAGCCTGATTCACCCCGATGATCTGCCGTCCATCGTCGAGGAGGTGCAAATGCACCTCGCACACGGCCCCGATCGCTATACCCAGCTCTACCGCCTGGTGCTGCCCGTGCTGGGTACGGTCTGGGTGGAGGACCGGACCTGGCTCAGCCGGGACACGGATGGCCGGGTGACGCGCATCCACGGGGTGCTGCTGGACGTCACCGAACGCCGGCGGCTGGAGCTGGAGCGTCAGCAGCAGATGGAACGGCTGGAACGGGCCGAACGCGACGCGGGCCTGGGCAGCTGGGAATACGATCCGGTGAACGGGTTCTGGTGGTCGGACCAGCTTTTCCGGTTGCTGGGGCGCCCGCCCGACGGCCCCGAACCGGACGTGGCCACGCTGCTGGAGCGTGACCTCGACACCGAGTCCGCCGACGGGCCACGCCTGGCTGCGACCTTGCGGGGCATGGCCGCCGGTACCTCCCCGCAAAGCCAGTACCTGCACGTACGCCGACACCCGGGGCGCGGGCCGGAGACCTGGCTGCGGTTCGGCATTCAGCGCGCGTCGTCGTTTCCGGGTGAAAGCCCCGGTGGCGCGTGGCGGGTGCAGGGTACGGTGCTGGACATCACCGAACTGCACCAGGCCGAGCTGGAGTTGCGTGCGTTCAACGCCGATCTGGAACGCCGGGTCGAGCGGCGCACGGCGGAACTGCAGGTCGCCAACCAGGAGCTCGAATCCTTTTCCTACGCGGTTTCCCATGATCTCAAGGCGCCGCTGCGCGGGATCGAGGGCTACAGCCAGCTGCTGGAGGCGGAACATGCCGGGCGTCTGGACGACGAGGGGCGCGAATTCGTGCGCAATATCCGCCAGGGCGTGGCGCAGATGAACGAACTGATCGGCGACCTGCTGACGTACTCGCGCATGGAGCGGCGACCGCTGGAACAGCGCCGGATCCGGCTGCGTGACCTGGTGGCGGAGACTCTGCGCGCCCTGGAGCCGGAATACCCGGCGGCGGCGACGACCGCGATCGACGTGCCGGAAGAACTGGAGGTCGAGACCGATCCCGACGGTCTGGGATTGATCCTGCGCAACCTGCTGGAGAACGCTTTCAAGTTCAGTGCCGGTCGCGACGAACCCCGGGTCCGGGTCGCCGCTCAGCGGCGGACGTCGGTGGTGCGTCTGGAGGTGGAGGACAACGGGATCGGCTTCGACGAGGCGTTCCGGGAGCGCATGTTCGAGATCTTCCAGCGTCTCAACCGCGCCGAGGACTACCCCGGCACCGGCGTGGGCCTGGCCCTGGTGCGTCGCGCGGCCCGCCGGCTGGACGCCCGGATCGAGGCCGAGGGCCGCCCCGGCGAGGGCGCGACCTTCCGTGTGGAGCTGCCGCAATGAGCGCCCCAATGAGTGACCCGGGCTCGCCACCGCCCATCTGCGTAGTCGAGGACAGCCCGGTGGATCTGGATCTGCTGCGCCATGCCTTCCGTCGCCGCCGCCTGGCCAATCCGTTGACGGTGGCGCGCGACGGGGAGGAGGCCCTGGCGGGGCTGGAACGCTGGGCGCGGGGCGAGGAACCGGTGCCGGCGGTGGTCCTGCTGGACATCCGGCTGCCGCGGATCAACGGTCTGGAGGTGTTGCGGGCACTGCGCGCGCATCCGGACTGCGGGCGCATCCCGGTGGTGATGCTGACGTCGTCGGCGGATGACGCCGACATCCGTACTGCTTATGAATGCGGCGCGAATTCCTATATCGTGAAGCCGGTGGATTTCGACCGGTTCATGGATGTGGCCGAACAGATCGAGCTCTACTGGTGCGTGTTGAACCAGCCTCCGGCCTCGGTGTTTACCTCAGGGAGGTCCCCGCGAGATGAAGATTCTGCTCGTTGAAGACAATCCGGTGGATGCCGATCTGCAGCGTCGGGCGCTGAGCCGTGACGGGGCGGAGGTCGAGATCCGCACGGCGGGGTCGATGGCCGAAGCCTGGGCGGCGCTGGAGGAGGCGCGCTTCGATTGCGTGCTGCTCGACCTGCGGCTGCCGGACGGCAACGGCATGGACCTGATCCCGCGTCTGCGCGAGGGCGGGCGCGAGGAGGCGATTATCGTGATGACCGGCCACGGCGAACAGGAAACCGTGGTGACCGCCTTCCGCGTCGGGGCCGACGACTATCTGCCGAAGAACGAGACCTACCTGGAGCACCTGCAGGCGCGTGTGCGGGACGCCCTCGGGCGTCGTCACCGGCGGCCGGAGGAGCTGGAAACGGTGCGCGTGCTCTACGCCGAGCACAACAGTTTCGATGTCAGCCTGACGCGGCGAGAATTCGCCCGCGCGGCGCCGCATCTGCAACTGGAAGTGGTCGATTCGGCCGACGAGGTCCTGGCGCGTCTGGACGGCGGGGTCGCGGCGGACGCGGTGTACCCCGACATCCTGTTGCTGGATTATCGCCTGCCGGGGATGGATGGCCTGGAGCTGGCGCGCCGCATCCGCAGCGAGCGGGGGCTGGACATCCCCGTGATTCTTGTGACCGGGCAGGGGACCGAGGAACTGGCCGCACAAGCCCTGCGCCTGGGGGTCGACGACTACGTGCTCAAGAGCGGGGGCTATCTCAAGGGGCTGCCGGTACTGGTCGACCAGGTGGTGGCGCGCGGACGGCTGCGGCGCGAACAGGCCGCCCTGGCGGAGAGCGAACGTCGCTATCGCCAGGTCATCGACAGCGCCGGCGACATCATCTTTCAGACCGACGCGCAGGGACGGCTCACGTTCCTCAACCCCTCCTGGACCCGCATGACCGGACGTTCGGTCGAAGAGGCCCTGGGGCATCCGCTGACGGACTTCGTCGAGGCGGGGGAGCGCGAGGCGCTGGCGGATGTGCTGCGCGGCGAGGCGACCGTGTCGACGCTCCCGGACGAAGCCGCGATCGGCATCGTGACCCGCTGGGGCGGGCTGTACTGGATGGAGCTGGAGGGGCGCTGCGAAAAGGGTACCGACGGGCAGCCCACCGGGTTTTCCGGCAACCTGGTGGACGTGACCCGGCGCGTGCGCGACCAGCGACTGGCGGCCGTGCGCGCACGGGTGCTCGACCGGCTGGCCACCGGGACACGTGATCCGGGGTTCCTGTCGGACGTGATCCAGGAGCTGGAGTCGCTGCTGCCGGAGCTGTCGGCGTCCATCATGCTGCGGGACCGCGAGACCGGGATGCTCGAATGCGTGGCGGCGCCGTCCCTGCCGGGTTCGCTGCCGTGGCTGCACAGCCCGGTGCCGGCCAGTGATGGCGTGGGCTCCTGCGGCACCGCGGCCTTCCGCGGCGAAACGGTGGTGGTGCCGCAGGTGACGGGCCATCCGTACTGGGAGGGCCTGGAGGCGCCCATGGAGGCCGCGGGGCTGCAGGCCTGCTGGTCGTTCCCGTTCTTTGATGACGACGGGCACGTGCTGGGCACGCTGGCCACCTACCTGAACGAGGCGCGCGAGCCGCGCGACGAGGAACAGGGTCTGATCGACGAGTTCACTCAACTGGCCGGTCTGGCGGTACAGAAGCTGCACGCGGCGCAGGCCCTGGACCAGCGCGAGCAGGCGCTGGAGAGCTCGGCCCGCATGACCCTGGCACTGCTGCAGGCGGAGACCCCGGACCGGGTCATGAATGCACTGCTGGGGCGGCTGGGCGAGACCCTGGCCGGGGATCGCGCCTGGGTGGTGGTCATGGCCGCCGAGGAACCGGGTCGGGAGAACCGCGAGACGCATCGTTACTACTGGTTGCGCGGCGATTCGGCCGTTCCGGTCAGGCCACCCGCCCTGCGCAATCTGACACCCGACAGCCTGCATGCGCGCTGGACCGAACGCCTGCGGGCCGGCGAGGCGGTCGCCGGCACCCGGGCGGAGTTCCCCGCGGAGGAACAGGCACTGCTGCAGCAGCAGGGACTGCAGTCCCTGCTGCTGGCGCCGGTGTTCCTGGAGGGCGAATATCGCGGGTTCGTCGCGGTGGATGCGCTGGTGCGGGCACGCAACTGGAGTGCGACCGACGTGAGCGTGGCGCGCATCTTTGCCAGCAGCCTGGGGGCCGCGCTGGCGCGGCGCGAGACCGTGGTCGGCCTGCGCCGGCTGGAGGCGGTGTTCCGCAGTACCCGCGACGGCGTGGTCATCACCGACCTGTCGTCGCGCATCATCGCGGTCAATCCGGCGTTCACCGAGATCACCGGATACGCGGAATCCGAGGTGCTGGGGAAGAATCCGCGCATCCTGCAGTCGGGGTATCACGACGCCGAGTTCTATCGCGCCATGTGGCAGGAGCTGGAGCGTACCGGCTACTGGGCCGGCGAGCTGTGGAATCGCCGTCGCGACGGAACCGTGTACCCCGAATGGCTGAGCCTGTCGGTGGTGGTGGACGAGAGCGGGCAGCCGATCCATTACGCCGGCACCATCACCGACATGACCGAAATCAAGCGCTCGGAGAGCGAGCTCAACTATCTGGCCGAGCATGACCCGCTGACCGACCTGCCTAACCGAACGCGGCTGCATGCGCTGCTGTCGCGCGCGGTGGACGAGGCGCGCGCGGAGGACCACCCGCTGGGCGTGCTGAGCCTCGACCTGGACCGGTTCAAGGACGTGAACGACAGCCTGGGGCATCCGGCCGGCGACGAGGCCCTGGTCGAAGTCGCCCGGCGCCTGGGCGACACGGTGCGCCCGCCGGATATCCTCGGCCGGCTGGGTGGCGACGAATTCATGGTGGTCAGTCAGCGGGCCGCCGACCACCAATCGCTGAGCGAGGTGGCGCGCGAGCTGCAGGCCGCGCTGGATACCCCGGTGCTGCTGGACAGCGGGCACAGCGTGCATCTCAATGCTTCCATCGGCATTGCCCGCTTCCCCGAGGACGGCGACACCGCGACCAAACTGATCCAGCATGCCGACGCGGCCATGTTCCATTCCAAGGAAAACGGGCGCGAGGTCTGGAGTTTCTACGAGGCGGAGCTGACCCGGGCGGCCAGCGAACGGCTGGAACTGGAAGGACGCCTGCGCGAGGCCCTGGCGAGCGGAACCGGCGAGCTGCACGTGCATCTCCAGCCGCAGGTGCGCCTGAGCGATGGCGTACCCGCGGGCGTGGAGTGTCTGGCGCGCTGGGAGACCCCGCAGGGCGAAAGCATTACGCCGGACCGGTTCATTCCGGTCGCCGAGGCAACCGGCCTGATCGTCCCGCTGGGCGAACAGGTGCTGCGCGAGGCCTGCCGGCATGGCGTTCGCCTGCTGCGCGAGGTGCGCAGCGACCTGGTGGTGGCGGTCAACCTTTCGCCCGTCCAGCTGCGCAGTGCCCGACTCGTGCGCCGGGTCGGCGAGATCCTGGCGGAGACGGGGTTCCCGGCGGAACAGCTGGAACTGGAGGTGACCGAGACCGCCATCATGAGTCAGGGCGATCAGGCGGTCTCCCGGCTCAACGCATTGAAGTCGCTGGGCGTGCGCCTGGCGATCGATGATTTCGGCACCGGTTATTCGTCACTGGCGGCCCTGCAGGACTTCCCGCTGGACGTGCTCAAGATTGACCGCAGTTTCGTGGATCAGGTGGACCGCGAGGGCCGGGGGCGCTGGATTGCCGCGACCATCATCGCGATGGCGCGCAATCTGCATCTGGAGGTGATCGCCGAGGGCGTCGAGACGGCGGCCCAGGCGGCATGGCTGAACGCCCACGGCTGTGATATCGGGCAAGGGTTCCTGTACAGCCCGGGGCTGCCCGCGGACCGGGCCGAGGCCTGGCTGCAGGCGCCCGGCCGGGTGGCGGCACTGGCCTCCGTCCGGCCGGGCTGATCCGCCGGTTCAGAACATCAGGGCTTCGGTGACGATCCGGTCCACCAGTTCGTTGACATCGCCGAGGGACTCCTGCGAGGCCTCGTCGCCGATCTGCGGCACGCGCTGATAGCTCATGTAGATCGTGCCCGGCTCCGCGGCCAGCTCGTAGATGGCGATGACATAGGGGCAGAACGTGATGTTGTGCGGGTCGGCCTCCATGGTCGCCCGCGAATAGGTGGCGGAGCAGAAGTCCACCGAGCGGCCGTTCAGGTAGATGCCCTCGCCGGATTCCTGGCCCGCGGTGCGGTCCAGCATGTCGGCGATGTGGCCGACGTTGTTGATCACCAGCCCCTCGGTTTCGATGGCGAACTCGACCATCTCGAAGTAGTGGTCGAAGTCCCCTTCGACGCTGTAGATCACGCGCTCCTCGCTCTCCTCGACGACCTCATAGGCCAGCGCGGGCAGGGGGAAGGCCAGTGCGGCGGTCAGGGCCAGCGCGGGCAATCCGGCGGTGACACGGCGGGCAGCCTGGCGGGTCCTGGTGCGGAATTCGGACATGGGGTGACTCCTGTGTGGCTGGCGGACAACCGATGGTATCTCTATTTTACGTCAAATGAACTGACCGCCGTCACGCCGGGCGTTCCAGCCGCTGAGCCAGAAGCTCGACATCCAGGGGCTGTCCGGGGCCCGCTTCCACGGCATGCTCGTCGGCGCCGGGCCATTCCTGGCGCGGGCGCTGCTGCTGCATGACCTCCACGTCGGCATCCGACGCATCCCGGCCCTGCGCGGCGCGGGCCTCCAGGCGTTCGCGCAGCAGGTTTTCGTCGGCGTGGCAGGCGACGACCGCAAAGCCGGCCTCCATGCGCGCGGCAAGCTCGCGGAACGGCTCCCGCTGCCCACGTTCGAGAAAGGTCGCGTCGACGATGACGGTATGCCCCAGCTCCAGCAGTTCCCCGGCGCGTTCCAGCAGGTGGTCGTAGATCCGCGTGCGGGCCTCTTCGCTGTAGGAAACGGCATCGGCCATGCGCTTGCGTTCGACGTCGCTGCGCAGGCGCACCGCGCCCAGGGCCTGAAGGACGCGGGTGCTGATCACGGTCTTGCCCGACCCGGACACGCCGTGCATCAGGATCAGGCGGGGCCGCCGCGGTTCGGTCAGGCGTTCGGCCAGCGCGAGGTAGCGCCCCATCTCGGCCTGGTGGGCGGCCTTCTCGTCCGAGGGCAGGCTGGGCTCGGCGGCATGGATGCCCTGGACCTTGGCCCGCACCAGCGCCCGATAGACCTGGTACAGCGGCAGCAGGGCCAGGCCGTCGAAATCCTCGCGTTCTTCCAGCCAGGCGTTCAGCAGCCGCCAGGCATGCGCCGGGTGCTCGCGGGCCAGCAGGTCCATGGTGGTGAAGGCGATTTCGGAGATGACATCGATCCAGCGCAGCTCCGGGTCGAACTCGATCGCATCGAAGGCCACCGGGCGCTCGCCGCCGGCTTCGTCCCCGGCTTTGATGTAGACCATGTTGCCCAGATGCAGATCGCCGTGGCAGTGGCGGACGTGGCCGCCGTCATGGCGCGCCTGCATTAGCGGGCGCAGGCGGTCCAGCTCCTTTTCGGTCCACGTCTGCAGGCGCTGCAGCCGCTCGCGTTCACTGGGCTGCTGGGCGGATTCGAACAGACTGGGGAAGTTTTCGCGCATCGGCGCGGCCTCGGCCTCGGGGGTGCCGTGGGCGGATTCCGGGCCGGTGCGTTCCACGCTCTCGTGGAAGCGGGCGATGTAGCGGCCCAGCTCGTCCATCGCCTCGGGTGGCAGGGCGCCGCGCTCCAGCAGCCGGTCGAGCTGGCGGTCGCGGTCGAAGCGGCGCATGCGTACCGCGTATTCCTGTATTTCGCCGGTCCCGTTGATCACCGGGTGTTCGGGATCGCCATTGATGCTGACGACCTCGTGGTAGATCTCCGGCGCCAGCCGGCGGTTGATCTCGAGCTCCGTCTCGCAGAAATGGCGGCGCGCCTGCAGGGTGGAAAAGTCGAGGAAGCCCAGGTCCAGCGGCTTCTTGAATTTCCACGCCCAGTCCCCGGCCAGGATCACCGTGGAGATGTGCGTTTCGATGCGCCGGATCCGTTCGGCCGGACCGCCATCGGGGAACGCCCCGCTCTCGATCAGTCGGGTGAGAATGCGGTGCTGCTCGTCCAGCGCGGTCATGCGGCCTCCATCAATGTTGCCCCGGGTCAGGTTATCATTGCGCGAGTTGCGGGCGAGATGCCCGTGTTCACCCGTCCCTGTTGCAGACCGCGAGAGCCATGCCGCGTTCCTCCCGCTCCCGATCTTCGCGCAAGCGCCGCCCCGCCGGCGGCCGGCTGCGTCGCGTGCTGCGTGCCGGCACCTGGACCCTGCTCGGTCTGCTGCTGGCCGGTGCCGGCGTGGGTGTGCTGTATGTGCAGAACCTGGATCGCGAGATCCGCGCCCAGTTCGAAGGTCAGCGCTGGGCCCTGCCGGCGCGGGTGTATGCACGGCCGCTGGAGCTGTATCCCGGTCGGCGCCTGGACCGTGAGCGCCTGGTGACGGAGCTGGAGGCGCTGAATTATCAGCGCAGCGGCCAGGGCGCCCGGGCCGGGGAATACGAGGTCAACGACGGCACGGTGGCCCTGACCACGCGCCCGTTCACTTTTGGCGACGGGCCCGAGCCGGCGCGTTCGGTGCGGGTGCAGATGGACCGTGGCCATGTGCGCTCGATCACGGATCGCGACACGGGCGCGGCGGTCGACCTGATGCGGGTGGAGCCGCTGCTGATCGGCAGTATTTACCCGACGCACGGTGAAGACCGCGTGGTGGTGGATCTCGACGAGGTCCCGCCGGCGCTGATCGGTGCCCTGATCGCGATCGAAGACCGGCGTTTCATGTCACATCGCGGGGTGGACCCGGCCGGTATCGCCCGGGCGGCCTGGGCCAATCTGCGCGCCGGCCGCACGGTGCAGGGAGGCAGTACGCTGACCCAGCAGCTGGTCAAGAACTTCTACCTCACCCGCGAACAGACCCTGTCGCGCAAGCTGAACGAGGCGGTGATGGCCCTGATCCTGGAGCATCGCTACTCCAAGGAAGCCATCCTCGAGGCCTATGTCAACGAGGTGTTTCTCGGGCAGGCCGGCGAACGTGCCATCCATGGTTTCGGGCAGGCGGCCCGGTTCTATTACCAGCGTCCGCTGAACGAGCTGCGCCTGGATCAGCTGGCCCTGCTGGTGGGGCTGGCGCGCGGAGCCAGCTACTACGACCCGCGCCGCCATCCGGAGCGGGCCCGGGCGCGGCGCGACCGCGTGCTGAACGCGATGCACGAGACGGGCCTGGCGGACGCGGACACCGTGGCGACGGCTCGTGGCATGCCGCTGGATGTCTCGCCGGCGATGCCCGGCGGCAGCCGCTTCCCCGCATTCCTCGATCTGGTGCGCCGCGAGCTGCGCGCCGAATACGCTGACGAAGACCTGCGCTCCGACGGGCTGCGCATCTTTACCTCGCTGGATCCGGTGATCCAGCTGGCGGTGGAGGAGCGCGTGCGCGAAGAGGTGGCGGCGGTGGCCCCGCGGGCGGGCGAACATGCGGAGGAGCTGCAGGCCGCTGCGGTGGTGACCGACGCGCGCTCCGGCGAGGTGCTGGCGCTGGTCGGGGACCGCAACCCGGCGTATCCGGGGTTCAACCGCGCGGTGGAGGCGCGCCGCCAGATCGGTTCGCTGGTCAAGCCGTTCGTCTACCTCGCGGCGCTGACCAACCCCCGGCGCTATACCCTGGCGAGCCTGCTGGAGGACCGGCCGGTGACCCTGCAGCTGGCGCACGGGGAACCCTGGACCCCGCGCAATTTCGACCGCGAACACCGTGGCGAGGTCACGGCCTGGGAGGCCCTGGTACAGTCCTACAACGTGCCCACGGTGCGCCTGGCCGATCGCATCGGGGTTTCTCAGCTGGTGGATATCCTGCAGACCTTCGGGCTGCAGGCCACCCCGGCCCCCAACCCGTCGCTGGCGCTGGGCGCACTGGAGCTGTCCCCGCTGCAGGTGGCGGGGCTTTATCAGGGGCTGGCCAGCGGCGGTTACGCCACGGGCACGCGCGCCATCCGCGACGTCCTGGATGCCGACGACGAGGTCCTGTCGCACTACGGGCTGGAACTGCGCGGCGCGGTGCCGGACGGGGCCATTCGTCTGCTCGGCGAGGCCCTGCATGACGTGACGGTGGACGGCACCGGTCGGGTGATTGGTCAGCGCCTGCCGCAGCGCCGCCTGGCGGGCAAGACCGGGACCACCAATGATTTTCGCGATGCCTGGTTTGCCGGATACGACGATCGCCATGTGGGTGTGGTCTGGCTGGGCATGGACGACAATCGGGCGACCGGCCTGACCGGTGGTTCCGGGGCGGCGCCGGTTTGGGCCGGCATCATGGGGGAGCTGCCGGGTGGATCGATCGAGGACGGTCGGCATCCTTCCATCGAATATCACGACATCGACCTGGAGTCCGGGGCACGGATCGTGGACGAGGATCACGCCTGCGAACGCGTCAGGCGCCTGCCGTTCTGGCAGAATTCGGCCCCCGAGGCGGTGGCCGAGTGCGAGGGCGAGGCGGACGGCGACGCCGGCGGCTGGTTCGGCCGCATGTTCCGCAATCAGGATTGAGCGGGTATATCCGATGATGATGAAGCTGCGACAAGGCGAACATTCCGTGCACCGCACCCCGCGCGCCGTGCGGCTGCTGGCCGGCTGTGCCGTGCTCGCGATCCTGGCCGGCTGCGCGACCCCGGAGCCGCGTCCCGCGCCGGAGGAACCCGCGACCGATGTGCCCGAGCCCGAGGTCCTGGAGGTCGAGCCCGGGGCGGCCGAGGATCCGGAGCTGGCCGCCGGGGTGGACAGCGCAGCATCGGGTCTGGCGCAGCGCGCCGAACAGGCGCGCGCGGATGCCGAGCTGGCGCGCGCCGGCCAGTTGCTGGAGCGGGCCCTGCGCATCGCGCCGCGGGATGCCCGGCTGTGGCAGCGCCTGGCTGTGGTGCGACTGGAACAGCGTAACTTCGATCAGGCCGAGCGGCTGGCGCAGCGTTCGCTGGGCATGGCCGGGAACGACCGTGACCTGCAACGGGAGAACTGGACCGTGATCCTGCAGGCCCGTGAGGGCCGGGACGATACGGAGGGCGCGCGCGAGGCGCGCGAAGCCCTGCGCGCGCTCGGGGGCGAACGTGTCTGAGTCCGCCGCTTCGCCGGCCGTGCGGGCCCTGAGCCCGGGCGGCGATATTGCCGAGGCGGTCCCCGGGTTCCGGCCGCGCGAACCCCAGCAGGCGATGGCCGCGGCGGTGGAGGAAGGCGTGGCCACCGCGCCATCGGCCCTGTTGGTGGAGGCCGCCACCGGGGTCGGCAAGACCTATGCCTATCTGGTCCCGGTCCTGCAGCGGCGCAAGCGGGCGCTGATCTCCACCGGCACCAAAACCCTGCAGGACCAGCTCTACCATCGGGACCTTCCGGTGGTCTGCGGAGCGCTGGGGTATCAGCCAAAGACCGCGCTGCTCAAGGGGCGCTCGAACTACCTGTGCCACTACCGGCTGGAGGTCGCGGAAGCGGATGCCGCCGGGGCCACCGGCGCCGGCGCGCGGGCCGAGCGTCTGCATACCCTGCAGGAGCTGCAGGCCATGGCGCGCACCGACGACAGCGGGGATCTCAGCCAGTCCGGCCTGCTGGCCGAGGATTCGCCGCTGTGGCCGCAGGTGACCTCGACGGTGGACAACTGCCTGGGCAATGAATGCCCGCATCTGGACGACTGCTTCGTGGTGCGCGCGCGGCGCCGGGCGCAGGAGGCGGATGTCATCGTGGTCAACCACCACCTGCTGCTGGCGGACATGGCGCTGAAGGAAGAGGGCTTCGCCGAGCTGCTGCCGGAGGTCGACGCGGTGATCGTGGACGAGGCGCATCAGCTGCCGGAGATCGCCGGGGCGTTCTTCGGCGTGGCCCTGAGCACGCGGGCCCTGCGCGAACTGGCGCGCGACACGCGCCGCGAGCAGGAGCAGCATGCCCCGGAGATGACCGACATGCGCCAGCGCGTGGCCGAGGTGGAGGCCGCGGCGGGCGGTCTGCTCGAGGTGACCGAGGGGCACGAAGGGCGCGCCGGTCTGGAGGATGCCGACCCCGACGGGGCGCTGGGGCCGAAGCTGGACGCCCTGGACGACGCGCTGCGCTGGCTGCACGATGCCCTCCAGGTCGCGGCGCCGCGGGCGCCCGGGCTGGAACAGCTGCGTGCGCGCTGCGAGCTGCTGCGCGAGCGACTGTCGGCGTGGCGCGAGGATACCGAAGACACGGTCGCCTGGCTGGAGCGTTTCCGTCAGAGCCTGACCCTGCATCGCACCCCGCTGGATGCCGCGCGACCCCTGGCGCAGCGCCGCGCGGCGCGCCCGGCCGCCTGGGTCTTCACCTCGGCGACCCTGGCGGTGGGCGAGGACTTCACCCACGCGGCGCGCCGCCTGGGGCTGCCCGGAGACGTCGCTACCGCGCGTCTGGACAGCCCGTTCGACTTTGCCCGTCAGGCCTGTCTGCTGCGCCCGGATCCGCCGCTGCCGGACCCCAACGCGCCGGATTACACCCGTGCCTGCCTGCGCTGGGCCTGGCCGCTGTTGAAGGACGGACCGGGCGGCGGATTTTTCCTGTTCACCAGCCATCGTGCGCTGCAGGAGGCCGCGACCCTGCTGCGCGAGCATCTGCCGGAGGACCGTGAACTGCTGGTACAGGGGGAGCAGTCGCGTGGCGAGCTGCTGGAGCGTTTCCGCGCCGCCGAACGGCCCTGGCTGCTGGGCGCGCACAGTTTCTGGGAAGGCGTCGACATCCGCGGGACCGGGCTGTCGGTGGTAGTGATCGACCGTCTGCCGTTCGCCGCGCCCAACGATCCCGTGCTGCAGGCCCGCGCCGCGGCGCTGGAAGCCGAGGGCCGGCACCCGTTCATGGAGTTCAGCCTGCCGCAGGCGGTGCTGGCGCTGAAGCAGGGCGCCGGCCGTCTGATCCGCGACGGTTCGGACACCGGCATCCTCGCGCTGTGCGATCCGCGCATCGACGGCAAGCCCTACGGCAAGCGCTTTCTCAACAGCCTGCCGCCGTTCCACGAAGCGACCCGCCCGCGGGCGGCGCTGGATTTTCTGCAACGGGCCCGGGAGCGCCACGCATGCGCCTGATCGCCATCGACACCGCCACCGAACGCTGTTCCGCCGCCCTGTGGGTGGACGGCGAACTGTATTCGCTGTCGGAGCGGGCACCGCAGCGTCACGGTGACCTGATCCTGGGGCAGGTCGAGACCCTGCTGGCGGAGGCCGGGATCGACCGCCATTCGCTGGATGCGGTGGCGGTGGGACGCGGTCCGGGGGCCTTCACCGGGGTGCGGCTGGGGCTGGGCGTGGCGCAGGGCCTGGCGTTCGCCCTGGATTGCCCGGTGGTCCCGGTGTCGTCGTTGCAGGTGCTGGCCCAGCAGGGCCTGCGGCTGGCGCCGGAGCCGGCCCCGGCGGCGGTGCTGGCCGCGCTGGACGCGCGCATGGGCGAGGTCTACTGGAGCCTGTGCCCGGTGGCCGGGGAGCGGGTCCTGCCGGCACCGGAGGCCGTGGCGCCGCCGGAGGCGGTGGCTGCGCAATGGCCGGCGGGGGAGCGGCTGGGGCTGGGGACCGGCTTTCGTGCCTTCCCCGAACTCGCCGGGCAATGCGGACTGGCCGACGAACGGGTGGATCCCGATGCCCTGCCGGACGCCTTTGACCTGGCGTTGCTGGCGGTGGATGCCTGGGAGCGCGGCGAGGCGGTGGATCCGGCGGATGCGCAGCCGGTCTATCTGCGCGATGACGTGGCACGACCGGCGGCGAGCCCGTGACCGCGCCCGGGAATGCCCCGGTGTGGCCCTGGGAGGCCCCGCTGCAAGGCCGGCTTAAGGCGAGCCCGGAGGATTTCCGGGTGGAGGAGCTTCCGGCTACCCTGCCGGACGGTGCGGGCGAGCATCTGTGGCTGGAGATCGAGAAGCGCGGCCTGAACACCGAGGACGTGGCCGTGTGGATCGCGCGGTCCGCGGGCGTGGGACGCGGCGCGGTCAGCTACGCCGGGCGCAAGGATCGTCATGCCGTGACCCGGCAGTGGTTCAGCGTGGCCTGCGCGCCGGAGGTGGATTCGGCGTCATGGGCGGTGCCGAAACCCGGCGAGGCGATCGCCGCGGACGCCTGGCTGCGTGTCTGTCGGCACGCTCGCCATGCCCGCAAGCTGCGCACCGGGCACCTGGCGGGCAATCGTTTCACCCTGCGCCTGCGCGAGCTGGAGGGCGATGGCGACATGGCCGAGCAGGTCCTGGAACGGATCCGCGCCGGCGGCGTGCCGGCGTATTTCGGCGAACAGCGCTTCGGGCATGCCAACCGCGAGCGGGCGTACGACTGGCTGGGCGGCGGTCGGCGTCCGCGCGGGCGCAATCAGCGCAGCCTGCTGCTGTCCGCGGCGCGGGCGGAACTGTTCAACGCGGTACTGGCCGAGCGCGTGCGCCGTGGCGACTGGGACCGCATCCTGCCGGGCGAGCGGGTCAACCTGGATGGCACCGGCAGCGTGTTCACCGCGGAGTCGGTGGATGCGGAGCTGGAGGCGCGCGCCGCGCGGCTCGACGTGCATCCCACCGGGCCGCTGTGGGGGCGCGGGGATCCGGGCACCGCGGGCGAGGTGCGCGAGCTGGAAGATGCGGTGGCCGCGCAGCACGAGGTGCTGGTCCGTGGCCTGGAGGCCGAGGGTCTGAAGGCCGCGCGCCGGGCGCTGCGTCTGGTGCCGCGATCCATGGAGTGGGAATGGGAGACGTCGCGGGTGCTGCGTCTGCAGCTGGAACTGGGCCCGGGAGAATATGCCACGAGTGTAGTGGAGGCCCTGATGCGCACGTCGGCCGGGGAGTGACCCCCGGGGTCACTCCGGGTCGCTCCGGGGTTGCTGGCGGGTCAGCCGGAGCCGGCCAGCTGACGCTCCGCACGTTCGGCGCGTTCTTCGGCCTCGACGCGCGCGGTGATGTCCTTCTGGATCCCGATGTAGTAGGTCAGCCGGTCTTCGTCGTTGAAGATGGGCGTCAGCGACAGCTCGTTCCAGAACAGCGAGCCGTCCTTGCGATAGTTGCGCAGGGTCACGCGGCAGGGGCGATCCTCGTCCAGCGCGGCGCGGATTTCGCGCACGGCATCCTGGTCGTTGTCGTCGTTCTGCAGAAAACGGCAATCGCGGTAGAGGATCTCCTCGGAACGATACCCGGTGAGCTCCTCGAACGCGCGATTCACGTAGATCAGGATATTGTCGTTGCCTTCGCGTTCGGCAATCACCACGCCGTCGTTGGAGGCGTCGACCGCGAGGGCGAGCAGCTCGGCATCAATGGTTCGCGTCATGTCTTCGATTCTATAGGTTCCATCCGTCAACTTTACAGACTGTCATAAAGCCACTTGTTTGTCCCTTTGTCCCTGCAGGAATTCGGTTTGTTCAATCGTCCTGCCGGGGGCCTGTTGGAGTAGAGCGCAAAAAGAAAGGGCCGCATCATCACTGATGCGGCCCTTCTCGTATCGCCATTTCCGGAGAGTGTTACATCTCCTGGGTGATGGTGAATGCCCCGCGCACCTGCCCGGCCTGGTAGCCGGTAGCCTCGTCTTCCGGATAGAGACGTTCCAGCGCGTGCTTGATGTCGGAGTCGATGTCCTCGCCGTGGCAGGCCAGGCACTGACCGCCGGTCGGGATCGCCGCCATGAACCGGAACCGCGCGCCATCCTCGGTCTGGATCACTTCGTGCGACGGGGCGACTTCGTCGGCCGGCGTGCCGGCGGCGACTTCGGCGTCAAAGCTTTCCAGCACCGCGCGCTCCCACTCGTCCGGGGCGTTGTCGGGGTTGCGCAGCTTGAGGCTGGTACGCCCGACGTCCCAGCCGGTGTCGGCGGAGATGTCCGCGGCGATCTCCGGGGCCACCTCGTTGCAGACCTGGATGGCCTCGGTGGGGCCGCCGGTTTCCATCGCGCTCATCAGTTCGCCCTGCAGGGTGCTGGCGAATTGCTGGATGGCCTCACGGCTCTCCATGGCGCGCTGTTCGATTTCCTCTTCGCTGACCTCGGTGGCTGCCGGTTCTTCGGCGGTCGTGGTTGCCTCGTTGTTGGAGCAGCCTGCGGCGAGGGCCGCGATGCCGAGGGCGATGGGGGCAAGTTTCCAGTGATTCATGAGCAGGACCTCTTCGTCGCAGTTTCCGTTGCCTTTGGATGCATTCATTGTACAAGGCTTGTACAGGATGGTCTCGCAGCCCGTGCGGGATTGCAACCCGGGCGGCATGCGGCTGCGGCAATCCGCTGATAACGGTCAAGGTAACTCTGGACTTGATCTAAATCAACATGCCGTCCAGTGCTAATGTTCCGCGGCGATAGCGGCGTCACTCAGGACGGATCCCGGCGTTTCTTGAGCAGGACGTATACGGCGCCGGTCCCACCGTCGGCCGGACGTGCCGAACAGAACGCGAGCACGTCGTCGCGCTGGCGCAGCCAGTGGTCGGTCAGCCCCTTGAGGACCGGGCCCCGGGGGCTCGAGCGCTGGCCCTTGCCGTGGATGATGCGCACGCACAGGCGGTCATCCGCGCGCGCCTCGTCGATGAAGCCGGCCACCGCCTGGCGGGCCTCGTCGGCGAACAGGCCGTGCAGGTCCAGTTCGTCCTGAATCCGGTAATGGCCGCCGCGCAGCTTGCGGAACACCCGCTGGCTGATGCCCGCGCGGCTGAAACGCAGCTCGTCGCCGGGCTGGAGGTCGCCGAATTCCAGCGGATCGCTCATCCAGTCGCGCCGGGCCTGTTCCTCGTCGCGGTCGCGCTGGGCGGCGCGGGCGGGCGGGCGCGGCGTGTCCTTCTCGGCGCGGTCGCTGTGAATCCGGCGTACCGGGCCCACCGCACGCAGAAACTCGTCGAAATCGCTGGGACCGTCCCCGGAATTCATGGCAGGATACTCGCTTTCCGAGGCTCCGGCACAGGCAGGAAACTGCATGTCCCGAAGCCGTTTCCAGTATATTGAAGACCCTTTCAAAGCCTCCGGCTCCCGAATGCGCATTCTGGTCAGTAACGACGATGGAATCCATGCCCCCGGCATCCAGTGCCTGGCCGACCACCTGCGAACGGTGGCCGAGGTCCGGGTAGTGGCACCGGACCGCGACCGCAGCGGCGCCAGCAACAGCCTGACGCTGGTGCGGCCGCTGCACGCCCGATCGGTGGGCGACGCCGGTGTGCAGGTCGATGGTACACCCACCGACTGCGTGCATCTGGCGCTGACGGGGTTGCTGGAGGAGGAGCCGGATCTGGTGATCTCCGGCATCAATGCCGGGGCCAACATGGGCGACGACGTGCTGTACTCCGGGACCGTGGCCGCGGCCATGGAGGGTCGCTTCCTTGGCCTGCCCTCGATCGCGGTGTCGCTGGTGGGGACCGACCTGCGGCATTACGACACCGCGGCGCGCGTGGTGCTGGATCTGCTGGATCGGCTGCGGCAGGTCCCGCTGCCGGCGGCGACCATCCTCAACGTGAATGTCCCGGATATTCCGTTCGATTCGATCCAGGGCGTGCAGACCACCCGCCTGGGGAACCGCCATCGCGCCGAACCCATGGTCGCCGACCAGGATCCGCGCGGGCGGGAGATCTACTGGGTGGGTCCCGCAGGGCCGGAGCAGGACGCCGGTCCCGGGACCGATTTTCATGCCGTGCGCGAGGGTTACGTCTCGATCACGCCGATCCAGGTGGACCTCACTCGTTACGACGCGATCGACACCGTCGGGCGCTGGCTGGAGGGTGCCGCGCCGGGGGATCACCACCAGGGAGGTACACCATGGTGAGCGACGCCTCGGGTGCCGGGCTGACCTCGGGACGGGCGCGCGACCGCCTGGTCCGGATCCTCGAACAGCAGGGAATCCGCGATCCACGGGTGCTGGAGGCCATCCGCAGCACGCCCCGGCATCTGTTCGTGGAGGAGGCGCTGAGCCATCGCGCCTACGAGAACATCGCGCTGCCCATCGGACACCGCCAGACCATCTCCCAGCCGTTCATCGTCGCCCGCATGACCGAGGCCCTGCTGGAGGGCGGGCCGGTGAGTACCGTGCTCGAGATCGGCACGGGGTCCGGTTATCAGGCGGCGGTGCTGGCGCAGATCGTCGACCGGGTGTACTCGATCGAGCGGATTCAGGCGCTCACCCGCAGCGCGCGCGAGCTGCTCAGCCGGCTGGGCATCAACAACGTGAACCTGCGCCACGGGGACGGGGCGGAGGGCTGGCCCGAGCGCGCACCGTATGACGGGATCATTCTCACCGCGGCTCCGCGCGAGGTGCCCGAGACCCTGCTGACCCAGCTGGCTCCCGGCGGGCGTCTGGTGGCCCCGGTAGAGAGCGCGGACGGCCGTCAGCATCTGGTCCGCTATACGCGCACCGAGGATGCGTTTGTCCGCGATGTCCTCGACGGGGTGATGTTCGTGCCCATGCTCCCGGGTGCGGAGCAGTAGCGACGTGTCCGGGATCGCGCCGCGATGAAACTGTTCGAGCCGGTTTATGATCGGGTGATGGGGTGGTCCCGTCACCGTTATGCCCCCCGCTACCTGGCCGGTCTCTCCCTGGTGGAATCGTTCGTGCTGCCGTTCCCGCCGCCGGATGTCATGCTTGCGCCCATGGCGGCCGCGTCGCCGGCGCGGGCATGGTATCTGGCCGCCCTGACCACGGTTGCCTCGGTGATCGGCGGGGTGCTGGGTTACCTCGCCGGCTGGCTGGCGTTCGAGTGGCTGGGCCCGTGGCTGCGGGACATCGGCTACGCCGCGGAGCTCGCGCAGGCCGAGGACTGGTTCGCCACCTGGGGGGTGTGGGTGGTGCTGGTGGCGGGGTTCTCGCCGCTTCCCTACAAGCTCTTCACCATCACCGCCGGGGCCCTGGCCATGGCGTGGCTGCCGTTCGTGCTCGCCTCGCTGCTGGGGCGCGGTGCGCGTTTCTTTCTGGTGGCCCTGTTCATGGCCTGGGCGGGGCCGCGCGCCGAGCGCCATCTGCGCCCCTACATGGAACGCATCGGCTGGGCCGGGATCGGCGTGCTCGTGGTGGCCATCGCGGTGTATCTGGCCCTGGAGTGAGCATGCACGAGAGGGTGCTGCGCGGCCTGATTTTCGTGTTGCTGGCGGCCCTGCTGGCGGCGGCCGTGAGCGGATGTGCGCTGCGCACGCCGGGCGATTCCCGGGTTCCCGATACGCATACCGTGTCGCGCGGTGAAACCCTGTACAGCATTGCCAGCCGCTACGGGCTGGAGTGGCGGGCGGTGGCACGACGCAATGCGATCGGCGCGCCCTACACGATCCATCCCGGCCAGCGTCTGCGGTTGACCGGTCCGGCCCGTTCCTCGCCACCGCCGGCACCCACGCGCGAGACGGCGGGGAGCTCGAGATCGTCTTCTTCCGGCGGAAAAGCGTCCGGAAACGGCGGCGGGGCGTCTTCGGCGCCCGCACCCGATCCCGAGCCGGAACCCGATCCGCCGCCTGCACCGCGTGGCGACGGCCAGTGGGTGTGGCCGGCCGACGGCGAGGTGGTCAGGGGTTTTTCCGACAGCGCGAGCACCCGACAGGGACTCGGAATCGGTGGCGAGGTCGGGGATCCGGTGCGCGCCGCGCGCAGTGGCGAGATCGTCTATGCAGGCGGCGGTCTGGTGGGGTATGGTCGGATGATCATCGTTCGCCATGACGAGCGTTTCCTGTCGGCTTACGGCCACAACGACCGGCTGCTGGTGGAAGAAGGCGACACGGTGGAAGGCGGCGACGAAATTGCGCGCCTGGGCGCATCGGGGACGGATCTGCCGATGCTGCATTTCGAGATCCGCGTGGACGGTTCCCCGGTTGACCCGGCGAGCTACCTTCCGGATCGATGAATCGAAGCAGTCAAATTACAGGATCACGCATGAAAGAGCCCCGGAACCCGGTCGATCTCGACGGCGCTGAAGGCGAGGATCCGGAATCTCCGCTGGAAGAGCCGGCATTGCACGAACCGGCGGAAGAAGAGCGGGACGAGGGTGGCGGGTTCGCCCTGGAAAAAGAAGCCCCCGACCCCGTCGAATCCGGGGTGCCCGAGGACGAGGTGCAGGTGCGGCCCCGTACCCTGCGTGACGCCCGCCCCGCGGAGCTGGATGCCATCCAGCTCTACCTGCGCGACATCGAATTCCGTCCCCTGCTGACTCCGGAAGAAGAACGCCACTATGCGCGCCTCGCGCGACAGGGCGACGAGGCCGGCCGGCGGCGCATGATCGAATGCAATCTGCGTCTGGTCGTGAAGATCTCCCGGCGCTATCTTAACCGGGGGTTGGCGTTGCTGGATCTGATCGAGGAGGGCAACCTCGGGCTGATGCATGCGGTGGAGAAGTTCGATCCCGAGCGCGGCTTTCGCTTTTCCACCTATGCGACCTGGTGGATCCGCCAGACGATCGAACGCGCCCTGATGAATCAGGGACGCACGATCCGCATTCCGGTGCATGTCTCCAAGGAACTGCGCATGCATGCGCGGGTGGCCCGCGAGCTGACCCAGGAGCTGGGGCGCGATCCCAGCGAAGAGGAACTGGCCGCGCGCCTGGAAAAGCCGGTGGCCGAGATCCAGAGACTGCGGGCGATGTCCGAACCCTCGACCTCCATGGACCTGCCGCCGGGGCCGGAGGGCGATCGCTCGCTGACCGATATCCTCGCCGACGTGAATGCGGTGGAACCCTCGTCCATCCTCGAGGATCAGGATATCCAGGATCTGGTGGAGGAATGGCTGGGCCTGCTCGACGAGAAGCAGCGCGAGGTGCTGGTGCGCCGCTTCGGTCTGCACGGCTTCGAGCGCTCCACGCTGGAGAAGGTGGGCGCGGAGATCGGGGTCACGCGCGAACGCGTGCGCCAGATCCAGATGGATGCGCTCAAGCGCTTGCGGCGGCTTCTGGAATCGCGCGGAATGAAGGGCGACGAGGTGCTGCCCGGGTCCTGAGTGCTGCCGGGCTCCCGAGCCCGGTTGGGCATCGACTCAATCGCCGGCGGAGGCTTCTGCCGGTTCCACGATCAGGGCCGCGGCCACGTCGCGGCCCTCGGCCATGATCAGGTTGTAGGTGCGGCAGGCCGCCGCGGTGTCCATGATCTCCACCCCCAGCTCGCGCCGCTGCAGTTCGCGCCGCAGTTCGCGCGGCGGAAAGCGGCTGACCTCGCCGGTGCCGATCAGCAGGACCTCCGGGGGCTCTTCCAGGATCGGCTCCAGGGCCGCGAGATCCAGCTCGCCGGCCGCGCGCACCGGCCAGTCCGCATGCAGCGAGCGCGGCCGCACGATCAGGCTGGCGTGATAGGCGACATCATTGATCCCGATCGCCCCGGGGGCATGCCCGGTGATGCGATAGGTGAGGCCATCGGAGGTGAGTTCGGAGAACAGCATGACCCAGACGCTACCCCGCGGCGGCGCCGGGCTCAAGAGCCGGTGTCGGGGGCAGGGGTCAGCGGCGGGGCCGGAAACCCGGCGGACGTTCGGCGATCCATTCCACGAAGCGCCGGATGACAGGCTCGGCCAGCAGGGCCTCGCGAGTGTTCAGACGTTCGGCGAGCGTCTGTTCGTCGAACTGGCGGTGGATGTGGTCGTGGCACGGGCGGCAGACCTGCAGCAGGCGGCCCTCGCGTTCGGCGCGCGGGAACCGGCGGCGGATGCGCCGACGCCGGTGCTGCTTGCGTGGGATCAGGTGGTGCCGGGTCAGGCCTTCGTGTCGCCCGCACAGCTCGCAGATCCCGCTGGCCGGGGCCTCCGGGGGCGTCCCGGGCGAGTGTCCACCATGGCGGTCTCCGGGTGGGCACATGGATCGGCGTTTCTCTACAGGCGCGGCCGGATCGGATCGCCGGGGTGGGCGCCGGGGAGACCCATGCGCATGCGGCAGCGCGGTGGAGGATTGGTCACGAAGTACTCCGGCCCGGCCAGATCGCCCATGCAGCCAATGCGATCGGGCTGGAAGGCGCGCCGCGCCAGCGCGTGCAGGGCGTCGTCCAGCGGCCCTTCCTCGCGCACCCGTTCGCTGCTGATCGGCTGCCATTCACCGTTTTCGCGTTCGGCGATGGCGAAGCCGAAGGGGAAGTAGCCGGGGCCGCCCAGGCGGATGTCGGTGGCGACCAGGCGCGGCGGACGGTCCTCGTCGTACTGCGCGTGAAAGCGCAGGAACGGGCCGCTGAATTCGCGCAGGCGCCGGCCGTCTTCCAGGTCCATCGCGGTTTCCTCGAGTCCGTGCGGATCGCGCCGGAAGGTCTCGAAATCGGGACGGATCGGCTGGTCGAAGATCCCGACCCAGGCCTCGTGGAAGTGGTCGCCGTTGATGACGGTGACCCGCCAGACCAGCATGTTGAACGGGGTGGGCTGGATCAGCCGGGGCTGTTCCTCCAGTCCGGCCTGGGCCAGCGCGGGCTGGATGTGACGGTCCAGCCACGCCTGCAGGGCCAGGCCGCTGCCGGCGTAGGCGGTGGAAAGCACCAGCCCGGCCACCAGCGCCCGGGGCGCGAAGCGCCAGAAGGCCGCGACGATCACCCCGATCAGCAGCGGCAGGGTGTACAGCGGGTCGATGACGAAGATCGAGGCGGTCCCCACCGGGCCCACCGGCAGCGGCCACAGGATCTGCGTGCCGTAGGTGGTCAGGGCATCGAGCAGGACATGCGTGATCAGCACCAGGGCGAAGAACCACCACCAGCGGGCAAAGCCGATGTCGCGCGTTGCCGGGGTCCGCGACAGCACCCCGGCGGCCGCCGCCGAGAATAACAGCAGCACCGGGATGGAGTGGCTGAAGCCCCGGTGCAGGGTGAAATCGGAGACCGCATCACCGTAAGCTATGAGGATGTCGAGATCCGGAATCAGGGCGACCAGCGCGCCGAGTACCAGGGCCTTGCGGCCCAGCCGTGAACCGAGGACGAGGCCGCCGATGGCGGCACCGAGACTGGCGTGGGTGACGGGATCCATGGGGGTCTGCGTTTCCCTGCGATGCGTGGGCGGGTTCGGGGCGCAATGATGGCGGGCGGCGACGCTCACGCACAAGCCCGCGGCCGGCACGCGGATACGCGGGCCTGGGATTTCTGGATCGACCGCGGTGGCACCTTCACCGACATCGTGGCGCGCGATCCGGACGGGCGGCTGCATTCGCACAAGCTGCTGTCGGAGCACCCCGAGGCCTACGCCGACGCGGCGGTGCAGGGCATTCGCGATCTCCTCGGGCTCAGGCCGGGCAAGCCGGTCCCGCAGTCGCGCATTCATGAGGTGCGCATGGGCACCACGGTGGCCACCAACGCCCTGCTGGAAGGCAAGGGCGAGCCGGTGGTGCTGGTGATTACCGCGGGTCTGGAGGATGCGCTGCGCATCGGGCATCAGGCGCGCCCGGAGCTGTTCGTCCGCGACATCCACCTGCCGGCCCCGGTGTACGACCGGGTGGAACCGGTGGACGAGCGCGTGGATGCCGCCGGACGGGTGCTGCGCTCGCCCGATCTGGAGGACCTGCGCCCGCGCCTGCAGACGGCGCGGGCGGAGGGGTATCGCGCGCTGGCGGTGGCCTGCGTCCACGGCTATCGCTTCCCGGCGCACGAGCAGGCGGTGGCCGCGCTGGCGCGCGAGCTGGGTTTCCAGGAGGTGGTCGCCAGCCACGAGGTCAGCGGCCTGATCAAGCTGGTGCCGCGCGGCGAGACGGCGGTGGTGGACGCCTTCCTGTCGCCGGTGCTGCGACGCTACGTGCGTCAGGTGACCGCCGAGCTGGGGACGGTACCGCTGCGCTTCATGCAGTCCTCCGGCGGACTGGTGGATGGCGAACGCTTCCGCGGGCGCGATGCGGTGCTGTCCGGCCCGGCCGGGGGCATCGTCGGTGCGCTGCGCACCGCGGGCCCGCTGGGCTTCGAGCGCCTGATCACCTTCGACATGGGCGGGACCTCCACCGACGTCGCGCATCTGGCGGGCGAGCTGGAGCGGCGTCAGGAGAGCGAGGTGGCCGGGGTCCGCCTGCGCGTGCCGATGCTGGACATTCACACCGTGGCGGCCGGCGGCGGGTCGATCTGCCGGTTCGACGGCATGCGCCTGCGCGTGGGGCCGGAGTCGGCCGGGGCGCAGCCGGGTCCGGCGGCGTACGGTCAGGGCGGCCCGCTGACGGTCACCGACTGCAACCTGCAGCTGGGGCGGTTGCGGCCCGAGTATTTCCCGGCGGTGTTCGGGCCGGATCGCGACCGGCCGCTGGATGCCGGGGCGGTGGCGGAGGGCTTTGCCGCGCTGGCGGCCGAGGTGGGGGCGACCCAGGACGAGACGCCGTCGCCCGAGGCGCTGGCCGAAGGCCTGCTGGAGATCGCGGTGGAACACATGGCGCGCGCGATCAAGACGATTTCGGTGCAGCGCGGGCACGACGTCGGCGGTTATGCGCTGGTCTGCTTCGGCGGGGCCGGCGGGCAGCATGCCTGCCGGGTGGCCGAACGCCTGGGCATGCGGCACGTGCTGCTGCATCCCCTGGGCGGGGTGCTGTCGGCCTTCGGCATGGGGCTGGCGGAACTGCGCGCGCTGCACGAGGCGAGCCTGGAACTGCCGCTGGAAGGCGACGGCGTGGCCGGCCTGGAGGCCGCGCTGGGCGAGCTGGAGGCCGCGGCCCGCGACGAACTCACCGCGCAGGGGGTGGATCCTGCGCAGTTGCAGCTGCGCCGGCGCGTGCACCTGCGGGTGGAGGGATCGGACTCCACGCTGGAGGTGGATGCCGGGTCGGCCGAGGCCATGCTGCACGCGTTTGCGCAGGCCTGGCGCCAGCGCTACGGCTTTGCGCCGCCGGATCGTCGCCTGGTGGTGGCGGTGGCCACGGTGGAGGCGATCGGCCCGGGGGCGGAGAATCCCGCGGACGGTGGCGGCGCGGAAACCGGGGCTGACCCGGCCGGGACTCCGGCGGATGCCGGCGAGCGGGTGGCGATGTTCACCGCCGGGCAGTGGCGCGAGGTGCCGCTGTACCGCCGCGAGGCCCTGAGCCCCGGCATGCGTCTGGACGGGCCGGCGATCGTGATCGAGGCCACTGGCACGGTGATCCTGGAGCCGGACTGGCGGGGCCACATGGCCGCGGACGGCACGCTGGTGCTGGAGCACCACCCTGCCGCGGCGGCGCATGATCGCAAGCGGCGCGATGACCCGCAGCGCCGCGACCCGGTGCGGCTGGAGGTCTTCAACAACCGCTTCATGGCGATTGCCGACCAGATGGGCTTCACCCTGCAGAACACCGCCCATTCGGTGAACATCAAGGAGCGCCTGGATTTTTCCTGTGCCCTGTTTGACGGGGCCGGCCGGCTGGTGGCGAACGCGCCGCACATGCCGGTGCATCTGGGCTCCATGGGCGCCAGCGTGCGCGCGATCGTGGCGGCCTTCGGCGACGACCTGCGTCCGGGTGACGCGTACATGCTCAACGATCCGTTCAACGGCGGGACCCACCTGCCGGACATCACGGTGGTGACGCCGGTCTTCCTGGACGCCGCGGGCGGTGTCACGAGTGACCCGGCGACCCCGGCGGTACTGCGCTACTTCGTGGCCTCGCGCGGGCATCACGCCGATGTGGGCGGGATCACGCCGGGGTCGATGCCGGCGTTCTCTTCAGCTCCGGAGGAGGAAGGCGTGCGCATCCCGCCGGTGCGGCTGGTGCGCGATGGCCAGTTCGATGGCGAGATCCTCCAGACGCTGCTGACGTCCGGTCCGTGGCCGGCGCGCAATCCGGCGCAGAACCGCGCCGACCTGGAGGCACAGGTGGCGGCCAATCGGCGCGGCCTCGAAGAACTGGACCGCCTGCTGGCCGAAAGCGGCCCTGCGCTGGTGACCGCCAGCATGCAGCATGTGCAGGAGAATGCGGCCGAGGCAGTGCGGCGCCTGATCCCCGACCTGCAATCCGGCAGCTATCGCTGTGCGCTGGACAACGGGGCGGAGATCGTGGTGTCGGTGACCCCGGATCTGCCCGGGGCGGCGGAAGATGCGCGGCTGGTGATCGATTTCGACGGGACTTCGGCCCAGCGCGCGGACAACTTCAATGCGCCGGTATCCATCGTGCGCGCCACGGTGCTGTACGTGCTGCGCTGTCTGCTGGACGACCCGGTACCGCTGAATGACGGCTGCCTCGATCCGGTGGATCTGCGGGTGCCGGAAGGCTGCATGCTCAACCCGGTGCCGCCGGCCGCCGTGGTGGCGGGCAACGTGGAGACCTCGCAGGCGGTGACCGATGCCCTGTTCGCCGCCCTGGGCGTGCAGGCGGCCGCGCAGGGCACGATGAACAACCTGACCTTCGGCAACGACCGTCACCAGTATTACGAGACCATCGCCGGGGGTGCCGGCGCGGGCCCCGGGCACCACGGCGCCAGTGCGGTGCAGACCCACATGACCAACTCGCGCCTGACCGACCCGGAGGTCCTGGAGAGCCGCTTCCCTGTGAGGGTGGAGCGCTTTGCGCTGCGCGCGGGTTCGGGGGGTACGGGCCGGTGGCGCGGCGGCGACGGGGTCATTCGCCGTCTGGGTTTCGATGAACCGATGGAGCTGACCCTGCTGGCCAACCGCCGGCGCGTGGCACCGTTCGGGCTGTGTGGTGGTGGCGATGCGGCCGCGGGCGAGGACTGGCTGATCCGCGCAGACGGGCGCCGCGAGCGCCTGCAGGGCTGCGATCGGCGTTCGCTGGAAGCGGGCGATGCGGTGGAGATCCATACCCCGGGCGGCGGGGGTTACGGGCCGTAGGAGCGGCCCTGGCCGCGAAGAGTTCGCTGGCGGAGGGGGCAAGCCGGCAGATGTCAGCCGGTGGCGTCGGCCGACCCCTCCGTGCCCAGCTTCTGCTCCATCAGGTGATCGAACAGGGATTCCTCGGGGATGATCTGCGCGCGCCCGGTGCGGAACTCCTGGGCCAGTCCCTGGAGGCTGTGCTGGCGCTTGCTGCGGCCGGCGGCATCGGTGAACAGGAAGCGCCCGGAGTGGGTGCCGCGCCAGACGAGCTTCATGCGCGTGACCCGGGTGCCGGCGGGCGAGGTGAACTGGATCCAGGTGCCCGATTCCAGGCTGTCGGCGGTGTCCACGTGCTCGTCGTCGTGGTCGCGCATCAGCGACGGGTCGTCATCCGGCAGACGCGCCGCGGTCGCGAACGGGCTGGCCGCCGAGCGGCCCTCGCTGCGGCGGCCGTGTTCGCGAGTGCGCTGTTCGCTGCCTTTGTCGGAGGCCTGATCGCTGCGGCTCGCGGTGTCCGTGGAGTCGGTACTGTCTGCTGCGGGGGCTTCGCCAGTGGCGGCTTCCTCTTCCGCGGCCGGTTTTGCCTCTTCGGTGTGGGTCGGCTTGCGCCCGGCGGCCATCAGATGCGCGCTGACCAGGTCGGACTTGATGCGGGCGCGCTCCTCTGCCGACAGCGGGGCCTTGTCCAGATACCCGCGGATCCGGGCCAGCAGCGGTGCCGAGGACTTGAAGTCCGGGGCTTCGCGCATCAGCTGCAGCAGTTCTTCCAGCAGGGCCAGGCCGGCGGGGGACTCCCGGCCGTCGTCAGCTTCTGGCGCGTCATCGGCGGTGGATGTGCCAGTGTCCGCGGTCGGGGCCTCGTCGGCAGTCCCGCCCGCATTGGCCGCCTCCGTGGAGCGGGCGGAGTCGCCGGACTCCCGAGGCGACCCCGGTTCGCTGTCCTCCATCGGGGCCGCCGTGGCGGCGTCCCCCCGGCCCCGGGGTTCGGAGGTCGTTTCCAGGCGGGCGGTTTCCTCGGCGGTCAGCAGCGGGACCCAGGCGTCCATCAGCTGCTGGCGGGCCTGGTCGGGCAGGCCCCGGCCGGCGGTCTCCACCGTCTGGTGCACGGTGGTCTCCATCTGCCAGGAGACCTCGATGCGCGTCTCTTCGTGTTCCGCCGCGCGGCGTTCTTCGGCCGCTTCGGTCTCGATCTCGGATTCGACCTGCTCGAGATCTTCGCGCAGGGCCTGCAGCGCGCTGTGGTAGGCGTCGGCACTGTCGAGACCGGCACCCCGAAGACGCTCGACGTGTTCCGCGACCAGCCGTGCCAGTGGCAGTTCGCGGGCATCTTTCAGGTCCAGGTCGGGGTCCACGCGCAGGGCGATATTGAGCAGCTGACCCGTCATCTGGCGTGCCGGGTGCTGCTTGTCGCGGAAGAAGCTGCTGTCGCGCAGGGAGATGCGCACCAGCGGCAGCTGCAGATCGGCCAGGGGTTCGCGCAGCGCCGGGTTGAGATCGTCGCGCTTGAGGATCAGGTCGAACAGGCCTTGCAGCAGGTCCATGATGAACGGTTCCAGCGACTCGCGGCTGGGGGCGTTCTGGACCATGGTGGCCACGGCCAGCGTGCCGGGCATGCCCTGCGGCATGGCTCCGCCCTCGGCGGGGACCATGCCGCGTTCTCCGGCCGGAACGACGTAGCCGAACTGGCCCCAGTGGCTCTCCGGTGCCGCCGTGCCCGGGTCGGACGTCGCGGCAGCCTGGTCGGTGCCCGCGACCGGCCCCGAGGCGGTTGCCGGTCCACCGGCGTTGGTGTTGCGCGAGCGCGTTACCGGTTCGAGTTCGGGGACGGCCAGACCGGCCTCGCCGAAGCCGTGGATCAGGTCCTGCATCTCCGGCTGCAGGTCGCGGACCACGTCGCGGTCGAACCAGTGCAGCATCATCAGGGATTCCTCGCCCGACAGGGGTATGGTTTCGACCGCTTCGAGGAACGCTTCGCCCAGGGCGTGTGGGTGCCAGGGGGCGGACTCCGGCGCGGGTGCCAGCGAGTAGTCGCGGGTGAGCTGTTCCAGGGCCTCGATTTCCCGGGGCATGGCCGCGCGGGCACCTGCCACGACCTTGCGCAGGGCGACTTCGCGTTCGGTGTCCTCGTTGTCCATCAGGGTGAGCTCGAGTTCGCCGGCAACGTCACCGGGCGCATCCGGCGTCAGTCGTTCTCCGAGGCCCGTGCGCAAGTGCTGCAGAACCTGCTGGCTGGCCATGCGGATGCGTCGCGAGAGCATCAGGCTATGCTGCGCGCGATGGCTGTCGATCGCCTTCTCGGATGCCTCCATCAGACGGTCGTCGAGCTCGTTCATGAAGGCCCGGTTCTTTTCCTCGAGCGCATCCATGAACGGGGTCCAGACGCGCTGCAGCAGCCGGGGCGGGATTCGGTAGGTCTGGGCCATGATCACGTGGAAATTGAGCGTTGGGTCTCACTCTATCACCGCTGTCGGGGGACGAGAGGTGACCGGGGTCACGTCAAACCCATTTTTTGGCGGGGTTATGATCGGCGGGTCGCGCGGAACCGGGTTGGGCTGCAGTCGGTCCATGGTGTTGCGGACCGGGGCCTTCGGCCCGGGCACCGGCAGATGGAGGGGACGATGGAGCGACTGATTGACTGGGCCGAGCGCGGCTGGTTGCCGGATGCGGCCATCCGTGCCGGGATCCGGCATCTGCTGCGGCGGCGGTTGCGCGAGAGTGGCGGGTCGCCGGAGACCCTCCGTGCACGGCGCGAGGCGCTGGTGCGGGCGATGCGGGAGGCGCCCGTCGCGCTGTCCACCGATACCGCCAACGAACAGCATTACGAGCTGCCGACCGAGTATTTCGAGGCGTGCCTGGGGCCGTGGATGAAGTATTCCTCCGGCTGGTGGCCGGAGGGGGTCGAGGATCTGGCCGGGGCCGAGGCGGCGATGCTGCAGCTGACCACCGAGCGCGCCGAGCTGGCGGATGGCCAGCGGATCCTGGAACTGGGCTGCGGATGGGGTTCGCTCTCGCTGTGGATGGCGGAACAGTTCCCGCGGGCCTCGATCCTGGCGGTGTCCAATTCGGCGACCCAGCGCGCGGCGATCGAGCACCGGCGCGATGCCCTCGGCCTGACCAACCTGGAGGTGGTGACCGCCGACATGAACGACTTCCGGCCCGCGCAGACCGGCTTCGACCGGGTGGTGTCGGTGGAGATGTTCGAACACATGCGCAACTGGCCGGAGCTGTTCCGCCGGATCCATGACTGGCTGCGTCCGGGCGGGCGCTTTTTCATGCACGTGTTCGCGCATCGCGACCGTGCCTATTTCTTCGAGACCGACGGTGACGCGGACTGGATGGCCCGGCACTTCTTTCGCGACGGGCTGATGCCGTCCGAGGATCTCGTCTATCAGTTCCAGGACGACCTGCGGGTGCGTCGCCAGTGGCGGGTGGGCGGCGAACATTACGCGCGCAGCCTGAACGCCTGGCTGGAACGCCAGGATGCCGCCCGCGAGCGGCTGCTGTCACTGTTCTCCCGCACGCAGGATGCGGCGGAGGCGGCGCGGGTCTTCCAGCGCTGGCGGATGTTCTACATGGCCTGCGACGAGCTGTTCGCCCGGGACGGCGGGGGTGAGTGGTTCGTCTCGCATACCCTGCTGGAACGCCCGCTGCGGGAGGCCGTGCAATGAGCCTTTCGGTCGCTTTTCTTTGGGGGCTGCTGGCGGCGCTGGGTCTGATGACCCTGGTCTGGGGCGCGGCGATGCGTCGCCGCGACGCCAGCCTGGTGGATCGTTTCTGGGGTATCGGCTTCATCGTCGTCGGCGTCCTGTGGTGGGGGATGGCCGGGTTCCCGGCAGCGGGACTGTGGACGCTGGTGCCGGTGGTCCTGTGGGGTCTGCGCCTGTCGGCCTACATCACCTGGCGCAACTGGGGCCATGGCGAGGACGCGCGGTACACCGCGATGCGCGGAGAGCTGAGCGATGCGGCCTTCGCGCGCCGCAGCCTGGTTACGATCTTCGGTCTGCAGGGTGCGCTGGTGGCGGTGATCGGCCTACCGGTCCTGGCGGGGGTCAGTGCGCAGTCGATGCAGCCGCTGCTGCTGGCGGCGGGTCTCGCGGTGTGGGCCTTCGGTTTCGTCTTCGAGACCGCGGCCGATCTGCAGATGGCCCGCTTCCGCGCCGATCCGCAGCGGCGCGGCGAGGTCATGGACCGGGGGCTGTGGCGCTACAGCCGGCATCCCAACTACTTCGGCGAAATCGTGGTGTGGGTGGGCTATGGCCTGCTGGCGCTGGCGGCCGGCGGCTGGTGGGGTATCCCGTCGGCGGTTCTGATGATCGTTCTGATCCTGCGGGTATCCGGAGTAACGCTCCTCGAATCACACCTGCACGAGACCCGCCCGGGTTATGCCGACTACGTTGCACGGACCCCGGCGCTGATCCCGGGGCGCCCGCGCCGGCGGTGAACGGCGCACCGGCTTGCCGGACCCGGGGCCGGCACGCTATAAATGCGCGATTCCGCCCCGTCCGGGGCGACGCCGATCCGACCATCCTCCGAACGTGGAACCGAGCATGAGCGCTTCCCCCAGCTCCGTCCAGGCCATGGAACTCAAGGGCCGCATGCTGCTGGTCTCGGTGCTGCGGGTGCACGACGCCGAGCCGCACAACCTGGGCAACATGCTCGCCGCGCGACGCGACGAGGCGCCCGATCTGATGCGCGACATGCCCATTGTGCTGGATCTGCAGCCGGTGGCGGATGCCGGGGATGCCGCACTGCGCGCGGTTGTGCAGCAGGTGCGGGCCGCGGGCTTTCGCCTGATCGGGCTGCAGGACGGCGAGGCGGCGCAGGCGCTTGAAGCGGCGGATGCCGCCGGACTGCCGCCGCGTCTGGCCATGGGTGGCCGCGGCGGTTCCGGCGAGGTGGCCCTGAGCGAGGGCCGTGCGCGGCGGGAGGATCCATCCGCGGGGGCCCCGGAGGAACGCGATTCCGCGGCGTCGAGGGCGCCGGTGGCGGTGCACAGCGCGACACGCGTGGTGGACCAGCCGGTGCGCTCGGGGCAGCAGGTCTACGCACGCGGCGGGGATCTGCTGGTGACGGCTCCGGTCTCCGCCGGTGCGGAGCTGCTGGCGGACGGCCACATCACCGTACTGGGGCCATTGCGAGGCCGCGCACTGGCCGGCGTGCGGGGGCTGGTCACCGCGCGCATCTTCTGCCGTCGCCTGGAGGCCGAGCTGCTGTCCATCGGTGGACACTACCGGATTGCCGAAGACATCACGGAAGCCGAGCGCGGCGACAACCGGCTGGTGACACTGGCGGGCGAAAGCCTCAACATCACGGAGTCCTGAGCGGATTCCGCTTCCCTCGATTCTCAAGGAGACGCAGCCATCATGGCACGTATCGTAGTGGTGACTTCCGGCAAGGGGGGTGTGGGCAAGACCACGACCTCGGCCGCGATCGCGACCGGCCTGGCCCAGCGGGGCCACCGGACCGCAGTGATCGATTTCGATGTCGGTCTGCGCAACCTCGACCTGATCATGGGTTGCGAGCGGCGCGTGGTCTACGATTTCGTTAACGTGATCAACGGGGACGCGAACCTCAAGCAGGCGCTGATTCGTGACAAGCGGGTGGAGAACCTGTACATCCTCCCGGCGTCGCAGACCCGCGACAAGGAGGCATTGACCGAGGACGGCGTGGAACGGGTGCTCGGCGAGATGGCCGAGGAATTCGACTACATCATCTGTGACAGCCCGGCCGGGATCGAACGCGGCGCGCTGATGGCCGCTTACCACGCCGACGAGGCCGTGGTGGTCACCAATCCCGAGGTGTCCAGCGTGCGTGACTCGGACCGTATCCTGGGTATCCTCGCCTCCAAGACCCGCAAGGTGGAGCAGGGCGGCGATCCCATGCCCGGGCGCCTGCTGCTGACGCGTTATTCACCCGAACGGGTCGAACGCGGGGAGATGCTGAGCATTGAAGATGTGGGCGACATCCTGGCCATCGATCTGCTGGGCGTGATCCCGGAATCCCAGGCGGTTCTGAACGCCTCCAATGCGGGGCAGCCGGTTATCCTGGACGCGGAATCGGATGCCGGACAGGCGTATGACGACGCCGTGGGCCGTTTCCTTGGCGAGGACCGTCCGCTGCGTTTCGTGGACGTGCCGAAGCGGGGCTTCTTCGGCCGCTTGTTCGGAGGCTGAGTCCATGGGCATCTTCGACTATTTTCGGCAGCCACGGCAGAAAAGTGCCAACGTCGCGAAGGAGCGGTTGCAGATCATCGTAGCGCGCGAGCGCGCCGCACGCTCCGGGCCGGATTATCTCCCCGCAATGCAGCAGGAGCTGCTGCAGGTGATCCGCAAGTACGTCGAGGTGGACGACGACGCGGTGCAGATGAACGTTGATCGCGAGGGGGACTGCGAGGTCCTGGAGCTCAACATCACCCTGCCGGACCATGAGGACGGAACCGGCTGAGCCTTCCGCGGGAACGTGGTCGCCCCGCCGGCTGTCCACCGGCAACAAGCACGGAAAGGAGGCGGCATCATGATGCAGACCATTCTCATCGTGACCACCAGCCACGACGAGCTCGCCCCGGGGCAAGCGACCGGACTGTGGTTTGACGAATTCGCGGTTCCCTATCAGCGGTTCCGCGAGGCCGGGTACGAAATCAAGGTGGTCAGTCCCCGCGGCGGCCCGGTTCCGCTGGACCCGCGGAGCCTGGACGCCGCCCATCCGGATCCCGCATCCGCCTCGGCCCAGCAGGCCCTGGACGACACCATCCCCCTGAGCGAGTCGGTCCGGCACGACCAGTATGCGGCTGTCTTCTTCCCGGGCGGTCACGGCACGATGTTCGACCTGCCGGACAATCCGCATGTCCAGCGACTGGTGGGTGAATTCCTGGCGAATGACAAGGTGCTGGGTGCGGTCTGCCATGGCCCTGCATGCCTGGTCGGCGCGATGCTGCAGGACGGGACCCCGGCGGTTTCCGGCCGTCGGGTCGCCGCGTTCACCAACAGCGAAGAAAAGGGCGTGGGGCTGGAGGCGACGGTGCCGTTCATGCTGCAGGACCGGTTGCAGGCTCAGGGAGGCGAGGTCGACACGGCCGACGACTGGGCGGAACACGTGGTGGTCGATGGCCGCCTGGTGACCGGACAGAACCCACAGTCGGCGCGTGCGGTCGCTGACGCCATGGTGCGGCAGCTGCGCGGCACCTGATCCTCCTCTGCCCTTCCCCGGAGTCGCCCGGCGTCCCGGGCGGCTCCGCTTCGTGCTACCCCGTTTCTTTTCCTCGCCACCCCTCGCCGCCGCCGAGGCCGGCGTCCTGCGTGTGCCTGCCTGCCGGCCGGCCGGGTTCAGGGAAACCGGGTCGTCATTGGCATGCACCGTCCGGGGTTTTCGGCTAGAATCGCGGGCGGCTCATCAGCGGGAGCGTGCGGGAAAGGTCGCGTGCCCCCCATCTCCGGGAACCTGTAAACGACGGCTCCCGGGAAACCATAGATGAACGTCAATCGGTCGTATCTAGATTATTTATTTGTTATTAGTGGTTAACCTTCCTAACCTAGGCGACCGTCACGATTAACCAACGCGTAGGAGAAAGCCACATGGCCGCCAAGAAGTACTCCGCGGGTGTCAAGGATTACCGCGAAACCTACTGGATGCCGGAATACATGCCGCTGGATACCGACCTCCTGGCATGTTTCAAGATCACCCCGCAGCCGGGCATCGACCGCGAAGAAGCCGCAGCCGCCGTGGCCGCCGAGTCCTCCACCGGGACCTGGACCACGGTGTGGACCGACCTCCTCACCGACATGGACTACTACAAGGGCCGCGCCTACTCCATCGAGGACGTGCCGGGTGACGACGAGTCCTTCTACGCGTTCATCGCCTATCCGATCGACCTGTTCGAAGAAGGTTCGATGGTCAACGTGTTCACCTCCCTGGTGGGCAACGTGTTCGGTTTCAAGGCCATCCGTGCCCTGCGTCTGGAAGACGTGCGCTTCCCGATCGCCTACGTGAAGACCTGCGGTGGCCCGCCCGCCGGCATCCAGGTCGAGCGTGACAAGCTGAACAAGTACGGCCGGCCGCTGCTGGGTTGCACCATCAAGCCCAAGCTGGGTCTGTCGGCCAAGAACTACGGCCGTGCCGTGTACGAGTGCCTGCGTGGCGGCCTCGACTTCACCAAGGACGACGAAAACATCAACTCGCAGCCGTTCATGCGCTGGCGCGAGCGTTTCGAGTTCGTCCAGGAAGCGACCGAGAAGGCCGAAGCCGAAACCGGCGAGCGCAAGGGTCACTACCTGAACGTGACCGCGCCGACCCCGGAAGAGATGTACAAGCGTGCCGAGTTCGCCAAGGAGATCGGCGCGCCGATCATCATGCACGACTACATCACCGGCGGTTTCTGCGCCAACACCGGTCTGGCCAACTGGTGCCGCGACAACGGCATGCTGCTGCACATCCACCGTGCGATGCACGCCGTGCTCGACCGTCATCCGAAGCACGGTATCCACTTCCGCGTGCTGGCGAAGATCCTGCGCCTGTCCGGCGGTGATCACCTGCACACCGGTACCGTGGTCGGGAAGCTGGAAGGCGACCGTGCCGCGACCCTCGGCTGGATCGACATGCTGCGCGAATCCTTCGTCCCGGAAGATCGCTCCCGCGGTATCTTCTTTGATCAGGACTGGGGTTCCCTGCCGGGCGTGTTCGCCGTGGCCTCCGGTGGTATCCACGTCTGGCACATGCCGTCGCTGGTCACCATCTTCGGCGACGACTCCGTGCTGCAGTTCGGCGGCGGTACGCTGGGCCATCCGTGGGGCAACGCCCCGGGTGCGACGGCCAACCGCGTGGCGCTGGAAGCCTGCGTCCAGGCGCGTAACGAAGGCCGCGACGTCGAGCGCGAAGGCAAGGAGATCCTCACCCAGGCCGCGCAGCACAGCCCCGAGCTGAAGATTGCGATGGAAACCTGGAAGGAGATCAAGTTCGAGTTCGACACCGTCGACAAGCTCGATTCCCAGCACAAGTGATCGCCCGAGTGCGGACGGCCGCTGGCGGCGCCGTCCGCACCCTGAACGAACCAGACACAGGATGACCGACATGTCCGATATTCAGAACTTCAAGCCGGTGCAGAAGTACGAAACCTTCTCCTACCTGCCGGAGATGAACGCCGACCAGGTGCGCAAGCAGATCGAATACTGCCTCGCGCAGGGCTGGAACCCCTCCGTGGAGTACTCCGAGAAGGAGCACGCCATGTCCCCCTACTGGTACATGTGGAAGCTGCCCTTCTTCGGTGAGCAGTCGGTGGAAGCCGTGCTGCAGGAGATCGAAGAGTGCCGTCGCAGCAACCCCGGCATGATGGTGCGCTTCGTCGCGTACGATAACTACGCCCAGAGCCTGGGCATGGCCTTCGTGGTCGATCGCGGCCGTTGATCCGGCTGCGGCCGGGTCGGCTGTCGCCGGCCCGGCCATTCCATACAGGGTTTTACTGTTGCCGTCGCCAACTGTAAGGAAGTGCCATGAGTAATCCGACATCCGCGTCTGCAGGCCTCTCCGGTCGCGAGCTGGCCCGCGAACGGCGCAAGGCCATGTCCCGCAATGGCAAGGCCGCCGTGAAGGGCTCGAACCAGGGCGTCTCGCGGTCCCAGATGGTTCGTCAGAACCCTGCGCCCGCGGCGCCTGCGCCCGAGCCGGCTCCCTCGGCTCCGGAATCGGCGCGTGAATCCGACGCGCCCGCGCAGCCCGAGCCCCGGTTCACCGAGCCGCGGGCGGAGCGGCAGACCGATGGGTCCGACGCGCCGCCTCCGGGCGCCCACCAGGGTGCCTCCAACGGGCGCCAGGCCGCGCTCGAGCGTCGGCAGAAGATGGCACGTCAGGGCAAAAAGGCCCTGGGGCGGGGCAGCACGCGCGGCTCGGGCGGATTTGCCCGGGCCGGCTCCGAACGCTCGCGTCAGCTCGAAGTCCTTGCCCAGAGCCAGGACGTTGACTGCGAGAATATGAGCGGCCGCGAGATCTGCCGCCTGCGCCGTCAGGCGCTGGCGCAGAACGGCAAGAAGGCGATGGCGACCGAACCGCGGCGCGAGGATCGTCTGCGTGGCCGTGAACGCGACCCGGAACCGCCGCGCCCGACGCGTCCGCCGCGGGAGGCCGCGCGGCAGCCGGAATCCCCGGTGGCCGATGAATCCGCCGAACGTGCGGAAGAGGCGCTGGACCAGGGGCTGGACCGCCTGTGCGAGCAGGTGGAGCAGCGTCAGGACGAGAACGATCGCGAGATCAAGCCGATGATCTCCGACGTGCGGGCCATCTGCATGGCGCGTCGGGACGCGATGGCGAGCCAGGGCAAGAAGGCGCTGCGCCGGCGTTATCAGGCTGGTACCAAACGGCCTTCCGATCTGCCGCGCGAGGGCTCGTGGAAGGCGGCCCAGCGCAAGGGCATGACCACCCGGGAGATCGCGCGTCAGCGGCGCCAGGAACTGTGCAGCATTGGCCGCGGTTCGTCCGAGCCGGGCCGGCCCTGCGGCCGTCCGCGGCAGGCCGGGCAGGATGATGCGCCGGCCAAGGTGGAGGAAGGGACCACCCTTTCCGGCGGGCACGTGAGTGGCACCCAGGTCGAGAGCACTTATGCCGTGACCGGTGGCGAAGCCGGCAGCTGCTACGACGTGACCGGGACCGAATACCTGGGCGCGGAACATTTCGATCGCTACTGCGGGACCCTCCCCGAGGCCCATTCGCCCAAGGTCGGCCATTCGCATACGAGCCACGGGCAGGAAGTCAGTGGAACCGAGGTGGGGCGGTCCCGCCGGGTCACCGGCGACGAGCGCGGCAGTTGCGAGGCGATCACCGGCACCGAGTATCTCAGTACGGAACAGTACGAGGGCTTCTGCGGCACCCGTCCGGCCCCCGGTACTCTGCGCACCGGCGTGATGCACACCGGTCGCGGCGAGGATGTCTCCGGCACAACGGTCGGTCGCAGTCCGAAGGTAACGGGTGATGAGTCGGGTTCCTGCCGCAGCGTGACCGGGACCGAGTATCTGAATACCCGCGACAGTGAGGTTCCCTGCACGGGAAAGCCTGACGGAGCGCCGGCCCGGGCCGGTGTGATGCACACCCTGCGGGGTCGTGAACTGACCGGCACCGACGTCGGGCGCTCCTCTTCAGTGACGGGTGTTGAACACGGGGACTGCAAGCCCGTGACGGGTACGGAGTATCTGGGCAGCGAGGATTTTCAGCGTTGCGGGACCCGCGGGGAACCGGCGGCTTCGCGCGTCAGCGAGATGCACTCCGCGCACGGTCGTTCGGTTACGGGGGTGTCGGTGGATCGAAGCCCTCGGGTTACCGGCGACGAGACCGGTTCCTGCGCGTCGCTGACGGGTACGCCGTACTATAACCGGGCGGATTTCGAGGAGCTGTGCGACAAGCCGGCCGCCGGGGGTGTCCACAAGGTAGGCGTGATGCACACCCTGCACGGCGGCGAAGTGTCGGGGACACGGGTGGACTCGTCCAGCCGTGTCACCGGTGACGAATACGGGGGCTGCAAGCCCATTACCGGGACGGAATACGTGGGATCCGATCATTACGAAACGCTGTGCGCTGCGACGCCCGAAGCCGGGCCGGAAAAGGTCACGACAAGCCGGACCTGGAATCAGCAGGGGGTGTCGGGACCGGCGATGGGTCCCTCGTCCCGCGTGACTGGCGATGAATACGGCGCCTGCATGCCGATCAGCGGGACGTCCTATGTCAGCCCGGACCAGTACCAGCAGTACTGTTCGCCCGAGGAATCCCGTTCCGCCCAGGTGCGGGTCGCCGAACGGCATTCCACCCCGGGCCACGCCATTTCCGGAAGTCAGCCGGGCCATGACGAGCGGGTCACGGGTACCGAACGAGGCGCTTGCCAGGATATCTCCGGCTCGGCCTATGTCGGTGCGGATGAATTTGCATCGGCCTGCCCGAATGTCGCCGGGGACCTGCATCCTCGCTTGCGTCCGGAGGGATTCGATAGTAATCCGGCCACGGCCATCCAGGCGGCGACGCCCGCCGCGGAAGTGCCGGGGCGTGACTTCAGCGTTCCGTCGCCGGCCCGGGAAGCTCGTGAAAGGCGCGTGACTGGGACTGCTTATGGTTCAAGCGGTTCGATTACCGGTTCGGTGAACAAGGCGATGGGCCTGGTGTCCGGCACCGAGGATTTCCGTTATGGACAGGCGCATGCTCGCGCCGGTGCCCCCATGGCCATGGCACAGGCCAAGGCAGCGAGGTCCGAGATCGAGGCGGCCCAGGCGGCGGTAGAAGAACGCCAGGGTGCCGAACGCGTAACCGTTAACGGTGCCGGGGGTGGCGTGGCGATCACCGGTGATGACTGGCAGCGCGGCGATTCGGTGACCGGCACGGAAGGTTTTTCCACGCGCCGCAATGTCAGCATGCGCGGCAATCCGCGGGGCGAGGGCAGCAGTGCCTGGGGTAACCGCGAGCTGGAGCGCAAGGAAGTACCGCCGAGCCGGATTACGGGCTCATCGGGCAGCACCGATGCGGGGTCGTTGGTGACCCTGTCCGGCGGCGCTCGCGGCTGATCCGGGGAGAACGGACCTCATGGTCGTACGTCGTCGCCGCAAGACGAGTCCGCTGCGCCCGCGGGGGAGCGTGACCGGTCGCCCGGGTGCCTCGGCACCGCGGAGCGACCACACGCCGGCGGTCGGGCCGGATTCGTCGGTGGCCCCGGCACTGGGTGAAGTCGGCCGTTACGCCCCCGTGGATACGGGGGGTGGTGTGCGGCCGGGGCATCCGCTGGCGGACGAGCGGGGCAACGAACGGCTGCATGCCTTCGAACAGGGTTTTCGTGACCGCTTCTCGGAGTTGGTGCCGGTCCTGCGCGAAATCCATTCGCTGCAGCATGAGAAGGGTTTTTCGGAACGGGCACAGTCCCTCGCGGAACGACAACTCGGTATCCGGCTTCCCGAACAGGTGCTTGAGGATGCGTGGATCAACCATCTGGACACCCGGCGTCTGTACCTGGAAGGCAGTTTTCGGCTGTTCGACCGGCTGGTGAACGAATACTGGTCGGGCCGGGATGATCTGGCGGCCGAGGCGGAATCGGCGATCGCGTGGTTCCTCGATTGCGACTTCCACGAAGTGGATATCTCGCCTTGCTCGGACGGACGGTTGCTGGGTCTGCGGCGCTTCATTCTGCGTCTGCCGGATATGGCGGTCCGCGTGAAGAGCTACGCGGGTGCCCTGTTCGATATCGAAGAGGACGTTCGGCACTGGACGAAACGCGAGCTTCTGCGTTTTCGTGAAGGAAGGCCGACGACCGCGGATGTGCCGAGCCGGTACCTGAAGGTGGCGGCGTATCACTACAGCAGTGCGGACCCGAACCATCAGGGCTGTACGGCCCACGCTTCCTGTGAGCGGGAGGCGGCGGATGCGGCCCTGCGCCAGCTCCGGGCGTTCCGGCAGGCGGTGGAGAACACCTATTGTTGCGGTGCTTCGGTCGATACCCTGCTGATCGGGGTGGACACTGACACCGACGCCATCAAGGTCCATGTGCCCGATGGCGAGACGCGCATGAGTCTGTATCGGTTTGTGGACAGTGCCGCGCTGTATCGAGAAACGCAGGGCATGAACGAACAAGATGCCTCCCTGGCGGTGTATCGCGCGATTCAGGACACGGTCCACCAGCAGGGGTGGGGCACCGGAAACGGGGCGCCGCACGAGGGCATGCTGAGGTTTATTTCGCGGCTGCTGATGAACAACCTGTCGCAGCTCGATTACGTGGCGCGGTATCACGGTGGCCATTACGCCGACGTGGGGCATCGCGAACGGATGATCATTGTGGGCCAGGAAGTGGAAGAGATGCAGGTGCGCAACTTCGCATACATCGCCCATCTGGACACCATGGAAGAAGGCGCCGAAAGCATGGACGTCGGCGTGAACAAGGTGTTCCGCAAACTGAACGTGGAACGCGGGCTGCCGGTGCCGGTAGTGGTGCACTTCCGCTACGACCGCAAGGTGCCCGGGTCGCGCGAGCGGGTGGAGGCCCGCTGCCGGCGGGTACGCGACGAGATCATGAAGCGCTACCGCGATTTGTCCGAAAAGGGGCTGATCGGCTGCCACATGGTGATTCGGGACAAGCGCAGTGGTTCGCAACTGGAGCCGCTGGAGGCCTGAGGCCAACGGGAACGAGATGAAAATCTGCAAGGTAGAAAAAACGCTGGTATCGACCAACCGCATTCGCGACCTGGGGCATCGGCCGCTGCTCGTGGTGCAGGAAAAGGTCGGCGGGCCGCGTACCGTGGCGGTGGACGCCGTCGGTTGCGTTCCGGGTGACTGGGTGATCGTGGTGGGCTCGTCGGCGGCGCGCGAAGCGGCCGGTGACAAGTCCTATCCCAGTGACGCGACGATCGTCGGGATCATCGATCACTGGGAGGAGCAGTAAGACATGGACATCATGCGCGTGGAGGACGAGCTGACGGTGACCCGTCGGGTCGATGGCCTGAAAACGGCGTCCCTGCGCGTGCTGGTGGATGCGAAGGGCGGTCGCGCGGTCGCGGTCGATCCGGTGGGCGCGTACCCGGGCAACTGGGTGTTCACGATCAGCGGTTCGGCGGCGCGCCTCGCGCTCGATGACCATTCGATTCTGACCGATCTGACAATCGGCGGGATCATCGACTACTGGGACGACGGCAGTGATGACACGTCGTCGTCCGGGAAGGACAAGGCTGGGCAGGACCAGACCGATACCGGGCGCTCGGATGGCGGACGCAGGGCCGCTTGAGCGTCGAATTTTTCGAAGTAACCGTAACTCCGGGAGAAAATAGCAATGGCGAGTGAAAACTTTGGTGTGGCCCTGGGCATGATCGAGACCCGTGGTCTGGTTCCGGCGATTGAAGCGGCGGACGCGATGACCAAGGCC
>NZ_KB898770.1:0-75218 GCF_000377885.1 Thioalkalivibrio sp. AKL17
CTTGGGCTTGACCTTGCCCGCCTCCAGATCCCGAACCCACATGCAGTCGAGCTTGTTCTTGCTGACATCAATGCCGATATGAGCCATCTCGTCCTCTCGCCTTGTCCGTACAGCCTCACCCGTCCTTCACGGGGGGCTTGGATACCGTTCAAACTTCGAGATGAGAAGGGCGCGGGGACCGATCTACGGAGCAGGTTCAAGACCTCAGGAGGCCAACGGGTTACCCCGAGCCCGGTGCCACAGATGGTAGCGCTCCCTCTGCGACGACACACAAGGAGGCCAGCCCCCTGGCCGATCGGGGCCCGACGACCCTCCGAGGCGGATCGGCCGGAGGGCCGGCCTCCTACCGGTCGGGTGTAGTAGGAGGCCAGCCCTCCGGCCGATTTGGCGCCGATTCGGCCCCGATTCGGCCCCGATCCGGCCCCGATACGGCGGTCGGAGGCCCGCACTGGGGTATGATGCCGACATGGACGATACCGTGATCCAGCCCGTGATCCTCGCCGGCGGTTCCGGGACGCGCCTGTGGCCGCTCTCGCGCGAGGCGCATCCCAAGCAGTTCCTGGCCCTGCCGCATGCCGATGGCCCGACGCTCCTGCAGCAGACACTCGCCCGCGTAACCAGTGCCTCCCCCGGCTCGACCACGCCCCGCGGGAGGCCGGCCCTCCGGCCGACCAGCTCCGGCGCCCGATCGGCCGGAGGGCCGGCCTCCTACCGGGCAGGGTTTGGTTGTAGGAGGCCAGCCCCCTGGCCGATCCCCCCGGAGTCTGCTGCGGAGCCCGCCCCGGACCCCGCCCCACGCTTCGCCCCCGCCCGCGTCCTCGTCGGCGCCGAACACCGCTTCCTCGCCGCCGAACAGCTCCGCAGCGCCGGCCACACCGACCTGCCGCCACTGATGCTGGAACCCGAGGGCCGCAATACCGCCCCCGCCATCGCCCTGGCCGCCGCCTGTGAAGAAGCCGCGGGCCGCGACCCGCTGCTGCTGATCCTGCCCGCCGACCACTACATCGCCTGCACCCGCGACTTCCACGCGGCCGTGGCCCGCGCGACCCCGCTGGCCGAAGAAGGCTACCTCGTCACCTTCGGCGTTTCCCCCGAGCGCCCCGAGACCGGCTACGGCTACATCCGCCGCGGCGAGTCACTGGGCGACGGTGGCGCCCGCGTGGCCCGCTTTACCGAAAAGCCCGACGCCGCCACCGCCCGGCGCTACCTGGAAGAGGGCGGCTACCTGTGGAACGCCGGCATCTTCCTGTTCCGCGCCTCGCGCGTACTGGCCGAACTCGAACGCCACGCCCCCGACATCCCGCGCGCCGCGCGCGCCGCCATCGCCGGCGCCCGGCACGACCTCGACTTCCTCCGCCCCGACCCCGAGGCCTTCCGCCAGGCCCCCGCGCGCTCCATCGACTACGCCGTGATGGAAGCCACCGAGGCCGCCGCCGTCACCCCACTGGACGCCGGCTGGACCGACATCGGCTCCTGGGAGGCGCTGGCCGCCCTGCAGGCCCCGGACGCACAGGGCAACCACACCCGCGGCGACACCGTACTGGAAGACTGCACCCGCAGCCTGGTGGAAGGCCACGACACCCTCGTCGCCGCCCTCGGCCTGCAGGAGACTGCCGTGATCGCCACCCCGGATGCCGTGTTCGCCGCACCCCGCGACAGGCTCCCCGAACTGCGCGCCCTGGTCGAACGCCTGCGCGAACAGTCCCGCCCCGAGGTGCACCAGTACCCCACCGTGCACCGCCCCTGGGGCCACTACCGCAGCATGGAGACCGGCGAGCGCTACCAGGTCAAACACCTGCACGTACGCCCCGGCGCGCGGCTCTCCCTGCAGCGCCACCGCCACCGCGCCGAACACTGGATCGTGGTCGCCGGCACCGCCCGCGTCACGCGCGGCGAGCAGGTGTTCGACCTGCACGAGGATCAGTCCACCTACATCCCCGTCCACGGGATCCACCGCCTGGCGAACCCGGGTCCGGGGCCGCTGGAGGTGATCGAGGTGCAGACGGGGGATTATCTGGGAGAAGACGATATCGAACGGCTGGAGGGGCAGAGGACCGGGTAGGCCCCTTGTAGGTGACACGCTTTGTCACCTCGGGTGACGAGATTTGTCACCCTGCTGGGAGTGACGAAATTCGTCACCCCTGTTGGAGCGGGCTTCGCAAGTGAAATCCCGCATAAACAGAAAGATAGGCATTTTCATTATTTTGGCATGGGTGATGCATGACTCCGGGTGGCTACCCAAAGGTGGCTGGACTCTGGTCCCGCTAATCCATGTCAAGGAGACATACCATGCAGAAAATGCATCGCTCCGCCCAAAAGGGCTTCACCCTGATCGAACTGATGATCGTCGTCGCGATCATCGGCATCCTGGCCGCCATCGCGCTGCCGGCCTATCAGGACTACACCGCTCGTGCCCAGGCGGCAGAAGGACTTTCCGTAACCTCCGGCCTCCGCACCGATATCGCTGAGCGTGTGGCCACCGGTCGTACCGTCGATTTTTCGCCTGATGTGACCGAACTCGAACGCGGTGAATATATCGACTCTATCGAGTATGCTCATGACGGCGCTGATGGGCCGACGATTACTATCACTTGGGATTCGGAGAATTCGGGCCTGTCGGGTGATATGCTGCTGTATCCCCGTGACTGGGATGACGATGCGGACGCCGAGAATAACAACATTGCGGGCTGGATCTGCGCCGAACTGGATCTGCGCCGAAGATGGTGACATGGCCGAAAATCACCTCCCGGGTGGTTGCCGCGACGACTGATCTAGGGCAGTGAAGCGTCAGCCGGAGTCTTCTTCGGCACGGTGAGAAAGGCCGCCCTTCGGGGCGGCCTTTTTTGTTTCAGAAAATGTGTCTGACTCCTCATTTTTGGCACATGAAATGCTTTTTGTAGCTTGAGCGCTGGTGCAGAGGCCTCTGCAGGGTCGGCTGCTCCGGGCAATCCATAAGGCATTTATCGGGCTTCGAGGAGAGAGTCACCATGACAGGCAGGACGACGCAGGGCTTCACGTTGATCGAATTGATGATCGTTGTGGCGATCATCGGCATCCTGGCCGCGATCGCGGTTCCGGCCTATATGGAATACACCGCGCGGGCGCAGGCCGCCGAGGGTGTGACGATTACCGCCGGGTTGCGCCAGGACGTGGCGGAAAGGGTGGCTCAGGGAAGGAGCCTGGAGGGCATGAATACGGATGGCTATGATTTCGAGCCAGCGAAGTATATCCGTGAAGTGGAGCTGGAAAACGACGAGGATGATGGCCTGACGATCATAATTCGCTGGGATGGGGACAACTCGGCGCTCGGGGACACGAGCATGACGTTCCGGCCGAAGAATGCGGATTATGCGGATGACGGCAACGTGGCCGGCTGGTACTGCGCCGCAGCCGACGACATGGCCGAGCGGCACCTCCCGAGAGGATGTGTCGAAGAGTGATCCAAATGAACTCCCGGGGCAGTGCCAATCGACCATGATCGTGTCCTCGTTTTGCCCTGGCCTTGCGCACACGCGTGGGCGCGTAACCGGGTATGGGGGGCTCATTACATGAGTAAGCTCGCGTCGGGTTGGGGTGGTCGCCTCGGGTGGCTCCTGTGTTTGGGGTTTCTCCAGGTCGCCCCACTGTCTGCGGGTGAGATCACCGTCCACGCGGTATTCGATGGGCAAGCGGTGATCTCCGTGGACGGCGAGCGGGCCGTGGTGGCCGAGGGCGAGAGCGGTCCCGGCGGGGTTCGGGTGCTGCAGGCGGGCGGCGGGCGTGTGCAGGTGGAGTTCGCGGGGGAGACCCGCTGGCTGGACCGCGGGGCGGGGGCTTCGCGTGGTGGCGTGACGGGTGGAGCGGGTGGTGCCGCAGGGAAAGCCGTCGGCCCCGGGGTCACCGTGTACACCGATTCGCGCGGGGTGCACAGCCTGACCGTGGGCGTGAACGGCCGGGCCATCACCATGGAGGTGGACCGCGAGGCCGAATCGGTGATGCTGCGCGAGCGCGACGCCGAACGCGTCGGGGTGGACGCCGACGCCGGCAATACCGTGCACCTGCGTACCGAGCGCGGCCGCGTGAACGCCCGCCGCGTCACGCTGGATGAAGTGCGGGTGGGTGGCATCCGCCGCAGTGGCGTGAGCGCGGTGATCGTGCCGGACGATCACATCCACCGGGCGCGCCTGGGGCGGACCTTCCTCGATCGGGTGGAGGTGGAGCCCAGCGGTGACGCGCTGATCCTGCGGTAGGGGCGGTTCGCGCCGGTTCGCCTGCAAGCAGGCTCCTACAGACGGGCGGTGGGGCACCGTAGGAGCGGCCTCGGCCGCGAACCGGACGTGCGTTCGCCCGGGCTCCGGCTGTTCGCCTGCAAGCAGGCTCCTACAGGCGGGTGGGGAGGCTGTTCGCGTGCGGGCGTGCTCCCACGATGGGCGATGTGTCCTTGCCGGTCCACGGGGGGTATGGTCCAATATGCTCCATTCGTTCAGGGGGTGAACGGCGCCGGCCGTGCGCCGCCGTCCGGATCCCCCGCGTATCCCGGCACCGACGTGCCGAAAGCCCCTCGAAGGCGGTGAATTGCAGCGAGACGAGATCCAGTACCGAATTCTGAAGATCCTTCAGGACCATCCCGAGCTGAGCCAGCGCGAACTGGCGGAACGGCTGGGGGTGTCGGTGGGCAGTGCGCATTATTCTCTGAGGGCGCTCATCGACAAGGGCTGGGTCAAGGCGGGTAACTTTGCCCGCAGTGAGAACAAGACCCGCTACCTGTACAAGCTTACCCCGCATGGCGTGGCGGAAAAGGCCCGGCTGGCCCGTGCGTTCCTCCAGCGCAAGCGCGAGGAGCATGCCGCCATTCAGGCGGAGATCGCGGCGCTGGAGGAAGAGCTGAGGCAGAGCCGGTAGGAGGCCAGCCCCCTGGCCGATGGGGCCGTGTTGTAGGAGCGCAGCCCCCTGCGCGATGGGGCGTGTCCCGGGCCCGATCGGCCGGAGGGCCGGCCTCCTACGGTGTTGTAGGAGCGCAGCCCCCTGCGCGATGGGGCGTGTCCCGGGCCCGATCGGCCGGAGGGCCGGCCTCCTACGGTGTTGTAGGAGCGCAGCCCCCTGCGCGATGGGGCGTGCCCCGGGCCCGATCGGCCGGAGGGCCGGCCTCCTACGGTGTTGTAGGAGCGCAGCCCTCTGCGCGATGGGGGTGTCCCGGGCCCGATCGGCCAGGGGGCCGGCCTCCTACGGGGGCGGGAAATTAAAACAGACCAGGAAGGATGACGGAATGAAGATTGCAGTGGCCGGAACCGGTTATGTGGGCCTGTCGAATGCCGTGCTGCTGGCGCAGCACCACGAGGTGGTGGCGCTGGACGTGGTGCCGGAGAAGGTCGAAAAGATCAACCGGGGCGAATCGCCGATCATCGATGCCGAGATCGAGGAGTTCCTGGGCAACGGCTCCCTGAACCTGACCGCGACCCTGGACCCGCAGCAGGCTTACCAGGGCGCGGAGTTCATCATCATCGCCACGCCCACCGACTACGACCCGCAGACCAACTACTTCAATACCCGCTCGGTCGAATCCGTCATCCGCGACGTGCTGGCCATCAACCCGCACGCGACGATGGTCATTAAATCCACCGTTCCAGTCGGCTACACGCGCGAGATCAAGGCGCAGATGGAGACCGACAACGTCGTGTTCTCGCCCGAGTTCCTGCGCGAGGGCCGGGCGCTGTACGACAACCTGCACCCCTCGCGGATCATCGTCGGTGAACAGTCCGATCGCGCCGAAACCTTCGCCAACCTGCTGGCCGAAGGCGCCGTGGACGACGACACCCCGATCCTGTTCACCAACTCCACCGAGGCCGAGGCGATCAAGCTGTTCGCCAACACCTATCTCGCCATGCGCGTCGCCTACTTCAACGAACTGGACAGCTACGCCGAGACCCACGGCCTGGACACCCGGCAGATCATCGAGGGCGTGTGCCTGGACCCGCGCATCGGCAGCCACTACAACAACCCTTCCTTCGGCTACGGCGGCTACTGCCTGCCCAAGGACACCAAGCAGCTGCTGGCCAACTACGACGAGATCCCCAATAACATCGTCAAGGCCATCGTCGACGCCAACCGCACGCGCAAGGACTTCGTGGCCGATGCCGTGATCGCCCGTAACCCGAAGGTGGTCGGCATCTACCGCCTGGTGATGAAGAGCGGCTCCGACAACTTCCGCGCCTCCGCCATCCAGGGCGTGATGAAGCGCATCAAGGCCAAGGGTATCGAGGTGATCGTCTACGAGCCGGAGCTTCCGGACGACGAGTTCTACCGCTCCCGGGTCATCCGCGACCTCGAACAGTTCAAGCGCGAGGCCGACGTGATCGTCGCCAACCGCATCACCGACGACATCCGCGACCAGACCCACAAGATCTACACCCGCGACCTGTTCAACAACGATTAACGCTCCGTAGGAGGCCAGCCCTCTGGCCGATCGGGCCCGTCCGGAACCCCAATCGGCCGGAGGGCCGGCCTCCTACGGGGTGCCGGGTTGCCGCAGGAGGCCAGCCCCCTGGCCGATCGGGCCTGTCCAGACCCCAATCGGCCGGAGGGCCGGCCTCCTACGGGGTGCCGGGTTGCCGTAGGAGGCCAGCCCCCTGGCCGATCGGGCCTTGACCGAAGGCAATGGAATGCATTCCCAGAGATTTGAACGGCGGGTGACCGTAACGCGCCACGCGCAAGAACGAATGAAGCAGCGCGGTATCTCCGAAGCCGACCTCCTGGAATTGCTTGAGCGCGGCGACTTGCGTTACAAGGACGAGATACGGCTTTGGGTGGCGAAACACTTCGAGGGGCGGTCCGATAATCTTATCTGTGCAGCCGTGATCCTTGAGGAGCAGTTGGTGGTCAAAACCGTTATGCACCACTTTGACTGGAGAGAATGACGATGCGCACCACGTATGACGAAGCGGACGACGTTCTCGTGCTCCACCTCTCGGACAAGCCGATCACGCGCGAATGCTCGCAGGACTGGAATACCCATGTGAGCTACGCAGAAGACGGAACGATCGTCGAAGTCGTGATCCTCGAAGCATCCAAACAGGGCGCATGGCCACTCCTGCGATCCAGGGCCGCTTGATCCCCGTGACCCGCCAGAGGCGCGAACCTCACCTGTAGGAGCCCAGCCCCCTGGGCGATTGGGGTTCCGGACAGGCCCCATCGGCCAGGGGCTGGCCTCCTACGATGGGCCCGGACATCCTGTAGGAGCGCAGCCCTCTGCGCGACAGGAAGCCGAACAAGGCCCGATCGGCCAGGGGCTGGCCTCCTACGATGGGGCCGGACATCCTGTAGGAGCGCAGCCCTCTGCGCGACAGGAAGCCGAACAAAGCCCGATCGGCCAGAGGGCTGGCCTCCTACGGGGGGGCTGTGGCGCCAAACCACGTCTTTGTCATCCCGGTCGCGGCGAAGCGACAAGCCGGGATCTTTGGCGAAAGAGCAAGCGGTCGAGTTCGTCCTGGATGTGAATGAGCCCGTGCCGTACAATTCCTTCAAATTTGCCATACATGCCGGGAGGTGATCGTATGGAACAGGAAACCACCAAGGTGACCGTGCGCCTGCCCAAACAGGATGTAGAGTTCGCGAAGGCCTATGCCAGGGCACACGGGATGAGCATGACCGAGGTGATTGACCGCCATCTGCGCCACCTCCGAGCGCTCGAGCGGCATACGCCAAGCGCCGAGCTGGAAGCCATTACCGGCCTGATCCCCGCCGATGTGGATGCCGAGAAGGCCTATCACGACCACCTGCGCGACAAGCATTCATCGTGATCATGCTCGATTTGGACGTCCTGCTGGACGTTCTGCAAAAGCGCGAGCCGCACTATCGTGTTTCGGCGGCAGTCCTGGAGCAAGTGCTACAGGGCGAAGAAGCAGGTGCCCTCAGCGCACATGCGGCGACCACGGTGCACTACCTGGTCGCACGGTATGCGGATCGCACGTCTGCGGATCGGGCATTGAGCTGGCTGCTCCAGCATTTGCACGTATCCGCGGTGGGACGCACAGAACTCGAACGAGCCCGGTCGCTCGGTTGGGCGGATTTCGAAGATGCCGTGGTGGCAGCCACTGCCGAGCGCGCGGGTTGCGCGTCCATCATTACGCGCAACCTCAAGGATTTCGCCGGTTCGCCTGTGCCCGCGCTGACGCCGCAGGAGTTTCTGCTCCGCTAACCAACGTTGTATGGGGTTTCTGCGTACCAAAATCGGCCAGAGGGCTGGCCTCCTGCGGGGGGGCGAGACGACAATGGATGATGCAATGGAATTGATTACCCCATACGGCGGTACGCTCCGCGATCGGACCTGGCCGGTGCCCCGTCGCCGAGGGGGCTCGGCCACCGCAAACGCAGGAGGCCAGCCCCTGGCCGATCGGGCCCATCCGGTGCCCCATCGCCGAGAGGGCTCGGCTCCTACGGGGGTCGAAGCCACGATAGCCAAGGGTTCAACCCCTTGATCCGATCCATCCTGGACAGTCTGAAATGGAGCAGCCGCCTGGGCGCCAAGTTCTTCTGGGCGGCCCCGGCGGCGACCAGCGGGGTGGTGTTCTTCACGCTGGTTTCCCAGCTCTCCATGCTTTTGGCCTTCTTTCTCCCATTGAAGGTCATCATCTTGCTGGGATCGGACGGCATCCCGCGGTATTTCCCGCCGGCGTTCGAACAAGTGGATCGGGACCAGCTGATCATCAGTCTTTCGGTGGCCACAATCCTGTTCTACCTTCTCTATCTGGGGTCCGAAAGGCTGGTGGAGTGGGGGGCGGAGCGTGGTGCGGCCCGGCTTCTCGCCCGCGGGCGCAAGATGGTCCTGTTCGAGGGGCAGGACGAGATGGCGCGTCGCTCCTACAAACGTTATGCCTCGGCGCTTGCGGGCGGTATCTTCGTGTTTCTGGCGGTGGTCCTGCTGGTGTGGCTGTATCCGGCCGTGGCCGGGATCATTATTGCCTACCTGGTTCTCACTTCGGGTGTGCTTCTCGCCGCCCTGATCGTCAGCGAGTCGTTTCGTCAGCACCTCGATAACGCACTTTCATCGTGGACGGCCGTGCTGGCTGCACTGGGCTTCATGCTGGCCTTCATCTACCTGGTAATCGATTTCCTCTTCCGCGAACCGCCCGGGCTTATCCCGGCCATCATAGCGTTGCTTCTGTCGCGCCAGGCATTCAACCGGTTATCCGGCGCTGTCCCTGCCATTCAGCAATTGTATCGCCAGCGTCCCAAGCTGGACGCGCTGTTCTTTCACAAGGCGGCCTACATTCCCCGGTCCGGTGGGGAATCGCACCCGGTGCGTACAATCCTCCAGCCGGAGCAGCGCGAGCGCTGGGTGGGACAGGTCCTGTCGGAGCTGGTTTCGGAGTCGGCGGACCAAGGGCTGAGTATCCAATGGCTGGAACTCAATGTGCGAGGTGTCTACGCGCTCTGGTGTGGCACCGACTCGGGCGAGACTTATCTGGTCAAGCTGTTCGACAGGAACCGTTCCGGTCAGGCGCGTCACGAAGCCACGCTGCTGGCTTCGCCCCCCGGGACCCTGGCTTCCCCCGGCTGGCTGGGATCCACGACGATTGATGGCTGGCATGTCCATCTCTTTCGGTGTCCGGTGGCGGCGACGGAGCGGGTGCCTGCCTCAAAGAAGATGATCTGGAATTTCCGGTACCGGATGCTCGAAACGGAGCTGAGCCCGTCATTCTTAAAACAATATGAACGTTCCCGTTCGTATTTATGGCAGCGCCTGTCTCCATCGATGTTGACGGACCTTCGGGCGGCTGCGTCAGACGATGAGCGAGCCCGGCTGAACAGGCTCGAACACTGCTTTGAGCAGTGGCTGGGCTGGCTGGCAGCCACGCCGGTCGCTCTCGCATCGCCCGACGTGGGTCCGTTCACGGTCGTGCCCGCGCATTCATCGGGTCCCGTGTTGTTGCACTGGGGGCGGTGGTCCCTGGAGCCGGCCGGTTCCGGATGGCCCATAAATAAGGTAGGTTTTCGGGATCTTGGCACGGCATATCAACGGGCTTCACGATTCCGTGCTGCACACCACGCGGTGAGCCTGAACCAGCTATGGCTGGCGGCGCTGACCTTTCAACTCGAGTCCGACTGGCAGAAGGAACGATACTCCCAGGCACTGGGTCATTTGCCGCTTGTGGAGCAATGTCTCCAGGAACTGCAGGCAGGCGGTGAACCAGAGGTGGAAGCCGTTTGATGTACGGGACGTGCCTGATATGCTCCGCACCACGTTCGCGGCACCGGTCAGTCTCCGCCTTCGAGGTCCCGGCCATCACGCCGGGTCAGGGGGGGTGCATGTACCCGGGCCATGATCCCGACCCGTTCAAGGAACCGATCAGTGAATCACCTGAAAAACAAACGAATACTGGTGACCGGTGCGTGTGGCACGGTGGGCCGCGAGCTGGTCCGCCAGGCGCTGGAAGAGTTCGAGGTCGCCGAGTGTATCGGCATCGACAATAACGAGAGCGAGCTGTTCTTCCTCGACCAGGAGTTCGGTGCCGATGGCCGGGGCAAATTCTTCCTGGGCGATGTGCGCGACCGGGACAAGCTGATGCGTCGGCTGCGCGGCGTGGATGTGGTATTTCACGCCGCTGCACTCAAGCACGTGGGCCTGTGCGAGCGTTCGCCCTTCGAGGCCGTGCAGAGCAACATCCTGGCCATCCAGAACCTGGTGGGGGCCGCCTGCGAGAACGGGGTGGAGCGGGTGGTCTTCACCAGCTCGGACAAGGCCGTGAACCCGACCAACGTGATGGGCACGTCCAAGCTGATGGGGGAGCGGCTGATCTCGGCCGCCAACACCACGCTTCACGGAGACGGGCCGGTATTCGTCTCCACGCGGTTCGGCAACGTACTCGGTTCCCGTGGCTCGGTACTCCCCATCTTCAGGCGGCAGATCGCACAGGGCGGCCCCGTCACGCTCACCGACCGCGAAATGACCCGTTTTGTGATGAGCTGCGAGCAAGCGGTTCGCCTGGTGCTCGATTCGGCCCATCTGGGTTGCGGGGGAGAAGTGCTGATCACCAAGATGCCGGTGGTGCGCATCGAGGACCTTGCGAACGTGATGATCGAGCGTCTGGCTCCCAAGTACGGGCATGATCCGGCGAATATCGAGATACAGGAGATCGGCGCCAAGCCGGGCGAAAAGATGTACGAAGAGCTGATGAGCCAGGAAGAGACCGGTCGTACCTGGGAGCTGGACCGCTACTTCGTGGTGCGCCCCGCGTTCCCATCGCTTTATCGCGACATCGAGTACGACTACGAAAATCTGGTCTCGCGCGAGGTCACCAACCCGTACAATTCATCCTTGGAGCCGGCGCTCTCGCGCGATGAGGTAGCCCGCTTCCTGGAGGAGAACGGTCTGCTCGAACCGGCCGACTGCGCCGACGAGCCAGCCGAACGCAACTTTCCGTAAAAGGGTGCAACGATGCATATCCTGATTCTGGGTGGCGACGGCTACCTCGGCTGGCCCACCGCCATGCACTTCTCCGCACGCGGCCACGAGGTCACGGTGGTGGATAACTACCTGCGCCGGCACGCCTGCACCGATCTGGACGTCGGCATGCTCTATCCGGTGCCCACGCTGCCCGAGCGCGCCAAACGCTGGCACCAGCGCACCGGCAAGGAGATCAAGGTGGTCCTGGCGGATCTGGCCGACCCGGAAGCCATGCGCGGGCTGTTCGAAGGCCGGGTGCAGTACGACTGGGCCATCGACTCGGGCTTCACCGGCGAGCCGGACGTCGTCGTCCACTACGCGGAGCAGCCATCCGCCCCGTACTCGCTGATGAACTACAAGCGGGCCAATCTGACCGTCAGCAACAACCTGCTGGTCACCAACAACCTGATGTTTGCGCTGCGGGATCTCGCGCCGAACACCCCGGTGGTCAAGCTCGGCACCATGGGCGAGTACGGCACGCCCAACATCGACATCGAGGAGGGCTGGCTTGAGGTCGAGTACAAGGGCCGCAAGGACACCTTCCTCTACCCGCGCCAGGCCTCCTCGCTCTACCACACCACCAAGATCATGGACACGGACCTCATGTGGTTCGGCGCCCGCATGTGGGACCTGCGCGTGACCGACCTGATGCAGGGCCCGGTCTACGGCATCGAGACCGACGAAAACGAAGGCCAGGAAGATCTCTACCCCATCTTCAATTACGACGAGATCTTCGGCACCGTCATCAACCGCTTTATCGTCCAGGCCATTGCCGGCTACCCGCTCACCATCTACGGCGCCGGCGGACAGACCCGCGGCTACCTCAACATCCGCGACACCCTGCAGTGCGTGGCCAAGGCCGTGGAACACCCCGCTGGCCCCGGCGAACTGCGCATCTTCAACCAGATCATGGAAACCTTCAGCGTGCGCGAGCTGGCCGAGCAGACCCAGCGCGTGGGGCAGGCCCTGGGCTACCCGGTGGAGCTGCAGAACCTGGAAAACCCGCGCAAGGAAGCCGAAGAACACTACTACAACCCCACCTACCAGGGCCTGCTGGACCTGGGCGTCAAACCCCACTACCTGACCGACGAGGTGATGGAGGGCATGTTCCGCATTGCTGCCCGCTACCAGGAGAACATCCGCAACGACGTGATCTTCCGGGGAGTACGCTGGTAATGACGGATACGGCCGAGCAGGACGCCCCCATCCTTGCCACCCGGCCGCTCTCGGATGCGGCCATGGAACAGGTGCCGTACTGGAACCCCGGCATCCCGCCCTGGGAACCCGTCAAGGAACCGAACTCCAGCCTGCGCATCGCCGCCATCGTCAGTGATCGACTGTACGAGGGCCTGCGCTTCGAAGGCGAAGTGTTCCTGCTGACACCGGACAACGCTCGCCACACGCTGGATTACGGCGCGCCGGACCTGCTGATCGTCGAGTCCACCTGGGAGACCGCCACCGGCCACTGGTACCTCGCGCAGCCCGCGCCCGGGGCGGAGGCCGATGCGCTGCGCGAACTGGTCGCCCACGCGCGAAGCCGAGGCATCCCTACCGTGTACTGGTTCACCGAGGATCACGTCTACCACGAGCACTACCGCGAATTCGCCACACACTTCGACCATGTGTTCTGCGCGGATCCGGAAGAGACCCAATGCCTGCGCGCCGAAGGCATCCAGGCCGAGGATCTGCCACCCTGCGTGCAACCCGCCCTGTACAACCCGTTCCGCAAGCACGAGGAATACGACGCCATGGACCTCGGCGTACTGTTTGACGGCTGGGGCGACCTGGATCGCAACCCCGATCACTACGCAGTACTGGAAGAAGTGCGGGAGGAGCACCGGCTCAGCATTCTCGAATCGCGCTACCTTCTGACCAACAATCGGCTAAAGGCAGAAGAAAAGCACCAGGGCTGCATCCTTGGCTGCGCCACGCGCGAAAGCCGCATCCTCGCGCTGAAGTACGCCAAAGCCACCATCAGTTTCGAGAAGACGCTTTCCACCCCCACCACCCAGCGCTGGGAGGCCCTGCAGGCCACGGCCAGCTACTGCCCGGCCATCCATTTCGGCACCTTCCCGGAGGGTGACATCCGCCACGGTCTGGTCCAGTGCTTCGGCGAGGACCTGGACGCCCTGGTCGAGCTCATTCGCATGGAAGAGGACGACCTCTACCGACAGCGAATCGCCCATCGCGCCTGGCGCGCGACGCTCCAGAACCACACCTTCTCCCACCGCATCCGCCAGATCTGCCAAACCCTCGGAATCGCGCACGACTGGGACGAGTATCCGAAGGCCAGCGTCATCACCCCTACCTGCCGCCCGGACATGGTGCCGCAGGCCATCGAGACCTACCGCACGCAAAGCTACCCGAACCGAGAGCTGATCCTGGTATACAACGGCGTGCAGCCCGAAGAATTGCCCGAGGAGTGCGAGGCCCCCGATATCCGAGTGGCACATGTGCCCGGAGATCGCTTTGCTGGCGCTGCCTTAAATCTGGGGGCACAGCTCGCCAGCGGCGCTTGCTGTTTCCGCATGGATGACGACGACATCTATGGCGAAAACTACCTGCTGGACATGATGCTTTGGCTACGCTGTGCCGATGCCACTGTGTGGGGAAAGGGGCCGGCCCCCCTGAAATTCGAAGAAGCGCCGGAGGTGTACGTACGCCCCGGCTCTCGGCAGCCGTTCCAGATCGTATCGCCCGAGGTGCTTCACGCCGGTCAATTCTGGCTGTGCGGCAACTCGATCGCCTATCGGCGCACGCACCCGGAAGCCAGTGGCTACCGGGATGCGGCCCTTGGAGCGGCCGATACATTCTTTAACCGGGAGGCCGCATCGAATGCGATCGTTCTTGTTCTTGATCCGTTCAATGATGTGGCCGTCCGGCAGTCCGATTCCGGAGGACACACTTGGCGGATAAACCCGCAAGACCTGAAACGGGCTGCAGATTGCTACCCCGGCGTTGAGGACCTTCAGGTTTGAATGGCCCAAGCCCTGTTTTTGCGAACGAATTTTGGTGAACTGGGAAGGCCGGCAATAAAGCCCACTCAAACCCAAGATCGGCAGGTCAGGCCCGAGTGAAGGCGAGAAGTGAAAATTCCACCTTAAGCGATCGATGTAGAGTTAATTCGTTCTTGGGAGATTCAACAATGACGGCGCCGTGGATTAAAAAAAACTCTACAAATTTCCATCCGTGGAGTGCGCTATTAACAGAAATCTTCGGGCGGTGCACGGCATCTGATCAGGCAACCCGATGCGCCTAATGTTTATTTGCGAAAGCCTAGCCGTGGGTAAAGGGGGTGCTGAGCGCGTGATATCGGAGTTGGCGGACGAGATGGCTACTCGCGGTCACCTCGCTTATCTAGCGTATAAGGACCGTGGCGAGCCAGCGTATTCGGTATCCAGTGAGGTTGTTCTATTGCCATTCGCCGACTTGGACGACCTTCAGGCGAAAGCGGCCGATGCTGATCTCGATGTAATCGTTGGCTTCTACACACGGGAGAATGTCACGCGCTATGCGGCTTTGGCTGATGCGATCGGTATTCCTCTTGTGGTGCAAGAATGCACAAACCCGGATCGTGCACGGTTCAACAACTGGCGGTTAGCTAAAGTGTCCAGATTCCGCGCGAGCTGGGAGCGTGAAATCGTGACCTCCGCCGCCGCTCGCCTGCGCTTGGTCATGCCAGGGTATACCGACTCATTCGCCGCTTTCCAGCAATCCCAGATCCGGGCGATGCCCAACAGTTGCCCGAAAGTGGATGCCCGGGCGTGCCCGGATCAAAGTTTGGATGGGCGCTGGCGCATCCTGCTGGTGAATGGATTCAAGGGCAACAAGAACCTGGTGGATGCGGTCGCCGCCTTTGCCCGGCTCGCACCGCTGCACCCCGACTGGGTTCTGCGGGTGGTGGGGAAGGAGCCGTCGTGGGAGGCTCCGCATGCGAAACAGGTAGCGGAAATCCTTGATGAGCACGCGCTTTGGGGGCGTTTCGAGATCGCGGGGGCCACGGACGATATTGCTGCCGAATATTGCGGTGCTCATATCCACCTGATTGCCTCGCTCAGTGAAGGCTGCCCGACCGTCGTGCTGGAGGCCATGGCCGCGGGGCTGCCGAGTGTGGGCTTTGAGGATTGCCCCGGCACGAACGAGCTGATTCGGCACGAAGCCAACGGCTTGCTGGCCCGGGCCGATGATCGGGTGGCCGGGCTGTCTGCAGAGCTGGGTCGGTTGATGGTGGAGCCTGAGTGGCGCGCCGCTCTTGGGCGGCAGGCCGGACAGGATGCAGCCGAGTTCGATCCCTGTAACACCTATGATCAGTGGGAGCGGTTGCTCACCGAGGCGGCCGGCTACCGCGATGACCCGGAGCGGCTGTTTCGAGAGCAGTACGAAGTGGACCCCGAGCGCGCCCTGCATGCACGACGGATGCGAAACAAGATTCTGGAGAGATAACGTTGCCGATTGACGAGCGAAAGATATTGATCACGGGCGGATGCGGTTTTATTGGTACCGCGCTGATCCGGCGCCTCAGACTGCATTATCCCGGCGTTCGGCTCGTGGTTCTGGACAGTCTTCTGACCGGGACTCCCGAAGACCTGGGGTCAGTGGCACCGGTGCAGCGGATGACCGATGTTCCTGATGCACCGGATTCGGGTGCTGTTGTGCTGGTGGAAGGTGACGTACGGGATGCCTCAATGGTGGCGCGGTGCGCTCAGGGCTGTGATGGGATCGTGCATCTGGCGGCCAACACCGGCGTGGGCCCGTCGGTGGAGGACCCGCGGCTGGACATGGAGGTGAACGTCGGCGGGACGTTCAACGTGCTGGAGGCCGCTCGCCTGGAGGGTGTGCCGCGTGTGGTCTTTGCGTCTTCCGGCGCCCCGGCGGGCGAGGTGGAGCCGCCCATCCACGAGGAACTGCCGCCCCACCCGGTGAGCCCGTATGGCGCGTCGAAACTGGCCGGCGAGGGCTACTGCTCCGCCTATAACCGGACGTTCGGGATCGATACGGTCTGCCTACGCTTCGGCAACGTGTACGGGCCGGGTTCCGGCAAAAAGATGAGCGTGGTCGCGAAGTTCATCCGCCAGGCGCTGTCCGGCGAGCCCTGCCGGATCTATGGCGACGGCGAACAAACGCGGGATTTCCTGTACATCGACGACCTCATTCGCGCGGTCGAGCTGGCGCTTCTGCGCCCGGTCGGTGGCGAGACCTTTCAGATCGCCACGGGCATGGAGCGCACGGTGGGGGAGATGGCCGAATCCCTGCGCGAGTGCCTGGCCGAACGGGGCGTTGCCATGGAGATCACTCACGAAGGCCCGCGCCTGGGGGACGTGAAACGCAACTTCTCGGACATCACCAAGGCACGCAACCTGCTCGACTGGACCCCGGAAATGGAGCTGCGCGACGGTCTGAACCGGACCGTGCAGTGGTTTCTTGACGAAGGGAGGGGGGCGCGATGAAGACGGTTTATCTGCGCATCGGCGCCGACAACGCAAGGACGGTATCGATTACCAACCTTGCCTCGGGAAATCAGGACGTCTTTGGACGATTCGATTGCTTTGCGCTCCCGAGGAACGCTCTTCACCTCTTTGAATGGGTTCGTAACAGGAATGGCGTCGACGTGGCGAATGGATTCCATGACCGCAATGGCAGACGTCGGGCGGTGGTGGAAGGTTTCTTAGCGGACCATGAAAGTGGCGCGTATCGCGACACGAATATGCTGCTGGTTACAGAGACGCTTTGGGGCAGATTGTCCAAGCGTGATCTGGAGCCCGTACGTTCCGAGGTTGTCCGGTTTCTGCGTTCGATCCGCGAGACGTTTTCGGAGCACGAGTTCAAGGTGGTGCTGCACCTGCGGCGAATCGACCTCTATCTGGAGTCGCTGTACAAGCAGGACATCAAGGCCGGTCGGCCGGTAACCCTTGAAGGGCTCCGCCAACGGGTGACGGCAGAGCGGGCGTTTGCGTTCTTCCGGATGCTGGAAGAGGCCTTCGGGTCCGAGAATCTGATCGTACGGCCCTTCGAGCGTTCGCAGCTCCATAATGGCTGCGTCGTAGAGGACATGCTGCACACCATGGGCCTGAGCGATCACGTGGACGAATTCCGGATCGAGCATGGAAACGAAGGGCTGCACCGGGACCTGATGGAGGTTCTCGTCTCCATGAACGAACGGTACGGCAAGGTGACCCCGAACAACCGTCTGTTGCAGATCAGCGCCCGACTCGTCAAGGAGTACGGGTTCGAGGACGTGAAGTACCTGCTGGACCGGGCGAGCCGCGAGAAATTGCTGGACCAGTACGCGGAGTTCTACAGCTACCTGGCGCAGCACTATGGGGATGGCGAACCGTTCTTTCGTGATCCGCTGCCGGACGACGATCACCTCGCGTATGAACTCGATCCCGAACGTGCGGAATTGATCGAATCACTGGTGTTGGAGCAGGCAGACGATCAGATGGCACAGGTGGTGGCGCGATGAAGGCGGATGACGCAAAGGATGTTGTCTCGGGAGCAAGCAGCCCTGAAAAGGCCGCGACCGTCACGGTGGTTCTGACACCGGGCCGCAGCGGTTCCTCGCTGTTGATGGAGATCCTCGGCAATCTTGGCTCGGCGTTGTCGGACGATCTGATCCCGGGGCGTCTGGAGAACCCGCACGGGTTTTTCGAGGATGCGCAGGTGGTGGAGATCCACAAGGGTCTGATGTCCGATCTCGGGGTTCGACCGGGGCGCCCGATGCCCGAGGGCTGGCTGGATCAGCAGGTGACTCGGAAGGCCAAATGGGCGCTGACGGATCTTGTCCGCAAGCAGACCGGTTCCGATTCCGGCAACTGGGCCATCAAGGATCCGCGGATCTCGGAGCTGCTGCCGCTGTGGCTGCAGGTGTTCAACAGTGCGGGGGTGACGCCGCGGTTCGTGCTGGCGTTGCGCGACCCGGCTGCGGTGGCCACGTCGCTGCGCCGCGGTATCAATCGCGACGAACGGCTGACCGAACTCCAGTGGCTGTACCGCACCACACAGGCGCTCTACCACACGGCGGCAGACTGCTTCGTAGTGCATTACGAGGACTGGTTCGAGCGGCCGGTGGAACTGGCACAGGGCCTGGCGAGTTACGTCGGCCTGCCGGACGTTTCCGAGGAACAGGGACGCCAGGCGGTTGAAAAGGCGATCGACCAGCGCCTGGATCGCTCGAGCTGGCAGGAGTATGAGGTTCGTCACCCACTCGTGAAGCGCCTTTACGCCACGCTTCGGTCTTGTAGCGGGGTGGATTTCGAGCGAGCCAGCCTGGTGGATGACGTGCGTGAGTGCCACGGCTTGATCGAGAGCTTCAGTTGGTGGAGCGCCACAACGGGCGGCTCGACTCCGCCGCAAGCGAGTTCCGGCGGCAAGGAAGCGGCTGTACAAGGGGCGGGAGCTCCGTTGAGCGGGAACGAGCAAGATCAGGTACTGGCGTATCACAAGGTGCTCAGGGAGTTGAAAGAGGTCCAGGACGAGGTGGCGGAGTTGCGCGCGAGGCTCTACGCTTCGGAGCCCGTGGCAACCGCGGCGCCGCGCCAAACCGCCGGGAAGCAGTCAGCACCACCCAGTACCTCAGCCGCCAGAACATCGGGGCCGGATTGGACGAAATCCGTTCGGTACCGGGTGGGGGATGTTGTCGTCAATGGCTTTTCTCGCCCCGGGCGCAACACCCTGCGAATGCCGCGAGCGTTGTGGCGTCTGGCGCGCGAGGCGCGCAAGCAAGGTCGTGACGACACGGGCCGCCGTAAAACGGAGATCACGGCTGCAGAGCAGAAAGTGCGAGAGTCGGTGCGTTATCGCATCGGCGAAGTGCTTGAAGCAGCAGTCCGCCGTCCGGGCAAGAATACATTTGCGGCCCCCGTACGTTTGATCCGTCTCCTCCGCGAAGGCAAGCAGAGGCGGCGCACAAGGAGTGGAGGCTAGGGCATTGGCGGGCTGGAAGGGTCTATTGCGATCGTGTCTCGGACGCCGCTGGCCGTATCCTGCCGCGTGTCCCGTCCATCTATTGCATATCGGCAAGACGGGTGGGAGTTCAGTCAAGTTCGCGCTGGCGGATCACTCTGCGGTGGAGAAACAACGGATTATTCTCCATCGCCATCGGACCAGCCTGAGCGACATTCCGGAAGGCGAGAAGGTCTGTTTCTTTCTGCGTGACCCTGTGTCCCGTTTTGTGAGCGCCTTCTACAGTCGGCAACGAAAGGGTCAGCCCCGTTATTACTCGGAATGGAACGCGGTCGAGCGAGAGGTGTTCGGACAATTCGCCACTGCAAATGATCTGGCTATGGCGCTCGCCGACAAGGATTCGTCTCAGCACGATCTGGCCTTGAGGGCGATGGATGCGATTGGCCACTTTCAACCATATCGAAAATGGTATGGCAGCCTGGATGAGTTCCGACGGCGGCAGCGCGATGTCTTGTTTGTCGGTTTTCAGGAGGAACTGGAGATGGACTTCGCCAGATTTCTCCATGCCGTGGGTATCCGCGAAGAGCTGCAGCTACCGGATGACGACGTTGCTGCCCACCGCAATCCTGCGCACGCGGACCGAAGCGTGAGCGAACCGGGTGCCGCGGCATTGAAGGATTGGTACGCAGAAGATTATGAGTTCATTGCCTTGTGCAAGGAGTTGATGGACGGCCGAGGCTGTTGAGCAAGGCTCCGATCAGAGAGAACGTATGAGGAAGATTTATCGAAATCTGTATTCGCTGAGTGTCTTGCAATATGGGGTGTTGAAGGTCGCCGGTAAGGCATTTCGCGCGAGTGTACTCGCTTCTGTCCTGGACGGACATGACCGGGGTGCCCGCTGATGATGGGTCTGGTTGCGGTTTGGTAACGGGGAGCTGACAGGTATGGCGGAGGCAGACCGGGTCCTTGAGCGTATACATTATTGGCGGCCGGGTGTGGACCCATCTCGGCCGGCGTTGGCCGGGCGTTCCAGTCTTCGCATTGGACTTGTGGGTTCAAACGAGTTTTACCTCAATGTGGCCCCGGAGGGACAGCTCTTTTTGTTGGAGCCGGACAATTACGCCGAGGTGATCGAGACGGTATCGCTCGATCTGATCCTGGTGGAGTCCGCCTGGAACCCCTTGTCGAAAGGCTGGTACCAGTTCCAGCTTGACGGAACCCCGGCCCAGCACATGCTTCACGATTTACTGGAACGCGCATCGGAGCGTGGTTGCCCTTCCTGTTTCTGGTTGACCGAGGGAGTTGCTTACGCAGCTGATTATGCTGAAACGGCGCGTCGATGCGATGCGGTGTTCTGTGCCGACCACGCGGCAGTTGAGTCGTTTGATGCTCTCGGGGTTCGGGGGGCGTATCTGCCTCCCTGCGTCCAGCCAGCGCGCTTCCACCCGTTTCATGACGATCCCTTCCGGCGCGATCGCGGTCCAGCGGTCTACTTCGACGGCTGGGCAGATATCGACCGCGGTCTGGTGGAGAATGGGGTGTTGGAGGCGGTTGCGGACAGGACAGGCCTGTCGGTTTTTGAGTCGCGCTACCGCATGCTGTCCTCGCGGTTATCTGCGTTATCAGGGTTGGCACCAAACGTTGAGGGCTGCCTGACGCCGGGCCTGCATCCGGTGGCCTTGCGAAGTGCGGAAGTCGTCCTCTCTCTGACCGGCCCCGAATCCGAACGGGTGGCCCGGCAGTGGGCTGCGATGAAGGCTGCAGCGACGGGTAACGTGCTGGTGCACCTCGGAGAGCTCGAAGGGGGCGATATTCGCGGCGATCTGGTTCGCACGCATGCCGATCGAGAAGCGTTTCTCGCGGATATCGAATGGCTGCGGGAGCACTCGTGGCCCAGGGCGCGGTTGGCGCATATCACCTGGCGGCGTGTGATGCAGGAACACACCATGGCGCATCGGCTGGGGGACATCTGCGCTGCGCTGAATGTCGAGCATGATTGGAGTCCCGAGCCCTCTGTCTCCGTGGTGACGCCGACCCGGCGGCCGGAAAACGTGGAGCGCGTGCTGGAGAATTTCGATCAGCAGCGCTACCCGCGCAAGGAATTGCGCATCGTGGTGAATGGAGAAGTGCCCGCGGAAGACGGCCGTTGGCGGGAGCTTTCCAGGCGACCGGACGTGACCGTGGATGCCGTGCCGGCGGATCGCTTTGCGGGCGCTTGCATGAATCGGGGGCACGCAGCCTCACAGGCCGATTACGTTATGCGGATGGACGATGATGATCACTATGGCGAGCATTATATATCAGACGTGATGCTTGCCTTGCAGTGTGTGGACGCGGATGTGTTTGGCAAGGTGCCAGTGCCCATGCGATTTGAGGGGGAGACGTGCGCTTATCGAAGGCGGCAACGTTTCCATCCCTGGAGCGTGACCACGGGACAAACCCTTCGGGAAGGCAAGATGTGGCTAGGGGGCAATTCTCAGGGCTACCGCCGGCTGGCGATGGGTGCACCGGTATTCCCGGATGATGTGCCGGGAGCAGCGGATACCGTGTTCAACGGGAATTGTCCGGAGCATGCCACAGTCCTTGTGCTGGACCCCTTCAATTCGCTGGCAGAACGCACGGGGGATCCCCGAGCCCATACCTGGCGGATTGAACGCAAAGAATTCGAGGCCAATGCCGACATCCTCGAAGACAGTGCGGATGTCATGGTGTAGTGGAGACGGGACAGGATATGGCGGATTCCGAAAAGGACAACGAGCGAGATCCGCATGCGCGGTTGGTAGAGCTTGTGGAGGAAAATAACCGACTGCGGCAGCAGATTCATCAACTGGAAGGCGAGATCGAGGAATACCGGGTTCAGCTGGCCGGCAGTAGCGTCAATGGCCGTATGGGGGGCGCAGGAAATGCTCTGCGATGGCAGGTCGGGGATGTGGTCGTTCAGGGGCTCTCTCGCCCGGGCTGGGCGACGGTGCGTATGCCGGATCGGTTGATTCGACTGGTCTGGCGGGCATTTCGTCGCCGACATGCGGGCTGAGGTTCGTGCCTGCGCCGGCGGAAACCAATCCCGGGAGGTCAGTGCCTCAACGCCCCCGCGTGATCCTGGTCGCACCGGAACACCGCCCATGGGGGAACCGCATCGTGAGAGAAGCGGTGTCCCTGGTGCAGACAGGGGCCGAGGTGGTGGCCATCATGAAGATGGAGCATGGCTTCGAGCGCGACGGCGTCCGATTCGTGCCCGGGCCGAAGAGCCGCGGTCGAGCAGGTCGATTCCTGAGGCTCGGAAAGGTTCTACAGCAAATCATCGCAGAAGAGGGGGATGTTTATCATCTCCACAATCCCGCCATGATTCCGGTCGCGATAGTGTTGAAGGCCTTCGGTAAGAGGGTGATCTACGACACGCACGAGGACTTCAGCCGAAGGTTGATGATTCGTCGCTGGATCCCGCGCCCATTGCGGCGCCCTGCATGCTGGGGGGTATCGCGGACGGAGTTTCTGGTGAGTCGCATCGTCGATGCCACATTGGTGACGCAGGGTCGCCAGGTGGATGCCTTCGGTGGCAGGGCCACCTTGCTGCGCAATGCACCCGCGCTGGCAGGGGCCCGGGGGGAAACCGTAGCCGAGCTTTCCCGACGTTTTTCGGAGGAGCGCAGTTTCTACCGGTTGCTCTACGTCGGTAGTCTCTCTCGTGCGCGGGGTATCGACCGGATGCTGGACGTGCTGGCCGGCGTTCGCGCCAAAGGCCTGGATGCCCGCTTGTGGTTGATCGGGCCTGACGATGACGGTGTGGTGGAGGATCTGCGGACGCATCCGGCCTGGGATGCGGTGGATTACCTGGGCCTTAAGGGGCATGAGGAGGCGTTCGCCTACATGGCCAATGCGGATGTCGGGATGGCGATCCTCCCGGATGTGGCCGATCACGCGGATGCGATGCCCAGCAAGTTGTTCGAGTACATGGCGAAGGGGCTTCCCTTTGTAGCCAGTGATTTTCCGGTGTGGCGTTCGTTTATTGGTGATGAGGCGGGATGCTGGGTGGACCCCGCCAAGGCGGGTCAGGCGGTTGATGCGGTTTGCAAACTTCTTGCGGATGAGGAACGCAGGCAGGGCTGCGCTGAAGCCGGCACGAGCTTCATTGATCATTTCAATTGGGAAAACGAGCAACAGGTGCTGCTTGAAACCTACCGGCGCGTTCTGGCCCGGTAGCCAGGCATGGGCTCTGGGGAGTGCCCTGTCCTGCTCTCCTCTCCCGTAACCCATCAGGTGTTGGTATGTGCGGCATTGTCGCGGCGGTCGCCGCCAGGGATGTTTCGGACTTTTTGCTGTCCGGGTCTGCGGAAGCTGGAGTACCGGGGGTATGACTCTTCCGGTGTGGCGCTTCTGGGCGGGGAAGGCCTGCAGAGGGTCCGTGTGGCCGGACGTGTGGCGGATCTTGAGCAGGCGTTGGCGACTGAAGGGGCCCGGGGCTGCGCCGGGATCGCGCATACGCGCTGGGCGACGCACGGGGCGGCCACCCGGGACAATGCGCACCCCCATCGCTCGGGTGGGGTGGCGGTGGTGCACAACGGGATTGTGGAGAACCATACGGCTCTGCGCGCAGACCTCGAAGGGCTTGGGTATGTCTTCGCGTCGGAGACAGATACAGAGGTAGTGGTGCATTTGATTGAGGCGTGTCACTCGGGTGTGTACGGGGGTGATGCGGTCGGTTTGCCTCAAGCCGTTCAGCGCGCTGTGGGCTATTTGCAGGGGGCGTTTGCGCTGGCGGTGGTGCACGAAGATGAGCCGGATGCGGTGATGCTGGTGCGGCAGGGATCGCCGTTGCTCGTGGGGGTGGGTGAGGAGGGCATGTACGCGGCTTCCGATGCGGCGGCGCTGATATCGGCCACGCGCAGGCTCATGTAGCTGGAGAACGGTGATCTGGCACGACTGACGCGGGAAGGGTTCGAGGTGTTCGACGCTACCGGGGGTGCAGTGGAACGCGAGGTGGTGACCTCGGCTCTGCAGGGAGATGCGGTTTCGCTGGGACCCTACCGGCATTTTATGCAAAAGGAGCTTTTCGAACAGCCGGAGGCACTGGCGGCAACGCTGGGGCCGGTGGCGGCAGCCGAAGGGACGACAGAAGAACTGTTCGGTGGGTCGCTGGAGGCCGGTTGGTCGACGCGGGTGGATTCGGTCCTGATTCTAGGCTGCGGGACGTCCAGCCACGCGGGGATGGTGGCGAAGTAGTGGGTGGAAGAGATCGCGGGGCTGCCTTGCAACGTCGAGATCGCTAGCGAGTACCGCTATCGCCGATCGGTTCCACGAGAGTCACAGCTGGTGGTGGTGATTTCCCAGTCGGGTGAGACGGCGGACGTAATGGCGGCTCTGGAACATGCGCAGGCGCTGGGCCATCGCTACACGCTGGCTATTTGCAACGTTCCGGAGTCGAGCCTGGTGCGGCAGGCCGCGTTGAGCTTCATCACTCGGGCCGGGCCCGAGATCGGTGTGGCTTCGACCAAGGCCTTTACCACGCAGCTCTCCGCGTTATTCCTGCTGGTGTTGCTGCTGGCCAGCCGCCAGGGGCGCCTGAGCGCCGATATGGAGCGTGAATACCTGGCTGAACTGCGTCATCTTCCGGTGGCCGTTGGCAGGGTGCTGGAACTCGAAGACGCGGTGAAGGAGTGGGCGCGGGAGTTCGGTGACAAGCACCATGCGCTGTTCCTGGGGAGGGGACGCCACTACCCGATCGCACTGGAAGGTGCGCTCAAGCTCAAGGAAATCTCCTACATCCATGCGGAAGCCTATCCCGCCGGGGAGCTGAAGCACGGTCCGCTGGCACTGGTGGACGGCGAAATGCCGGTTGTGGTGGTGGCACCGAACGATGAGTTGCTGGAAAAGCTGCAATCCAACATGCAGGAGGTTTCGGCCCGGGGCGGGCAGCTGTACGTGTTCGCCGACGGGTGCGGGCCGGTGCAATCCGGCCGTGGTGTGAACGTGCTCCCGATGCCCGAGCACTACGGAGCGCTGTCGCCGGTTCTGCATGTCGTGACCCTGCAGATGCTGGCCTATCACGCAGCACTCCTGAAAGGCACCGACGTGGACAAGCCCCGTAACCTCGCCAAGAGTGTGACGGTGGAGTGAGTTACGACATCGTTGGGGGGGCTGTTTTGAGCACGGGAATGGGGGCGCTTGAGGGCGGGCCCCGGATTTAACGGGAAAATAAATCTGTCCCCAATTTGCCCACCTCCAGTTTGTCTCCTGTTCCCCGCGCGTATATGCTTATGGCATATCCTTTTCGAGGTGGGCCAGGCCATGAAACGACGCATCGCGAGCCTGTTCCGGAATGGTCGCAGCCAGGCCGTTCGGCTGCCGAAGGGTTTTACCTTTGATGCCGACGAGGTGGTGATCGAAAAGAGTGGCGACGCCTTGATCCTGCGCGCCAAACCCCGGTCCTGGGATGATTATTTTCGGGGTCCCGGCGAGACCCTTCCCGAAGACTTCCCCGATTCGATCGAGGATCACGTGGCGCAGGACCGCGAGGCATTGTGAGCCGTGCGCTACATGCTGGACACGAACATCTGCATCTACATCATGAAGCGCCGCCCGCCCGAGGTGCATGAGCGGCTGCGTCATGTTCCGGTGGGCGATGTGGGGCTGTCCGCCGTGGTGGTGGCCGAACTGCGGTACGGGGTGCGGCGCTCGCATTACCGCGAACGCAGCGAGGCCGCACTGGAACGCTTTCTGGCGTTCACGAAGGTCTGCGACTGGCCGGAAGAAGCCACCGAGCATTATGCCGACATCCGCGCGGAACTCGAACGCGCTGGCACGCCAATCGGCTCCAACGATCTCCTTATCGCGGCGCATGCCCGCGCCACCAACGCCGTCCTCGTCACCAACAATGGGCGGGAGTTCGATCGCGTGCCGGGATTGCAGGTCGAAAACTGGGTGTCGGCACACTGAGGGGGAAGGAGCCGCTCATTCCGGAAGATGTATCTGTCCCCGTTCGTGGTCGGTTTTCTATGTAAAGTGGTATCTGTATTTACAATTTGCATAAATGGCGGTAGGGTACGCGCATGATACCGCGCACTGCCGAAACACTGGTCAGGGAGCTGTTGAGCGGCTTTCCCATCGTCACGGTCACGGGGCCGCGCCAGTCCGGCAAGACGACGCTGGCGCGCGCGGTGATGGCGGATCGGCCCTGTCGCTCCCTGGAAGATCCGGATGTGCGTGCGCTGGCGCTGGATGATCCACGCGGGTTTCTGTCGCAGTGCCCCGATGGGGCGGTGCTGGACGAGGTTCAGCGGGCACCGGAATTGTTCTCCTATCTGCAGACCCATGTGGACGGCGATGGCCGCATGGGTCGGTTTCTGCTCACGGGGTCGCAACAGTTCGGGATGATGTCGGGGATCTCGCAGTCGCTGGCCGGGCGTTCGGCGTTTGTGGAGCTGCTGCCCTTGAGTCATGCCGAGTTAGTGGGAGCCGGACAGGCGCCATCGGCTCTGGATGCGATGATGTTCACCGGTGGTTACCCGGCATTGTATGACCGCCCGGTTTCTCCCCGTCAGTGGTTTCCGGCGTATGTGACGGCGTACGTGGAGCGGGATGTGCGCCAGTTGCTGCAGGTGCAGGATCTGGACGCCTTTCAGCGTTTTGTGCGGCTGTGTGCCGGGCGTAGCGGTCAGGTTCTGAACCTCTCATCCCTTGCGGCGGATTGCGGTATTACCCACAACACCGCCAAGGCGTGGATCTCGGTGCTGGAGGCCAGCTATGTGCTGTTTCTCCTGCGGCCGCACCATGCGAATTTCAACAAGCGGCTGATCAAGTCGCCGAAGCTGTATTTCTACGACACCGGGCTGTTGTGCTGGCTGCTGGGGGTGCAGACGCCGGATCAGCTGGTGGTGCATCCGTTGCGCGGGCAGGTGTTCGAGACGTACGTGATTTCGGAGTTGCGCAAGGCCTTTCTCAATCGCGGCGAGCCGCCGCTTTTCCACTTCTGGCGGGACAGTAATGGCAATGAGGTCGACCTGCTGATCGAGTGGGCGGGTGGCCTGGTGCCGGTGGAGATCAAGTCCGGGCAGACGTTGAACCGGGATTTCTTCACCGGGCTGGACCGCTGGACCGCGCTGGCCGGTGACATGGCCCGTTCGCCGACACTGATTTACGGGGGCGAGGGCGAGCACCAGCGCAAGGATGTGCGGGTACTGGGCTGGGAAAAGATTGGCGAGGTTGTGTAGATGTCGGGCATGCAGCGTGTGGACCGGACGTGCGGGAAGGCGTCCATGCCGCGGGTTTCTGTGGTGATGCCGCTGCACAACGCGGCGGATCGGGTGGTTGAAGGCGTGCGTTCGGTGCAGGGGCAGTCGCTGGCGGATTGGGAGCTGCTGGTGGTGGATGATGCCTCCACGGATGACTCGGTTGCGTGGGTGGAGGCCAGGTGGCGGGCCTTTTCGCGTGGATCAGGGCAGGACGTATACGAGGGCTCGTAAGTGGCTGTGTTGATGAGGCGAATCGATCCGCGTAACTTAGGGTAAGAATTTTTACCTTAAGGTGTGTCCGAGTGGCGGAATCCGGAGAGTGGGCGTTCTACGGCCGGCAGACGGAGCTGGGCCAGTTGCAGGAGATCCTGTCCAGACGGCGCTGGTTCTTTCTGCAGATTTCGGGGCGGCGCCGGATTGGCAAGACGACCTTGATTCAGCAGGCGCTGCAGGCGGCGGGCGTCTCTAAGACGCTGTACATCCAGATTCCGGATTCGGACCCGGCGGGGGTGGTGGCGGCTTGCAACGGCTACCTGGAGACGTTCGGGCTGGAGGAGCGTGTCCATAGCCTGGGCGAGCTGGCCCGCTTGATCGCGAGTCTGGCGGAGTCGGGGTATGTGGTAGCGCTGGATGAGTTCCAGTACTTCCATCGCAAGCCGCTGTTCGACTTCTGCTCGCTCCTGCAGGCGGAGGTGGACCGGCTGAGCGCCCGGGCGGGGCAGGTGCCCGGCGGATTGATTGTGCTGGGGTCGCTGCATGCGGAGATGACGGCGCTGCTGGATGACCGGCAGGCGCCGCTGTTCAACCGGGCCACGGACACGCTCGAGCTGGGGCATCTGGATATCGGGTCGGTGCTGGAGATTCTGCGCGCACATGCGGACGAGGACCCCGAACGCCTGCTCTTCCTCTGGAACCTGTTCGAGGGGGTGCCGAAGTTCTACCGGGATGCCTATGAGCAAGGTGTGCTGGATGCGGACCGCGAGACGCTGCTGCGCAAGCTGTTCTTTTCGAGTTCGTCGCCGCTTCGCAATGAAGCGGACAACTGGTTCCTGCGTGAACTGCGCGGGCGCTACGACATGGTGCTGCAGTTTCTGGCATCGCATCCCGGCTGCAACAACGCGGCGATCGAGGCCCATCTGGCGGAGGTCTCCGGTCCGGGAGAGGCACGACAGGTGGGTGGGCATCTGAAGATCCTCAGCGAGCGGTACCGGATGATCGAGCGGCGCCTGCCGATCTTTGCGCGACCGAAGGCTCGCAGCGGGCGCTACTACATTCGCGACAATTTTCTGCGCGCGTGGCTGTCGGCGCTGCAGAAGCCGGTTTCGGCCTCGGCCTTTCGGCCGATGGACATGCTCGTGTCGCAGGCCGATGAGCGTTTGCGCGAGGTTGAAGGCTATGCCCTGGAGGATTTGGTGGCGCAGCTTTATGAGGAGCGCAGTCGCCTGGGGCTGGGCGACTTTGCGTTGTCCGAACGGATTCGGGGGTACTGGGATCGCTCGGACGTGGAGATTGATTTGGTGGCGGTGTCGGAGGACCAGAGCGCTATTCGGTTCGGCTCCTGCAAACGCCAGGGCGAGAAGCTGGCCAGGTCCATTCCGACTCTGGTGGCTGCGGCGGGGCGGTTTTTGAGCGCCCATAAGGCTTACCAGAGCTGGAATGTCGAGTACGTTGCGATTGCGCCCCGGATCACCGAAGCGGAAGCCGCGGAGATCCGGCGCCAGGGGGCGGCTCCGCAGAGCCTTGGGGAGCTCTGTGATGGGTTGTGATCCGTCCACAGGTGGGAGTATGTCTCCGGCGGATTTGTCCACACCGCTGGTTTCTGTGGTGATGCCGCTGCACAACGCGGCAGATCGGGTGGTTGAAGGCGTGCGCTCGGTGCAGGGGCAGTCGCTGGCGGGTTGGGAGCTGCTGGTGGTGGATGATGCCTCCACGGATGACTCGGTGGCGCGGGTGGAGGCGCTGGCGGCGGAGGATGCGCGCATTCGGGTGTTGCGGCTGGAGCGCAATGGCGGGCCGGCGGTGGCGCGGAATGCGGGGATTCGCGAGGCGCGCGGGCGGTATATCGCGTTTCTGGATAGTGACGATGCCTGGGCGCCGGAGAAGCTGGCGCGGCAGGTGGCGTTGATGGAACGGGGCGTGGTGTTCAGCTTTTCGGCGATGGAGCGGTTCGACGAGCAGGGCCGGCGGTTGTCTGCGGCGGGGGTGCCGGAGCGGGTGTCTTATGCGGAAATGCTGAAGACGAACTACATCGGCTGTTCCACGGCCATGTACGATACGCAGTTCTTCGGCAAGGTGGAGATGCCGCTGATTGATCGGCGCCAGGATTATGGCCTGTGGCTGCGGTTGTTGAAGCGGGTGGAGTTTGCGTACGGGCTGAATGAGCCGCTGGTGCGGTATACGGTTCGGTCGGGCTCGGTGTCTTCGAACAAGCTGACGACGGCGGGGTACACCTGGCGGGTGTATCGGGAACTGGAGGGGTTCTCGTGGGTGCGGTCGGCGTACCTGCTGGGGCATCAGACGGGGCGGGCCCTGGTGCGGAACCGGTTTCCGCGTGTTGCCCGGTGGTTGGGGTGGTTGCAGCCGGTGGGGGAGTGATTGGGGGCAGAGTGTTGTTCAGGCGGTTGTCGGCTATACTTGTATAGCACCTGATCTGGAGGGAAACACATGTTGGCTTTGCGTCTACCCGAAGATGTCGAGAAGCGCCTGGCCGCCCTGGCGAAAGCGACGGGGCGCAGCAAGAGCTTCTATGCACGGGAAGCCATCATGCAGCATCTTGAGGAGCTCGAAGACATTTATTTGGCCGAGCAGCGCCTGATTGACCACCGCAAGGGAAGCGGAGAAACGGTCTCCATGGATGAGATGAAGCGCCGACTTGAGCTGGACGATTGAGTTCGACAAACGCGTAGAGAAAGATCTGCGAGCGCTCGACAAGAAGGCCGCGAATCGCATTCTGAAATATCTGGCTGAACGGATCGCGTCCGCGGACGATCCTCGCCGTTCAGGCAAGGCGCTTTCGGGGCAGTTGGGCGAATATTGGCGGTACCGCGTCGGGCCCTATCGCGTGCTGGCCATCATTGAGGACGAGGCGCTGCGTATCCTCGTTGTCCGGGTGGCGCACCGGAACCATGTATACCGACAGTAGCGCATTGGCCCCGGGCATCAATCTCCGCTTCGTTCATTGGTCCTCGCAGGCGGGTTTGGGCCCGCGCAGGAGTGGGCTCTGGCCGCGAATCGAACGGGTCGTGAACGGGATGGAGGACTGGATGCGGCGTGTGCTGGTGACGGGGGCTTCGGGGTTTGTGGGGCGGGCCGTGATGGCGCGGCTGGCCGAGGAAGGTTCGGGGCGGGCGCCGGTGGCCGGGGTTCGGCGGGCTGCCGGGGCGTTCCGGGAGGAATGCGCGCTGGGGCCGCTCGAAGAGTTCGGAACCGGCGGCGCGCTACCCGAGGGACTGGATGCGGTGGTGCATCTGGCGGGGCGGGCGCATGTGCTGGATGAGTCGGAGGCGGATCCGCTGGAGGTGTTCCGGCGGGTGAACGTGGAAGGAACGTTGAACGTGGCGCGCCAGGCGGCGGACTCGGGGGTCCGCCGTTTTTTGTTTGTGAGTTCGGTGGGGGTGAACGGGAACGTCTCGAGGCGGCCGTTTACGGAGCGGGATGTGCCGACGCCGCAGGAGCCATATGCCGTTTCCAAGTATGAGGCGGAGCAGGGGCTCCGGGAGCTGGCGGCGGAGACGGGAATGGAGGTGGTGGTGATTCGGCCGCCGCTGGTGTACGGGCCGGGGGCGCCGGGCAACTTCGGCCGTTTGCTGCGCTGGGTGCAGCGGGGGGTGCCATTGCCGCTGGGCGCGATCACGCGGAACCGGCGCTCGCTGGTGGCGCTGGATAACCTGGTGGATCTGCTGGTGACCTGTCTGGATCATCCCGCGGCGGCGGGGGAGACGTTCCTGGTGGCGGACGGGGAGGATGTGTCCACGGCGGGGCTGTTGCGCCGGGTGGGGGATGCTCTGGACCGGCCGGCGCGTCTGTTGCCTGTGCCGGTGGGGATGTTGCGGGCCGGGGCGGTGGCGCTGGGCCGGCGGGAGATGGCACGGCGGCTGCTGGATTCTTTGCAGGTGGATATTTCGCATACGCGGGAGACGCTGGGGTGGGAGCCGCCGGTGTCGCTGGATGAGGGGTTGCGGCGGGCGGTTGTGTCGTTGCGTCGTTAGGATTGGTGGTTTTCGGGCTTTGGCGGGGGCTTCGCGGCCGAGGCCGCTCCCACGGGGGGTAGCATTGGTTGTAGGAGGCCAGCCCTCTGGCCGATTGGATGTTGGACAGGCCCAATCGGCCAGAGGGCTGGCCTCCTACAGGGGGGTGGCAGCGGGGGCCTTGGAATGTGGTTGGGCGGGGGATATGCTAGGGGCATATGCAAAGGATCTGGGGTTTGGCCATGAAGCGGCGCACGGCGAGTTTGTTCCGGAATGGACGCAGCCAGGCAGTTCGGCTGCCCAAGGGTTTCGCGTTTGATGCGGATGAGGTGGTGATTGAGAAGCGTGGCGATGCATTGATCCTGCGGGCCAAGCCGAGATCCTGGGATGATTACTTCCAGGGGCCCGGAGAGACCCTGCCGGATGACTTCCCCGATTCGATCGAGGATCGTGTGGCGCAGAACCGCGAGGCGTTGTGAGCCATGCGCTACATGCTGGATACGAACATCTGTATCTACATCATGAAGCGCCGGCCGCCCGAGGTGCATGCGCGGCTGAGTGGTGTGCCAGTGGGGGAGGTGGGCCTTTCCGCCGTGGTTCTGGCGGAATTGTGGTACGGGGTTCGCCGGTCGAATCAGAGGGAACGTAGCGAGGCCGCACTGGAGCGCTTTCTGGCCTTTGCGAGGGTGTGCGACTGGCCGGAAGAAGCGGCCGAACATTACGGGGACATCCGGGCCGAGCTGGAACGCGTGGGTGCTCCCATTGGTGCAAACGACCTTTTGATTGCAGCGCATGCTCGGGCCATTGGGGCCGTGCTGGTAACGAATAACGGCCGTGAATTCGAGCGTGTATCCGGGCTGCAGGTGGAGAATTGGGTGGCGGCGCATTGACCGCGTGTCGGTATCGCGGCGGCGGGGGCTTCGCGGGCGAGCCCGCTCCCACAGGGGTAGCAGTCGGTGTAGGAGGCCAGCCCTCTGGCCGATTGGGGCTGTCCAGCATCCAATCGGCCAGAGGGCTGGCCTCCTACAGGGGGGTGTTGTTTTGCGTGGGTGATCGGCCAGGGGGCGGCGGGCTGCTTGGTTTATGGGTTGATTCCGATATTGATTGGTTATCGGGTTGGGCGCATAATCGGGCGTTATGACATTGCTTGCGCGAACACCCAAGCAGATTGGGACGATTGTGCGCCGGGTCCGGCGAAAGCAGGGCCTGACGCAGGCCGCTCTTGGCGAGAAGTCGGGATTGCGTCAGGAGACGATCTCCCTGATCGAGAACGGGAACCCGGCCACCCGGTTGGAGACCTTGCTTGCGGTTCTGGCGGCGCTGGATCTGGAGTTTCAGGTTGCTCCCCGTGCGCGGTCGACTGCGTCCATTGAAGAAATCTTCTGATGCCGCGCACGCGACGCCATCCGCCGCTGCGTGTCTTGCTGAATGGTCGCCTGGTGGGGTTTTTGGAGAAGTCGGCGGCCGGGGCGATCCGCTTTCGGTATGACGCCAGCTGGCTGGGCTGGGAGCACGCGCTGCCCGTCTCACTCTCGCTTCCGTTGCGGGAAGATGCCTACCACGGCGAGCCCGTGGCCGCGGTGTTCGAGAACCTGTTGCCGGATGCGGATGCCCTGCGGCGGCGTGTGGCGCAACGCGTGGGCGCGGCTGGGACGGATGCCTACAGCCTGCTGGCGGCGATCGGGCATGACTGTGTGGGGGCGTTGCAGTTTTCGCTGTCGGATGCGCAGGAATCCGGGCCCGCTGGAGGGATTCGGGGGGAGCCGGTCGACGATACGGACATCGAACAGCTGCTGGGCGGTTTGGCACAGGCGCCGCTGGGTCTGGGGAGCGACGAGGCTTTCCGCATTTCGATTGCTGGTGCCCAGGAGAAGACGGCACTGCTGTGGCATGAGGGTCGCTGGCTCAAGCCGCATGGCTCGACGCCGACTACGCATATCCTGAAGCCCGCGATTGGGCAGTTACCCAACGGGCTGGATCTGTCGGATAGTGTGGAGAACGAGTTTTACTGCCTGCGATTGCTGGCGGCGTTCGGTATGCCGGTGGCGCGTGCGGAGATCGGGCGCTTTGGGGGCGCGCGGGCGCTGGTGGTGGAGCGGTTTGATCGACACTGGGCGCGCGATGGGCGGCTGCTGCGCTTGCCGCAGGAGGACTGCTGCCAGGCACTGGGCGTGCCGCCGAGCCGCAAGTATCAGAGCGAAGGTGGCCCCGGGCTGGTGGATGTGCTGGGGCTGTTGCGGGGCAGTGATACGCCGGGGGCGGACCAGGCGACGGTGCTGAAGGCGCAGATCCTGTTCTGGCTGATCGGCGCCACGGATGGGCACGCCAAGAATTTCAGCGTATTCCTGCAGCCGGGCGGCGGGTACCGGCTCACGCCGCTGTATGACGTGTTGACGATATTGCCCAGCGTGGCCAGCCGGCAGGTCGAACGCAAGCAGGTTCGGCTGGCACTTGCTGTCGGGCACCGCAACCACTATCGGGTGGATGGCATCCAGGGTCGCCATTTTCTGGAGACGGGCGCTTCGGCCCGTCTGCCTGCGGCGATGGTGCACGAGGTCCTGGCATCCGTGGTTCTGCAGGCCCCATCCGCACTGGATCAGATGGAACAGGAATTGCCGGCGGGTTTCCCGGTTGCTATCCATGACGCTGTGCGGTGCTCGGTGGAAGCGGGTATTCAGTCGCTGGAGCGGGTTCTTTGAGGCCAGGCGCGCAGGGGCGGCGCTGGGTGCAGGAGGCCAGCCTCTGGGCGATGGGGGCGATGGGCTGGCGTGGGTGATCGGCCAGGGGGCTGGCCTCCTACGGGCGGCCCCGGCTGACCGGAAGCTGGTCGTCCTGAATGCGTGGGTGATCGGCCAGGGGGCTGGCCTCCTACGGGGGAGGGAGATTTTGTTGGCGTTTTTGGGATTGCTGGTGGCGATGGTGATGGTGGCGGGCCTGACGGGTCTGCTGCGTCGCTATGCGCTGGCGCGGGCGATGATGGATGTGCCGAACGCGCGCAGCTCGCACGAGGTGCCGACGCCGCGGGGCGGCGGGCTGGCGATTGCGCTGGTGGTTCTGGCGGGTCTGGCGGTGCTGGGTGCGGCCGGTGCGGTGGCGCCCGGGGTCATGCTGGGGCTGGGGGGTGCCGGGTTGCTGGTGGCGCTCGTGGGCTGGTGGGACGACCGGGGCGAGGTGCCGCCGCTGTGGCGTTTGCTGGCGCATTTTGTGGCGGCCGGCTGGGGGCTGGCGTGGCTGGGCGGGTTGCCGCCGTTGCCGGTGTTCGGGGTGGTGCTGGATCTGGGCTGGTTCGGCCATGCGCTGGCGCTGGTGTATCTGGTGTGGCTGCTGAACCTGTACAACTTCATGGATGGCATCGATGGCATTGCCGGGATCGAGGCGGTCACCGCGGGGCTGGGCGTGGCGGTGCTGATGGCCTGGCTGCTGCCGGGCGCCGACTGGCTGCTGCCGGCGCTGCTGGTGGCGGCCACGCTGGGTTTTCTGCCGTGGAACTTCCCGCGGGCGCGGATCTTCATGGGCGATGGCGGTGCCGGGTTCCTGGGGATTACGCTCGGGCTGCTGTCGATCCAGGCGGCGTGGGTGGCGCCGGAGTTCTTCTGGGTGTGGCTGGTGATGCTGGCGCTGTTCGTGGTGGATGCAACGTACACCCTGGTGCGCCGGGGAATGCGCGGGGAACGGGTGCATGTGGCGCACCGGGCCCATGCGTATCAGCACGCGGCCCGGTTGGCCGGTTCGCACGTGCCGGTGTCGCTGGGCGTGGGGCTCATCAACCTGCTCTGGTTGCTGCCGGTGGCGGCACTGGTGGCGCAGGGGCATCTGGATGGTGCACTGGGGGCGCTGATCGGCAGCGTGCCACTGCTTGCGGGTGCGGTGTGGTTCCGCGCGGGGGAGCCGGAGCAGCCGGAGTAGCCCCGGCCCGGGACCCGAGACGCGCGGGGACGGAATCGGTACCATTCGCAGATTCAATGACCCTATAAGTCGCCAACGGGAAAGAGCCAAGTCATGGATCTGATTGCCCCCTACGGCGGGACGCTTTGCGACCGCTACGTTGATGAATCCACCGCGCGCGAGCTCAAGGAGCAGGCGCAGGAGATGCCGAGCTGGGATCTGACCGAGCGTCAGATCTGCGATGTGGAGCTGCTGCTGAACGGCGGTTTCTCGCCGCTGACGGGCTTCATGCGGCAGGCCGACTACGACGGCGTGCTGGGCAACATGCGCCTGGCGGACGGCCAGCTCTGGCCGATGCCCATCACCCTGGACGTGAGCGAGGCGTTCGCCGAGCAGGCGGCGCCGGGCACGCGCATCGCGCTGCGCGATGCCGAGGGCGTGCTGATTGCCGTGATGGACGTGGAGGACCGCTGGACGCCGGACAAGGCGCGCGAGGCGCAGCAGGTGTTCGCCACCACCGACGTCGCGCATCCGGCGGTCAACTACCTGATGAACCGTGCCGGGGCAGTGTACCTGGGCGGCACGCTGCACGGGGTCGAGTCCCCGGTGCATTACGACTTCCGCAACTATCGCTACAGCCCGGCGGAGCTGCGCGAGTACTTCCGCAAGCTGGGATGGAACCGCGTGGTCGCGTTCCAGACGCGCAATCCCATGCACCGTGCCCATGTCGAGCTCACGCGCATGGCCGCGCGCCAGACCGAGGCTAACCTGCTGATCCACCCGGTGGTGGGCATGACCCGCCCGGGCGATGTGGATCACTACGTGCGCGTGCGTTGCTACGAGCACGTGCTGCGTCAGGCGCCGGAGCAGACCACCCAGCTCAGCCTGCTGCCGCTGGCCATGCGCATGGGCGGACCGCGCGAGGCGCTGTGGCACGCCATCATCCGCCGCAATTATGGCTGCACCCACTTCATCGTCGGGCGCGACCACGCCGGCCCCGGCCCGGGCTCCGACGGCGAGGACTTCTACGGCCCGTACGACGCCCAGGAACTGATCCAGAAGTACGCCGACGAGATCGGCATCGAGATGGTGCCGTTCCAGGCCATGAGTTTCGTGGAGGACCGTGCCGAGTACGTGCCGGCCGACGAGGTGCGCGAGGACGAGGAGGTGCTCAACCTCTCCGGCACCGAGTTCCGCCGCCGCCTGCGCGAGGGGCTGGATATCCCCGAGTGGTTCTCCTACCCGGAGGTGGTGGCCGAGCTGCGCCGCAGTTTCCCGCCGCGCCATCAGCAGGGCTTTACCGTGTTCTTCACCGGGCTTTCGGGTTCGGGCAAGTCCACCATCGCCAACGCCCTGCGGGTCAAGCTGATGGAGCTGGGCGGGCGCGCCGTCACGCTGCTGGACGGCGATATCGTGCGCAAGGAGCTCTCCAGCGAGCTGGGCTTCTCGCGCGAGCACCGCGACATCAACGTGCAGCGCATCGGCTTTGTGGCCAGCGAGATCACCAAGAACGGCGGCTGCGCCATCTGCGCCCCCATCGCCCCCTACACCGACATGCGCCGCCGCGTGCGCGAGCGCATCGAGGACGCGGGCGGGTTCCTGGAGATCCACGTGGCCACGCCGCTGGAGACCTGCGAGCAGCGCGACCGCAAGGGCCTGTACGCCAAGGCGCGCGCCGGCCTGATCAAGGAATTCACCGGCATCGACGACCCGTACGAAGAGCCGGAGCACCCGGAGCTGCGGATCGACACCCGCGAGATGAGCCCGGACGAGGCGGCCCACCGGATCCTCCTCAAGCTGGAAGGCATGGGGTTCATCCGCAACCCGTAACCGGTGGGAGGCCAGCCCCCTGGCCGATCGGGCCACGCCAACCCGCCGGGGCGGATCGGCCGGAGGGCCGGCCTCCTACGGGCCGGGGCCGCCGGGGTACCTCGTAGGAGGCCAGCCCCCTGGCCGATCGGGGCCTCGCCAACCCGCCGGGGCGGATCGGCCGGAGGGCCGGCCTCCTACGGGCCGGGGGGCGCCGGCGCACCCGTAGGAGGCCAGCCCCCTGGCCGATCGGGCCTGGCCAATCCACGGGGGCGGATCGGCCGGAGGGCCGGCCTCCTACCGGCCGGGGCCGCCGGGGTACCTCGTAGGAGGCCAGCCCCCTGGCCGATCGGGGCCACGCCGACCCGCCGGGGCGGATCGGCCGGAGGGCCGGCCTCCTACCGGCCGGGGGGCTGGCCTCCTGCGGGTCGAGGGCGCACGATAACCGAACAAAAGCCGAACAAGGATACGACATGAAGATCCTCATCACCGGAACGGCCGGGTTCATCGGCAATGCCCTGGCCCTGCGCCTGCTGGAACGCGGCGACGAGGTCGTCGGTGTCGACAACCTGAACGACTACTACGACGTCTCGCTCAAGAAGGCGCGCCTGGCCCGCATCCAGGACCACGAGCGCTTCACCGAGGAGCGCGTGGACATCGCCGACCGCGAGGCGATGCAGCGGGTGTTCCGCGAGCACCGGCCGCAACGCGTGGTCAACCTGGCCGCCCAGGCCGGCGTGCGCTACTCGCTGGAGAACCCGGCCGCCTACATCGACACCAACCTCGTCGGCTTCGGCAACATCCTGGAAGGCTGCCGCCACAACGGCGTGGAGCACCTGGTCTACGCCAGCTCCAGCTCGGTCTACGGCGCCAACGAGGAGATGCCGTTCTCCGTCCACCACAACGTCGACCACCCGCTCAGCCTCTACGCCGCGAGCAAGAAGGCCAACGAGCTGATGGCGCACACCTACAGCCACCTGTACCAGCTACCCACCACCGGCCTGCGGTTCTTCACCGTCTACGGCCCGTGGGGCCGGCCCGACATGGCGCTGTTCATGTTCACGCGCAAGATCCTCGCCGGCGAGCCCATCGACGTCTTCAACTACGGCAACCACCGGCGCGACTTCACCTACATCGACGACATCGTCGAAGGCGTCATCCGCACCCTGGACCGCCCGGCCCAGCCCAACCCCGAGTGGAGCGGGGCGCAGCCCGATTCCGCCACCAGCGCCGCCCCCTACCGGCTGTACAACATCGGCGCCCACCGCCCGGTGGAGCTGATGCACTACATCGAAGTGCTGGAAGAGAACCTCGGCAAGAAGGCCGAGAAGAACCTGCTGCCCCTGCAGCCCGGCGACGTCCCCGACACCTACGCCGACGTCGAAGACCTGCGCGCCGACACCGGCTACGAACCCACCACCACCGTCGAAGAGGGCGTCGCCAGCTTCGTCGCCTGGTACCGCGACTACTACCAGGTCTGACCCGCCGCCGTTCGCGGATGGGGGCATCACCGTAGGAGCGGCCTCGGCCGCGAACCGGAATTCTGGACGCAAGGAGATGCCAGTGACTGACGAGAACGGTCCCCGGTGGCGATACGAACGTGGAGAAGGGCGAACCAAGCACCTGTGGCACAATGATTACGCGGGTTTTGAGCCGTCGCCCAGGGGTCCGGTCGGAAAGTGCCCGAAAAGCATAACCCGTGACCTGGCCGAGGAACTGCTCAACAAAGAGGCGATTCCGTTCTACGAATCAGAGGACAGCCAGTGGCCCGATCGGTTTCACGCGGTTTACAGGGGAGTGATCTACGAAGCCGTGCCCACACAGCCCGGGTATTCCTACCATGCATATCCATGGCGTGGTGATCTTCGGGGCCCTACCTTTCTGACTCGCAAAACGCTGAAGGCGCTGCGAGAAAAAGCAGACAAAAGGGGCGAAACGAAAGAGCTTGAGAGCTGGCTCCGACAGTTCGGGGGAGCATTGCGATGATGTTCGGATACGCTGACGGATTACAGATCGAACTGGATCTGGAGCCGGCCTCGCTCGAGGGGCTTGCCGAAGGTCGTTGTCGCATGTTCCTGGCGGGTGAGCCGGTGTGGGTGGGCGAGGGCGAAGCACCGGACGGCTGCGGTGGGTACCTCGAGTGGACATGGGTCGACATGCTGGAATTTCTGGGGCGTTGGTGGCCCTGGCTGGTGCTGGAGGAGGATTATCCTGTACCTGTTTCGCCGGCATTCCCTTCCCAGTTTCTGGCCGAGTGCGAGCGCCGTTGGGACGGCATGGCAGACGAGCAGGTCGATGACGAAGAGCTGGAAGCCCATCGATTCCTGGCGCGTCACGACCTCGCATCGGCACCCAGGGGGCTGTTCCTGCCTTCCCTGATCATCATGCGACAGGGGAAGACCGCTCAGATTTCGGCTCCGGGGTTGCCGCGTGAGGTTATTCGCCCCTGGCGCGAGGTCGAGACAGTGCTGGAAGCCGCAGGCGAACATCTGTGCACCGCCTGCGCGGAAAGCACGCAGCCGCGTGCCCGTCAGGCCGTGGGTTGGTGGCAGGAGCGCCGAGAGCGAACCGAGGCTCGGGAGTGGATGCTGACCACGCGGCTCGAGGAAGATGCGCCCGGACGGTTCGAGCAGGCCGGCATTGATGCCGACGAATGGCAGTGGCCGGAACTGCGCGCCGTGGCACGGATGGCCTTCGACAGCGTTGTCAACGCCGATCAGCAGGCTGAATTGCTGCGCCGCATCGTGGATTGTCCCGCTCGCGCAACGCCCGAGCTCGATCGCATTGAAGCGGCGCTCGGGGAGCAACTGGACGATACCGAGCCCCCCTATCGGCAGGGCTACTGGGCGGCGAGCTGGCTGCGTGAGTGGCTGAGCCTGTCGCCCGAAGCCGCTGTGGAGCCGGGTGAATGGCTGAAACGCTGGGGTGTGCATGTTGAGGGCATCAATCTGGGAGCATGCCCGATAGAAGCCGTGACCGTGTGGGGCGAGCGCCATGGCCCCCTGGTGCTGGTCAACCACGCGTCGGAATCGCGTGCCGGTCACGAATACGGGGAGCGCGCCACACTCGCCCACGAGATTGCCCATCTGCTACTGGACCGGCAGGGCGCGCTCCCGGTGGCGGAAGTGCTCGGCGGACGAACACCGGAATACCCCGAGAAACGGGCTCGAGCCTTTGCCGCCGAACTGCTCTTGCCACGTGACGTGGCCGCCAGGGCCGTGGAACAAAGCGCCGACCTCACCGAGGCAGCCGAACGGCTGCGCGCCGATTACCGGGTGAGCCGGGAACTGCTGGCATGGCAGATCACCAACTCGGGAGCCGCAAAACAACTGCAGAGCCGTCAGGAGAAGGCACTGCTCGAGCAATGGCGCTCGGGGAGGGCCGGGGTAACTTGACCGGCACGGCCCGGGCCCCTTCCGGTTCGCGTAGGAGCGGCCTCGGCTGCGAACCGGACGGGCGTTCGCCCCGGGCTCAACCTGTTCGCTTGCAAGCAAGCTCCCACAGGGCCTCCCGGGCGTGGGGTTCGCCGTGGACCAGGCGGATGTCCTGCGGGCCGGTGCGGATGCCACGCACGAAGCGCAGGAGGTCGGCCTGGTCCGCATGGGCGGAATAGCCGCTGATGCTGTCCACCCCCGCGCGGATGGCGTAGCGCTCGCCGTCCAGCTCCACGTGGCCGCCACGGCCGGCGGCCTGGATGGCGCGGCCCGGCGTGCCCTCGGCCTGGTAGCCGACGAACAGCACGTGGTGGCGTTCGTCCTCCAGCATGGCCTTGAGGTAGTTCACAACCCGGCCGAGGGCTTCGAACAGATGATCGGCCCGTCAAAACCCGCCGCCAGCAGATACGGCAGCCGCCCGATGTGGTCGATATGCACATGCGTGACCACCAGCGCCCGGATATCCTCCACCGGAAACTCGATCGCATGGCGCTCCAGCGTATCGCCCGGCCCGTGGTCGCGCCCCTGGAACAGCCCGCAATCCACCAGAAACGAATCCCGCGCCGACAGCCGCAGCCGATGGCAACTGCCCGTCACGCCTTCGGCGCCCCCGTGATGCACGATCTCCATATCGTCTTCCCTGACCGTAAGCGAACCCCGACGATACATCGGACCATGCCCAAAGCGCACTTGATTCGCCCCATTTTTCGTGGCCCAATCCGCATCTCGTTCAAGCGGTGAACAACCCCGGTTCCCCGGTCCGGAACATCCGCTGCTCGAGGAGCGGGAGCCGGAATTGAGCCAATGGCTGAAGGGAGAGACGTCATGAACGCACAGGACTACGGGATCACGATACGCCGGGTTATCGAGGAGGGAGAAGCCTGCTTCGAGGCCCGGGTACGAGAGCTGCCGGACGTTGTCGAATACGCCGACACCCACGACGAGGCCTACGAGCTCGCGATCGATACCATCGAGACCACCGAGGCAGCGCTGAAGGAAAGCGGACGCGCGCTGCCGCAGCCCTTGCCGCCCGCGGATGACTTCAGTGGGCGCATTACACTGCGGGTGCCCAGAACGCTGCACCGCGCACTGGTCTCCCTGGCCGAAGACGAAGGCGTAAGCCTCAACCAGCAGATCGTCGCCGTATTGAGCTACTACGTCGGAGTGCAGACGCCAACCCGTACGGTTTTCGCCGAGTGGCATGCAGAGCCCGCCATTGCCCGACCCGGCGGCAAGGCTGCAACGGCTTGCCCGCAAATCATCCATGACATCGGCGCGGGCGACTCCAGCAAAGCCGATAAGTGGATGGCGCCAGCTGTATGACGGATTCCCCGATCCAAGCAGCCATCGATTGCCTGCGAATCCACGGGGTAAGCGTGCGCCAGTCCAGTGCCTGGCTGGCGGAAGATCATGACCCGCGGTTTTCACCCGTCGAGGCATACCAGCCGCAGTTCAAGCACCATGTGGAACGCAGCTATCTCATGGAAGTCCGCGAGGCGGAGACATCGTATTATGTCTTCCGGGTGTTCATCGGGCTGGGCCTGCGCTTGTTGCCAGCTTCTCCCGCTCGGGAAGGGGAAGACCCGGAGAAACACGAAGCCGGTGAGGCAGAAAGCGATGGTGTGCTGGCGCAGATCGAGGCGACATTTGTTGCGGAGTACGACACCGATACCGACCCGGGTCCGGAAGCGCTCGAAGCCTTTGCACAGAGGAATGCCAGCTACCACGTATGGCCATACTGGCGTGAATTCGTAAGCAATCAATGCGCCCGCATGGAGTTGCCGAGGGTCGTCATCCCGACGGTTCAGTTTGCTGTTCCGGCAGATACCCAATAACCCCGCATCCCGAACCCAACACCCGACCCTGAGGCCGCCCAGTTACCCCATGCTCAGCACCTACCGCAAAGCCCTGGCCCTGCTCAGCCGCAAGGAAAAACGCCGCGGCGGACTCGTGCTCGGCATGGTCATCGTCATGGCCGTGCTGGAAACCGCCGGCGTCGCCTCGGTCATGCCGTTTCTGAGCGTGCTGGGCAACCCCGAAGTGGTGCAGACCAACCCGGTACTCAACACCGTGTATGACGGCCTCGGCTTCACCTCGGTGGATGCCTTCATCCTCGCACTGGGTGCCGCCGCCTTCGGGCTCATCCTGTTCTCCGCCTTCTTCCGCTCGCTCACGCACTACGCGATGAACCGCTTCATCGAGATGCGCCGCTCGCAGAGTCCTGCCCATAAGGGTAGAGGCCATATCGTCCAGGGCATGGCCGAACACAGTGCACTTTGAGTTAACGCCAGGGAGCCGGTAACCCCGTTATGCACCACCTTGCCCATGTCCGGATACAGAACTTCCGCTCGTGTCGCGATGTTGCCCTCGCGCTCGGCGATTGCACCCCCATCGTGGGCTACAACAACGCCGGCAAGTCCAACGTGCTGGCCGCTCTCGAATGGTTCGTAACCTCCACGTCTCTGCGCGCAACCGACTTTCACGATGCGGAGAGCCCGGTAACGGTGGAAGGCACGCTCACGGGTCTGGACGGCGAGCACCTGACCAGAATCGCGGACAAGCACCGTACCAGGATCGAGCCGTACATCCGGGACGGGCAACTCCATGTACGGCGCACACAGCAGTCTCCCGGCGCGAAGAAGACCGAAATCCTCCTGGAAGTGCGCGATCCGACCGCCGAAGACGACAGCGATGGTGCCTGGAAGCGCAACCCCAGCGGGATCGATAACGCACTCAAGGCGCTGTTCCCGGAACCCATAAGTATCGGTGCCATGGAGGATGCGGCCGAAGACGCCACCAAGGCGAAAAACACCTCCACCATCGGCAAACTGCTGGCGCAGTTCACCGGCCCGGCCGAGGCCAGCCACGGTGCCGAACTGGAGCAGGCACTGGCGCCACTACACGACAAGCTCACGGCCACCGGCACCTCGCGCGCCGCAGAACTCAACCGGTTCGATAATGAGGCCACCGAAGCCCTGCGCCCCTTCTTCCCCGGTATCCAGCTCCACCTCGATATCCCCGTGCCCAGCGTCCAGGATCTCTTCGGCAAGGGCACCATCAAGGTGAGCGAACAGGGCCGCGATGCCGTCCGCGACTTCACCGCCCTGGGGCACGGCGCCCAGCGCAGCATCCAGATGGCACTCATCCGCTATCTCGCCGACGTCCGCGCCGACGAGCACGCGACGGCGCAGCGCCGGCTCCTGCTCATCGAGGAGCCCGAACTGTTCCTCCATCCACAAGCGATCGAGCAGGTGCGCACGGCGCTGGACAGCCTCTCTCACCACGGCTATCAGGTCGTATTCGCCACACATTCTCCCGTCATGGTGGACCGCGAAGCCGCGGCCAGCACCCGCATCGTCCGCAAGGATCCGGAAACCGGGGAGACCCGCATCATGCTCACGGCCCATGAAGCCCTGGAACAGCGTGTACAGGACGCGAACAAGCGCCTGCACGCGCTTTTTGCCCTGGAGAATGCCAACCACTGGCTGTTCAGCGATCGCGTGCTCATCGCCGAAGGCCCCACCGAGCGCTACCTGCTTCCCTTCATCTACGAAGCCGTCACAGGGCGAAAGCCCGCCGACGATGGCCTGGCCATACTCGGGCTGGATGGCGCTGGGAGCTTGCCCGAATCGCTTAGCGTCTTTCGGGAACTGGGCATCGAAGTACGTGCGCTGGCAGACCTGGATTTCGCCGCAAACCAGGCGGTACAGCACGGTCTCATCGCAAAGGATGACGAAGACCTGCGCGAATGCCTCAGCCAGATCCAGGGCATGGCGAATAACGACCCCGCCATTACCCTCGACGGCAACGGCCGCCCCCGCTCCAACAAAGACAACCCGGCGGGCAACAAGAAACCGGCTGTCGTGTTCCGGGAGTGGGCCGCCAGTCCGGCTGCCTTTCCCGTGACGGAGAACCTGCACCGCAAGCTCCGCCATCACCAAGTCTGGCTCTGGACAGGTGGAGACATCGAACACCACCTGGGCCTGACCGGACCCAAGGACATCAGCAGCTGGGCACCGTACCGCCAACGACTGGCGGGCGAGTCTTTCGCAGAGGTCGTAAACGATCACGAGGCGGTGACAGCATTGGTTCAATGGCTGCGACCGGGAGGGGCATCCGCGTGAACGCCGCCTCGTGGGCCAAGCGCATTCAGCGCCTGACGAGTGGTGACGGCCTGCGAGCGCAGCTTTTCCGGGGCGGCGTGGGCTCGTTATCCGTGAAACTGGCGAGCGTGCTCCTGGGGTTTGTGCTTGCGGTCATTCTGGCGCGTACCCTTGGCCCCGAGCAGTATGGCGTTTATGGATTTGTTCTTACGCTGGTCACCCTGATCGCAATCCCGGCGCAGGTCGGGTTGCCGCACCTGGTCGTTCGGGAAACCGCCAAGGCCGGCGCGAGTCAGGATTGGGCCCTGATGCGCGGCATCTGGCGCTGGGCGACTCGGTATGTTGCCGTAACCTCACTCGTCCTGTTGCTCGTCGTCGGTGCTGGGTTGTACTTTGCGGGGCAAAATCTCAGTGAAGCGCGGTATCAGGCCCTGATCATCGCTCTGCCTCTGATTCCGCTGATCGCCCTGGGGAACATTCGCGGTGCCGCCCTCCGCGGATTGCGTCGGGTCGTACTCGGACAGTTGCCGGAGAAGGTCATTCGTACGGCGGTGCTGATCCTGCTCGCTCTGGCCTTCCTGACCTGGGGTGTCGGGGCAGGATACGAATTTACGGCCAATACGGCGTTAGGGCTTTATGTGGCGGCGGCTGCCGTTGCCTTCCTCATGGGGGCGTGGCTCCTGTGGCGGGCGCGACCTGAGGGAGTCGTTCATGAGCCCACCCGTCGGACCGAGGGGCGGGAATGGCAGCGAGCCGTCCTGCCACTCGCGCTCATCAGTGGCGTGCAGGTTCTCAACAGCCATGTCGATGTGCTGTTTCTGGGCTTACTGCGTAGCGACGAGGAGGTTGGCCTTTATCGAGTGGTAATCCAGCTCGGAAACCTGGTGATTTTCGGCTTGACAGCCATCAACATGGTGCTTCACCCGCATATCTCCCGTCTGCATCAGCAAGGCAATCGAGAAACCCTGCAGCGCATGGTGACCAACAGCGCACGAGTGATACTTCTGCTCGCCCTGCCTCCGGTTGTCCTTTTTGTATTTTTCGGTGAATGGGTCTTGATCCTCGCTTTCGGGCAGGACTACACGTCCGCTCACGTCGCGCTTGCGATACTTGCCCTCGGGCAACTGGTCAATGCAGGCATGGGATCCGTCGGGGCGTTGCTGAACATGACCGGACATGAACGGGACACCATGCGCGGGATGCTCATGGCCCTCGCTCTTAATGTGGCATTGAATCTCCTGTTAATCCCGCTCTTTGGCATCGAGGGCGCCGCACTGGCTACTGCAATAACCTTTGCCACCTGGAACGTGTTCCTTTGGCGTATGGTCTGGAAACGCCTTGGAATCAAAAGCACAGCCATCGAGGGCTTCCGGTGACGCATACCCCGCGCCCGTCCGAGAAACCAGCAAAGCCCCGGCATGGTGGCGTATAAACAGGGAGCGCTTCATATGAAGATATTGATGCTCGGTATGGATGGCGTCCAGCGTGAGACGTTCAAGCGGGGCTGGACACCATTCCTGGAGTCCCTGATCGATGATGGTGAAGCTCTTGAGCTTGACGAGGATATTATCAGTCGGGGGTGGGTCGAGATCTTTACCGGTCGGCACGGAACGGAAACGGGAGCTCTCTATGAGCGACCTGAGCTCGATGGCAGCTACCGCTGGACAGACAAGTGCAGTCTCTCGGGAATCCCGGGCCTGGGAGAACGTGTCAAACCGATATGGCAGCAGCTGAACGAGCGGGGTTATCGAGTCGGTGTAATGAATGTCCCGACCACGAATCCAGCACCAAAAGTTGATGGCTTCTTCGTCTCCGGCGGCGGCGGCGGACGGGGCGTGCAACAGGTTGTCGCCGAGGAGCAAGTCTATCCCCACTCAGTGAAGGCCACGCTGGATGCCATGGGATACATTGTGGACGAGCGGCTAGGGTCCTTGCTTGATGAAAAGGCTCTCTATGAACCGGAAGATTTTTTCCAGCGTCTGGCCCAAATGGACGCTCTCAGATGTGAAGCATTTTCGGACCTGTCGTGCAAATTTGATGTGGATCTCGGTTTCGTGGCGAATCGCTCCATGGTGATGGCGGAATCGTTCCTTCTTCCGGAGCTGGACCGAAAACAGCGAGGACAAACTTGCAACGAGGAATTGATCGAAGCAGGAAAACGATATTACGGGAAGATTGATGAGGCGGTGAGAAAGCTGCGGGATGAGTTTCCTTCCAGCGAGCTGATTCTTGTCTCGGACCACAGCACTGCCGCAAGAACTCACTCAGTCAACTTTAATGCGGTTCTGAAGGAAATGGGCTATCAAATACCAGCGGCGGGGCGCAGCGGGATCATCTCGGCTTTGAGAAAGCTGCGTAGAAGGCTTCCGTCGTCTTGGGTGCGCCGAGTAAAGAACAATACTGCGATTACGAAGCGAGTTAGGTCCGTTACGCCGTTCGATCCAGGGGAAAGCCTGGCCTTCATGATTACGCACCATCAAGCGAGTCACGGGATATTCCTGAATGATGAACATCGATTTGGGGGCCCGGTGACGGTATCGGAAAAACCGCAGTTGGCGTCGCAGTTGCTCCATGCGTTCAATGAGCATCCGGTTGCGAAAGAGCATGGTATGTGGGCGCAAATACCGGACGTGCCGGATTGCGAGTTCCGTGATGCATATCCCGACTTATATGTACGGCTTCCCGAGGGATATACACCCTCTACCGAAAAGGCAGATTTTGTGTCGGAGTTTGAGTATCGGGATGAGCCTATTGATTTGCGAACGATTCGCACCAGGGGAGGGCGCGTGAGCGTTAAGGGGCACTATCCGCTTGCGGTCGTATGCGGCGGACAATGGTGTGTCGCGCCATCAGAAGGGCGCAAGGATCTCCGTTTGATTTACGATCATGTTTTGGCTCGATTCGAATGAGCGTCCAGCTCGTTTGGTGGTGGTATGAATTCCGTGGCCGCACCAAGGTGGGCGCGGGGATTAAGGGTAAGACCCCTGATAATTAGGGCGTAGAGAGTGGGTTCGCAAGAATGACGAAGATTTTTCTATCAGGGCATAGGGATTTTGGCAACCGGGGATGCGAGGCGATTGTTCGTTCTACCGTGGATATTGTTCGGAAAGCGATTCCTGGCGCCGAATTTGTGGTTCCTAGCACGAATATCGAACGGGATCGAGCACTCTGGCCGGAAGCGGAAGGGTATGGGGTTACTTTCAGTGATTGTTTGAGGCAGTCGATCCCCATGAGAGTGTTCGGTAAGGCTCGCAAACGCCTGGATCGGTTGAACAACCGCTATCCGCCTGTTCGGCCACCGGCGGGTGCACGTCGTCTGATTGACGATTGTGATGCGGTTCTGGCTGTTGGTGGGGATAACTATTCTGAGGATTATTCTCTTCCATTTATGCCGGTTATTTTGGATCGGTATGCGATGGATCAGGGGCTGCCCGTTGTCTTGTGGGGAGCGTCTGTGGGGCCTTTTGGCCGGAGCAAGAGGTACGAAGAGTTCATGGCGCGCCACATGCGTCGCTACTCAATGATTCATGTGCGTGAGGCGAGGAGCGAACGCTACTGCAGGGAAGTGCTGGGTGTAAGTCGGCTCAGGAGGTTTTCGGACCCTGCGTTTGCCTTGGAGCCACAGACGGAGGGTCTCTTCGAACTCGGGGAGGAGAACTACATTGGCGTGAATGTCAGTCCGTTGGTCCTGGGAAAGCTCGGAGAACGGGCGGAGGCTTTCATCAGGGAGTTGGTGTGTGCTCTGAAGGCGGCCCATGATCAATACGGGTTCACGGTGCTTCTGCTTCCTCATGTGATGTCATATCAAGGTCCGAATGATGACCGGAAGGCGCTGGATAAGGTAAAGCGTGGGCTTGATTCGGAAGGGGTAGCCAACGTGGCGGTCACCGATGAAATCAATGCCGCGCAAATAAAGGGCCTGATTCGGCGGTGTCGGGTGTTCATGGGCGCGCGGACCCATGCAACGATTGCCGCGATGTCCATGGGGGTTCCGGTGATTTCCATCGGGTATAGCGTCAAGGCGACTGGTATCAACGAAATGGTCTTCGGTCATGATCGCTTCGTAGTGGATTATCGTGGACTTGAGTCGGCGGGCCTGCTGGCGCGGATAAATGAGGTGTTGGAGGCCGATGAGGCGGTCGCTGGAGAGAGTGTTCGAGAAAGATTGCGAGCGGATGCGGAAAGGGCGGGGGAATCTTTTCGTGAACTGGTCCGGCCGCGTTCGGGTGCGCAAGAGACTGAACGATCCAGCGGTACGAATGGGGCAGGTTGAATGAGCCGGGTCAGTGTCGTCATCCCGAGCCATGAGCGGCATGAGGAAGTCCTGCGTGCGGTGCGGAGCGCGCTCGCCCAGACGCTGGCGCCAGTGGAGGTGATTGTCTCCAACGACGGGCCCGATGCCGAGAAGAGTCGTTTGCTGGCGGAGCTGGGGGACGAGCGCGTGCGGTTTGTCGAGGCGCCGCGGCGCGGGAGCGCTTCGGCGACGCGAAATTTCGGTGTGCAGCAGGCCCGTGGGGACTGGATTGCACTGCTGGATGACGATGATGTCTGGCTGCCGGGCAAGCTGGAGGCGCAATTCGCGGCACTGGAACGCAGTGGCCTGGAGGAGGCGATTCTGGCCGGGGTCGAGGTGGTCTATGCGGATGGAGAGCGTAGCCATGTGCGACCCTCGGGCGTGGTGCCTTCGGGAGTGCCCGTGTCCGAAGTGCTGTTCTGCGGCTATGGTGGCGCAAACACTTCGACGCTGATGGCGCCGCGCTGGGCTTTCGAGAAGTATCCGTTCGACGAGGAACAGGAACGCCACGAGGACTGGAGCTGGATGCTGGAGGCCGGGCAGGAGCTTGGGTTGGTGGTGGCGCCGGAGGAGGTCTGCGAGCGCCATCTGGCACCGGGCGAGGGTCTGAGCCGACCCGGCGGATACCCGTTCAGCCGGGGGTGGTATGACGGGCACAAGGCCCTGATGACGCCTCGGGCCCGGGCTGCGTTCGTGGCGAACATCCTGTCGCGTAAGGCCGCTCACGACCGCAAACTGGGCGCGCTTACGTGGATCGTGGCAGAAGTGGCACGCCAGCGAGGGTTCAGCCGAACGAACCTGGTTCGTCTGGTCACGCCATGGTTGGTTCCAGCCCGGGTGCGGAAGGCGATCAAAGCCGCGAGGGTGGGTCAATGAGTGGCAAAGCCCCGAATTTCTTCATCCTGGGCGCACCCAAGTGCGGGACGACCTCTCTTGCGCGCTGGCTGGAGCAGCACCCGCAGGTGTTCATGTCCTCCATCAAGGAGCCGCACTATTACAGCGTCGACCTCGCCAATCGGAGTATTCAATCGGCGGATCGCTACGCCAGGCTCTTTGACGGGGTGGCGGAAGCGCATCGGGCAATCGGGGAGGCGTCAACCTGGTATCTGTTTTCGCAGGAGGCGGTTGCCAATATCGAACGGGAACACCCGGGTGCCCGGTATATCGTTATGACGCGGGACCCGGTGGCGATGGCGCATTCGCTCTACCATCACAACCGGCGAGTACTGCACGAGGATCAGCCGACGTTCGAGGCGGCCTGGCGGCTGCAGGAGCAACGGGCGATCGGGCGGCATTTACCCAGGGACTGTACCGAGCCCGCATTTTTGCAGTATTTCGCGGCCTGCAGCCTGGGCTCGCTGTTGCAGAGGCTCTATGTGCAGGTACCTGCGGAGCGTGTGCTGCACGTGCCGCTGGAATGGATGCAGGAAGACCCGGCACGCCAGTACCGGCGGGTGCTCGGGCATCTTGGCGTGGACGATGACGGCCGCGAGGATTTTCCACCGGCGAACGAGGCCAGGGGCCACCGGAGCCGTGTGCTGCAGAAGGCCCTTCGGCTGGGTGGGCGTATGCGTGTTGCGCTCGGCGTCAACAAGGGGTTTGGTCTCGGGCGGCTGAATGAGCGGGCCCTGGCGAAGGAAACGCTTTCGCCGGAGTTTCGCGCGGAGCTGGAGGCGGCGTTTGCGGAGGAGCGTGCCCTGCGGGAGCAGTTTGTGGCCGAAGCGGCGGACGGGGCCGCAAACTCGCATCCGAACGCTGCGGACGAGAAGGTGCATCCGTGATCCGGGGTACCCGGCCCGACAGCCCGTACCTGGCGCTGCTGCCGCTGGAGCGCGGCGCAATTATTGGCGGGCTGTTGTTGATTGTGGTGCTTAGCGGCATCGTTTCGTTCGGGGCGGAGCACGGGTCTCATCCGCTGCTTTTTGGCGCATTCCTGGTCTATGTGGGCGTGCTGGCCTTGCCGCTGTTCGGGGCCTTTCTGCGTACACCGGGGCTGTTCCATCCCCTGTTCTTTTACGCAACCTGGACCGGGTTGCGGTCCCTGCTCACGGGCGATGCCGTTCTGGGGGCAACGGGGCTGGAGTTTCACCGGGCTCTGCCGGGCATGGGGCGGACCGAGCTGGAGATGGTTGCGGCCCAGTCGTTCTTGCTGGAAGCGCTCGCGCTGGCCGCCCTGTATGTTGGCTACGGGCTGTTTCGGAACATTCGGGTGCCGCGGCTGCGCCAGCCTGCACAGCCGAGGCGGCTGGCGAAGGCGGCGGTTCTATGGATGGCGCTGCCTACAGCGGCGGTGGCGATACTCGCCATGGAGGCCGGGGGGCTGGGCCAACTGCTGCTCCAGCGCGGCATTGCCTCCGATCAACGCATTGGCGCGGAGATTGGCGGGCAGTGGCACTACCTGGCGGGTGTGGGCACGATTGTGCCGGTCGTATGGCTGGCCTTCGACCGCTATGCGGTGAAACATCCCGTGTTCTGGATGGTGGCGCTGTTCGCCGCATTTCTGGTGTTCGCAGCTACAGGTTCGCGAAGTAGCGCGATATGGCCGTTTATCCTGATCGCCCTCATGTGGGCGCTGCGGAACCGGACGATTCCATATCGGGCACTGTGGGTGGCAGCGGGCATCGCGATCGTCCTAGTCGGCCTGTTGGGCGAATTCCGGGCCGCCACACGTGGAGCGGCTACGCTGGCGGACGTCGAGTTCCAGGCCGAGATCTGGTCCAGCGCCCAGGCCGGCTATGGCGAGATGGTTCGGCACAGCACGACCAATAACGGGCAGATCGCCGTTCTGGGGAGCGTGCCCGGCCGAGTGGATTACCTCCTGGGCGAGTCGTATCTGTCGATTCCGTTCGTGGTGATTCCGGGCAGGCTGTGGCCGGGGGATACGCCGGCTGCGGCTGGCAAACTGAATGCCACCTATATCTACGGAAATCCCCTGAGCGGCATACCCACCGGGCCGGTGGGCGAGGCGTACTGGAACTTTTCCTATCCCGGGGTGGTAATGGCTTTCCTGTTGTTCGGCGGGGTGTTGCGGCTTGCCGCATCGCTGTATCGGACCAACCCCGAGCATCCACTGATTATTCCGGTTTATCTGTACACCATCATGGCCCTCGCGCCGGGAAGTAACGAGATCTACAACTTCGTTCACGCATTCGTTCCAGTGATTGGCTTTTATCTGTTCGTTCGCGTGGTGGACCGGATTCGGGTGGGCGGAACATCTGCTCGGCGCGCGGCTGGAGTGGGGGGCGGCCAATGAAAGTCTTTGCCTACATGCCGACCCCGGGCGGTCTGACCGGGGCGCCCCGGAGGCTGCTCACCCTTGCCTCCGTCCTGCGTGAGCAGGGCATCGAGATGTGTATCGCCACCCAGCGCGACAGCGACCTGTTTCGGGCGGCGGAGGAACAGGGGCTCGATACGGTGGAGGTGGAGCCGGTCGGGGTGCTCCGCCAACGTCACGGTGCGTTGTTCGGGGGTAATGCCGTATTCCGCCTGAAGGCGCTGTTCAGCCTGCTGGTGCAGAACCTGGGTATCGCGCGGAAGATTCGGAAGCACGGTGCGGATGTCGTCTGGATTCGCGGCAGCAAGGGGATTGCGTTTGCCGGGCTGGGTGCGCTTCTGAGCCGGCGGCCCCTGGTATGGGACGTGGATTACGAGCTGCCATCCCGGGGTGTTGTGCGCTGGCTGCATCGGCTGGGGCTGTGGGCGGCCAAGCGCGTGGTATTCCAGTATTCGGCTGCGCCGGATGCGATTTTCGGTCTGGAGCTGGCCGCGCGGTACCGACAGAAGTTCCGGACAATCATCCCCGGCATCGATCTGCCATCGCTGGAACCGTTCCGGGCCAAGCGAATGGCGAGCGAGCGCCGGGAGGGCGATCCGTTTGTGATTCTTCAGGTCGGCACGATCTGCGATCGGAAGAATCAGCAGCTGTTGATTGATGCGCTCGGCCGAGTACGGCAGGCACGCCCGGATGCTCCGATTCGCGTTCAGTTGGCCGGCGGGGTGTTTGAAGAGGCCTATGCCGAGGCTTTGAAGGAAAAGATCAATGCCGCGGGGCTCGGCGAGGACGTGGAGTTCCTGGGTTGGCGCTCGGATGTCCACGAACTGATGGCGAGCGCGGACGTATTGGCGATGCCCTCTCGGGACGAGGGCGTGCCCAATACGGTGCAGGAAGCGATGGCCATCGGCCTGCCCGTGCTGGTCAGCGAGGCCGGGGGGATGCCGGAAGTCGTCACCGAAGGGGAGACCGGGTGGATTCTGCGGGGGGACAGCCCGGAGAGCTGGGCGCACCGGATCGGGTGGTGCCTTGAGAATCGGAAGGGATTGGATGAAGTCGGGCAACACGCTACCGAGTTTGCGGTGGAGCGCTTTGGAACCTGGCAATGGGGTGCGGAATACGGGCGGCTGATTGCCGAAACATGACAACGCTGATCTGAATTAAGAAGCATCCCTTGGCTGGGTTCTGCGCATATTTGTATCGGTTCAGGAGTATGTATGGTTGATGGTATGGAAGAGTATCCGCTTCGTGCGAGATGGCAATGCCCGAAATGTGGCGGGAGTATAATCGAAAACGGATTGGGGTTGGTATGCGATGCTTGCGGGAGTGAGGCCGCCATTGATGCAGCTCACCGCCGTATAGAATGGCTTGGGGATGATGTTACGGGAGCCATCGCTTCGGAAAGAGAAAAATATGACCAGTGGGCCGAGTCTGTATCTGTAACGAAAACGGCGCCGGAGAATCGAGGTCGATGGTGGGGTGGAAGTCCGGGGCTTTCATGGGCGAAAAAGAAGCTTCAGGGTGCCCATGGGGGAGAGGCAATCCTTTCTGGAAAAGATGTTCTTGACATAGGCGGGAGTTGTTTGGATTCCTGGAATTTATTGTACGAGGGTGCCAGGCTTCTAGCGCAGGTGGAACCGTCGCCAGAGTCTCAGGCTTTGGGGAAAAAGAGGCTACAGGTGGAGCTGGATTTGTCTGAATCGGATCTTGTTCGTCAGGCCGAGTTTCATACTGCAACCTGCGAAGCGCTTCCGTTTAAAGATGAAAGCTTCGACTTCGTGTTCTCTCGCGCGACGATTCATCACACGCACCGGCCGCAGTCATTTGATGAGATATATCGGGTGCTCCGTCCGGGGGGGTGGTGTTAATGATAGAGCCAGTGTTTCCTCGGGTGCTTTATAAGTTAATGTGGTGGGCGAGGAGGGTTCGCAGGGTTGATCGGGGTACAGATGACCCGCTCACCGTTGAAGATGTTTACATGATGAGATCGAGATTTCAAGATGTTTCCTTGTATCGAACCGGAACGGGGTTGTCGCGCGTTGAATGGTTGATGAGGAAGATTGCAGGGCAAAATGTTAAGTCGAAGGATTTGTGGTTCGGGAGGTGGGAGAAAAAGATAGGGCAGGTCCCGGTGATATCTCGGCTCTTTGGTGGTAACAGCGTGATCGTGGGAAAAAAATGATGGCAGTGGGCAGTTTTTGCTGGCCGGAGCCAGAGGAGATACGCATTGCGGTCATCGGCCTGGGCTACGTGGGCCTGCCGCTGGCGGCGGAGTTCGGGCGCGTGTTGCCCACACTGGGGTTCGATATCGACGCCCAGCGCGTGGCGGAGCTGAACCGGGGGCATGATCGCACGCGGGAGGTGGAGCCGGAGGAACTGGCGGCGGCCACGCAACTGGAGATGACGGCGGACCCGGCGGCGCTGGCGGACTGCAATGTGTTCATCGTGACGGTGCCCACGCCGATTGATGCGCACCGGCGGCCGGATCTGGGGCCGCTGCTGGCGGCCAGCCGTACGGTGGGGCGGGCGCTGGGCGAGGGCGATGTGGTGATCTACGAGTCCACGGTGTATCCCGGGGCCACGGAGGAAGACTGCGCGCCGGTGCTGGCGGCGGAGTCCGGCCTGACCGTGAATGAAGGGTTCTTCCTGGGCTACAGCCCGGAGCGGGTGAACCCCGGGGACAAGGCGCACCGCATTCCGGACATCGTGAAGGTGACCTCGGGCTCCACGCCGGAGGTGGCGCGGTTTGTGGACGAGCTGTACGCGCGCATCATCCGCGCGGGTACGCACCGGGCGCCGAGCATCCGCGTGGCCGAGGCCGCCAAGGTGATCGAGAACACCCAGCGGGACGTGAACATTGCGCTGGTGAACGAGCTGGCGCTGCTGTTCGACCGGCTGGAGCTGGATACCGAGGCGGTGCTGGCGGCGGCGGGCACCAAGTGGAACTTTCTGCCGTTCCGGCCCGGGCTGGTGGGCGGGCACTGCATTGGGGTGGACCCGTACTACCTGACGCACAAGGCCCAGGCGGTGGGCCACCATCCGGAGATGATCCTGGCCGGGCGGCGGGTGAACGACGGCATGGGCGGGCATATTGCCGACCGCCTGGTGAAGGCGATGATCCGCAAGGGCTTCCCGGTGGTGGGGTCGCGCATCCTGGTGATGGGGCTGGCGTTCAAGGAGAACTGCCCGGATGTTCGCAACACCCGGGTGGTGGACATCATCGAGGACCTGCAGGGCTACAACGCGCAGGTGGACGTGTGGGACCCGTGGGTGGATGCGGCCGAGGCGCGTGAGGAATACGCCCTGGACCTGCTGGAAGGTGAGCCGGATGCCGGTGCGTACGATGCGATGGTACTGGCCGTGCCGCATCGGGAGTTCGTGGCGCTGGGCGGCGAGGGCGTGCGCCGCCTGGGGCGCGAGAATGCCGTGGTGTTCGACGTGAAGTCGGCCCTGCCGCCCGAAGCGGCGGATTTGCGGTTGTAGGGCGTGCGGCTTCTCTTTGTCGTCAACGACTTCGGCTTCTTTGTGTCGCATCGGCTGGCCGTTGGCGTGGGTGCCCGGGATGCAGGGTTTGATGTGTACGTGGCGGCGCCGGGCGAGCCGCCGGCGGAGCTTGGTGAGCAGGGCCTGAAGGCCGTGCCGGTACCGATGTCGCGACGCGGTGCCAATCCGTTCGCCGAGGCGCGTTCGCTGTGGGCGTTGTATCGGCTGTTCCGGCGGCTGCGACCGGACCTGGTGCATCTGGTGACGATCAAGCCGGTGCTGTACGGCGGGATGACGGCACGGCTGGCGCGGGTGCCGGCGGTGGTGTCCGCGATTTCCGGATTGGGGACGCTGTTCACCACGTCCGGCGGGCGTGCCGGCTTGATGAGACGGGTTGCCCAGGCCATGTATCGCGCAGCCCTGGGCCATGGAAACCAGACTGTGATCCTGCAGAATCCGGATGATCGGATGGCCTTGATCGGGGAGGGTGGTCTCAGGGAGGAGAAAAACGGAGATCATCCGCGGCTCGGGAGTGGACCTGGAAGGGTACGCCTGCCACGCCGAACCGCCCGGAACCCCCGTGGTGGTGATGGCGGCTCGTCTGCTGCGCGAGAAGGGGATCGTGGAGTTCATCGAGGCCGCCCGGCTGGTGGTTGCGCGGGGAGTCCAGGCCAGGTTCCTGGTCGTGGGCGACCCCGATCCGGGTAATCCGTCGTCGGTCAGCGCGGAGGACGTGGATCGGTGGAAGGCCGAGGGTGTTGCGGAGTTCCTCGGTTTCCGGCGAGACATCGCCCGGATCTTCCGTGAGAGCCATGTGGTGGTTCTTCCGTCCTATCGAGAAGGGCTGCCGAAGGTGCTGATCGAAGCGGCGGCCTGTGGCCGGGCGGTGGTCACCACGGATGTGCCCGGCTGTCGCGATGCCATCGAGGACGGCGAGACTGGGGTGCTGGTGCCGGTGCGCGATGTGCCGGCGCTGGCCGATGCGCTGCAGGCGCTTGTGGAAGACCCGGAAAGGCGGCAGGCCATGGGGCGTGCCGGGCGGGCGCTGGCGGAGCGGGAGTTCGCGATCGAGAAGGTGGTGGATGCCCACCTGGAGATTTACAGGCGTTTGCTGGGTTCAAGGCAGGCAGGAATGGACACTTGATCCAGTTACAGAGGAGGTACGCGGCGTGAGCTTTATGCTGTTCATGGATGAAAGCGGCCAGGACCACAGGCATTCTCCCTATGAGGTGTTGGCCGGCGTGTGTGTGGAGGATCGGGACCTCTGGAACCTGGTCTGTGAAGTACAGGATGCGGAAAGGACTTTCTTCGGCCAGCGGATCTCGCCGGATGAGCTGGAGCTCAAGGGCAAGAAGCTGCTGAAGCGCAAGACGTTCCGCTTGGCCGGGCAGATGGAGGCGATCACGCCGGAGCGAAGGGCTGCATTGGCGCGTGTGTGTCTTGAAAAGGGGTCGAGGCAGCGTCGTGAGGATGCCGGTGCAACCGGTCCCACCAAGGAAGAGCTTACGGCCTTGGCTCAGGCGAAGATCGCCTTCGTGGGGCACTTGCTGGAGATTTGTGCGCGTTACCGCGTGCGTACGTTTGCGAGCATCGTGGATTGCGAGGCTCCGCGACCGGAGGGGCAGCTTCTGCGCAAAGATTACGCTTACCTGTTCGAGCGTTACTACCACTTTCTTGAAGAGCAAGCCGAGAGCACGATGGGTGTGGTGGTATTCGATGAGCTCGAGAAGGTGCAGGCCCATATCCTGCTAGGGCAAATGGCTCAGTATTTCCGGGAGACTACCAAGGGGCGGATGCGGGCGGCCCGAGTGATACCAGAGCCGTTCTTTGTTCACAGCCATCTGACGACAGCGGTTCAGTTGGCGGACATTGTTGCGTATCTGGTGGCCTGGGGTGTTCGCGTCGGTACCATGACGCGTCCGGCTCGGAGCGAATTGTCGGGGCTGGCGGAAAGGGTTTGTGACTTGCGGTTCAGGACTCTGCGCGAAGACGGTGATCAGCGCTACCCGCTGTGGAGTTTCGCGGTCATCGACGATCTGCGGCCGCGAGAAGAACGCGATTCAATAAGCGGGCAATAAAAAAGGCAATGCCAGCGTCGCCGCCAACAAAGCCTCCACCCATTATCTTGGATGAGTCTGGTGGCGATGACAAGTGTTGGCGGGTCCGAGGTGGGCGATTGGCACGGGCCCGTTGGGCCCTCGCAATGACGGGATGTTGAGTGATGATGGACCGGGTTTTGGTAACGGGTGCGTGGGTGGCGCCGGTGAGTGTGGACGAGGGCCTGCGACGGGCGGTGTCGCCGTTGCGGAGTTAAGAGAGGGTGGTGTGATTCGATTTCTGGATGTGGTGTTGTCGGCGGTGGGGCTGGTGGTGACGCTGCCGGTGATGCTGGTGCTTCTGCTGCTGGGCTGGCGGGATACGGGCTCGCCCCTGTTCCGGCAGGAGCGGGTGGGGCGCCACCGGCGGCCATTTACGCTGGTGAAGTTTCGCACCATGCGGCCGGATACGGCCTCGGTGGCCACGCATCTGGCCGAGGCCTCGGCGGTGACGCGGTTCGGGCACTTCCTGCGCCGGACCAAGCTGGATGAGCTGCCGCAGTTGTGGAACGTGCTCAAGGGCGATATGAGCCTGGTGGGGCCACGGCCGGGTTTGCCCAACCAGACCGAGCTGACGGAGGAGCGCGATCGGCGCGGCGTGTTCGACGCGCGACCGGGTGTCAATGGCCATCGCTTTTGACCCACCTTTGGCCAACAAAATTGACCCAGGGAGCCGGCGTTCAGCCGGCGGTTTTCTCGCGTAATCGGTAGCTGTCTCCTCCCAGTAACTCCATCATGAGTCATTACGAGTTTACGCTGAAATTCGCTATTCCATCCGATTGGGATCGTTCCTGGCTGGAAGCCCGGCTGTTCGAGGGCGGGTGCGATGATGCACTGATGGGAACGGGCCAGGAGGGGCGGCTCGCGCTTTCTTTTTCGCGCGAGGCGGCGTCGGCGTGCGACGCGGTGACGAGTGCGATACGCGATGTGCGTAAGGTGGTCCCGGCAGCGGTGCTCGTCGAAGTGGCGCCGGATCTCGTGGGGGTGTCCGATGTGGCCGACCTGTTCGGCTTTTCCCGGCAGAACATGCGCAAGCTGGTGCAGACCCACCGGGACAGTTTCCCGTTGCCTTTGCACGAGGGCCGGTCGGCGCTCTGGCATCTGGCGGATGTGCTGGAGTGGTTCGCCCGGGAAGGGCGATCGGTGGACCCGGCATTGCGGGAGGTCGCGCGCGAGGCCATGCATGTGAATGTGGCCCGCGAAGCGGCTCGGCTCGACGGGCACTCCGGTGCGTTGTGCCTTGGCCCAGCGCGTCAAACGCCGCTCCTGGGATGATTATTTTCGGGGGCCATTTTGGCGGGGGCTTCGCGGGCGAGCCCGCTCCCACAGGGGGCAGGATTCGGCGTAGGAGGCCAGCCCCCTGGCCGATAACCCACGCCCGACCAACCCTCATCGGCCAGAGGGCTGGCCCCCTACCGGGGTTGGTGTTTGCGCGGTGGTGGTTCGGGCCCGGGGGTCTGTGGGAGCGACCTCGCCCGCGAATGACGGGCGGAGGGAACCTGACATGAGCCAAGCCACCGCAAGCAAACAGCGGGTTTGTCCGGCCTGTGGTGAGGGTCGGCTTGAGCCTCGGGAGTCGACTCAGCAGGTGGAGCATGCCGGTGTGGAAGGGACGATTCGGGTGCGTTACGCCGTGTGCGATGTGTGCGGGTCGGAGGTTGCCGAGGCGGATGAGGCGCGCGCGAACAAGCGGGCGATGATGGCGTTCCGCAAGGATGCGTAAGGCTTGCTGACGGGGAACGAATACGAGTACGGGGCGGCCCTGGTCTACGGTGCCATTCGCGAAATGGTGACCAACATTACCTCCCGCAGCCTGGCCGGGCCTCTCACGCTGCCCACGCCAAGCTTTGTCGGCGCGCTGGAGCTCCGGCATCAGAAACCATCCGCAGATTCTTCGGAGTGAGTCATGTTTCCTCAGCAACAAGTGGTGACGGAGAGCGCACGAGCCCGCATTCCGTTGGAGGAAAGGGAGGTCCAATGAACAAGCCGGTTGCAGTTTTTGCCGCCAACCGGGGATACGCGCTGACCAGTTCGCGCACCGCGCTCATTCGGCATTTTATTGACCAGGGCTGGGAGGTGGTGCTGGCGACGGCGGATGATGCGGAGAGCCGTTCGCTTGTGGAGCTGGGCGCTCGTCTGGAGCCCGTGGTCTTCAACCGGGGCGGCTTGTCTCCCGGGGCCGACTGGACGGCCTATCGAAGGATGCGGGCAATCTGTCGGCGCTGGAAGCCTGCGCTTATCCAGCACTTCCATGCGAAGCCGGTGATCTTCGGTACGCTGGCGGCGCGGCGGGTGCTGGGGGATTCGGTGGCCATCGTGAATGCGATTACCGGGCTGGGCCATGCATTCATCACGGGAGGGGTTGCGGCCCGGTTGGCCGGTTGGGGATATGCGGTCGCCATGCCGCGTGCCAATCGGGTCATTTTCCAGAATCGCGATGATCGGCAGCTGTTCCTGGACCGGGGCTGGGTGCGGGACGAGCAGGCGCGGCTGATTGCCAGTTCCGGGGTGAATGTGGACCGCTTTGCGGTGGTGGATCGCTCCGGGAGGGATCAACGCTCCCCGGTCGTGGTGATGCTGGGGCGGTTGTTGCGTCAGAAGGGGATCCCGGAGTTCTGCGAGGTTGCCGAGCGCATTCGGCAGGAGTGGCCGGGGGCGCGGTTCCTCCTGGCTGGCGAGGAGGATCCCGTGCACCCGGATGCCGTGACGGCTGAATGGGTACGGCAGAAGGAAGGTGTTGAATACCTGGGGCGGCTTGAAGATGTCAGGCCACTGCTGGACGAAGCGGATTTGTTGCTGTTCCCTTCGTACCGCGAGGGGACGCCGCGAGCAGTTCTCGAGGCTGCTGCCACGGGCCTCCCGGTCGTGGGTTTCGATGTGCCGGGCGTGCGCGAAGCGGTGCGCGATGGGGAGACGGGCTTTCTGGTGGCGGATCGGGATGTGGATGCGCTGACCGATCGCGTGAATGGCTTGCTGCAAGACGCCGAGAAGCGCCAGGAGATGGGGCGGGCCGCGCGGCGGATGGTGGAGGCGGATTTCGATGTCCGGGCCATCGAGCGGCAGTACCTGGATCTCTACCGTGAACTGGGAGCATCGGTGTGATGGAGACCGAACAAATAACTCGAGGTTGGCCTTTACCTCTAAGGTAAATAAAAATACCATATGGAAGTGGCATTCAAGACCAAGCGCCTGCGCAAACAGCTTTCCGAGGCGCGGCAATTGCAGAAGATCCATGGAGAGCGCCGGGCCCGGTTGCTGCAGCGCCGCTTGGTCGTATTGCAGGCTGCGCAGAGCCTTGCGGATTTCTGTCCGCCCTTCTCAGGGGCGGAGCGTTGCCACGAATTGACCGGGAATCGGCGGGGGCAGCTTTCCATGGACCTGGACCATCCCTGGCGACTGATCTTTTGTCCGGACCACGACCCGCTTCCGTGTTCAGAGGAAGGTGGGCTGGACTGGGCGGGTGTAACGGCGATCCGCATTCTCGCGGTGGAGGATACTCATGGCTGAAATGCAGGAAGCGAGCTTTGCGCCCGATTACACGGTACCGCCGGGCGAGATTCTGGAGGAATATCTGGAGACCGCCGGGATGAGCCAGGCGGAGCTGGCCCAGCGCACGGGCCTCGCGCCGAAGACCGTCAATCAGATCGTCCAGGGAAAGGCCCCCTTGACCCAAGATACGGCCCTGCGCCTGGAGCGCGTGCTGGGGCGACCGGCCCATTTCTGGAATCAGCTCGAGGTGGAGCACCAGGAGGCGCTTGCGCGGGCACGGGCGGCCGAGGCGGAACGCCAGCAGCTCGACTGGATGAAGCGCTTCCCCCTCAAGAAGATGAGGGACCTGGGCTGGATCAACGCTCGGAGGGACAAGCGGGAGCAACTCGACGAGCTTCTGCGTTTCTTCGGCGTTCATTCGTCGGAACAATGGGCGGAGGTGTGGGAGAACCATCAGGTAGCGTACCGGCAGTCGCAGCGCTTCGAGGCGGAAGCCGAGGCGGTCTCGGCCTGGCTGAGGCAGGGGGAGCGGCAGGGTCATGCCCGGCGGTGCGGGCGTTATGATGCGTCGGCATTCCGTTCCCTGCTGAAGGAATGCCGGGCGCTAACCCGGGAGGCCCCGGAGGTCTTCCAGCCGCGGTTGCAGGAACGGTGCGCAGAGGTGGGGGTGGCCGTCGAGTTCGTGCCCTCGCTGCCGAAAACCCGGGTCAGCGGGGCCACGCGCTGGCTGACCTCGAACAAGGCCCTGATCCAGTTGTCCCTGCGTTATCGCAGCGATGATCAGCTCTGGTTCTCTTTCTTTCACGAGGCCGGCCACGTTCTGCTGCATGGCAAGCGGGAGATTTTCGTGGAAGGGGGTAACGGGCTGGATGGAGAGAAGGAGGAAGAGGCCAACCGTTTTGCGGCCGATCTGCTCATTCCGCGTCGGGAGTGGCAGGGATTCATCGCTTCGGGACGCCCGAGCCTGGAACAGGTCGGTGACTTCGCCGAGCGCATGGGGATTGCCCCCGGCATCGTGGTCGGGCGCCTGCAGCACGAGCGCATTGTCGGTTGGGAGTGGGGCAACGGGCTGAAGCGGCGCTTTCAGTGGGATCACGAGGGATGACCTTCTCCTGTTCCCCTCTCGTCATCATTGGGGCGCCCCGTTCCGGGACCAACATGTTGCGCGATATCCTCGCGCAGTTGCCGGGACTGGCTACCTGGCCGTGTGACGAGATTAACTACATCTGGCGACACGGCAATCTGCGCCACCCCTCCGATGAGATCCCCCCGGATCGGGCCAGCTCCGAAGTCCAGCGCTATATTCGCCGGCAGTTCGATTGGGTGGCACGACGCTACGGCGCTGATGTGGTCGTGGAGAAGACCTGCGCGAATTCGCTGCGCGTGCCGTTCGTGGATCGGGTGGTGCCCGAGGCGCGTTACCTGTTCATCCGCCGGGACGGGCTGGATGCGGTCGGTTCGGCGATGGATCGCTGGACGGCACCCCTGGATATCCCGTATCTGGCACGCAAGGCGCGGTTCGTTCCGCGAACAGACCTTCCGTTTCACGCGGGGCGTTATTTCTGGAGCCGCCTGTACCGGCTCTTCTCTCGTGAGAAACGCCTGGCCTTTTGGGGACCACAAATGGATGACATGGACGCGCTGCTCCAGCGACATCCTCTGGACGAAGTCTGTGCCATCCAGTGGCAGCGTTGCGTGGAACAGGCCCGTGATGCGTTCGAAGCCATGGATGGTGCCCGCTGGCTGGAGGTTGGCTACGAGGACTTCGTGACGCGGCCACGGGAGGAGCTGGAACGGATCCTGGATTTCATAGGTATGGAGGTCGACCCGATGGTTTGTGCAACGGCAGTGAGCGGGGTCAAGGCCAGCAGTGTGGGCAAGGGCCGCGCCGCACTGTCGCCCGAGGCCTGCGAGCGCCTGGGCAAGCTCGTGGGTACAACATTGGACCGCTTTGGCTATGAACGGTGAGTTAGGCTCCGGAATGCGCGGATGTCTCGGAGTGCGTGGTGTGGGTGCCACCCACGACATGATGTAGGCTGGTGAACCGCTTGTCCCTTGTTCTGATGCAGATTGGTGCGGGAGCTGTTTGATGAACGTTGCTGTGCTTCCAGAGGTGGATCGATTGCAGCGCGACTGGCTGGAGGAGCTTCCGGCTCGGTGGTTCTGGCAGGTTGAGGGCGGGCACTTTGCCGGCAAGAGCACTCTTCTGCGCCGGCTTGCGGCAACGGCCCGGGAGGAAGGGTATGTGGCGGTGCTGGTGCAGCCACCCGAGCGGGCTCCGGATGCGGGTATGGCCGCGATGCTGGACGTGGCCCGGGGGCTCGCGGCCGCCGGTGTGATCGGCGCGGATGATCTCGCGGGCGTGCGTGACGGGGGGCGGCGCTGGGCGGACAAGCTGGAGGATCTGGAGCGTTGGCTGGAGCTGGAACCCGAACGTGTGGTTCTGTTCTGTGACGATCCGGTGCGCTGGTCTTCCGGGACTGGCGAGGACTCGGATCATTTCCGAAGGCAGGTCGATGAGGTCATTGAGCGGTTGATGGCTGCTCCGTGTCGCAAGGTGGTGACAGGTAAACCCTGCCTTGCCCGGCAGCGAAAAGACCGCCGCTGGTCCCTCAAGGCCGTATCGGCCGCTGCACCATGGCTGCGGGAAAGAGCCGCGTGGGGTGAGCTGGCCGGTGTTGCGGAGGAGCTGGCCGCCCGGAACTTGCCGGGGCTGGAGGAGCGGTCGGCACTGGAAGTGCGCCTGCTGGTGGCGCTGGCCGCGCTTCGCTCGCCCGAGGAGGTTGCCCGCTGGTGGGGGGTGGGGCGTGAGCGCCGCAGACTGACCGGGGAGTTGATTGCGGCGCTGGAGAAGACCCCGGAGGCTCGCGCTCTGCTGGAAGCATGGGGGCGTTTGAGTCTTGTTCGCCGGCCCCTGGATGAGCCGATGCTGGAGGCGCTGGAAGTGCCGGCGGATTGGTGGGGCCAGTTGCTCCGCCACTGTCTGCTGTTCGAGGAGCAGGGGGTGTATCGGCTCCATGAACTGCTGAAGGCGGATGCTCGCGAGCACGGTCTGTGGCTGGAGCCGGCGGCTCGACGCGAGGCCCACGCGAGATTGCACGGGATCTATCGCGAACGCTTCGAAGCACGGGAGACCGGCGACGGGCTGGCGCTTGTGGAGGATTGTGAGGCCTTCCACCACGGCATGCATTCCGGGGATGTGGCTCTCATGGATGGCGCGCGTCCCTTCTTTGCTGCTCAGCTGGATATCCTGGGCCGCACACTGTCGCGTGACCATGAGAATTTCGAGGGCGCGGCCGGGGTATTCGAGCGGGCGCTGAAGTGGGAGCCGGAGGATGATTACGCGCACCACTATCGCGCTTACAACCTGGATATCCTCGCCCGGGACCCGGGTCTCGTGGAGATTCACTATCAAAGGGCCATCGAGCTGGAGCCGGATAACGTCTGGTGGCACTCGCGCTGGATCAATTACCTGATTACGCGGGGGCGGATGTCGGCTGCCAGGGGGGCATGGCGAGAGGCCCTGGACCAGTTCGAGCTGCCGGATCCGGATGCCGATCCCGCTCTCTACGGGAGTTTGCATATCTGGGTGGCGCGTCTGCTACTGCACCGCGGTCAGCTGGATATGGCGAGGGAGGTGCTTGACGGTATCCCGGAGGGGGAATTCCGGGACGATCCGGGCAAGGCGGCCCTGAAACGACGTCTCGATGCCCTGGTGCAGGCGCGCCGGGGTGAGGTGGTCTTTCCGCTGACCATACCCGTGGAGCAGCGGTGGCAGGGGCCGCATGTGGCGCCAGCCCGTCATGGAGGCCATGCGCTGCTTCGCTGGATGCCGGCCCGCGTGGATGCGGTCTCCGAAGAGGGTGTGGTGCTGCAGGCGGCGGAGGTGCCGGAGGACGACGAACAAGCGGAGCCGGCCATTGGCAGGCTGGAGCTGACGGCGGAGCAGTTCAATGCGTTTTCGGATGATCTGGGGGTGAACGATCTGACCGCCGGGCGTTTTGTGGAGCTGGCCTGGTATGAAGGTGCCGAGCAGCCCCTGATCCGGGTGTATCCGGATGAGGGCTGGCGGGATCCGGACCTGCCGCCGCTCTTTCCGGATCCGGCGCGGTACCTGCGCACGGCCGGCTGGGTGGCATGACGCTTGAGCTGAAGGACGATCTCCTCTACCGCATTGTTTTCGGACCGGATATGGCGAGAGCACCTTGTTGCGCACCCCGGACCACCGTTGGGTTGTGGTGGATGGCTGTCGCCAGCCCGGTGCGGGAAATGGGGTCAGCCCGGCCGAGCGGGTCTTGAGCGAGAACGGGGCCCACTGGTCCGCCGTGGTTTTTACCCACCCGCATGAGGATCATGCGATGGGGCTGGACGATGTTCTGGCGATGGAAGGACCCAGTGGGCCGGTGGGGTGTTGCCCGGTGGTTTTATCTTCTTCTGCCGCCTGGATGGATTCCATGGACGCCGAGGTGCATCTGCGCCGTGGGGCCGTCCGGATCTGGCCAGCCATGCGGCGTTGAAATACCCCCACCATGGCTCCAGGGGAGCGTTCCATGCGGCTTTCGCGGAGGGGCAGGGCGAACGGGTCTGGATCATGACGCCCTGGAATCGTGGTTCGGGGCTGCCGCGCTACGAGGATGGGGAAGGGCTGGAGCAGGCGCTGGCCTGTTGCCCGCAAATCCATCTGACGGGGTTGCCTGTTCGGCACGATCTTCAGGGCCGGGCGCCGTGCCGTACCACCCGTGAGGCGCTGCGGGATGGGCGCGAACCCTCTCCCGTCCAGCGGCAGCTGGCCGAGGGGCTGACGCTGGCCTTTCGCCCAGGGGTGGAAGTGGAGCCATTGAGCCATTATGTTGCCGCCGGCTTCGATGAGAACGGGAAGCTGAAGGACATGCAGCATGGGGCGGGGACGGTCGTGGTGAGTTCGGAACAACCGGGGCCGGGTGACAGGGATGAGTGAGCATACAGGTCTTTCGCAAACACAGGCCGCGCTGAAGCGCGGCTTCGATCTGTTGGGCGCGGCGGCGGGTCTGCTGCTCACCTTCTGGCTGATCGCGCTGGCCTGGGTGCTGGCAACGATCGATACCCGGCAGAACGGCTTCTTCGTGCAGGAGCGGGTGGGCCGCCACGGGCGTGTGTTCCGGGTGGTGAAGATCCGCACCATGCGACCCTCCCGAGCGCACACCACCACGGTGACGACAGGGCATGATCCGCGCATTACGCCCCTGGGCCGGTTCTTTCGTCGCGCCAAGATCGACGAGCTGCCGCAGTTGTTCAATGTGCTGATGGGGCAGATGAGCTTTGTGGGCCCGCGGCCGGACGTGCCGGGCTTTGCCGATGCGCTGGAGGGCGAGGACCGGCTGATCCTGTCGGTACGCCCGGGGATCACGGGGCCGGCAACGCTCAAGTACCGTGACGAGGAATCACTGCTGGATTCGGTGGAGGATCCGGAGGCGTATAACCGCGAGGTGATCTTTCCCGACAAGGTGAGAATCAACCGCGAGTATGTGCAGCAGTGGTCGCTGGGGAAGGATCTTGGGTATATCTGGCGTACCGTTTTCCGGTAGGGGGGTGGCACCTTTGGGCGGTGGGGCTGGTTTGGCGCTGATCGCCCAGGGGCTGGGCTCCTACGGGGTGCGGGGGGTGTGGATGCGGGCTTGCCTGGCACCCCTGCGGGAATCATTATGGCGAATGTGGTATGGAAATGTGACCGGAGTCCGGTCAGCCTCCGGCCATAACCCGTGAGACGGGGCAACACCATGGGGGGTGAAAGGTGCTCGCACGCAAACGATCGGCGTTTCAACAGGATGTGTCGGTGGTCGTCAGTTCCTGGCCACAATTCGAGGATGATGAGGTCGCGGCCGTGCGGGAGGTGATGTCTTCCGGCCGGGTGAACTACTGGAACGGTGACGAGGGCCGGGCCTTCGAGCGCGAGTTTGCGGCCTGGCACGGGGTGCCGTACGCGGTGGCCGTCGCCAACGGAACGCTGGCCCTGGAGCTGGCCCTGCATTCTCTGGGTATCGGTCCCGGAGATGAGGTGGTGGTGTCGCCGCGGACGTTTGTGGCGTCGGCCTCGGCGATCGTGATGCGGGGTGCCCGGCCGGTGTTTGCGGACGTGGACCGGCACTCGGGCAACCTGACGGCGGAGACCGCCCGTGCGGTCCTGAGCGAGCGCACACGGGCCATTCTCCCGGTTCATCTGGCCGGGTGGCCGTGCGACATGCATGCGCTGCGTGCGCTTGCCGACGAGTTCGGGCTGTTTCTGGTGGAGGACTGTGCCCAGGCCCACGGGGCCACGATACAGGGGGAGCCGGTGGGCTCGTTCGGGGATGCGGCGGCGTTTTCCTTCTGCACCGACAAGATTATCTCCACCGGGGGCGAGGGCGGCATGCTGCTGCTGCAGGACGAGGACACCTGGCGGCAGGCCTGGAATTTCAAGGACCACGGCAAGGACTGGAGTGCGGTCTACGAACGCGAACACCCGCCGGGTTTCCGCTGGGTGCACGAATCGTTTGGCACGAACTGGCGGCTGACCGAGATGCAGGCGACGATCGGGCGGACGCAGCTGGCCAAGTTGCCGGACTGGCTGGAGCAGCGGCGGAACAACGCCGGAGTTCTGCTGGAGCGGCTTTCGGGATTGCCGGGCCTGAGGGTGCCGCACCTGCCGGAGGGGATGGGGCACGCCTGGTACAAGTTCTATGCCTTTGTACGCCCGGAAATGCTGCGCGACGGCTGGGACCGTGACCGGATCGTGGAGGCCGTGCAGGCACAGGGGGTTCCGTGCCTGCACGGGGGCTGCAGCGAGATCTACCGGGAGAAGGCCTTCGACGGGACCGGCTTCCGCCCGCCCGAACGTCTCCCCGTGGCCCGCGAACTGGGCGAGACCAGCCTGATGTTCCCGGTGGACCACACCCTCTCCGCCGCCGACATGCACGCCGTCGCCGATGCGGTGGAGCACGTGATGCGCGAGGCCACTCACTCGTAGTCAGCATCATCGTAGGAGCGGGTTCACCCGCGAAGCCCGGGTAGTCGGGCTTGGTGCGGTTCGCGGCCGAGGCCGCTCCTGCAGGGTGGCGGTCGGTGTAGGAGGCCAGCCTCCTGGCCGATGGGGCTGGTGCGGGTCGCGGCCGAGGCCGCTCCTACAACCCGATCCGGTGCCAGGTTCGGGCCGATCGGCCAGGGGGCTGGCCTCCTACGTGTATCAACGGGGCGACGACCACGGTACTCAGCTCCGAGAGCAGGTCGTTCTGGAGTACCAGCAGGTACGGTGCCCAGGATGCGGTATCTGCGGATGGATTGCGGTGGACCGAGAACTGGGCCATCAGAAGCGGCGAGCGCGGTCACCGAAGCTGCCACGCTCGGCAACACGCTGGTTGTATTCGACCAGGGCCTGGCGGTTCTCGGCGATCCAGGCATCGCGGCGTGCTTCTCGCACGGCCTGAGCCAGCGCTTGCTCGAAAAGGGCTGGAAGGTTGATGCCCAGTTCCCGCGCTTGCGCCAGGAGATCGGAATTGACGGTGAGGTTGGTGGCCTTGCGCGGGGCGTCGGTTTTGTACGGCGTGAGGTGCATGGCGGCTCCCGGTCACTTCATGTCATGACGTGATGCGCATAGCTTATGCGCGCTCTCCATGTTGCTCAATCGCGCCCGCTCTCCACGCCCGTCATTGCGAGCGCAGCGAAGCAATCTGTGGGGGGCCGGCACGGCGCCCGGCTCGTCCCATCGTCCAGAGGGCGGGCCTCCTGCGGGGGTGCGGAAATGCCTTGTGTCGGTCGGGTCAGTGCGCGGCGATTTCGTTATAGAAGTTCGGGTTGTCCTGGATGGTGGCCAGAACCTTGGCGGCCAGTCCGGTAGGGTTGCGTCGTTTGGCTTCCCAGCTCTTGACGGTGTCGACGCTCGTTCCCATGGCTTTGGCGAATTCTGCCTGAGAAACGCGCAAGCGGGCGCGAATGGCCTTTACGTCCGCCACCTCGTGGCGGGTGACGCGGCTGGCCGCCTTCTTGCCTTCCTTGATGTCGACCGCTTCCTGCAGTGATGTCTGGAGTTCGTCGTAGATGTTCATCAGAGGGCTTCCTCTTTTAACCGTGAGGTGAGTGCCTTCAGTGCAGCCTTTTCGGTGGCGGTGAGGTTGTCTTTCACGTTTTTCGGGTAGGCCAGGATCAGGTAGATGATCTCCGCACTTGCCAGAAAATAGATGACACGCCCGCCGCCGCGCTTTCCCTGACGACCCAAACCGATGCGAACCTTGCGCAAGCCGCCCGTTCCCTGGATCAGGTCGCCCTTGTCGGGTTGGGCGATAGAGTGCGCCGGAGTTCTTTCAGTTCATCATCAGAGGCGATCACCTGAAATTGCCGGGTGAACGTTGGAGTCTCAATGAATTCAATGGCATGTGGCACGTGAGGACATGTCCTTATGTCTGTGAGCCTTTTGGGGTACATTGTACACATCGAGAGGCTCGGAGGCGATCGCCATGATCGGCCAGGGGGACTGGCCTCCACTGGGGAGGGGGTGTTTGCGCGGTGTCGGCCTGCACGGGGCGGGGCGTTTGGCTTAAACTGCTCGGCTTCCCACTACTGGTCGACGGCTTAACCCATGCTGGATATCCGCAGTCTGCGTCAGGATCTGGACGCTACCGAGGCCGCGCTGGCGCGGCGCGGTTTTACCCTGGACCGTGAGCGGTTCGAGCGCCTGGAGGCGCGCCGCAAGGAGCTGCAGGTGCGCACGCAGGAGCTGCAGGCCGAGCGCAATTCGCGGTCGAAGGCGATCGGGCAGGCGAAGGCGCGGGGCGAGGACATCGAACCGCTGAAGGCGGAGGTGTCGCGCATGGGCGACGAGCTGAAGGGCTGCGAGGACGAGCTGGAGGGCATTCAGGCCGAGCTGCACGATCTGCTGCTGCAGCTTCCCAACCTGCCGCAGGCGGGCGTGCCCGAGGGCCTGGACGAGGCCGCGAACGAGGAGGTGCGCCGCTGGGGCGAGCCGACGCGCTTCGATTTCGACTGCCGCGATCATATCCAGCTGGGCGAGCCGGGGGCGCGCCTGGACTTCGAGGGGGCGGCCCGGGTGGCGGGCGCGCGCTTTGTGGTGATGCGTGGCGAGATGGCACGGCTGCACCGTGCGCTGACCCAGTTCATGCTGGATCTGCATACCCGCGAGCATGGTTACGAGGAGACCTACGTCCCGTACCTGGCCAACCCGGAGACACTGGTGGGCACGGGGCAGCTGCCCAAGTTCGACGATGACCTGTTCTCGGTGGACTGCGAGCAGAAGTTCCGGCTGATCCCCACGGCGGAGGTGCCGCTGACCAACCTGGTGCGCGAGCAGATCCTGGAGGCGGAGGAGCTGCCGTTGAAGATGGTGGCGCACACGCCGTGTTTTCGCGCGGAGGCGGGCAGCTATGGCCGCGATGTGCGTGGCCTGATCCGGCAGCACCAGTTCGAGAAAGTGGAGCTGGTGCAGGTGGTCCGGCCGGAAGACTCGGACGCGGCCCTGGAGGGCCTGCTGGGCGATGCGGAGAAGGTGTTGCAGGCGCTGGAGATTCCCTATCGGGTGATGCTGCTGTCGGCCGGGGACATGGGGTTTTCCGCCGCGCGTACCTACGATCTGGAGGTCTGGCTGCCGGGGCAGCAGGCCTACCGCGAGATCTCGTCCTGTTCGAACTTCGAGGCGTTCCAGGCGCGGCGCATGCAGGCGCGGTTCCGCCCGAAGGCGGGCGAGCGCCCGGAGCTGGTGCATACGCTGAACGGTTCCGGCGTGGCGGTGGGTCGCGCGCTGGTGGCGCTGCTGGAGAATCATCAGCAGGCCGACGGCTCCGTGCGCATCCCCGAGCGCCTGCGCCCGTGGCTGGGCGGCACCGAGGTGATCGCCCCCCCGACGACCCCGTAGGACGTAGGAGACCAGCCCCCTGGCCGATTGCGTGGCGCGCGAACGTGGGGGTAGGAGGCCAGCCCCCTGGCCGATTGTGCGGCCGATCGCACGTCGGGGGAGTAATCGGGTGCCTTGCAGCGTCCAATGGAGTCGAGGGGCCGGAAAATCACATGGAGCCCCGCGGCAGGCCGGTCTGCCACGCCTGTCCAGCGACGGAGCGGTCCGCAAGGAGGTTGGCGTGTTGGGGAAAACGGGATCCGGTAGAAACAGGCGTTCGGGCCGGCAGCTTGCGGCGCGGGGCGTCGTGCTGATGCTCGCGCTGGCGTGGGGTGCGGCCGGATCGCCGGTGCTGGCGGACGAACCGGTGCCGGAAGCCAGCGAAACGGAGGGTCTGCAGTTCGACGACACACCGCGCCGGATCGGCCTGGGGACGCCCGACTGGTTCCGGCCGAGCTTTCTCGATATCGAGGAGGATCTGGAGCTGGCGCGCGAGCGCGGGCGCAAGGGGCTGGCGGTGTATTTCGGCATGGATGACTGCCCCTACTGCGAGGCGCTGTTCGAGCAGAACTTCAGCCAGGACGACATCCGTTCCTATCTGTCCGAGCACTTCGACGTGATCGCGATCGACGTGCTGGGGAGTCGCGAGGTGACCACGCTGGAGGGCGAGACCCTGGAAGAAAAGGAATGGGCGCGCAGCATGGGGCTGAACTTCACGCCGTCACTGGCGTTTTTCGACGCCGATGGCGAGGGCATCCACGCGATGCGCGGCTATTATCCCCCGTACCGCTTTCGAGCCCTGCTGGAGTACGTGATCGACCGGCATGACCGGGAGGTGAGCTTCCGCGAGTACCTGGACCGCGCCGAACCGCCGCCGAAGTTCGATCTCGAGGACATCAACGAACGGGATTTCTTCGATCCGCCGCCGCACGACCTGGATCGTACCCGGGAGGCGGGCGAGCGGCCCCTGGTGGTGTTCTTCGAGCGCGAGGCCTGCCACGCCTGCGACATCCTGCATTCCGAGCCGCTGCAGAACCAGCAGGTGCTGGAGCAGATCTCGCTGATGGACGCGGTGCAGCTGGACATGGGCGACGACGCGACCCGGGTGGTCACCCCCGATGGCCGCGAGACCACGGCAGCCCGGTGGTCCCGGGATCTGGACATCCACTGGGCACCCAGTATGGTGTTCTTCGACGAGCAGGGGGATGAGATCATCCGCCTGGACTCGGTCGCCCATCTCAACCGCGTGCGCAACGTGATGGAATACGTGCTGACTCGCGGCTACGAGGACTTCGACACCTTCGAGCGCTGGCGCGCCCGGCGCTGACTACGGACGCATCATGCACTTCGAGCAGGACTTCATAGGCGAGCACCGCGATGTCTTCGAGCGGATCGTGGCACGCGCGCACAAGGTCGCCGTGGTGATCTTCGTGATCACCTTTCTGGCGTATGGCGTGGCGGCCTGGATGGCCTTCAACGAGCAGCCCTGGGTCGCGCTGATCCTGGCGACGCTGGCCTATCTGTTTTTTCGCCAGTTCCGGCTGGTGTCGCTGGGGCTGGCGCGCACCGGGCTGCGCGGCGAGACGGGGACGGCGGAGCCGCTGAAGGCGCTGGACCTGGCGCTGGAGGAAGAGGGCGCCCACGCGGTGCTCTCGGAGGTGGAGAATCACCTGCGGGCGATCGACGAGGACGAGCCGGGCGACCCGGGCGAGGAGTCCGCGGGGCCGTCCCGCCGCGGTGCCACCGGGGAAACCGGGGAAGGACCCCGGGGCGGGGATCGGGACGGTTCCTGAGGACGCCGGTTCCGGCGGGTCAGAGTTCGATCGACGTGCCCAGCTTGCCGCCCAGTACCCGGGCCAGGGTGGTTTCCAGGGTCTCGCCGGTGCGGTCGTTCTGCCACTGGCCGGCGGCCTCGTCGTAGCCGAAATGCGCCGGACCTTCCGGTGAGGACAGCCAGATCTGCTCGGCCGCTTCCTGGCGGTTGAGGATCATCTGCGCGCCGTCCTCGAACTCCAGCGTCAGCACGCCGTCGATCAGATCGATATCCAGGTCCCCGAGGTCGGGGTGGTCGCTCAGGCGGGCGTAGAAGTCGTCCAGGGTCTGTTCGGCGAACACGGCAAAGGAAGGCTGGCTCATGGGATCTCCCGCTCGGAATGGGCTGTAACGGCTATGGCGCGGATTATAGGGACGCCGCGGAGCGGTTGCCTATCCACCCGCGCGCCACGCGGCGATGGCGACGCCGACCCAGCCGAGGATGAACAGGGTGCCGCCGATGGGGGCGATCGCTCCCAGCATGCGCGGGGCACCCAGGGCCAGGCCGTACAGGCTGCCGGCGAACAGCAGGATGCCGGTGACAAAGGCCACGGCCGCGGCGGTGGCCCAGCCGGTGGCCAGCTGGCTCCACAGCGCGGCGATCAGCAGCAGGCCGAGGGCGTGGATGAAGTGGTACTGCACGCCGGTGTGCCAGGTGTTGAGGGCGCGTTCCGACAGGCGCTGTTCCAGGGCGTGGGCGCCGAAGGCCCCCAGGACCACGGCGATCGCCGCCAGCGCGGCGCCGATGACGATCAGGGTGCGGATCATGACGGGCGCGCGCGGCTCAGCCGTTGTCGTCCATGTCGCTGTCGATGTCGCGGCCGGGGACCCAGCCGTGTTCGCGGGCGCGTTCGATCGCCTCGTTGTGGATGCGTTCGTGGCGCTCGCGCAGGTCGTCCGGCAGGGCGGAGGGGCGCAGGCCGTATTCGTCCCACTTGGCGTTGACCTGGCTCTGCAGGGCCTGGATCTGGCCGATCTCCCAGCCGTCGCAGGTCTGGTCTTCCGGCAGGATGCCGAACACCCAGGCATCCCGGATGATGTTGCCGATCGGTGTCATGCCGCCGTAGAGGTCGTTGTGGAGACCGACGTAGCGCCGGTCGTTGCGGATGGATTCTCGATTGGAGGTAGGCATGCCGGTAGTGTATGCCGCTGACCCCTTCCCGTGAAGGGCCGGGGCACCGTTTGCAGTGGGTTATCGCAATCTTTTGTTGTGGAGGTAACGTCATCGTGCCCCGTTCTTCGCCGGATCCGGAGACCGCGCTGCGCCGCCTGCGCCTGCGGGCGCTGCTGAAGCTGATGGCGCTGGGCGGCATCGCGGCGCTGGTGGTCGCGCTGACTGCGAATGTGATCTCCCTGCCGGGTGGTTCGGATCCGGAGCCGCGGGTGCTGGAGCTGGCGGATATCGGCCCGGGCGAGGTGAAGCGCCTGCGCTGGAACGGTCGTCATGTGTTGGTGGTGCACCGGGATTCGGCATTGTTGGGTTCGCTGGAGGCGATCGAGGCCGATGCGCTGCGCGACCCCGAGGCGCGGCGCGGGCGGCAGCCGGAGGGGCTGGAGCTGCCGGAGCGCAGTTTCGACCCGGCCTGGTTGGTGGTCTACGGGGAGAGCGCGGATCTGGGCTGCGAGCTGGACCTGGTGCATCCGCAGGCGGCCGACGGCTGGCCGGGCGGTTTCGAGGATCGCTGTCGCGGCGGGCGTTACGACGCCGCCGGGCGGGTGTTCCGCGGCCAGCCCGGGGCGCGCAACCTGGAGATCCCGCAATACCGGCTGCACGGGGACGGGGAGCGGCTGACCCTCGGTGGCTCGTGATCCCTGATTCCTGGTGGAAGACGGGGAATCGGCCGGATGCGGGATCGGCCGGAGGGCCGGCCTCCTACGGGGGGCAGGGTTCGACCTGTAGGAGGCCAGCCCCCTGGCCGATCGGGCGCAGGGGTTGGCCGGACGGGG
>NZ_KB898771.1:0-59365 GCF_000377885.1 Thioalkalivibrio sp. AKL17
GGGGTCAAGCGGTCTGCGACGCAAGCTCTACATGGCAGCGATCGCCGCCGCGCATCACAACGCCGACGTTCGGGATCAATACCAGCGCCTGTTGCGGCGTGGGAAGGCGAAGATGGCCGCGATCGGCGCCGCAATGCGGAAGTTGCTCCACATCGCCTTCGGTGTGCTGAAGTCGCAGCAGCCGTACCAACCTCGCTGTAGCACCGGTTGCAACCAGTAAGCGAGACACGGTATCTACGGGTCGCACCCTGCCCGGCAGGAGGCCGGCCCTCCGGCCGATCGGCCCCGGCGGGACGGCGAGAACCCAATCGGCCAGGGGGCTGGCCTCCTACGGGTCGACCCCGGCCCCGGTGGGAGGCCGGCCCTCCGGCCGATTTGGGCCAGGGGTGTTGTCAGCCGGCGGCCTGGCCCAGCTTCTGGGTGCGGGCGACTTCGGCGACGTGGCGGCCCTGGGATTCGGCCATGCCGAGTTCGGCCTCGGTGGGCTGGCGGCTGCCGTCGCCGTCGGCCAGGGTGGTGGCGCCGTAGGGCGTCCCGCCGCTGATCTGGCCCATTTCCAGCAGGCGCTTTTCGGTGTACGGCAGGCCGACGATGGTCATGCCGAAGTGCATCAGGTTCACGATGGTGGAGATCAGGGTGGTCTCCTGGCCGCCGTGCTGGCTGGCGGTGGAGCTGAACACGCTGCCGATCTTGCCCACCAGGCGGTCGTTGAACCACAGCGAGCCGGTCTGATCCAGGAAGTTCGCCATCTGTGCGGCCATGCGGCCGTAGCGCGTGGGTGTGCCGATGATGATGGCGTCGTAGTCGGCCAGCTCCTCGGGACGGGCCACGGGGGCCGGCTGGTCGAGCCGGGCGCCGGCGTTGCGGGCGACATCCTCGGGCATCAGTTCGGGCACGCGCTTGATGGTGACCTCGGTGTCGGCGACGCCGCGGGCGCCCCGCGCCTCGGCTTCGGCCATCTGCTCGATGTGGCCCCAGGTGGAGTAGTACAGCACGAGTACTCGGGTGGTCATGGCGGGTCCTTTCTTGCGGGATATTTCCCCAAGGTTAGATCCTGACCAGCCGAATGAAAATCGCCATTTTGGCGATCGAATATTCGGTTTTTACGAATCGTTTTCGCCGGAGGCCGGGGCCAGCGGCTCGCCGGTGCCGGCGAGGGCCTCGACGGTTTCGATGGTTGCGGGACGGCCGTACAGAAAGCCCTGGAAGTGCCAGCAGCCCAGGTGCATCAGGAACGCGCGCTGGTCTTCGGTCTCCACGCCTTCGGCGATCACGTCCAGCCGGAGGGTGTGGGCGAGGTTGACCACCATCTCGGCGATGGCGGCGTCATTGGGATCGTCGAGGACGTCGCGCACGAAGGACTGGTCGATCTTGAGCTGGGATAGCGGCAGTTGCTTGAGATAGGCCAGCGACGAGTAGCCGGTGCCGAAGTCGTCCAGGGCGAAGCCGATGCCCAGCTCGCGCAGCTGCTGCATGTTGTCGATCGCGTGATCGATGTCTTCCAGCAGCATGCTCTCGGTGATCTCGAGCTTCAGCCGGGGGCCCGGCGCCCCGGTGGCCTCCAGCAGGCCGGCGAGTTCGGCGACGAACGTACCGTGGCGGAACTGGCGCGCGCTCACGTTCACCGACAGGGTCAGGTCGCGCAGGGCGGGGTCGTGTTTCCACTGCGCCAGGCGCCGGCAGGCCTCCTCCAGCACGCGCTGGCCGATGGGCACGATCAGCCCGGTCTGCTCCGCGACCGGGATGAACTCGCCGGGCGAGACCCAGCCGCGTTCCGGGTGCGCCCAGCGCAGCAGGAGTTCGGCCCCCACCGGGCGGTCGTCGCTGTTGACCTGCAGCTGGCAGTGGACCTCGAACTCGTCCCGGCGCAGGGCTTCCCGGAGCTCGGTCTCGAGCTGGAAGCGGGCTTCCACCGCGCGGTGCAGCTCGGGGTCGTAGAAGCGCACGGTGTTGCGCCCGGCGTTCTTGGCCCGGTACATCGCCAGGTCCGCCTGCTTGAGCACTTCCTGCACGCCGAGGTGGTCGCCGCTGAACAGGGTCGCGCCGATGCTGGGGCTCACGTGGCGGTCCTGGCCGCCGATCGGGAACGGCTCGCGCATCAGCTCGATCAGCTTGCGTCCCACCGCCTCGGCCTGGGTGGCAGCGCGATCCTGGTCGGCGTTGAGGTCGTTGAGCACGAGGACGAATTCGTCGCCACCCAGGCGTGCCAGCGTGTCGGCCTCGCGGGTGGTGGAGCGCAGGCGCGCGGCGACCTGCTGCAGCAGTTCGTCGCCCACCGCGTGGCCGAGGGTGTCGTTGATGTCCTTGAAGTTGTCGAGGTCGAGGAACAGCGCCGCGCCGTGCAGGCCGGTTCGGTGTGCATGGGCCAGCGACTGACGCAGACGGTCGTGCAGCAGCGTGCGGTTCGGCAGGTGGGTGAGGTTGTCGAAGAAGGCGAGGCGGCGCACTTCTTCTTCCGCCCGCTTGCGGTCACTGATGTCCATGATGGTGCCGAACAGGGCGATCACGCGGCCGCGTTCATCGCGCCGGGTGCTGGCGAACACGCTGACCCAGCGGGCATCGCCTTCCCGGGTGCGCAGGCGGATCTCTTCGGCAAAATCACGGTCCTGTTCGCCCTGCATCAGGGTGTGGCAGACCTGGTCGGCCTCGGCACGGTCCTCGGTGGCGACGAATTCGCACAGGCTGCGGCCGAGGCTCTCGTCCACGCTGAAGCCGGTCAGCTTCTCCCAGGCCGGGTTGAGCAGGGTCCAGCGGCCCTCGGCGTCGGTGCGGAAGATTACTTCCGAGATGTTGTTGACGACCTCCTCGTAGCGCGACTCGCTCTCGTGCAGGGCATCCGCCGCCTGGCGGTGGGCGGTGATGTTGAGGGTCAGGCCGCGCAGCACCGGGCGCCCCTGGTCGTCGGCAGCCCACGACTGGATGTCGCGCAGCCACATCCAGTAGCCGTCGCGGTGGCGGAAGCGGTAGTCCACCAGGCGGGGCTTTTCGGAAGGATCCCGGGAGGTATCCTTGACCCGCGACAGGTCTTCGGGATGGATGCGCCGCACGCGCAGCCCCGGGCGCGCGAGGCGCTCGACCGGATATCCCAGGAGATGGCGGGTGTCGCCGGCGATGAACTCCCAGTGGCCGGTCTGCGGATTGGCCTCCCACAGGAGGGCGTCGGCTCCGCCCAGCATGGATTCCAGGCGCGCAACGGAGCGGTTGAGACGGGTATTCTGCTGCTCGATCTCGCTCTGGGTGGTCTCCAGGTGTTCGGCGACGTTGTTGAACGTGCGGGCGAGATCGCCGAATTCGTCGCTGGAGGTGACCTTCAGGCGATATTCGAGATTGCCGCGTTGCAGGGCCTGGCCGCCCAGGTTGAGCAGCCGCAGCCGGCGGGTCACGATCAGCGCGAAGAGGGTCCCCGCGGCCATGGACAGGGCCAGCACGCCCAGGGCCAGGGCGATGTTGCGGTGCAGCAGGTCGGTGGCGAGGGCGTCGATGTCATCGGTGGAGTACTCGACGTGGATCGTCCCGAGGTGCTGCCCGGCCAGATCCACCGGGATGCCCATCTCCAGGGTTCCGGGTTGCTGGTGCAGGCCGTCGTGTTCGGGAAGGCTGGCGGGCACCGAACCCACCTCGGCCATGCGTCGGCCGTCCGCGTCTTCGACCACCGCGTAGCGCAGGGTTGTGTCCTGCTCCAGGTCGTCCAGCAGCTCCTGCAGCATGCCGGGGTCGGCGTAGGCCAGACCGGGCCCGACGGCCGAACTCAGCAGACGGCCCTGCTGGTCGGCGAAGCGTTCCAGCACCTCGGCCTGGTTGTCGCGGATGAGCGAGGTTCCGCTGGCCATCAGCACGATGACCATCACGGCCTGGATGGCGACCGTGCCGATCGCGACCTGCGCGGCGAAGTTCAGGCGCATGGGGTCAGGCGCGGGTCCGGGGCCGGTTGCAGGTGGAGAGAAGGGCGGTGGCCAAGGGAGTCAGCTCCGGTTGACGGAGTAATGGCCCGGGCCGGTGAGTGCCAGTGCCGCCGCGGCAAACAGGAACATGCCCTGCAGTTCCAGGACCCAGCCGCCGTGGGCGGTCAGGTCGGTCAGTTCGTGGGCATGGGCGAGGGCGATGGCGAACACCATGTTGATCGCGATCAGCACCGCGCCGATGCGCGCATACAGTCCCAGGATCACCAGGATCGGGGCCAGGACTTCACCGATGTAGACGCCCCAGGCGACGAACGCGGGCAAGCCCGCGCCCACCACCATGGACTCGATACCGCTGATTCCGCCGAGGATCTTGTCGACTCCGTGCAGCAGGATCATGACGCCCAGCGCGAGGCGCAGGACCAGTTTTCCGGTGTCGTCGAGCATGCTGTCCATGGTGTTCCCCCGTTGTGGTTCGAGTGGTGGCGGGTTCAGCGGTCCGTCGCGGCCGGTTCGCCGCTGTCCGGAAGGACAAAGCCCGGATCCGGCAGCGGCATTATGTCCGGGATGGCGTCCGTGTCGAACCTTGCAAAGCCCCGGTGGCCCATGCGGTTCAGGCGCTCGCGCCCTTCCGGCGTGTCGCTCAGGGCGGTCAGCTGTCCGGCCAGGTCAACGGTGGAAGGCAGGCGGTCCTCGCGCGCCAGGATGACCGCGCCCGGGAAGCGCGGCGTGCGCATCAGCATGCGCACCAGTTGGCCGTCCCGCAGGGAGATCAGGCGTTCCCGGTCCGGGTCACGCGTTTCAGGACGTGCGGAACCCGCCTCGTCATCCACCACCATGATCGCAGCATCCGCAAGGCCGCGCTGCAGCGCGTCCAGGGCGGTCTCGTGATGGGAATAATAGATGTACTCGGGCGGATTGTCCGCCAGTGGAAGATCCAGGAGATAACGCACGGCCACGGTGCCCATGCTCAGACGCGGCGGGGCGGCGATGGTTTGCCCGGCCAGGTCCTGTACCGAGTCGATCGGGGAATCGATCGGCGTCACGATCCGCGCGGAGAGGCGGTGGGTGGCCGCGACCAGCGGACGGTAGTCGCCGTGCGTGCGGGCGCGCCGGGCCAGGTGGGACCCGGTGAGCACCAGATCGTAACGGCCCGCGTCGGTGCGCCCGAGGAAGGTTTCGAAATTGCGTGCGGTCTCGATGCGCACTTCGCGGTCGAGGGTCTGCGCCAGCCAGTCCCGCAACGGTGCATAGCGCTGAAACAGGGTTTTGGGACTGGCGAACGGAAGGATGCCCAGGGTCACGGGATCGGCATCCGCCGCGGGGCCCTCCGCCGTCTGCGCGGCGGCGGGGAGTGCCGCGGCCATGGTCCCGAGGAGCAGGACCAGGGTCAGGATCAGGGGCAGGTTGGTGCGGCCTGGCATCGGGCCCTCCCGGGGCAAATCTGTCATCAGGGTAGCGTTTCTGGCGCTGCTTCGCTGCCCGCCGGCGAAAGGCGCCCGATGGCGTGACGGTTTGTTGACGGTATGGGCGCGGGTGGAACCGCGGGGTGCGCCCGAGGGTGTCGGAAGGTCGACGTTTATCGGGGCGACGCCCGTGCGCGAGGGGCCTGCGACGGGTGGCCCTGATATTGCTTGCGGATCCGGGGAGTCGGCATGGCCATGGCGCCGCGGGCGTTTCCCGGGCGCCGACACCCGGACAGGAGCAAGCATGACACAGTGGTTGAACGGACTGGCGAGCGCCCTGCTGGGGACGCTGGAGGCGCTGACGCCGATGACCGTGATCGGCGCGTTTTCCCTCGGCCTGCTGGTCCTCGCCGGTCTGGCGCTGGCGGGCATGGCGCTGGGGCGGATGACGCGGCTGCAGGCGGCGGCCCCGGCACTGCTGACCACGCTGGGGATCCTCGGGACCTTCCTCGGGGTGGCGATCGGGTTGCTGGACTTCGATGCGGCGCGGGTCGAGGCCTCGGTGCCGGCGCTGCTGGAAGGGCTGAAGCTGGCGTTCGTTACCAGCATCGTTGGCATTGCACTGGCGGCCCTGTTGCGCCTGCTGCAGGTGCTGCGGCCCGAGCCCGCCGCCGCGGATGATCCGGACGCGGCCGGGGGCGCGGGCGCCGCGGGCGGCAACGGGTTGCCGCAGGATCCGGCCCTGGTGCCGGATCTGCTGCGCGAACAGCGTGATGCGATGCAGGCGGTGGCGCAGCGGCTGGAGGCCATGGATCGCGGCCTGGAGGAGCGTCAGCAGCGCCAGCATCGCGAGACCCTGGAGGCCCTGGACGGGCTGGCGGAGCGCATGAGCGAGATGAGCAGCGGCCATCTGGTGGCGGCGCTGGAGCAGGTGATCCGCGACTTCAACACGCGCCTGGGCGAGCAGTTCGGCGAGAACTTCCGCCGGCTCGATGCATCGGTGGGCCGCCTGCTGGAGTGGCAGGGGCAGTACCGCGACCAGATGGAGGAACTGCGGCGGGCGTTCGATCAGGCGCGCGAGGGCATGGAGCACTCCGGCGCCAGTCTGGAGAAGCTGACCGATCAGGCCTTCCGCATCACGCGGCACGTGGAGGATCAGGATGCGACGCTGTCCAGCCTGCGCCGCGAGACGGTGGAGCTGGAGGCCCTGCTGGGATCCATCGCGGCGCTGCGGGATCGTGCGACCGAGGCCTTCCCGGCGATGGACGCGCGTCTGGAGGGCATGCTGGAGAGCCTGGAGAACGCGATTGAGGCGGGACAGGCCGCGCAGGCGCGCTGGTCCGCGACCGAAGGGCGCAGCATGGCGGCTGCCGGGGGGCGCTCGTGATCCTGCGGCGGCTGTTTGCGCGGCGGGCGCGGGCTGCGGGGGAAACGCCTTCCGAGCAGGGTTCGCAATGGCTGGCGGTGGCCGACCTGATGGCCGCGCTGATGATGATCTTCCTGTTTATTGCGGTGCTGCACATGGTGCAGGTGGAGCGCTCGCAGGCGGCCCACGAGGAAACCCGCAGCGAGGCGCTGGCGCTGCGCGATGCGATCCACGCCGCGTTGCTGGACGAATTCGAGGAGGATCTGGAGCGCTGGAACGCGGAGCTGGACCGCGAGGATCTGACGCTCAGCTTCCGCGAGCCGGAGGTGCTGTTCGAGCAGAGTTCCGCGGCGATACGGCCGCGCTTCGAGGCCATCCTGGAGGATTTCATGCCGCGCTATGCCGAGCGCCTGCGGCCGTTCGCCGGGGTCATCCGCGAGGTGCGCATCGAGGGCCATACGTCCAGCGAATGGGCCGGGGCGGAGGACGCGCGCGAGGCCTATTTCGCCAACATGGACCTGAGTCAGCGGCGCACGCGTTCGGTGCTGGAATACGCCTGGGGTCTGGAGCGCGTGCGCGGCGAGGACTGGTTCCGCGAGCGCGTCGCGGCGGTCGGGATGTCATCCTCGCGCCGAGTGCTGGATGAGCGCGGACGCGAGGATCGCGAGGCATCAAGGCGGGTGGAATTCAGTGTGCTGACGGATTTCGAGTCGCGCCTGCTGGGCGAGGCGGGCGAGCCGGGCGCCGCGGAGGCGGGGGTCATGCCGGTCCCGCGTCCGCTGCATTCGGACTCCCATTCGGGCCCGCATTCGAACTCGGGGGCTCCGACTCCCGGATAGCTTCCAGCAGGGCCGCGCGCAGGCGTTCGCGTTCGGCTGCGGTGAGCGGCCGGCGGTCGCTGCCGGTGAGGGTGAAGCTGTCCTCGACCTGTTCCCCGGCGGTGGCGATGCGCGCGGTGCGGATGTCGGTGTCGTGCTCGGCCAGCACATGGCCGACGGTGGACAGCAGGCCGGGGCGGTCCAGCGCGCGGATGCGCATGCGCGTGGCACCGCCCGGCGAACCTTCCTCGAATTCCACCCGGGTGTCGACGTCGAAATGCTTCAGCCGCCGCGGGAGCTGGCGCTGCACCGGGGCCGCGCCGACGGCGCCATCGCGCAGCGCCCGGTTGAGGGTCGCGCAGATTTCCTGGGTGCGGTAGCCGGATTCGACGGTCTGGCCGGCGTTCTCCAGCACCAGAAAGGTGTCCAGGCTGTGACCGTCGGCGGTACTGATGATGCGGGCGTCGACGATGTCCAGACCGAGCTGGGCGAGGGCGGCGGTGGTCCGCGCGAACAGGCGCGGGTGATCCTCGGCATAGACGAAGACCTCGGTGCTGCCGCGCGAGGTGCGCGGGCGGACCAGCACCAGGGGCAGGTCCTCGAGGTCGTTGTTCAGCAGGGCCTGGGTGTGCCAGGCGATCTCGTCGGGCGAATGGCGCAGGAAGTATTCGTCGTCCAGGCGGCCCCACAGCACGGCGGCATCTTCCCCGCCAATGCCCTGCGGCGCCAGCAGTTCCAGGGTCTCGCGGCGGGTCTGGCGGATCTGTTCCTCCATGTCCGGCGGCCGGTCGAGCCCGCGGTCGAGGACGTTGCGGGTGGCGTGGTACAGCGTCTGCAGCAGGGAGTCCTTCCAGCTGTTCCACATCTCCGGGTTGGTTCCGCGGATGTCGGCGATGGTCAGCAGATAGAGGAAGTCGAGGCGCTCCGGCGAGCGTACCTCGCGGGCGAATTCCATCACCACGTCGGGGTCGGAGATGTCGCGGCGCTGGGCGGTCAGGGACATCAGAAGGTGCGAACGCACCAGCCAGGCGACCAGCGCGGCGTCCGCGTCCGACAGCCCGTGCTGCTGGCAGAAGTGCAGTGCGTCCTGTGCGCCCAGCTCCGAGTGATCGCCGCCGCGGCCCTTGGCGATGTCGTGGAACAGCGCGGCCAGCACCAGGCGTTCGGGGCGTTCCAGGCCGGCGTGGATCTCGCTGGCCAGCGGGTGTTCATGGGCGAATTCGGGCAGGGCGAGACGGCGCGCATTGCGCACCACGTGCAGGGTGTGTTCGTCGACCGTGTAGACGTGGAACAGGTCGTACTGCATGCGCCCGATGATTCGACCGAAGGCGGGCAGATAATTGCCCAGCACGCCGTAGCGGTTCATGCGCCGGAGCTGGCTGGTGATGCCGCGCGGGGCGCGCAGGATCGCCATGAACAGGTCCCGGTTGAGGCGGTTGCGGCGAAAGTGGCCGTCGATCAGGTGCCGGTGAGCGCGGATGAGGCGCACCGTGGAGGCGCGGATGCCCTGGATCTCCGGGTGCTGCTGGAGGATACGGAAGACTTCCAGCAGGGCCGGCGGGTAGATCATGAAGACCTGGTCGTGGGCGACTTCCAGATAGCCGCCGCGGACCTGAAAGCGGGGATGGATGCGTTCGGGCTGCTGGAGCTGCTCCGGGTCATCCAGGATCGCCTCGTTGAAATGCTGCAGCAGCAGTTCGTTCAGGCGCTCCAGGTCGTTGATCGTGCGGAAGTAGCGCTGCATGAACTGCTCGACCGCCCGGTTGTGGTTCTGGTCGACGAAGCCGAAGGTGCTGGCGAGCTGACGCTGCAGGTCGAACAGCAGGCGGTCCTCGCGCCGGCCGGTGAGCATGTGCAGGGCAAAGCGCACCCGCCAGAGGAAGTTCTGTCCCTCCACCATTTCCTGGAACTCGCCCTCGCGCAGAAAGCCGAGCGAGACCAGCTCCTCGATCCGTTCCGCGCCGAAGTGGCGCTTGGTCACCCAGCCGATCATCTGGATGTCGCGCAGTCCGCCGGGGCCTTCCTTGACGTTGGGTTCCAGACGATAGGCGGTTTCGCCGAAGCGACGATGGCGGGCCTGCTGCTCCGCCAGCTTGGCGGCATAGAAGCTGCGTGAATCCCATACGCGATCGGCCTCGATCGTGGCGCGAAAGTCGTTGAAAAGGGCCAGGCTGCCGCTCACGTAGCGCGACTCGATCAGGTTGGTAACCACCGTGATGTCGTCGCGGGCCTCGCGGGTGCAGTCCTCGATGCTGCGTACGCTGTGGCCGACCTCGATGCCGATGTCCCAGAGGAAGGTGACGAACTCGCCGATGCGTTCGGAGCGCGTGGCGTCGTGTTCGCCCGTCACCAGGATCTGGATGTCGATGTCGGAGGCCGGATGCAGTTCGCCCCGGCCGTAGCCGCCGACCGCCACCAGACACAGGTTCGGGTCGGCGGCGAGGCCGAACTGGGCCCAGATCAGGCGCAGGAGGTCGTCGATCCGGCGGGCGTGGCCGAAGATCAGATCCTCGATCGCCACCCCGTCATGGAAGCCCCGGTACTGCTGTTCCACGATCCCCCGGCGATATTCGCGGAACCGCGCGATGTCACCGGGGTGGCGGCTGAGCTCCTGGTAGTCCGCGCTGCTGTCGCTCAGGGCAGGTTCCGTGTTGGCCATGCGCGCCTCCGGGGCGGTGTCGGGACGGATGTCAGGCCGCCGCTTCCTGCGGCGGGGTCTCATCCTTGCGCAGGGTCAGGATCTCGTAGCCGTCGTCGGTCACCAGCAGGGTGTGCTCCCACTGGGCCGAGGGGCTGCGGTCCTTGGTGACCGCGGTCCAGCCGTCGGCCAGCACTTTGGTGTGGCGCTTGCCCGCGTTGACCATGGGTTCGATGGTGAAGCACATGCCGGCTTCCAGCACCATGCCGGTACCGGGCTTGCCGTAGTGCAGCACCTGCGGGTCCTCGTGGAAGCCGCGTCCGATGCCGTGGCCGCAGAACTCGCGCACCACCGAGCAGCGCTGCTTTTCGGCGTAGGTCTGGATGGCGTGGCCGATGTCGCCCAGGGTCGCGCCGGGGCGCACCTGCTGGATGCCCAGGTACATCCCGGTGCGGGCGACGTCGATCACCCGCTGCGCCTGGATGCTCGGCTTGCCGACCGTGAACATGCGGCTGGTGTCGCCGTGGAACCCGTCCTTGATCACCGTGACGTCGATGTTGACGATGTCGCCGTTCTTGAGTGTGCGATCCCCGGGGATCCCGTGGCAGACCACGTGGTTGACCGAGGTGCACACGGACTTGGGGAACCCCCGGTAATTCAGTGGCGCGGGGGTCGCCTCCTGGTCGTTGACGATATAGTCATGGCAGATCCGGTCGAGCTCGCCGGTGGTGACGCCGGGGGCGACATGGGGCTCGATCATCTCCAGCACTTCGGCGGCCAGACGGCCCGCCACGCGCATGTACTCGATTTCTTCCGGGGTCTTGATGGTGACGGACATGGGGTCTCCGGACGCGGCATGACGGGCCGCGCGTGCTTGGTTCGAATAAGCGTTCTATGCTATAAAGCGCGCGCTTCGCTGGCAATTCAGCGGAGACTCGCAACCTTAATCCACACACGTATCGACACGGTCTGTCGGGTGCTGGTTCGCACAAGCGGATCGGTTTCAGGCCGGGATGCGTGGAGGCCCAACCCGTACAACAGGAGAACACTCATGTCCCTCGTGACCATGCGTCAGATGCTGGAGGCCGGCGTCCACTTCGGCCACCAGACCCGTTACTGGCATCCCAAGATGGCGCCGTACATCTTTGGCGAGCGCAACAAGATTCACATCATCAACCTGGAGAAGACCCTGCCGATGTTCAACGACGCGTTGAACTTTCTTGGCAAGGTTGCGGCCGATGGTGGCCAGATCCTGTTCGTCGGTACCAAGCGCTCCGCCCGCGATGTGGTCGCCGAAGAAGCCCGCCGCGCCGGCATGCCGCACGTGACCCACCGCTGGCTGGGCGGGATGCTGACCAACTTCAGCACCGTGAAGCAGTCGATCAAGCGTCTCAAGGATCTCGAGACCATGGACACCGACGGCTCCTTCGACGTGCTGAACAAGCGCGAGGCGCTGTCCCGCCGCCGCGAGAAGGACAAGCTGGACCGCGGTCTGGGCGGCATCAAGGACATGAACCGCATGCCGGATGCCATGTTCGTGATCGACGTCGGCTACGAGCGCATCGCGGTCAACGAGGCGAAGAAGCGTGGTATCCCGGTGGTCGCCGTGGTCGATTCGAACAACCCGCCGGACGGCGTGGACTACGTGATCCCGGGCAACGATGACGCGATGCGCGCGATCCAGCTGTACGTTGCCGCGATCGCCGACACCATCGTCGAGGCCAAGGGCACGATGACCACTGCCGCCGGCGAAGAGGCGTTCGGCCAGGCCGAAACGGCCGAAGGTTCCGAGGCTTCGGCCGCCGACCAGGCTTGATGAAACCGGCCGGCCGCGATCCGCGCGGCCGGCTCCGCAAGAATCCTTCAGGAGTTGATTCCGATGGCAATCAGTGCTGCCCAGGTTAAGGAACTGCGCGAACGTACCGGCGCAGGCATGATGGAATGCAAGAAGGCCCTCACCGAGGTGGACGGTGATCTCGAGGCCGCCGTGGAAGCCATGCGCAAGTCGGGCATGGCCAAGGCCGACAAGAAGGCCGACCGCGTGGCGGCCGAAGGTCGCGTGGAGATCGTCAGCGAGGGCAACCGCGCGGTGATCGTGGAGGTCAACTGCGAGACCGACTTCGTCGGCAACGACGACAACTTCCGTGCGTTCGCCACGCGCTGCGCGCAGACCGCGCTGAACACCGAGGCCACCGACGTGGATGGCCTGATGAACGAAGAAGTCGAGGGCGAGAAGCTGGAAGAGCATCGCACCCAGCTGGTGGCCAAGGTCGGCGAGAACGTGCAGGTTCGCCGTTTCGAGCGCCTCAACGCCGAGGGTTCGCTGGGCGCCTACCAGCATGGCGCGCGCATCGGCGTGCTGGTGGCCCTGGACAAGGCCGACGACGAGCTGGCGAAGCACATCGCCATGCACATCGCGGCCCAGCAGCCGGTGTGCGTGGACGAGGACGAAGTCCCGACCGAGATGCTCGACAAGGAACGCGCGATGTTCAAGGCCCAGGCCGAGGAATCCGGCAAGCCGGAGAACATCATCGAGAAGATGATCGAAGGGCGCATCCGCAAGTACCTCGGCGAGATCACCCTGGTGGGTCAGGCGTTCGTGATGAACCCGGACCAGACCGTGGGCGACCTGCTCAAGGAGAAGGGCGCAAAGGTCACCGGCTTCGTGCGCTACGAAGTGGGCGAAGGTATCGAGAAGAAGAGCGAGAACTTCGCCGAGGAAGTCATGGCGCAGGCCCGCGGGGCCTGAGCCGGCCGGGCCGGATCCTGCGGGGTCCGGCCTGCCCGTAACAAGCAGCATTTCAGGATTAAGACCACTCCGACCCCGTCAGCCAGCCCGAGAAAAGGAACCCGATGAGCCAGGACACGCAGCCCGCCTACCGACGCATCCTGCTGAAGCTGAGCGGGGAGGCCCTGCTGGGGGAACATCATTACGGTGTCGATCCGGCGGTGCTGTCGCAGGTGGCCGAAGAGGTCTGCGAACTCTCGCGGCGCGGGGTCGAGGTGGGTATCGTCATCGGGGGCGGCAATATCTTTCGTGGCGCCGGGCTGGCCGAAGGCGGCGTGGACCGCGTGACCGGCGACCACATGGGCATGCTGGCCACGGTGATCAATGCCCTGGCCCTTCAGGACGCGATCGAGCGGGCCGGGCGCTTCTGCCGGGTGATGTCGGCCATCCGCATCAACCAGGTCTGCGAGGATTACATCCGCCGGCGCGCGGTGCGGCACCTTGAAAAGGGCCGGGTGGTGGTGTTTGCCGCCGGCACCGGGAACCCGTTCTTCACCACCGATTCCGCGGCCAGTCTGCGGGCGATCGAGATCAATGCCGATCTGATGATCAAGGCCACCAAGGTGGACGGAGTGTACGATGCGGATCCGTTCACACAGACGGACGCACGGCGTTTCGACAGGCTCACCTACGACGATGCGCTGGAGCGGCGTCTGGGGGTGATGGACACTACCGCGCTGGTGATGTGCCGCGACAACGAGCTGCCGATACGAGTCATGAACATGTTTGCGAAGGGGGACCTGCAGCGCCTGGTGATGGGCGAGTCGGTGGGAACCCTGGTCGAGGGGTCCAGGCAATGACAGATGCGACGATCAAGGATGCGCGCGAGCGCATGGACAAGACGCTGGAATCTCTGCGCTCGGAGCTGGGCAAGATCCGCACCGGGCGCGCGCACCCCAGCCTTCTGGATCACGTGCACGTGGAGTATTACGGCACCGAGGTGCCGATCAACCAGGTGGCCAACGTGAATGCCGAGGATGCCCGCACGCTGGCGGTGCAGCCCTACGAGAAGGACATGATCGGCAAGATCGAAAAGGCGATCATGACTTCCGATCTGGGGCTCAACCCGTCGTCCCAGGGGATGGTGATCCGCGTGCCGCTGCCGGCGCTGACCGAGGAACGGCGGCGCGAGCTGGTCAAGGTGGTCAAGTCCGAGGCGGAGGGCGCCCGCGTCGCGGTGCGCAACATCCGGCGAGACGCCAACAATACCTTCAAGCAGCAGGTGAAGGACAAGGACATCTCCGAGGACGACGAAAAGCGCGCTCAGGACGAGATCCAGAAGCTGACGGATGATCACATCGCGCGCATCGACAAGATGCTCGCCGACAAGGAAAACGAGCTGATGGAGGTCTGACGGCCTCCGATCATGCCGGATCCGCACCCGAACATGGCCGCCGATGCCGAGCTGCCCGCCCATGTGGCGGTGATCATGGACGGTAATGGCCGCTGGGCCGAGGCGCGGGGTGAGCCGCGGGCTGCCGGGCACCGCGAAGGTCTCGGCGCCACGCGCGAGGCCGTGCGTTATTTTGGTGAACAGGGGATCACCGCGCTGACCCTGTTTGCCTTCAGCAGCGAGAACTGGCGCCGCCCGCGGGAAGAAGTGGAGGCCCTGTTCGAGCTTTTTGTCTCCGCCATCGAGGGCGAACTCCCGGAACTGCTGGAGCGCGGCGTGAAACTGCGCTTCATCGGCGAGCGCGCGCGTTTCCCCGAGGAGCTGCAGCAACGCATGCAGGAAGCCGAGCGCCGGACCGCTGATAACCGGGGGCTGGAACTGGTGATCGCGCTGGGTTACGGCGGGCGCTGGGACATGCAGCAGGCGGCGCTGCGCTGGGCGCGCGAGCAGGGTGACGGCGCGCGCAGTGACGACGAGGCCGGTCTGGAACGCTACCTCAGTACCGCGGGCCTGCCCGACGTGGATCTGCTGATCCGGACCGGCGGCGAGCGGCGGATCAGCAACTTTCTGCTATGGCAGGCGGCGTACGCCGAACTGCTTTTTGTCGATACCCTGTGGCCGGAAATGGCTCGGGATGACTTTTCCGCCGCGCTCGAGTGGTACGCCGGACGTCAGCGTCGGTTCGGCGGTGTTCCCGCCGCGCAGGGCGAGGCCGAGGCGGATGCTTAAACAGCGAGTGATTACGGCCAGTGCCCTGGGATTGCCGGCACTGGCGCTGATTGCCTGGGGCCCGGCGTGGGCGGTGCTGATCCTGGTCGCCGCGACCCTGGGCCTGGCGGCCTGGGAATGGGGCGTTCTGGCACAGCTCCGGGGGGGCGCAATGCTGGTTCCCTGGACCGCCCTGGTGATGGCCGGGATCGCACTGCCGACGCTGGCCGGCAGTGCGCACCTGGAGCTGACGGGAGTGATCCTCGGGGTGGCGCTGTGGGCGGCAGCGGCCTTTGCACTGCCGTTCTATCACGCGGATACCGCGTCGGAGTCGCTCTGGCGCCCCTTGCTGCGCGTCAGTGGCCTGTTGATGGTCATGGCGGCAGGGGTCGCCATTCTCGCACTGCACCGAATCGAGCCGCTGCTGGTGGTCTATCTGATCGTGATGATCGGGCTGGCGGATACCGGGGCCTATTTCGCGGGTCGGCGCTTCGGACGTACTGCGATGGCGCCCGAGATCAGTCCCGGGAAGACCCGCGAGGGCCTGATGGGGGGCATGGGCCTGGTATTCGTGTTCGCGGTGATCGTGGCCGTGGCCGCCGACCTGGATCCGATGGAGGCCCTCCCGTTCGTGCTGCTGTCCATGGTGACGGGGCTGATCTCCGTGGTGGGCGATCTGTTCGAAAGCATTCTCAAGCGCCGGGCCGGGGCCAAGGACAGCGGTTCCTTGCTGCCGGGGCACGGCGGTATTCTGGATCGCGTGGACAGCCATCTTGCGGCCGCGCCAGTGCTGGCGGGCGGGTTGTACTGGCTGCAGCTGTGGCCGGTGCCCGCCACCTGAACGTGCCAGGGCATAACGCCCCGACCTCCGGGAGCATTCCATGAACAAGCAACAGATCACCATCCTTGGCTCCACCGGTTCCATCGGACTCAGCACCCTGGACGTGGTGGCGCGGCAGCCGGAACGCTTCTCGGTCTACGCGCTGACCGCATATCGCAATGTCGAGCGGATGGAGGCGCAATGCCTGCAGTATCGCCCGCGGGTGGCGGTGATGGGGGAACCGGAGGCGGCGGAGAGCCTGCGCGACCGACTGGCCGCGGCCGGCTGCGAGACCGAGGTGCGGGGCGGTATGGAGGCACTGGTCGAGGTCTGTCGCGCGCCCGAGGTGGATGCGGTGATGGCGGCGATCGTCGGTGCCGCGGGCCTGCTGCCGACCCTGGCGGCGGCGGAGCACGGCAAGCGGGTGCTGCTGGCCAACAAGGAAGCGCTGGTGATGTCGGGTGCGCTGCTGATGGATGCGGTCGGGCGCTCGGGGGCGCGGCTGCTGCCGATCGATTCGGAACACAACGCGATCTTCCAGTGCCTGCCCAATGGCTACACCTGCGCCGACCCGGTAAGCCCGCACGGGGCCAGCCGGATCTGGCTGACGGCTTCCGGCGGGCCGTTTCGCGAGCGCTCGCTGGAGACCTTTGGCGAGATCACCCCGGACGAGGCCTGCGCTCACCCGAACTGGGACATGGGCCGCAAGATCTCGGTCGACTCGGCCACGATGATGAACAAGGGGCTGGAGCTGGTCGAGGCCTGCTGGCTGTTCGCGGTGCCGCCGTCGAGTATCCAGGTGGTGCTGCATCCGCAGAGTATCGTGCACTCGATGGTGGCGTATGAAGACGGTTCGGTGCTGGCGCAGATGGGCAACCCCGACATGCGCACGCCGATCGCCCATGCGCTGGCCTGGCCGGAACGCATGTCCTCCGGTGTACAGGCACTGGACCTGCTCAGCATGGGGGCGCTGGAATTCTCCGAGCCCTGCGAGACCCGTTATCCGGCCCTGCGCCTGGCGCAGCGCGCGCTGGAGAAGGGCGGCACGGCCACCGCGGTGCTGAACGCCGCCAACGAGGTCGCGGTGGAGGCCTTCCTCGCGGGCGAGCTGGCCTTTGACGCGATCCCGGCCCTGATCGAGGCGACCCTGGAGGGGGTGGAGGCGGAACCCGCGGGCACGCTGGAAGTCGTACTGGGTGCCGACGCGCGGGCGAGAGCGCACGCGCGGGACTGGCTGGACATGCGGAGGCGTGAAGCGGTGTGACGGGATTTCTGACCAGTCTGCTGGCCTTTGTCGTGGCGATCGGGGTGCTCGTCACGGTGCACGAGTACGGCCATTTTCTGGCGGCCCGCCTGATGGGGGTGAAGGTCCTGCGTTTTTCCGTGGGCTTCGGACGGCCGTTGTGGTCGCGGCGTTTCGGACGTGACCGGACCGAATTCGCGATCGCCTCCATCCCCCTGGGCGGCTATGTGAAGATGCTCGACGGTCGCGAGGGCGAGGTGCCGCCGGGCGAGGAACACCGGGCGTTCGATCGCCAGGGACTGGGGGCGAGGACCTTCGTCGTGTCCGCCGGCCCTGCGGCGAACTTCCTGCTGGCGATCGCGGTGTTCGCGGTGATGTTCATGATCGGCGTGGGTGGCGTGCGCCCGGTGGTGGGCGAGATCACCCCGGGATCGCCGGCCGCGGAAGCGGGCCTGGAGCGCGGCGAGGAGATCGTGCGCATTGCCGGGCGCGAGGTCGGGGACTGGGAACAGGCCAATCTGCGGCTGCTTGACCACGCGGTGCGTGGTGATACGGTGCCGCTGGTGGTTCGCGATGCCGACGGCCGCGAGGTCGAACGCCGTCTGGATCTGTCGGCCCGCGCGGAGCTTCTGGGCGAGGGCCAGTTCCTTGATCGCCTGGGCGTGGCGCCGTTCCGGCCGCAGCTGGAGCCCGTGATCGGCCAGGTCGAATCCGGCTCGCCGGCCGATCGCGCCGGGCTGCAGACCGGGGACCGGGTGGTCGCGATGAACGGCGACAGCGTCGCCGGCTGGAATGCCTGGGTCGAGCGGATCCGGGCCAGCGCCGGGAGCGAGCTGTCCGTCACGCTGGAACGTGACGGGACGCGGCGACAGGTGACGCTGACCCCCGAGCCGGTGGAGGCCGAAGAGGGTACCATCGGGCGGATCGGGGCCGGCGTGGATCCGGATCAGCCGGCGATGCGCGAGCTGAGCGTGATCGTGCGCCAGGGGCCGGTGGAAGCCATCGGCTCCGGTGCGGTGCGGACCTGGGAGGTCACGACCCTGACCCTCGGGATCCTCTGGCGCATGGTGACCGGCGAGGCCTCGGTCAAAAATATCAGCGGACCGGTTACCATAGCCGAGTTTGCCGGCACGTCCGCGGTCATCGGGATATCTGCCTTCCTCGGGTTTCTCGGGATCGTCAGCGTGTCGCTGGGGATTATCAATCTGCTGCCCATACCGATGCTCGACGGCGGGCACCTGCTGTACTACGCGGCGGAAGCCGTGAAGGGCAGCCCGGTGTCGGAAAAGACCCAGATCGTGGGCCAGCAGATCGGGTTGCTGATGATCGCGGCATTGATGATCCTCGCCTTCTACAACGACTTGACACGGTTGTTCGGCTGACCGGAAACGGTACCGGACGCCCTCCACTTGGCGGACAGCATGGCGCGACAAAGCTTGAAAGGATGGGCCCTGCTCGGCCTGGTGACCCTCGCGGGGCCGGCCTGGGGGCAGGCCTATCAGATCGAGGACATCGAGATCGAAGGGCTGGAACGTATTACCGCGGGGACGGCCCTGAGCTATCTTCCGGTGGAGGTGGGGGACACCTTCGACGACAGCCAGACGCCGGAAGTGATCCGCGAGCTGTTCCGCACCGGCTTCTTCGACGACGTGGAGCTCGCCCGCCGCGGCGACGTGCTGGTGGTGATCGTTTCCGAACGGCCGGCGATCAACGAGATCCGCTTCTCCGGGAACAACGACATCCCCGACGAGGCGCTGGAGGAGGCGCTGGAATCGGTGGGCCTGCGCAGCGGGCGGGTGTTCAACCGTACCCTGCTGGAGCGCATCGAGAACGAGATCCGCGAACAGTATTTCGCCCGCGGACGCTACAACGTGCGGATCGACGTCGACATCGTCGATCTTGCGCGCAACCGGGTGGATGTCGACATCGACATTACGGAAGGGCCGCAGGCGAAGATCCGTGGCGTGAACCTGGTCGGCAACCAGGCGTTCGATGACGGTGACCTCAAGGGTGATTTCGAATCGGGGGTCCCGCGCTGGTGGCAGTTCTTCTCCAGCCGCGACGACTATTCCCGGGAGAAGCTCTCCGGCGACCTCGAGACCCTGCGCTCGCACTACCTGGATTCCGGCTTTCTCGAGTTCGACGTGGATTCCACCCAGGTCACGCTGTCGCCCAATCGCGAAGACCTGTTCATTACCATCAACGTGGACGAGGGCGAGCCCTACACCCTGACGGGGACCTCGCTGGCCGGTGACTTCGTGATTCCGGAGGAGGAACTGGAGAGCCTGATCGAGGTGGATCTGGGCGCGCCGTTCTCGCGCAGCCAGGTCACCGAGTCGGCGGAGCGCATGGCGGAACGCCTGGAGCGCGAGGGTTATGCCTTTGCCAACGTCAATCCGGTGCCGGATGTCGACGAGGACAACCGCGAAGTCACGGTGACGTTCTTCGTGGACCCCGGCCCCCGGGTGTACGTACGGCGGATCAACATCTCCGGCAACGAGAACACCCAGGAGAGCGTCTACCGCCGCGAGCTGCGGCAGATGGAGTCGTCCTGGTACAACGGGGCGCTGATCGAGCGCTCGCGGATCCGCCTGCAGCGCCTGCCGTTCGTTGCCAGCGCGAACGTGGAGACGCGGCGGGTGCCGGGCTCGGACGACGAGGTCGATCTCGACATCAGCGTGACGGAACGCCAGTCCGGCGCGCTGTCGATCGGCGCCGGGTATTCGCAGAACCAGGGGCTGTTGCTGTCCGGCTCGATCTCGCAGGACAACTTCCTCGGCACCGGCAACCGGTTTTCCACGGAGATCAGTACCTCCGACGTGAACCGGGTGTTCCGCATGGACCTGACCAATCCGCATTACACGCCGGCCGGGGCCAGCCGCGGGTTCTCGGTGTTCTACCGCGAGGTGGACGCCGAAGCGGCGAACATCTCGCGCTATTCCACCGACCGCTACGGGTTCAACGTGAGCTACGGGATCCCGCTGTCGGAGGTGGATCGGGTGCGCATCCGGCCGGGCTTCGAGCACATCGAGGTCAATACCGTGGACCACACCGGCGGGCGTACGGGCACGCCGGTGGAGATCCGCGACGAACTGGACGAGTTCGGTGACACGGCCAACCTGGTCAAGCTGGAGACCAGCTACATCCACGATACGCGGGATTCGACGACCTTTGCCTCCGAGGGTCGGCGGCACCGGATCGGGGCGGAGCTGGCCATTCCCGGCAGCGACCGCGAGTTTTACAAGCTCACGTATTCGGGCGAGGAGCTGTTCCGCCTGAGCGAAAACTTCAGCTTCTCCGTTTCCGGCGGCATCGGTTACGGCGACGGGTTCGGCAGCGACGAACTGCCGTTCTTCGAACGGTTCTTTGCCGGCGGGATCCAGTCGGTGCGCGGCTACGAGGACAACCGTCTGGGTGACCTGCGGCCGCTGCGCAACGGGCAGCCGGCCACGCGCGACAGCAACGATGATCCCTATGGCGGGCGCCTGCGGACCACGGTGTCCGGCGAGCTGTTCTTCCCGGCCCCGTTCGCCGCGGATAACGATGCGATCCGCATGAGTACCTTCGTGGACGCCGGCAACGTGTTCAACGAGCCGGGCGATTTCGACGTGGGCGAGCTGCGCGCGGCGGCGGGACTGGCGCTGACCTGGTTCTCGCCGGTGGGGCCGCTGAGCTTCAGTGTGGCCGAGCCGCTGAACGACGAGCCCGGTGACGATACTCAGAGTTTCCAGTTCCAGCTGGGAGCGGGTTTCTGAGAGCGGCGGACACGGCAGCAACAATCACGGGGGCGGCAATGCCCCGGGAGGCGGCATGAAGGCCTGGATAACGGCCGGTATCGGGGTCGCGCTGGTGGTGGCGGGCTGGACGGCAGTGCCCGCGATTGCCGGGGCGCAGACCGTGGGGTATGTGACCATGAACCGGATCCTCGAGGATTCGCCGCAAGCGGAACAGGCGATGCGCGAGCTGGAGGAGGAATTCTCCCCGCGCGATTCCGAGCTGGTGGCAGAACGCGAGGAACTGCAGCGGCTGCGTGATCGCCTGGAGCGCGAGGGCGACATGATGGACCCGTCCGAACGGGCCGCGCTGGAACGCGAGTTCTCGGCCCGCTCGCGCGAGTTCCGGCGCGCCCAGGAGAGCTTTTCCGAGGACCTCAACGTGCGCCGCAACGAGGAACTGTCGCGCCTGCAGCGGCGCATCAACGACGCGATCGCCGAGCTGGCGCGCGAGCGCGACATCGACGTGATCCTGACCGAGCGCAACGTGCTCTACGCCTCGGATCGCGTGGACATCACCGACGACGTGCTGGCCGCGATGCAGCGTGAGTGATCCGGACGGCATCGAGACCGCGGCCCTGGCGCGTCGGGTCGGGGGCGAGCTGGAGGGCGACGGTGCGCGGCGTATCCGCGGACTGGCCTCCCCGGCGCGTGCGGCACCGGATCAGCTGGCGTTCGTGGTGCGCGCCGATGCATTGCCGGACGGGCTGGCGGATTCGCGCGCCGGGGCCCTGCTGATTCCCGCCGATCTGCCTGCCGCGGTCCTGCCGGCGGGGGCGGTGCGCATCCGCGTGGCGGCGGTTTATCCGGCCTATGCGCGCGTGAGCCAGATGCTGGCCGAAACGCGCCGCGCGCGTGAGCCGGGCATTGCGCCTTCGGCGGTTGTCGATCCGTCGGCACGGGTCGATCCCGCCGCGACGGTCGCTGCCGGAGCGGTCATTGGCGCGGGTGCCCGCCTGGAATCCGGCGCCGTGGTCGAGGCGCAGGCGCATGTCGGCCGCGACGCGGTGATCGGCGCGGGCAGCTTCCTGCATCCCGGCGTGCGCGTACTCGACGGCGTGGTGCTGGGCGAGCGCTGCATCGTCCATGCCGGCACGGTTATCGGGGCCGACGGTTTCGGCTTCGCCCCGGAAGACGGGACGTGGCTCAAGATCGAGCAGCTTGGCGGGGTCCGCGTGGGTGATGATGTGGAGATCGGGGCCAACTGCACCATCGACCGCGGGGCCGTGGAAGACACCCGGATTGGCGAAGGCGTGAAGATCGACAACCTTGTTCATGTTGCCCATAACGTCGAGATTGGAGACCATACGGCCATCGCCGGCTGTGTCGGAATCGCCGGCAGCGCCCGTATCGGTCGTCACTGCGCCATTGGTGGAGGGGCGGGGATCCTCGGCCATCTGAGCATTGCCGATCACGTGACGATCCACGCGATGACACTGGTTACGCGCAGCATCGATCATGCCGGGCACTACGCCTCGGGTGTTCCGCACCAGGAGGCCCGCCTGTGGAACCGGACCCTGGCCCGTCTGCGGCGCATGGGTCGGCGCGCGCGCGACACATAAAAAGCAGGGCATCCGGCGGCCCGGCACGACAATACCCTAACAAGAACACAGGATACGCCCCGTGGATGCCCTCGACGTTCAGCAGATCATGCAGTACCTCCCCCATCGATACCCGTTCCTCATGGTGGATCGGGTGGTGGAGTGCGAACCCGGCGAGCATCTGGTAGGGCTGAAGAACGTCAGCATCAACGAGCCGTTCTTTCAGGGGCATTTCCCGGTCAAGCCGGTGATGCCGGGGGTGCTGATCCTCGAGGCCCTGGCCCAGGCGACCGGGCTGCTGGCCTTCAAGACCGAGGAGGCGCGCGGCGTCAATCAGGACAAGCAGCAGCTCTACCTGTTCGTGGGCATCGACCAGGCGCGTTTCCGCCGCCAGGTGGTGCCCGGCGATCAGCTGGATCTGCGGGTGGAGCTGACGCGCACGGTGCGCGGGATCTGGCGCTTCGATGCCGAGGCGAAGGTAGGCGACGAGATCTGCGCCACCGCTGAACTGATGTGTGCGGGCAAGGAAATCGACGCGTGATCGATTCGCGGGCGGACATCCATCCGAGCGCCGAGCTCGACAGCTCGGTGGAAGTCGGACCGTTCTCGGTGATCGGCCCGAACGTGCGCATCGGCGCGGGGACCCGAGTCGGGCCGCACGTGGTGATCAACGGTCCGACCGAAATCGGCCGCGACAACCGTATCTTCCAGTTCTCCTCGATCGGCGAGGAGCCCCAGGATACCAGCTATCGCGGTGAGCCGACCCGGCTGGTGATCGGCGACCGCAACGTGATCCGCGAGTCGGTGACCCTCAGCCGCGGCACCGCCAAGGGGCTGGGCGAGACGGTGATCGGCCATGACAACCTGATCATGGCCTATGTGCACATCGCCCACGACTGCACCATCGGCAACGAGATCATCTTCTCCAATGCCACCTCGCTGGCCGGCCACGTGGAGATCCACGACAAGGCCACCCTGGGCGGCTTTACCCTGGTGCACCAGTTCTGCCGCGTCGGGACCTTCGCGTTCACCAGCATGGGCTCGGCGCTCAACCGCGACCTGCCGCCGTACTGCCTGGCCAGCGGCAACTACGCGCGGCTGATCGGCATCAACAAGGTGGGGCTGCGCCGCAACGGTTTCAGCGACGTGGCGATCCAGGGGCTGCACCGGGTGTTCATCCGCGGCATGCGCGGACGGGCCGGGCGCGAATCCCATCTCGACGCGATGCTGGCGGAGACCGATATCCCCGAGGTGCGCGACCTGATCCACTTCGTCCAGGGATCGCGGCGCGGCATCCTGCGGGGTGGTCGCCAGCACTGATCGCGGTTTTCGCGCGTAAGCGCGCTCCTGCAGGGGTACCGCATGGGGCGCACGGGGCATTTGTCGGGTTCCGGCATGCAGGGGCGGCCCTGGTCGCGAACCAGGGGCAAACGCGCCGAGCCCGCACGGGGCGTCAGTCGGCGGGCAGCAGGTGTCCGTGCTCCAGCATCTCGGCGGCCGCTGCGGCCACGCGGCGATCCGCGCCGCCGTCGCCCAGTCTTTCCCGTACCCGTGACAGGCGCTCGCGCATCGCTTCCAGGCGTTCCGGTTCCCGCAGCAGGGCGTCCGCATCCTCGGCGAGGCGTTGCGGCGTCGCGTCGTGCTGCAGGTATTCGGGGACGACCCCTTCCTCGGCGACGATGTTGACCAGAGCGATGTGCTCCAGGTGCACCAGCCGGCGGAACACCAGATGCGACACGGCCCCCATGCGGTAGAACACCAGCATCGGGGCGCGCAGCAGGCCGGCTTCCAGGGTCGCGGTGCCTGACGCGGTGAGCAGGAGGTCGGCATCCGCCATGATCGCGTGGGTCCCGTCCTCTTCACCGACATAGTCCAGTGGCGGCTTGCTGCCGGGCTCCCCGCCCGCGGCGGGTGAGGCGGCCAGCCCGGCGAGGCGCTCCGCGGTGACACCGGGGGCGAGGCCCACCGCGAAGCGCAGATCCGGATGTCGATGGTGCAGGCGGCGGGCGGTTTCCAGCAGCAGGGGCCAGTGGCGCTTGAGCTCGCCGCCGCGACTGCCCGGCAGCAGGCCGATGATTCGGGTATCCGGCGCGACGCCCAGGCGTTCGCGCAGGGGTGGTTCCGGCGCCTGCACGTGGTCAACGAGCGGGTTGCCGACGTAGCGTACCGGCACGCCGGCGCGTTCGTAGATGGCGGTCTCGAACGGGAACAGCACGGCCATGGCATCCACGTAGCGGCGGATGCGCCGGATACGGCCACTGCGCCATGCCCACAGCTGCGGACTCACGTAGAACAGTACCGGGATGCCCAGGCGTTTGGCGTGCGCGGCCAGGCGCAGGTTGAATTCGACGTAGTCGACCAGCACCAGCAGCGCGGGGCGGGTGGTCTCGAGATGGTCGCACATGCGGCGGAACAGCCGCCGCAGGCGGGGGTAGTTGACCAGTACGTCGACCAGCCCGACCACCGCCAGTTCTTCCACGTCGATGCGGGTGTCCACGCCGGCGGCGCGCATGCGTTCGCCACCCATCCCGGAGAAATGCAGGTCGTCCGCGTGGCCGGCGAGTTCCCGCACCAGCCCCGCCCCCAGGGCATCGCCGGAGCTCTCGCCGGCGCAGACGACCACCTCGCGGGTCATGTCAGGGAAACACGGATCCGTTCGACGATGCGGTCGACCTGCGCGTCTTCCAGTTCGGGGAAGATCGGCAGGGACAGGCAGCGCGCGGCCACCGATTCGGTCACCGGCAGGGATTCGGGCTCGCCGTCGGGCTCTGCGAACGCCTTCTGCTGGTGCAGCGGCACCGGGTAGTAGATCGCGTTGGCGATGCCGTCCTCGGTCAGGGCAGGCATCAGCGCGTCGCGGTGATCGGTCAGCAGGGTGTACTGGTGGTAGACGTGCAGGCCGATGCCGTCCTCGTGCGGGGTCTCCAGCGGCAAGCCTTTGAGGCCCTCGCTGTAGCGTGCGGCCACGCGCCGGCGCTCGGCGTTGTAGTGGTCGATGTGCGGCAGTTTGCAGCGCAGGATGGCGGCCTGCATCTCGTCCAGGCGCGAGTTGTAGCCGATCTCGTCGTGGTAGTAGCGCTGGCTGGAGCCATGGTTGCGCAGGCGACGCAGGGCCTCGGCCGAGGACGGGCAGGAGGTGGTGACCAGTCCGCCGTCGCCGAACGCGCCGAGGTTCTTGCTGGGGAAGAAGCTGAATGCCCCGAACGCGGTGGTGGAGCCGGTCTGCGCGCCGTCGATGCTGGCGCCGAAGGACTGCGCGCAGTCCTCGATCACCATCAGCTTGTGGCGCTCGGCGATCTCGCGGATGCGCGGCAGGTCGGCCGGCTGGCCGAACAGATGCACCGGGAGGATGGCGCGGGTACGCGGGCTGATGGCCGGCTCGATCTGCTCCGGATCCAGATTGAAGGTCCGCGGGTCGATGTCCACGAATACCGGCTCGGCGCCCAGGTAACGGATCGCCTCGGCGGTGGCGATGAAGGTGAAGGGCGTGGTGATAACCTCGTCGCCCGGACCGATGCCCGCGGCATGCAGGGCCAGCTGCAGGGCGTCGGTGCCGGATGCGCAGGTGATGGCGTGTTCCACGCCGAGGTAGTCGGCCAGCTCCTCTTCCAGGGCCTGGACGTTGGGTCCGAGGATGAAACGGGCGCCGGTGAGGACTTCCTGCAGGGCGGCATCGATCTCGGTGCGCAGCGTCTGGTACTGACGCTGCAGGTCGACCATGGGGATCACGGGCGGGCTCCTGTTGCCGTTTTCGGGAATGGAGAAATCAAAGGGACGAGTGGGGGCCGTCGGCGCGGCCCATCACGTTGAGATTGGCCTGCACCAGTTCGGTGATGCGGCTGGCGGTCTCCAGCGCGCGCTGGCCGTCGCGGCCGCTGACCAGCACCGGGGCCTGACCGCGCGCGGCGGCGACGAAGGCGCGGATCTCGGCCAGCAGCGCATCGGCTTCGTCGAATACGCGCTCGTCGCGGTGGATCTCGGGCGCTCCGGTCTCGGGATCGACGTCGCCCAGGTGGTTGAACGACAGGATGCGGTTCTGGAAGTCCACCGAGGCATAGGCATGCGACTGGAAGATGCGCATGCGCCGCTCGGATTTGGTGCTGATGCGGCTGGAGGTGACGTTGGCCACGCAGCCGTTCTCGAACTCCAGGCGCGCATTGGCGATGTCGATGTCGCCGGTCAGGACCCGGGCGCCGGAAGCACGGATCTCGGCCAGTGGCGAGTCGACCAGCGCCAGGATGATGTCGATGTCGTGGATCATCAGGTCCAGCACCACCGAGACGTCGGTGGCGCGCGGCTTGTACGGCGCCAGTCGGTGCGACTCGATGAAACGCGGGTGCAGCGGATTCTCGGCCAGCTGGCGCAGGGCGGCGTTGAAACGCTCCAGATGCCCGACCTGCAGTACCACGCCGCGCTCCTCGGCGAGGCGGTTGAGTGCCTCGGCTTCGTCCAGGGTGGCGGTGATGGGCTTTTCCACCAATACGTGGCAGCCGGCGTCGAGGAAGTCGCGGGCGATCGCGTAGTGCAGGGTGGTGGGCGCGGCGATGGAGACCGCGTCCACCCGGCCGATCAGCGCGCGGTGGTCGGTTTCGGCGGCGCAGCCGTGTTCTTCGGCGACGCGCCGGGCGGTTTCGGGGTCGGCATCGGCCACCGCCACCAGTTCGGTATCGGGGAGGGCCGCGTATTTCGCCGCATGCCAGCGGCCGAGGTGGCCAACACCAATGGCGGCGCAGCGCAGGGGATTCTGAGACATGGTCGGGATGCTCGGTCCGGAGGGGGCTGTGCTAGGATTTCGGCGCTATTGTAACGGATCCCCCGGGTGGCGTGCGGGCCATGGGCCGGGGGATTGCGCGCGAACGGCGGGAGCGGCTTCATGAGCGGGATTGCAGGCGGTACAGGGCGGGTCGCGGGCGTCGACGAGGTGGGCCGCGGACCGCTGGCCGGGCCGGTGGTGGCTGCGGCCGTGATCCTGCCGGAGGGCTTCCATGCCCCCGGTCTGACCGATTCCAAGAAACTGACGGCGCGCCGGCGCGAAGCCCTGGACGAGCAGATCCGCGATGGCGCCCTGGCCTGGGCCCTGGGGCGCGCCGAGGCGGGCGAGATCGATCGCCTGAACATCCATCGCGCGACCCTGTTGGCCATGCAGCGGGCGGTGCAGGCCCTGGATCCGGCCCCGGCACATCTGCTGGTGGACGGGCGCTTCACCCCCGAGGGTCCCTGGACCGCCGAGGCCCGGGTCGGCGGTGATGGCAGCGTCGCGGCCATCAGTGCCGCCTCGGTGATCGCCAAGGTGGCACGCGACGGTGAACTGCGCGCGCTGCACGAGCAGTGGCCGGAATACGGCTTCGACCGGCATGCGGGTTATCCCACCGCCGCGCACCGGGCGGCGCTGGAACAGCACGGGCCGTGCCCCGAGCATCGGCGCAGCTATGGTCCGGTGGCGCGGGCGCTGGCGGCCGCCAGCGAGGCATGATGATGAATACCCAAACCACTGACGATCTCAACCTGCAGGACCCGGGGTTCGTGCACCTGCGGCTGCACTCGGAGTATTCCCTGATTGACGGCCTGGTGCGTCTGAAGCCGCTGGTGCAGAGCGTGGCCGCGGCCGGCATGCCGGCGGTGGCGGTCACCGACCACTGCAACCTGTTCGGGCTGGTGAAGTTCTACAAGGCGGCGATCGGCGCCGGCGTGCAGCCGATCGTGGGGGCCGACGTGCTGGTGCGCGACGCGCGCGCCGATGCCACCCCGGCGCGCATGACCCTGCTGGCGCAGAACGATGCCGGCTATCGCAACCTGACCCGGCTGATCTCGCGCGCCTGGCAGGAAGGCCAGGAGAAAGGCGTGCCGCGGATCGACTGCGCGTGGCTGGATGGCGGTGCGGCGGAGGGGCTGATCGCCCTGTCCGGGACCATCGACGGGCTGTTCGTCAGTGGCAGCGGGGTCGCGCAGGCCCTCGCCGAACCCGTACTGCGCCCGTGGCTGGAGCGTTTCCCCGGGCGCTTCTACCTGGAGCTCACGCGCACCGGGCGGCCGGGCGAGGAGGCCTGGATCGAGGCCGCGATCGGCGCGGCCGAGAGCCACGGGCTTCCGGTGGTCGCGACCAACGACGTGCGTTTTCTCGGCAGCGAGGATTTCGAGGCCCACGAGGCGCGGGTGTGCATCCACGACGGCCACACCCTGGACGACGCGCGCCGGCCGCGGCGCTACTCCGAGCAACAGTACCTGCGCACGCCACAGGAGATGGCCGCGCTGTTCGACGATATCCCCGAGGCCCTGGCCAACAGCGTGGCCATCGCCCGGCGCTGCAGCGTGCGCCTGACCCTCGGGGAGTCGGTGCTGCCGGATTTTCCGGTGCCCGAGGGGCGCACGGTGGAGCAGCATCTGCGCGAGATCTCCGATCAGGGGCTGCGTGCACGCCTGGAGCGCTTCCAGTTCGCCGACACCGCGGACTACGAGGCGCGGCTGACGCGCGAGCTGGACGTGATCTGCCAGATGGGCTTCCCCGGCTACTTCCTGATCGTGGCCGACTTCATCCAGTGGGCCAAGGACAACGGGATTCCCGTGGGGCCCGGGCGCGGTTCCGGTGCCGGCTCGCTGGTGGCCTACGTGCTGGGCATTACCGACCTGGATCCATTGCGTTACGAGCTTCTGTTCGAGCGCTTTCTCAATCCCGAACGCGTCTCCATGCCCGACTTCGACGTCGACTTCTGCATGGAGAAGCGCGACGACGTGATCGAATACGTCGCCGAGCGCTACGGCCGTGACAAGGTCTCGCAGATCATCACCCACGGCACCATGGCGGCCAAGGCGGTGGTGCGCGACGTCGGGCGCGTGCTGGGGCACGGCTACGGGTTCGTCGATCGCATCGCCAAGCTGATCCCGTTCGAGCTGGGCATGACCCTGGAGAAGGCCCTGGCCGAGAGCGAGGACCTCAAGGCGCAGTACGACGAGGACGAGGAAGTCCGCGCGATCATCGATCTGGCGATGAAACTGGAAGGCCTGACCCGCAACGCCGGCAAGCATGCCGGCGGGGTGGTGATTGCGCCGTCGGCCCTGACCGACTTCTCCCCGCTGTACTGTGAAGACGACGGCGGCTCGCTGGTCACCCACTTCGACAAGGACGACGTCGAGGCGGTGGGCCTGGTCAAGTTCGACTTCCTCGGGCTGCGCACGCTGACCATCATCGACTGGGCGGTGCAGAACCTGCGGCGCATGGATCCGGAGATCGAGATCGACCTGGAGGGTGTCCCGCTGGATGATCCGGAGTCGTTCCGCCTGTTGAAGAACTACCAGACCACGGCAGTGTTCCAGCTGGAATCCGGCGGCATGAAGGATCTCATCCGGCGCCTGCAGCCGGATTCCTTCGAGGACATCATCGCGCTGGTGGCATTGTACCGGCCGGGTCCGTTGCAGTCGGGCATGGTGGACGACTTCATCGACCGCAAGCACGGGCGCTCCGAGGTGGAATACCCGCACCCGGATCTGGAGCCGGTGCTCAAGCCGACCTACGGCGTGATCCTGTATCAGGAGCAGGTGATGCAGATCGCCCAGGTCCTGGCCGGCTACACCCTGGGCGGTGCGGACCTGTTGCGCCGCGCGATGGGCAAGAAGAAGCCCGAGGAGATGGCCAAGCAGCGCGAGATCTTCGTCAATGGCGCGGTCGAGCGCGGGGTGGAGGAAAACACCGCGACCTACATCTTCGACCTGGTGGAGAAGTTCGCCGGCTACGGCTTCAACAAGTCGCACTCCGCGGCCTATGCCCTGGTGGCCTACCAGACCGCCTGGCTCAAGGCCCATTACCCGGCGCCGTTCATGGCGGCGGTGCTGTCGGCGGACATGGACAACACCGACAAGGTGGTCGGTCTGATCGAGGAATGCCGCAGCATGGAGCTGGCGGTGCTCCCGCCGGACGTGAACCAGTCCGACTACCGCTTTACCGTGCAGGACGCGCGCACGGTGGTGTACGGGCTGGGGGCGATCAAGGGCGTCGGCGAGTCCGCGATCGAGACCCTGCTGAAGGCACGCAACGAGGGCGGGCCGTTCCACGGGCTGGTGGATCTGTGCCAGCGGGTGGATCTGGGCAAGCTCAACAAGCGTGTGCTGGAGACCCTGGTGCGGGCCGGTGCGCTGGATTCCCTCGGTGCCAACCGTGCGACCCTGCTGGCCGACATCCCCACCGCGGTAGCCGCGGCGGAACAGACCGAACGCAATGCCAGCCTCGGCGTGGTGGATCTGTTCGGCGACCCGGCGGCCGCGGTGGTGCCGGAGAGCGAGACGCAGCCGGAGATGGAGGACGATGACCGGCTGCGCGGGGAGAAAGAGACCCTCGGGCTGTATCTGACCGGGCATCCGGTGGAGCGCTATCGCGAGGAGCTGCGCAGCCTGACCGGCACCAGCCTGGCCGAGCTGGAGGCGAAACTGGAACAGCGCCCCGACGAGGGCGAGAACCGCGGGCGCGGACGCCAGGAGACCGTGCGCATCGCCGGGCTGGTGGTGGGCGTGCGGGTGCGCAACACCAACAGCGGGCGTATGGGCGTGGCAACCCTGGACGACCGCAGCGGGCGCGCCGAGCTGGTGCTCTTCAACGACGATTTCAACCAGTATCGTGAGCGCCTGGAGCCGGACACCCTGCTGGTGGCCGAGGGTACGGTGACCCTGGACGACTACGCCGGCGGGGTGCGCATGCGCGCGCGCCGGGTCCTGACCCTGGACGAGGCGCGCGCGCAGTGGGCACGCGCGCTGTGTCTGGACCTGCGCGAGGTCCGGCCGGAGCAGATCGCCGGGCTGCACGGCCTGCTGCAGGAGCACCGACCGGCCGGGCGCGGCAACGGCAATGGCAGTGGCGGGACGCCGGAGGCGGACGAAGAGGGTGCCCCGCCCGGCTGCCCGCTGCGCCTGCGCTATCGCCGCGACGGCATGGAGGCGGAACTGAAGGTGCCGCAGGACTGGCGCATCCTGCCGAACGAGGCCTTGCTGCGCGGCATCCAGCAGACCCTGGGTCCGTCCTGCGAGGCGCGGCTGCTCTACCAGCGGGGCTAGGCCCGGCCGGCGGGGCCCGCTGTCGGCCAGCGTAGATCGCGCCGATTCGTTACACTCGCCACCCCGAACGTGACTGACTGGAATCCTTGCATGAACCCGGAATTTCTCGACTTCGAACAGCCGATCGCCGAGCTGGAGGCCCGCATCCGCGACCTGCAGTACGTGGGCGACGACACCGAGGTCAACATCCAGGAAGAGGTCCAGCGGCTGCAGGACAAGTGCCAGTCGCTGACCGAAAGCATCTTTGCCAAGCTCACGCCCTGGCAGATTGCCCAGCTGTCACGTCATCCCCGGCGTCCGTATCTGCTCGACTACATCCCGGCGCTGTTCGAGGAATTCGAGGAACTGCACGGCGACCGCGCCTATGCCGATGATCCCGCGATCGTCGGCGGCATCGCCCGCTTCGACGGGCGGCCGGTGATGATCATCGGCCACCAGAAGGGGCGCCAGACCCGGGACAAGGTGCAGCGCAATTTCGGCATGCCGCGTCCGGAGGGCTATCGCAAGGCCCTGCGCCTGATGGAGATGGCCGAGCGCTTCCGCATGCCGGTGTTCACCTTCATCGACACCCCGGGCGCCTATCCCGGCGTGGGGGCCGAGGAACGCGGCCAGAGCGAGGCGATCGCGCGCAACCTGCGGGTGATGGCGCGGCTGGACACCCCGATCATCGCCACGGTGATCGGTGAGGGTGGCTCCGGCGGTGCGCTGGCGATCGGGGTGGGCGATGCGACGCTCATGCTGCAGTATTCGACCTATTCGGTGATCTCGCCGGAAGGCTGCGCCTCGATCCTGTGGAAGAGTTCGGAAAAGGCCTCCGAGGCCGCCGAGGCGCTGGGGATCACCTCCGGCCGGCTGAAGGACCTGGGGCTGATCGACCGGGTGATCGACGAACCGCTGGGCGGCGCCCACCGCGATCCGGAGACCATGACCGAGCATCTGCGTGCGGCGCTGGCCGAGACCCTGGGCGGGCTGGAGCGGCTGGACCCGGGCAAGCGCCTGGAACGGCGTTACCGCCGGCTGATGGACTACGGTGCCTTCCAGGAAGCCGGCGCCTGACCCCGTCGACGTCGCGTTGCGGCGGTTCCTCGAGGAGTGTCCCGCGGGCGGCCCGCTGCGCGTCGCCTTCAGCGGCGGTCGCGATTCCAGCGTCCTGCTGCATGCCCTGACCGCGACCTGTCGAGCTGTCGGGCATCCCGATCCCGAAGTCTGGCACGTGGACCACGGGTTGCACGCGCAGTCCGCGGCCCAGGCGGAACACTGCCGTGCGGTGGCGCATTCGCTGGGTCTGCATTTCGAGCACCGCGCGGTCGGTCCCCTCGAGACCCGCGCGGACGGGGTGGAGGCCGCGGCCCGGCACGCCCGCTATGCGCTGCTGCGCGAGGGCCTGGGGCCGACCGGGGTGGTGGTCACCGCGCATCATGCCGGGGACCAGGCCGAGACCTTCCTGCTCGCGGCCGTGCGCGGCAGCGGTCCGCTCGGCCTGCGTGGCATGCCCCCGTGGCGCCGCGAAGGCGAGGGCTGGCTGGCGCGCCCGCTGCTGGACGTGGCGGATGCAGCCGTGGCGGAGCGGGCATGGAAGGACGGGCTCACCTGGGTGGAGGATCCCACCAATGCCGATCCGGGGTTCGACCGCAACTTCCTGCGCCGCGAGATCCTGCCGCGGCTCAATGAACGGTTTGCGGCCTCGGCCGGGCTGGCGCGGGCCGCGCGCTGGCAGGCCGGGGTGGCCGACGGGGAGGACGCCGATCTCGCGCGCCAACTGGCGGGCGCCGGGGCCGGTGAGTGCCTGCCGCTGTCCGTCCTGCGGCCGCTGGAACCGGGGCGCCGGAGCGCCCTTCTGCGGCACTGGATCCGGGAACACGGCCTGCGCCCGCCGGGCCACCAGCGGCTGGCGGAATTCCTGCGTCAGGCGCTGGCGGCCGGCGAGGATCGCCAGCCGCGGCTGGACTGGGACGAGGGCTGCCTGCGGCGCTACCGCGATGCGCTGTATCTGGATCCGCCGGAGACGGAGCCCGCGTCGCCGATTCCGTGGCCGGCCGGCCAGCAGCGGCTGCGTCTGCCCGATGGCCGGGTGCTGACCCGCGAGCATCCGGCGTTCGCCGATCCGCTGCTGGCCGGGGCGGTGGAGGTGGTGTTCCGCCAGGGTGGTGAACGGGTGCCGGCGGGCGGCCGGCACCGGCGGCTGAAGTCGCTGATGCAGGAGCGCGGGATTCCGCCATGGCGGCGTGCGCGCATCCCGCTGCTGCGCCCGCCGGGGGGTGAGGTGCGTGCCGTGCTGTGGCCGCGCGGACCGGATGACGGCGGCGCTGCGTGAGCTGCGTCGCAGGTTCGGGCCAAGGCGCCACAGCCCCGCCATGACGGGCCCGCAGGCGCCTCGCGCGGCGCGTTCGCGATTGAGCGGAAACGGGGGGTCTGGTACCCTTTGCGGGCATTTTGACCCCCGTCGGTCCCGGCCAGGTTTCCCGCATGACGCGATTCGTTTTTATCACCGGAGGCGTGGTTTCGTCTCTGGGCAAAGGTATTGCATCCGCCTCCCTGGGGGCGATCCTCGAGGCGCGTGGCCTGAAGGTCACGCTGATGAAGCTGGACCCCTACATCAACGTCGATCCGGGGACCATGAGTCCGTTCCAGCATGGCGAGGTGTTCGTTACCCATGACGGGGCCGAGACCGACCTGGATCTCGGGCACTACGAGCGCTTCGTGCGCATCCGCACCTCGCGGCACAACAATTTCACCACCGGCCAGATCTACGAGAACGTAATCCGCAAGGAACGTCGCGGCGACTATCTGGGCGGCACGGTGCAGGTCATTCCGCACATCACCGACGAGATCAAGCGCTCGATCCGTGAAGGGGCGGATGACGCCGACATCGCACTGATCGAGATCGGCGGCACGGTGGGCGACATCGAGTCCCTGCCGTTCCTCGAGGCGATCCGCCAGATGGGCGTGGAGCTGGGGCGCGACAACGCGCTGTTCATGCACCTGACCCTGGTCCCCTATATCGACGCCGCCGGCGAGATCAAGACCAAGCCGACCCAGCATTCGGTCAAGGAACTGCGTTCCATCGGCATCCAGCCGGACATCCTGCTGTGCCGCTCGAGTCAGGCGATCCCCGAGGGGGAGCGGCGCAAGATGGCGCTGTTCACCAACGTCGAGGAAAAGGCGGTCATCTCCGCGGTGGACGTCGACAACATCTACAAGATTCCGCTGTGGCTGCATTCGCAGAAGCTCGACGAGATCGTGCTGCGCAAGCTGCACATCGAGGATCTGCCGGTCGCCGACCTGTCCGACTGGAAGCACGTGGTCAACGCCATGGAGTTCCCTGAATCGGAGGTCACGGTCGGTATGGTCGGCAAGTATGTCGAACTGACCGAGTCCTACAAGTCGGTCAACGAAGCCCTGACCCATGCGGGCATCGAGGTCGGCACCCGGGTGCGCATCCGCTACCTGGATTCGGAAAAGCTGGAGGGCGACACCCCCGAGGCACGCGCCGAGCTGGAAGGGCTGGACGCGATCCTGGTGCCGGGCGGCTTCGGCGAGCGCGGGGTCGAGGGCAAGATCGAGGCGGTTCGCCATGCGCGCGAGGAGGGTATCCCCTATCTGGGCATCTGCCTCGGCATGCAGGTGGCGGTGATCGAATACGCCCGCAACGTGGCCGGCCTCAACGGGGCACATTCCACCGAGTTCGCGCCCGATACTCCGCATCCGGTAATCGCACTGATCACCGAATGGCAGGACCGCGAGGGGCGGATCGAACATCGCGATGCCGAAAGCGATCTGGGCGGCACCATGCGCCTGGGTGCGCAGACTGCCTGCCTGAGCGAAGGCTCGCGCATCGCTGCGGCCTACGGCACCAGTCGCATCGAGGAACGCCACCGCCACCGTTACGAATTCAACAACGCCTACCGCGCGCGTCTGGAGCAGGCCGGTCTGGTGATCTCCGGGCTGTCCGAGTCCGGGGAACTGGTGGAGGCGGTGGAGCTTCCGGAACATCCGTGGTTCGTCGGCTGTCAGTTCCACCCCGAGTTCACCTCCACGCCGCGCGACGGACACCCGCTGTTCGCCGGCTTCGTCCGTGCGGCGCGGGACTACCAGAACGAGCGCGCGCCGGATGTCGGCGCGGCGCTGACCGATTGAGGGCGGGTTGATGGAACTGTGCGGTTTCTCCGTGGGCCTGGACCGGCCGTTCTTCCTGATTGCCGGTCCCTGCGTGATCGAATCGGAGGCCATGGCCGAGGAAACCGCAGGGCAGCTCGCCGAAATCACGGGCGAACTGGGGATCCCGTTCGTCTACAAGTCGTCCTTCGACAAGGCCAACCGGTCCTCCACCCGCAGCTATCGCGGGCCGGGCATGGAGGAAGGGCTGCGTATCCTTGAAACGGTGCGCGAGCGCATGGGCGTGCCGGTGCTGACCGACGTGCACGAGGACACCCCGCTGGCGGAGGTCGCCGCGGTGGTGGACGTGCTGCAGACCCCGGCGTTTTTGTGCCGCCAGACCAATTTCATCCAGAACGTGGCCCGTCAGGGGCTCCCGGTGAACATCAAGAAGGGCCAGTTCATGGCCCCCTGGGACATGGGCAACGTGGTGGACAAGGCGCGCGAGGCCGGCAACGAGTCGGTGATGGTCTGCGAGCGCGGGGTGTCCTTCGGCTACAACACCCTGATCTCCGACATGCGCGGCCTGGCCGACATGCGCCGCACCGGCGCCCCGGTGGTGTTCGACGCCACCCACTCGGTGCAGCAGCCGGGCGGGCAGGGTGCCAGCTCCGGCGGGCAGCGCGAATACGTGCCGGTGCTGGCGCGTGCGGCCGTGGCCAGCGGTATCTCCGGGCTGTTCATGGAGACCCACCCCGATCCGGCGAACGCGCTGTCGGATGGTCCCAATGCCTGGCCGCTGCCGCGCATGCGCGAGCTGCTGGAAACCCTGAAGGCGCTGGACGAGGCGACCAAGTCGCGTCCGCTGGCGGAAGCCGAATACGGCCTGGGCTGACCCCGGGATGACCCCGGGGGCGGCCGGCCCCGAATCGAACGAGTCAAGGAGAGAGTACGAGCATGTCCCAGATTGCCGAGATCCACGCGCGCGAGATCATCGATTCCCGCGGCAACCCGACGGTGGAAGCCGACGTCGTCCTGGCCTCCGGTGCGACCGGGCGGGCGTCGGTGCCGTCGGGGGCTTCCACCGGGGCGCGCGAGGCCCTGGAACTGCGCGACGCCGCGGCCCGCTATGGCGGCAAGGGCGTGGAGAAGGCGGTGGGTCACGTGAACGGCGAGATCCGCGACACCCTGCGCGGCATGGAGGCCGACCAGACCGCGGTCGACCAGCGCATGCTGGAGCTGGACGGTACCGAGAACAAGTCGCGCCTGGGCGCCAACGCCCTGCTGGCGGTGTCCATGGCCGTGGCCCATGCCCGCGCGGCCGATGCCGAGCGCCCGCTGTTCGAGACGGTCGGCGGGCCGGATGCGCATCTGCTGCCGGTGCCGATGATGAACATCGTCAACGGCGGTGAGCATGCCGACAACAGCGTCGACATGCAGGAGTTCATGATCCTGCCGGTGGGTGCCCCCAGCGTGCGTGAAGCGGTGCGCTACGGTGCCGAGGTCTTTCACGCGCTGAAGAAGGTGCTCAACCAGCGCGGTCTGGGCACCGGCGTGGGCGACGAGGGCGGGTTCGCGCCCAACCTGGAGTCCAACTCGGCCGCGGTGGAGACCATCCTCGAGGCGATCCATCAGGCCGGGTTCAAGGCCGGGCGCGACATCTGGCTGGGCCTCGACTGCGCCGCCTCCGAGTTCTACCGCGATGGCCGCTACCACCTGGATTCCGAGGGCAAGTCGTTTAATGCCGAGGAATTCTGCGACTACCTCGCGCACTGGGTCGATCAGTACCCCATCCTCAGCATCGAGGACGGGCTGGCCGAAGACGACTGGGAGGGCTGGAAGATCCTGACCGAGCGTCTGGGTGAGCGCGTGCAGCTGGTGGGCGACGATCTGTTCGTGACCAACACGCAGATCCTGCGCGAGGGCATCGACCGCGGCGTGGCCAACTCCATCCTGATCAAGCTGAACCAGATCGGCACCGTGACCGAGACCCTGCAGGCGATCGAGATGGCGCGCGAGGCGGGTTACACCTCGGTGATCTCGCACCGCTCGGGCGAGACCGAGGACGTGACCATCGCCGATCTGGCCGTGGCCACCGGCGCCGGGCAGATCAAGACCGGCTCGCTGTCGCGCTCCGATCGCGTGGCCAAGTACAACCAGCTCATGCGGATCGAGGAGCATCTTGGCGGGCAGGCCCGCTACCCGGGCATGGACGCCTTCCGGGTCCGGCCCTGACCCCGGGGAACCGGGGTGTCCCGGCCGGAGGCCTGAGCGATGCGCTGGCTGCTGCCGGGCGGTCTGGTGCTGCTCGTGCTGGCGCTGCAGTGGCCGTTGTGGTTCGGCGAGGGCGGCTGGCCGGATGTCCGCGAACTGCGCAGCGAGACGGCCATGCAGGAAGCGGAAAATCAGCGCCTGCGCGAACGCAACCGGGCGCTGGAGGCCGAGGTCCGCGATCTGCGCGAGGGCTCCGCGGCGGTGGAAGAACGCGCCCGGCGCGACCTGGGCATGATTCGCGAGGACGAGACCTTTTTCTTCATCGTGGATGAAGAAGACGAAGCCCCGGGCGAAGTCCCGGGGCTGATGCCCGAGGACGCGTCCACCGGGGCCGCGCCGGAGCATTTCGAGGAGGACACGACGATCGTGGAGGATCCGTTCGATGAGTGATGCCGACTCCCCCGAAGGTTCGGGAGTCTTCTGGGCGCTGATCCCCGCAGCCGGGATTGGTCGTCGCATGGGGACGGATCGTCCCAAACAGTTCCTCACCCTGGGGCCGCGCAGCGTGCTGGCCCATACCCTGTCGATCTTTCTGGAGCATCCGCGGATTCGCGGCGTGATCCTGGTGCTGGGCCCGGACGTGGATCCGGACGCGCTCGACCTGCCGCTGGCCGGCGGGCGTCTGTTCCGCGTGGCCGGCGGCGACGAGCGGGCCGACTCCGTGCAGAACGGCCTGGACTTCCTCGAGGAACGCGCCGGCCCCGAGGACTGGGTGCTGGTGCACGACGCCGCGCGCCCGTGCCTGCCGCCGGACGATCTCGACCGCATGCTGGACGAGCTGCGCGACGATCCCGTGGGGGGGGTGCTGGCGGCCCCGTCCACCGATACCATCAAGTGGGCGGACGCCGATGGTCGGGTGGAATCCACCCTCGATCGCGAGCGGGTGTGGCGGGCCCTGACCCCGCAGATGTTCCGCCTGGGCACGCTGCGCGACGCCAACGCCCGTGCGCGTGCCGCCGGACACCCGGTGACCGACGAGGCCAGCGCGATCGAATGGGCGGGACTGCGGCCGCGGCTGGTGGAGGGCTCGCTGATGAACATCAAGATTACGCGCGCCGAGGACCTCGAACTGGCCCGTCTATACTTGCTGGAACAGGGCCGGCTCGACGGAGGGTATCGGGGATGACGGCGATGCGTGTGGGCCAGGGTTTCGATGTACACGCCTATGAGGCGGGGGATCACGTGGTGGTCGGCGGGGTGCGGATCCCGTTCGATTACGGCGTGCGCGCCCACTCCGACGGTGACGTGCTGCTGCACGCGCTGTGCGATGCCCTGCTGGGGGCGGCCGGTCTGGGCGACATCGGCCGCCACTTTCCCGACAGCGATCCGGCGTTCTCCGGTGCCGACAGCCGCGACCTGCTGGAAGAGACCCTGCGCCGGGTGCGCGCGGCGGGCTGGGTGCCGGTGAACATCGACGCCACCATCATCGCCCAGCGTCCGCGCATGGGCCCGCACGTGGACACCATGCGCGCCAACATCGCCGCGGATACCGGGTTGCCGGCGGACGCGGTCAACGTGAAGGCCACCACCACCGAGCGGCTGGGCTATACCGGCCGCGAGGAGGGTCTCGCCGCGCAGACCGTGGTGCTGCTGCAGACCCCGGGAGACGGGGCGGTCGCATGAGCGACGGCGTGGTGCGCGGGGTGCACCACGTGAGCGTGGTGGTGGCGGAACCGGAGCGCTCGGCCGCGTTCTACGGGGATCTGCTCGGGCTGGCGCCGTTGCCGCGCCCGGATCTCGGGTTCCCCGGGCGCTGGTTCGATCTGGGTGACGGGCGCGCCCTGCATCTGCTGGGTGTGCCCAACCCGGATCCGGTGGAGCGCGGGGTCGCCGGGGGCCGCGACCGCCATCTGGCCCTGGCGGTGGACGGGCTGGAGGCCCTGCTGGCACGGCTGGAGGCGGCGGGTTTCCCCGCGCAGCGCAGCCGTTCCGGGCGTCCCGCGGCCTTTGTGCGCGATCCTGACGGGAACACCGTCGAATTCGTCGCAGCCGGCGGATGACCCTCTCCGCACCCGCATTCCCCCACCGCCGGCAGCCGGCATGAACTGGGACGACGCCGACACCCCGCGCCCCGCGGCCCGCAACCTGCGGGTCCTGATGCCGCTGCTCGCATTCCTGCGGCCGTACCGGCGGCGGATCGTGTTCGGGCTGGTGGCGCTGGTGGTGGGCTCGGGGGCGATCCTGGCCTTCGGCGGGGTGCTGCGCCTGCTGGTGGACGCTGGCCTGGGTCCCGAGGACCCCGCCGGGCTCAACCGCGCGCTGGTGCTGCTGCTGGTGGTGGTGACGGTGATGGCCATCGGCGTGGGTGCGCGCATCTATCTGGTGACGTGGCTCGGGGAACGGGTGGTGGCCGATCTGCGCCGCGCGGTTTTCGCCAATGTGATCCGGCTGGATCCGGCGTTTTTCGAGCAGACCCGCACCGGCGAGGTGATCTCGCGCCTGACGGCCGACGCGACGCTGATCCAGACCGTGGTCGGCACCACCCTGACCATTGCCGCGCGCAACCTGCTGCTGATCGTCGGCGGGCTGGTCCTGATGTTCCTGTCCAGTCCGCCGCTGGCGGTCCTGCTGGTGGCCGGCCTGCCGGCGGTGGCCGTGCCGGTGTGGCTGCTGGGGCGCCGGGTGCGCCGGCTCTCGCGCCGGACCCAGGACCGGGTCGCGGACGTGGGCGCACGCACTGACGAGACCCTGTACGCGATCGAGACGGTGCAGGCCCACGGCCAGGAAGACGCCGAACGCGGCCGGCATGCCTCGGCGGTGGAAGCCGCCTTCGGCATGGCCACGCGCCGGGCCGCCACCGGCGCACTGCTGGCCGCTGCGGTGATGCTTTTGATGTTCGGCCTGATCGCCGGGGTCCTGTGGATCGGTGGCCACCGCGTGCTGGACGGGATGATGACCCCGGGCGAGCTGGCCGCGTTCCTGTTCTACGCGGCCCTGGTGGCGGGTTCGATCGCCGCGCTCAGCGAGGTGACCAATGAACTGCTGCGGGCGGCCGGAGCCGCGGAGCGCCTGCTGGAACTCGCGGAGGTCCGTTCCGGGCCGCCCTGGCCACGACACCCCGAAGCCCTGGCGGACCCGGTGCGCGGCGAGATCGCGCTGGAGGACGTGGTCTTCGCCTATCCGACGCGCCCGCAGCCGCCGGCACTGGACGGGGTCTCCCTGCGGGTACGCCCGGGCGAGTCGGTGGCGCTGGTGGGACCGTCGGGGTCCGGCAAGTCGACCCTGTTCCGGCTGCTGCTGCGGTTTCATGACCCGGATGCGGGCTGTATCCGGCTCGACGGGCACGACCTGCGCCGCCTGCGGCCGGACGAACTGCGCCGGCACATCGCGGTGGTGCCGCAGGAGCCGGTGCTGTTCTCCGGGACCGTGCGCGAAAACGTGGCCTACGGCGTGCCGGATGCGTCCGACGCGGCGCTGCAGGCGGCCGCGGAGGCGGCGCATGCGCGGGGGTTCATCGAGGCGCTGCCGGAGGGCTGGGACACCGCGCTGGGCGAGCGCGGCGTGCGCCTGTCCGGCGGCCAGCGGGCGCGTCTGGCGCTGGCCCGCGCCCTGCTGCGCGAGCCGGCCGTGCTGCTGCTGGACGAGGCCACCAGCGCGCTGGACGCCGAAAGCGAACGCGAGGTGCAGGCGGCGCTGGAAGAGGTGCGGCACGCGCGCACCGTGCTGACCATTGCCCACCGGCTGGCCACCGTGCAGTCGGCGGACCGGATCGTCGTGCTGGACGGCGGCCGCGTGGTCGGCGAGGGCACCCATGCCGAACTGCTGGCGCAGGGCGGGCTGTATGCACGGCTGGCGGCGCTGCAGTTTGCGGATGCGGACGCGCTCGCCTGAAACTCGGGGCGAGGCGGATCAAGCGGGAGGACATCATGGCCAACGGATACATCCTCGCCCTGGACCAGGGCACCACCAGCTGCCGGGCCATCCTGTTCGATCTGGAGGGCGGTATCGCCGGGGTCGCGCAGAAAGAGTTCGCCCAGTCCTACCCGCACTCCGGCTGGGTGGAGCATGACGCGATGGAGATCTGGGGCACCCAGATCGGCGTGGCGCGCGAGGCGCTGGAGCGCAATGGCATCAAGCCCGCGCAGCTGGCGGCCATCGGCATCACCAACCAGCGCGAGACCACGCTGGTATGGGATCGTCACAGCGGCCGCCCGATCCATCCGGCCATCGTGTGGCAGGACCGGCGTACCGCGGATCTCTGCGACCGCCTGCGCGACGAGGGTCTGGAAGGCCATATCCGCGCGACCACCGGGCTGCTGCCGGACGCCTATTTCTCCGGTACCAAGATCCGCTGGATCCTCGATCACGTGGACGGCGCGCGCGAGAAGGCCCGCAACGGCGACCTGCTGTTCGGCACCATGGACAGCTGGCTGGTGTGGAACCTCACGCGCGGCGAGCGCCACGTCACCGACGTGACCAACGCCTCGCGCACCATGCTGTTCGACATCCACCGCCTGCAGTGGGACGACACCCTGCTGAAAGCGCTGGACATCCCGCGCGCCATGCTGCCCGAGGTGGTGTCCTCCAGCGAGGTACTGGGCCACACCGGCACGGAGATGTTCGGCGGCGCGCGGGTGCCGGTGGCCGGCATGGCCGGGGACCAGCACGCGGCCCTGTTCGGCCAGGCCTGTTTCGAGCCGGGCATGGCCAAGAACACCTACGGCACCGGCTGTTTCCTGCTGATGAACACCGGCACCCGCCCGGTGACCTCGGAACACGGCCTGCTGACCACCATCGCCTGGGGCCTGGACGGGCAGGTGGAATACGCCCTGGAGGGCTCCATCTTCATCGCCGGGGCCGCCGTGCAGTGGCTGCGCGACGAGATGCACCTGATCGATACGGCCGCGGAGTCGGAGTACTTCGCGAGCCGGGTGGAGGACGCCGGCGGGGTCTACGTGGTGCCGGCCTTCGCCGGGCTGGGGGCGCCGTACTGGGATCCGCATGCGCGCGGGGCGATCTTCGGCCTGACCCGGGGCACGCGCAAGGAGCACGTGACGCGCGCGACGCTGGATGCCCTGGCCTACCAGACCCGCGACGTGATCGAGGCCATGCAGGCCGATTCCGGCCTGGCCCTGCAGACCCTGCGGGTGGACGGCGGTGCGGTGGCCAACAATCTGATGGTCCAGTTCCAGGCCGACCAGCTGGGGGTGCGGGTGGAGCGCCCGGCCATCACCGAGAGCACCGCCCTGGGCGCCGCCGGCCTGGCCGGTCTGGCCACGGGCCTGTGGAGCCGCGACGACCTGCGCGCATTCAGCCGCATCGAACGCGTGTTCGAGCCGCAGCTGGACGCCGCCACGCGCGACCGCCAGTACCACGGCTGGAAGGAAGCCGTGCGCCGCTGCATGAACTGGGAACGCGACGCGCGGGGGTAGGCCCGCGTCGCGGAGTATTGTGGTGTAGTACCGTCCGGGGGCCGATCGTGTCTTGAGCGTCTGATGGCTGGCGTTCGGAAGTAACAGGATCTACGTGAGAGGTGATCTATGAGGATCAAGGACCTGATTGATGAAGCCGAGGCACTCCCAGTTGAGGAGCGTGCGCTGGTGGTCGATTCGCTTCTGCGCAGTCTCAATCCCCCCGAATCCCGGATCGATGAAAAATGGGCTTCGGTGGCGCAGGAGCGATTGAAGGAGTTTCGTTCCGGTGATGTGGAGGCCGTTCCCGGAGAACAAGTGTTTGCGAAGATCTGGGGCGAGCAATCTCAATGAGCTTCCGCTTTCATCCGGAAGCTGAGCGCGAATTGCGTGAGGCTGTGGGCTACTACGAAGAGATCGAGCCTGGCCTCGGATACGATCTTTCTGTGGAAGTGTATTCGGCAGTTCAGAGGGCCGTATCGTATCCAGCGGCCTGGCCAGTGCTTGACGGAGATATCCGGAGGGCCCTGGTACGGAGGTTTCCGTATGGAGTGCTTTACTCCGCGGAAGAGGGAGGTGTCCTCGTCATTGCGGTGATGAACCTTCATCGAGAGCCGGGGTACTGGAAGGGCCGGTCTTGAATGCAGACAGGGACAATGCATTGAATTCGTGCGCCGCCGTCGCGTGGGCGCGTGGCCCCGCGGCCCCGTTGTCAGTCGATGCTGGCGGGGCGGGCGGCGAGGCGGCCGGACTGGTAGTCGGAGATGGCCTGCTGGATCTCGGCGTCGCTGTTCATCACGAACGGCCCGTAGTGGGCGATGGGTTCGGCCAGCGGGCGGCCCTTGAACAGCAGGACGCGGCTGTCCTGGCGGGCGATCAGGTGGATCATGGTGTGGCCGTGCCAGACACCCAGTTCGCCGGCGTTCAGGCCGGTGAGCGCGCCCTCGAAGACGTAGCCCAGCACGCGCTCGTCCAGCTGCACGGCCAGTGACAGGCGATAGCCGGCCGGCAGGCTCAGATCCGCCATGCCCGCGCCTTCGCCGATCTGGCCGAGCGGGCCCTCGGTGTCGCCGGCGCTGGTCTGCCAGGAGCCGGCCACGGCCTTGAAGTCCAGCGGGGCGTCTTCCTCCGGCAGGTGGCGCATGGCGTCGGTGCCGACGTCGCGATAGCGCGGGGGCTCCATCTTGCGCGCGGCCGGAAGGTTCACCCACAGCTGAAAGCCGTGCAGCCCTTCCGGATCGGGATGCAGGGTCTCGGAATGGATCACGCCGCGGCCGGCGCTCATCCATTGCGCGCCGCCGGCCTGCACCTGTCCTTCGTTGCCCATGGAATCGCGATGGCTGACGCCGCCGCGCACCAGATAGGTGAGGGTCTCGAAACCGCGATGCGGATGGTCGGGAAAGCCGCCCACGTCTTCGTCGCCGGGGGCGGTCTTCAGCTCGTCCAGCATCAGGAACGGGTCGAGGCCGCCGCCGAAGTCATGGATGCGGCGGATCTTCACGCCCGCGCCGTCCTGCGTCGGGTGCGAGTGGCGGATGCTGTCCGGTGGCGTGGGGTTCATGGCGTTCTCCTTCGCGTCGAGTCTGCACCATACCGACCGCAAAACGAAAAGAAAATTGCATGGTCCGATCCGGCGCGTTGTTGCCGGTCAGGGGAGCTGCCACGCGTCGGCGAAGGCCTCCAGGCTCTCGATGAAGTCGGGCTCGTGTTCGCGCCGATGCATGGTCAGATGCAGTACGACGGCGGACTCGTCCGGCGGGTGCCCGGTGGTCAGGGTCCAGGCCACGCCGTTGGGGCAGTCCGGCAGGCTGAAGCGCACGCCGCCGTGGATAAGCTCGCGGTTCACGCGGAACTCGCCCCACAGGCAATAGATGACGCCCTGGTCGGTCCCCCGGTCTTCGACCAGGTTGTCGATCAGTTCGCAGGCTGTTGGCAGGGCGGGCACCGTCAGGCGTCGCTGCAGGCTGTCAGGATCGGTCGTGCCTTCGAGGATGCGATGAAACTCCATGGGCTACTCCACTCGGGGCAGGAATACCGGGTGGCCGTCCACCTCGCCCACGCTCAGGGCCTGGTTGTACAGGCGTTCCAGCGCGGCGGGCACCAGCATGCTGCGGGTGGGGCCCCAGCAGGCGCCGCCGTCGGGGAACATCAGCAGGAGGTGGTCGCAGAAGCGGGCGGCCAGATTGACGTCATGCAGGGCCATCACTGCGGCGCGGCGTTCACCGCCGGCGATTTCGCGCACGCGCTGCAGGACGCTGACCTGGTGGTGCAGGTCGAGCTGGCTGGTGGGTTCGTCCAGCAGCAGAACCTGCGGGTCCTGGGTCAGCACGGTGGCCAGTGCCAGTCGCTGGCGTTCGCCGCCGGAGAGGGTGTCCACCTGCCGGCCCTCCATGCCGTCGAGGTCCACGGTGGCCAGCGCGGCGCGGGCGGCGTCCACGTCCTCGCGGGTCTCGATGTCCCAGGGGCGCAGGTACGGGTGGCGGCCGATCAGCGCGGTTTCGAGGACGGTGGCAGGGAAGCCGTCATGGTGGTTCTGGAACACCAGACCCAGGCGCCGTGCCAGATCCGGCCGCGACAGGCTGCCCAGGGGCTGCCCGGTCAGTTCGATCCCGCCGGCGCGCGGGGGGCGCAGGCGGGCGAGGGTGTGCAGCAGCGTGCTCTTGCCGGCGCCATTGGGCCCGAGAATGCCCCAGCACTGGCCGGGGTTGACGGTCAGGTGCAGCGGCGAGGAGTCCGCGCGTTCGGGGATGTCGATCACCAGGTCGCGGGTGGCCAGCAGGGTGTCGGCGGTGGGGGCCTCGTGCACGCTGAGGGCATCGGCATGTGCGTCGGCGCGGCTCATCTCAGCGGCTCCGGTACAGCAGGAACAGGAACACCGGCACGCCCAGCATTGCGGTGATCACGCCCACCGGCAGCTGCTCCGGGGCGATGATGGTGCGCGCCAGGGTATCCGCCAGGGTCAGCAGGATGCCGCCGGCCAGCGCCGAGGCGGGCAGGATCACCCGCTGGTCGTTGCCGAACACCAGACGCAGCATGTGCGGCACGATCAGGCCGACGAAGCCCACCGCGCCCACCTGGGTGACCGCGGTGGCGGTGATCAGCGACGCGGCGATGTAGATCGACCATTCGACCGGGCGCACCGACACGCCCAGCGCGGCGGCCTGCATGGGGCCGCGCGCGAGGACGTTGAGGGTGCGGCCCAGCGGCATGGCCGCCAGCACCACGAACACCAGCACGCCCCAGGCCGGGCCCGGATGGCGGGCATGCGAGACGTCACCCATCAGCCAGTAGAGCATGCCCGGCAGTTCCGCGGTGGGGCTGACCGCCAGCAGGAAGCTGATCAGCGCGCCCCAGCCGGCGGCCACCACCACGCCGGTCAGCAGCAGGCGGGTGGCGGTCCAGGATCCGGTGCCATGCGCCAGGCCGAACACGATGAGTGTGGAGAGCATGGCCCCGGCAAAGGCCGCGGCGGATACCGAGAACATCGACAGCCCGGCGAGCATGGCCAGCAGAGCGCCCACCGAGGCGCCGCCGGAGAGGCCCAGCACGTAGGGGTCGGCCAGCGGGTTGCGCAGCAGCACCTGCATCAGCGCGCCGGCGACGCCCAGCAGCCCGCCCGCGGCGAACGCGGCCAGCGCGCGTGGCAGGCGCAGTTCGGTGATCAGCGTGGCGTGCAGCGCCGAGGCCTCGCCGGTGAGCACCCGGGGGAGCTCGCCGAGCGGGATGGCCACGCTGCCCCAGGCCAGGGCCACGACCAGCGACAACAGCGAGGCGGGCAGCAGCACGCCCGCGGCAAGCAGGAAGGAGCGGGTCACGCCTGGTTACGGCGATTCGGGACGCCGGTCGCGGGCGGTCTGCAGCTCCTCGCACATGAGGGCGGTGCCCTCGGCGATGCGCGGGGTGTGGCGCTGCAGCAGCGACGGCGGCAGGAAGAACAGGTTGTCGCGGCGCACCGCGAGCATGTTGTCCCACTCGCGCCAGGCCTCGACCCAGGCGGGGTTGTCCTCGCCCATGCCGCCACCGATGATGACCTCGGGGTCGGCGTGGATCACCGCTTCGCGGTCCATGCGCGGTACCAGGCGGTCGAGGTGGCCGAACACGTTCTCGCCGCCGCACACCTCGATGGCCTCGGCGATCAGGTGTTCGTTGTTTACCGTCATCAGTGGCTGGTCCCAGACCTGATAGAACAGCGGGACGGGGTCGCGATCCGCGTATTCGGCGCGCAGGGCCTCGATCTCCTGCAGGAAGCGCTGGGCCTCGGCGCGGCCCTGTTCCGCGGTGCCGGCCAGTTCGGCCATGCGCTCCATGCTGGAGGCCACGCCGTCGAACCCGCGCGGTTCGGAGGTGTAGACGGTCAGGCCCAGTTCGCGCAGGCGCTCGATGTGCGAGCGCGAGTTGCCGCTGTCCCAGGCCACCACCAGGTCGGGTTCCTTGGCGAGGATGCGTTCCAGGTCGAGACTGGTGTAGCCCCCGACCCGGGGGATGTCCGCGGCCTGTTCCGGGTAGTCGCTGTGGTCGGTCGCGCCGATCACGCGGTCGCCGGCGCCGATCGCGAACAGCACCTCGGTGATGTGCGGGGCCAGGCTCACGATCCGCTCGGCCGGGGCGTCCAGCCGGACTTCCCGATCCGTGTCGTCGATCACGGAAATGGAGTCGTTGTCGGCGGCGTGGCCGGCCGGGCTCAGCAGCAGGGCACTCGCCGCGAGCAGGGCCGGCAACAGGTTCGAACGATATGACATGCGCAGTGGTTCCTGGATTTCCGGTTCCGGGGGGCTGGCGCGGATGGTGCCCCGGCGGGAAAAAGCCGCAACCGGCGGTGTGCCGCGCCTGCAAGGACGCAATATCATAACAGGAGTGTCACGGCCCCCGCGGGAGAGCCCGCCCGCGGCAGGGCCGTGTGTGACCGGGCGCACTGGAGAGGGCGGGTGCGAACGCGTATCATCCTGCCTTCCCGTCCGGCCATGCGCCGGATCCTCGCGACACCCTTGCACCCATCTCGCCCGCTGCCGGGAGACGTCTTCGCATGTCCCGCAACACCCCGTCATCCGCCGTACCTTCCAGCCCTTTCCCGGCCGCCCCGGAGTCGGGTTTTCCGCCGGAAGAAGCCGCCGCGGTCTATCGCGCGATCAACGAGCGCCGCGACATGCGGCATTTCCGTGCCGGCACCGTGGTGGACGCGGAGGTGCTGGGGCGCCTGCTGGAGGCTGCGCATCGTGCCCCCAGCGTCGGCTACATGCAGCCGTGGCGCTTCGTAAGGGTGGCCGATCCGGCGCTGCGTGAAACCATCCACGGCCATGTGGCCGCCGAACACGAGCGCACCGCCGAGGCCTGCGGCGAGCGCGGTGCCGAGGTTCAGCGGCTGAAGCTGGAGGGCATCCGCGACGCCGGGGAGATCCTGGTGGTCGCCCTGACCGACGGGCGCGAGCGCTACGTGCTGGGCCGGCGCACCCTGCCGGAGATGGACCTGTGTTCGGCTGCCTGCGCGATCCAGAACCTGTGGCTGGCGGCGCGTGCCGAGGGCCTGGGCATGGGCTGGGTGTCGCTGTTCGAGCCGGAATGGCTGGCGCGCACCCTGGGGATGCCGGAGGGGGCGCACCCGATCGCGATCCTGTGCCTGGGTGAGGTGGAGGCGTTCTACGACGAGCCGATGCTGGAGACCGAGGGTTGGGATACCCGGCGTCCGCTGGACGAGCTGGTGTTCGAGGATTGCTGGGGCCGGGCGGGTTCGACCCCGGTCCCCGATCCGAAGGACGACGTCGGCGACGATTTCCGGGGTGGCTCCCGGGAGGAGAACAGCGCGTGACCGCCTTTCTCGTCCTGCTGGGCGCCCTGACCCTGGACCGGCTGTTCGGTGATCCGCGGCGCTTCCATCCGCTGGCGGGCTTCGGGCGCCTCGCGCAGGGGCTGGAACGGCGCTTCCACGCGGACAGCCGGCTGCGCGGCACCCTGTTGCTGACGGTGCTGGTGCTGCCTTGGGTGGTGCTGGCGGCCTGGGCGGCCAGTCTCGCCTGGGGCTGGATCGTCAGCCTGCTGGTGCTGGTGCTGGCACTTGGCTGGCGCTCGCTGGACGAGCACGCCGAGCGGGTGGCGGTGTCGCTGGAGCAGGACGACCTGGACGGCGCGCGCGCCGGGACGGGAATGCTGGTGTCACGCGCGACCGACGAGATGGATGCCGACGGCGTCAGCCGCGCGACCGTGGAATCGGTGCTGGAGAATGGCAACGACGCCCTGTTCGCCACGGTGTTCTGGTTTCTGGTGGCCGGTGCGCCGGGGGTGGTGGCTTATCGGCTGGTGAACACCCTGGATGCGATGTGGGGCTATCGCACGCCGCGCCACCGCCATTTCGGCTGGGCCGCCGCGCGGCTGGACGACGTGCTTAACTACATCCCGGCGCGCCTGACCGCGCTGGCCTATGCCGCCGCCGGGCGCATGGGCAGCGCGCTGCGCTGCTGGCGCGAACAGGCCGCCGCGTGGAAGAGCCCCAATGCCGGGCCGGTGATGGCCGCCGGCGCGGGCGCGCTGGGTGTGCGGCTGGGCGGCTATGCGTATTACCACGGCCGGCGCGAATGGCGTCCGGTGCTGGGTCACGCCACGGAGGCCACCGGCGACAAAGACGAGGGGGCGGCCGGTGCCGCGCGCATCCGCCGGGCGATGGGGCTGGTGGACCGCGCGCTGGCGCTGTGGATGGCGGTGATCGTGATCGGGGTGTCGTTCATTGTCTTCGCCTGACGCCCGGTCCGGATCCCGGGACGGCGCGACCCCGGAGTCGCGCCATGGCGGGGGCGTGCGCGCGGCGGCCCGGCGCTGGGGGCATGCGGTCGAGGACTGGCTGGACCTGTCCACCGGCATCAACCCGCGGGGCTGGCCGGTGCCGCCGCTGCCGCCGCAGGCCTGGACGCGGCTGCCGGAGGCCGATGACGGGCTGGAGGCGGCGGCCGCCGCGTATTACGGCAGCGACGCCCTGCTGCCGCTGCCCGGCTCCCAGGCCGCGATCCAGGCCCTGCCGGTGCTGTGGGGCGAGGGCACCGGCCGCGAGCAGGCCCGCGTCGGCGTGCTGCACCCCGGCTACAACGAACACGCGCGCGCCTGGAGCGCCTGCGGCCACGCCGTGCAGCCGGTGGAGCCCGAGGCCGGCGCCATCGAGGCCGTGCTGGACGCGGTCGACGTGCTGGTGCTGATCCACCCCAACAACCCCACCGGCACGCGCGTCGAGCCCGCGCAGCTGCGGGAGTGGCACGCCCGGCTGGCGCGGCGCGGCGGCTGGCTGGTGGTGGACGAGGCCTTCGTCGACAGCGAGCCGCAGTTGAGTCTGGTGCCCGAGGGCCCGCGTGACGGGCTGGTGGTGCTGCGCTCGCTGGGCAAGTTCTTCGGCCTGGCCGGGGCCCGGGTCGGGTTCGTGTTCGCGCCGGAGCCGCTGCGCCGGGCGCTGAGCGCGCGCCTGGGGCCGTGGAGCGTGCCGGGGCCGTCGCGGCAGGTCGCGGCCGGGGCGCTGGCGGATCATGGCTGGCAGTCGGCGCGGCGCATGCAGCTGGCGGGCGAGGGCGAACGCCTGGCGGCCCTGCTGCGCGCACACGGACTCGCCCCGGATGGCGGTACCGCGCTGTTCCAGTGGGTGCGCAGCGAACGTGCCGAAGAGATCCAGGACCGGCTGGCGCGCGCGGCGATCCTGGTGCGGCGCTTCGAGGAGCCGGCCAGCCTGCGCTTCGGGCTGCCCGGCGACGAGGCGGGCTGGCAGCGCCTGGAGGCCGCGCTTACGGAGCTGAGTGATGACTGACACCGGCGGCACCTTGATGGTCCAGGGCACCACCTCGGATGCCGGCAAGAGCGTGCTGGTGGCCGGGCTGGGGCGCGTGCTGCGCCGGCGCGGGATCGCGGTGGCGCCGTTCAAGCCGCAGAACATGGCGCTCAACAGCGCGGTGACCGCTCAGGGCGGCGAGATCGGGCGGGCCCAGGCCCTGCAGGCCGCCGCCTGCGGGCTGCAGCCGCATACCGACTTCAACCCGGTGCTGCTCAAGCCCTCCAGCGACCGGGGTGCGCAAGTGATCGTCAACGGCCGCGCGGTGGAGGAGCTGGACGCGCGCGCCTACCATGACTACAAGCCGGTGGCGCGCGAGGCGGTGCTGGCGGCGCACCGGCGTCTGGCGGCGCAATATGCCGCGGTGCTGGTGGAAGGGGCCGGCTCGCCGGCGGAGATCAACCTGCGCGCGGGAGACATCGCCAACATGGGGTTCGCCGAGGCGGTGGACTGCCCGGTGATCCTGGTCGCCGACATCGACCGCGGCGGGGTGTTCGCGCATCTGGTGGGTACGCTGGCGCTGCTGGCGGAAAGCGAACGGGCGCGGGTGGCCGGCTTCGTGATCAACCGCTTTCGTGGCGATCCGGCGCTGCTGCAGTCCGGGCTGGACTGGCTGGAGGCCGAGACCGGCAAGCCGGTGCTGGGCGTGCTGCCGTATCTGTCGGGGCTGCAGCTGGATGCCGAGGACGCGCTGCTGCGCGAGGCGGCCCCGGCGAGTGGCGCGTGGGCGAGCGGCGAGGGCGAGCCTCTGCGGGTGGTGGTGCCGGCGCTGCCGCGGATGTCCAACCATACGGATTTCGACCCGCTGCGCCTGCACCCGGGGGTGTCGCTGCGCTTCGCCGGGCCGGGGGAGCGGCTGCAGCCGGCGGATCTGGTGCTCCTGCCGGGGTCCAAGGCGGTGCGCGACGACCTGGCCTGGCTGCGCGAACAGGGCTTCGAGCGCGAACTGATGCGTCACCTGCGCTACGGTGGCCGGGTGCTGGGGATCTGTGGCGGCTATCAGATGCTGGGGCGCGCGGTGCACGACCCGGAAGGCGTCGAGGGCGCCCCGGGCTCCTCGATCGGGCTGGGCCTGCTGGACGTGGAGACCACGCTGCGCCCGGCCAAGCAGCTGCGGCAGGTGACCGGCAAGGGCGTGATGGAGCGGGCGGCGCCGGTGCGCGGCTACGAGATCCACGCCGGGCACACCGCCGGGGCGGACTGCGAACGCCCGGTGCTGCAACTGGCCGCCGGGCCGGACGGCGCTCGTTCGACGGACGACGCAGTGGCCGGCACCTACGTGCACGGGGTGTTCGACGAGCCGGCCGCCGCCGGGGCACTGCTGGCCTGGGCCGGGCTGGAGGCGGACGGCGCCGCCGTGGATCTGGACGCGCTGCGCGAGGCGAGCCTGGAGCGTCTGGCCGACGCACTGGAGGAACACATGGACATCGACCGACTGCTGGACCTGCTGCACGTGCAACAAGGGGGCGCCCGGTCATGAGAACCCTGATACTGGGCGGCGTGCGTTCGGGCAAGAGCCGCATGGCGGAACAGCTGGCGCTGGCGTCCGGACAGCCGGTGACCTACGTGGCCACCGCGCGCGCCGACGACGACGAGATGCTGCGGCGGGTGGAACAGCACCGCCGCCGGCGGCCGGCCGGCTGGGACCTGATCGAGGCCGGCGACGACCTGGCCGCCCGGCTGCAGGAGGCCGCGGCGCCGGATCGCTGCCTGCTGATCGACTGCCTGACCCTGTGGCTGACCCAGCTGCTGTGCACCGAGGACGAGGCGCACATCGAGCGCGAGCGCGAGGCGCTGATCGCCACGCTGCCGACCCTGCCGGGTAGCATCATCGCGGTGAGCAACGAGACCGGGCTGGGGGTCGTGCCGCTGGATGCGCTGTCGCGGCGCTTCGCCGACGAGGCCGGTGCGCTGCACCAGCGCCTGGCCGCCGATCTCGACCGCGTGGTGCTGACCGTCGCCGGCCTGCCGCACGTGCTCAAGGGCCCGATAGTGAACGCCTGATGACCGCATCGACCTGCGAGGAACGCGCGTGACCGAAGACTGTGACTGGCTGAATGTCCCCGCCGCGCCGCTGGATGCCGGGGCGGCCGCGCGTGCCCGCGCCCGACAGGAACGGCTGACCAAGCCGCCGGGCTCGCTGGGCCGCCTGGAGACCCTGGCCGAGCGCCTGGCCGCGCTGCAGGGCCGCGAGTGCCCGCACCCGCCGCACCCGTGGATCACCGTGTTCGCCGGCGACCATGGCGTGGTCGCCGAAGGCATCTCGCGTTTTCCGCAGGCGGTGACCGGGCAGATGGTCGCCAACTTCGCCGCCGGCGGGGCGGCGATCACGGTGCTCGCGCGCAGCCTGGACGCGCGACTGGAGATCATCGACCTGGGCACGCTGCCCGGCGGTCCCGAGCCCGAGGGCGTGATCCGCGCCGGCCTGGGCCCGGGCACTGCCAACTTCGCGCGCGAGCCGGCGATGACCCCGGCGCAGCTGGAGCGTGCGCTGAACACCGGGCGCCAGGCGGCCGAACGGGCGCGCCAGGGCGGCGGGGGGCTGTTCATCGGCGGGGAGATGGGCATCGGGAACACCACCGCCGCGGCGGCCGTGGCCTGCGGCCTGCTGGGGGCGTCGCCGGACGCGCTGGCGGGCCCGGGGACCGGGCTGGACCCGGCCGGGGTGCGGCACAAGGCCGAGGTGATCGAACGCGCGCTGGCCCTGCACGCCGAGGCCGGCGATTCGGCGCTGGAGTGGCTGCGCCGGGTCGGCGGCTTCGAGATCGCCGGGTTGACCGGTGCGTTCCTGGCCAGCGCGCAGATCGGCCAGCCGGTGCTGGTGGACGGCTTCATCGCCAGCACCGCGGCACTGGTGGCGACGCGGCTGTGCCCGGGGGCCGGGGACTGGTTCTTCTACGCCCACCGCTCCGCCGAGCCCGGCCACGACCGTGTGCTGGAGGCGCTGGGTGCGCAGCCGCTGCTGGATCTGGGCATGCGCCTGGGCGAGGGCAGCGGCGCGGCGACCGCGGTGCCGCTGCTGCGCATGGCCTGCGAGCTGCACGCCGGCATGGCGACCTTCGACGAGGCCGGGGTGGCGGACGACGAGTCCGGAGCGGGCGCGTGAGTACGGGGGCGTCCGCCGGCGACGGGGCGCGGGTCGGGCTGCTGCGTCACGGCGAGACCACCGGCGAGGGTTTCTGCGGCGCCGGCAGCGACGTGCCGCTGACCGCGCGCGGCCAGGCGGCGATGGAGGGTGAACTGGCACGCCGGCGCCCACCCGGTCTGGACTCCGGCGAACCGGCCTGGGACCGCATCGTGACCTCGCCGCTGCAGCGCTGTCAGGGGCCGGCCTCGGCCTGGGCCGAGCGCTGGGAGGTGCCGCTGGTGGTGGAGCCGCGCCTGCGCGAGCTGCACTTCGGCACCTGGGAGGGCCGCAGCGCCGCCGCGCTGATGGAGACCGAGGCCGACGCGCTGGGCCGCTTCTGGCAGGATCCGGAAGGCTGCCCGCCGCCGCAAGGCGAGGCGCTGGGTGCGTTCCGCGAGCGCGTGCTGGCCGGCTGGCGCGAGAGCGTGGCCACGCCCGGCACCGCGCGCACGCTGGTGGTGACCCACGGCGGCGTCATCCGCGTATTGCGTGCGCACTTCGAGGGCATCCCGCTGGCCGAACTGCTGAGCATCGAGGCCCCGCTGGCGGTGCTGCACCGGGTCGATCCCGCGCGGGTGCAGGCATGAGCCGGCCGGCCACGCTCGCCCCGCTGTGGCTGGCGCTGGTGTTCCTCACCCGGGTGCCACTGCCGGCGCGCCTGCTGGCCGAGGCCCCGCGCCCGGAAGACGCCGGACGTTCGCTGCTGTTCTACCCGCTGGTGGGGCTGGTGCTGGGCCTGCTGCTGGCCGTCGGCGGCATGCTGCTGGCCCTGCTGCCGGGCGCCGAACCGTTGCTGCTGGCCGCGCTGGTACTGGCCGGCTGGGTGGCGATCACTGGCGCGCTGCATCTGGACGGGCTGGCCGACACGGTGGACGCTCGCGTGGGCAGCCACGGCGACTCCGAGCGCGCCCGCACCATCATGAAGGACCCGACCTCCGGCCCGATCGCGGTAGCTACCGTGATGCTGGTGCTGCTGGTCAAGTTCGCCGCACTGGTGCCGCTGGTGGCCGCCGCGCAGTGGCTGGCGCTGGTGATCGCCGTGGTCCTCGGCCGCGCCGCCCTGGTGCTGCTGTTCCGCCTCGCGGATTACCTCAATCCCGCCGGCCTGGGTGCCGACATGGCGGCGAACCTGCCCGAACGGGCCGCCGCCGGAGTACTGGTGGCCACGGCCATCGCCGTGGTCATCCTCGGCGTGGCCGGCGGCCTGCCCGGCGCCATCATCGCCCTGATCGCCGCCGGCGCCACCGTGGTCGCCCTGGCCGCGTTCTTCCGCCGCTGGCTCGGCGGCTTCACCGGCGACCCCGCCGGCGCCACCCTCGAGATCGTCGAGGCCGTGGCCCTGGTGGTCATGGCCCTGACCCTCACCGCGTAGGGCCCTCGCTGGCAGCCATCCCCCGGGCCCGATCGGCCGGAGGGCCGGCCTCCTGCCGGGGGGCACGGGTTCAACCGTAGGAGGCCAGCCCCCTGGCCGATCCGCGCTTCGTTCCGTTCAGGCGTCGAAAAGCATCGGTCGCGCCTGTTTCTCGGCTTCGTGCAGGCGACGACCGAGGAATGGGAAATTGTTCATTGAGACGAGCTGGGCATGGGCCAGCAGCAGGCCGCCGGCGTCATTCAGGGCTTCAAGCATGGGGCCGCGCAGGCCCGCGAGTGCCTTCTGGTCAACGCCATACAGACCCCGGGGGGATACCTCCTCGCCGTGCAGCGTGATCGAGGGTTCCCATGGCCCCACCACGCCGGCCACCTCCAGTGACTGTGCGGCGATGCGTGCCGCGATCTTGTCTTCCTCCATCCAGCGCAATGCCTTGATCAGGCGCTCGGGCAGTTCCGTCGGTTGTCCGTCATCGAGCAAACGCTGCGAGCCGCCGACATGCACCATGCCACTGGCCGCGTCGTAGGCCAGTTCGGGATCGGCTCCGTTGGTGCCGCCGCTCAGGGTGAACGGATAGAGGCGCAGGGCGGACGGCGTGTAACCCGCATGCCAGTGCCCGTCGTCATCGACCAGCAGGTTGTCGTTGTCCTCCACGCCCATGACCGCCACCACGCGGAAAGCTTCCTGTTCCGGATCCTTCACCAGGGCCAGGGGCATGGCCGCGGCGGCCTGAATACATTCGGACAGCCCGATTTCCACGCGCTCGCTGCCGCGCGCGAATTCGAAACCGGCCTCCCATTCGACACCCAGAGAGTCGCCGGCGCGTGACAGTGGCATGATGGTTCTGAACATGGCGGTTGCTCGGTCTCCTGACGGTCACGGCGGTGCGTAACGTTGCCGTATCGTTCAAATGTTGGCCGGGTCGGCCGCTACGGTAAGATCGCCAAAAGCCTAGCATGGGGAGATCTCGATTGGCCCGCAAAACCCGTAAACGTTCGAACAGCGCGCCGCTGACCCTCAAGGCCGCGTTGCAGCATCTGGAGCAGGGACGCACCGAGCGTGCGGAACGTGAACTCTCGCGGCTGACGGGCCAGGACCGTCAGGGTGAGGTCTGGCGTGCGCTCACGATCGCGCGGGAGCGCCTGGAGATGCCGTCGGCGCTGGAGGCCGCCCATCGGGCCGCGGAACGGGGCGGGACCGAGGATGACCTTAAGCGCCTGTTTCGCATCGGCCGTGCCAACGACGACAGTCAGGCCATGATCGCCGCGGCAGACCGACTGGCCGAGCTTGATCCGGAGTCGTCGACGTGGGCCAACGCGCGTGTCCTGGCGCGTCTCCGTCTGGGGGAGCTGGAGTCCGCACTGGAGGTGGCCCGGGGCAATGTGGAGCGTCGTCCCGACGGGCCTTCTTCACTCCGCCTGCAGGCAGGCGCACTCAGAGGCATGACGGGTGACCGTGAGGGTGCGGTTGCGGAGTGTCGCGAGGCCCTGGCCGACAGGGGGTTCCAGACCCGCGAAGGGGATGACGGCAAGCCGCATGTCCTGATTCTGAAGGCAATGAGTCGGACGCCGCCACGGATCAACCGGCAGTCGGGGCAGATCACCTTCGAGACCGGAAACGACCTGAGTACGCATGTGGCACGAGCCGGATATCCCACCAGCGATGTGTATGCGGAGGCCCTCCAGGATCGCCCGGAGCTGATGGATCAGGCACCCCCGGCGGATGTCGTCCTGTGTTCCATCACCGATGCCGACAAGTCCCCGGACGACCTGGCAACGGCGCAGCAACTGGTGGAGAGGCTGGGCCTGCCGGTCGTGAATCATCCGTCAAGGATTCTGCAGACCCGTCGGGATGCCAATGCACGGCGGTTCGCGAATACGCCCGGTGTCCGGTTCCCCAGGACGGTCGCGATCCCCGTGCAGGGCGTTTCCGATCCGGTGATGGCGGTCGAGGAGGCGATGGAGGCAAACGGGATCCGGTACCCGGTGATCCTGCGTTCGGCCGGCCTGCAGACCGGGCGCTGGATGTATCGGATCGAAAACCGTCGGGAACTGCGCCGCATGCAGGTGACGGATCGGGTGCGAGAACTGTATCTGATCGAATGGCTGGACACCCGGGACCCGGCCACGGGCCTGTTCCGGAAGTTTCGTGCGTTCCTGATCGGCGACGAACTGCACATGTCGCACATGTACATGTCCGAGGACTGGAGCGTGCATGGAGGCTCGGCCGAAGAATTGATGCGGGAGCGCGCCGATCTAAGAAATCGCTCCATCCTGTTCCTGGAAGATCCACTCAACGAACTTTCGTCCGAGATCCTGGGCAGCGTGAAAAATGCCCTTGAACTTACCGGGCTCGACTACTGTGGTGTTGATTTTGCGATTGATCCCGAAGGCCAGGTCGTGATCTTCGAGGCGAATCCGGCGATGCAGATTGTCCGCCCTCGCGAAGGCTTGGAATTTCAGGAAGAACATGCCAGGGCCGGGATCGACAAGGCCCTCGAGCTCATTTCGAAAAAGGCGGTGATGCGCGAATCGAGCTGATTGTGGCCGGGTGGACTCAAGCTTGGGGCAGGGCGGTCGTTAAGGGAATCGAAGGCGGCATGACGCCGCAGAAGGATTGCCTCAGCCGGCCCCGCCGGCACCCTAGTTCCGGAGGAAACAACCATGTCCCAGGTCATCAATACCAACGTGATGTCGCTGAACGCCCAGCGTAATCTGAACGAGTCGCAGGGTGCGCTTTCGCAGTCGCTGGAGCGTCTTTCGTCGGGTCTTCGCATCAACAGTGCGAAGGACGACGCGGCGGGTCTGGCGATTTCCGAGCGCTTTACCAGCCAGATCAACGGTCTGGACCAGGCGGTACGCAACTCGAACGACGGGATCTCGCTGGCGCAGACCGCCGAAGGTGCGCTGGATACGGTGAGTGACTCGCTGCAGCGTGCCCGCGAGCTGGCGGTGCAGGCGGCGAACGATTCCAACTCGGCGTCGGACCGTCAGGCGCTGAATGACGAGGTCCAGCAACTGATGGACGAGGTAGGCCGGATCGCGAACAACACCGAATTCAACGGTGGCCGCATCCTGGATGGCAGCGTGGAGGACCTGTTCTTCCAGGTGGGCGCGAACCAGGGCCAGATGATTGGCGTGGATGGCGTGGATGCGCGCAACACGAATCTGGGTGCCGCGGAAGTGGTGGGTGATGGAGCCCTGGACTCGTCTCAGCTCGAGGAGCTTGCCGGGTTCAGTGACAGCGATGTCACGATCACTGTTGACGGTGCCGATCCCATCGAGGTAGCCCTTGACGGAGATGACATCCAGACGATGGACGATGCGGTGCGAGCGATCAACAGCGCGATCTCCGAGGCCGCAACCGAGGATGACGTGATATCGGACGCGAGCCTGGAGGCGGCGCTGCGGGTCAACAACGATGGAGAGACGTCGATCTCGATCACCGGGGCGTTTGGTACCGGGTTCACGGTGGATGGAGGACGGGCGCTCGACGAGGATGATGACAACCTGGGGGCAGCCCTGTTCGGTGATAACCAGGGCGATATCAATAACGGTGGGGACAACAACGTCAACCTGACCGAGATTGACGTGACCACGCGGGATACCGCGACTCAGGCCATTGGGGTGATGGACGGCGCGCTGACCCAGATCAGTTCACTCCGCTCCGAGCTGGGTGCGGTGCAGACGCGATTCGAGAGCACGATTTCGAACCTGGAGATCGGATCGGAGAACCTTTCGGATGCACGTTCGCGGATCATGGATGCGGACTTCGCCGCCGAGACGGCGGAGCTGACGCGCGCCGAGGTGCTGCAGCAGGCGGGGACTTCGGTGCTGTCGCAGGCCAATGCGGTGCCGCAGAACGTGCTGGGTCTGCTGCAGTAAGAAGGAGGTTTCCTCCGGGCCCGTGCCGCGGGCCATCC
>NZ_KB898772.1:0-56336 GCF_000377885.1 Thioalkalivibrio sp. AKL17
GCGCCGGATCGGCCAGAGGGCTGGCCTCCTACCGGGGTTGGTCGGGCGGTGCCGGACCGGGCAGCGCCGGATCGGCCAGAGGGCTGGCCTCCTACGACGGTGGGAGGCCGGCCCTCCGGCCGATTGTGCGTCGGGGTGGTCTCCTGCGCCGGATCGGCCAGGGGCTGGCCTCCTGCGGATACGGGATGGATCGTGGGGTTAATCGGGGGCATGGCCGGGTTCTCCCTGGCGATAGGGCGAATGCTCGTGCAGGCGCTCGCAGTGGCTGTGCATCATGTCCGCCTCACGTTCGCAGAAATCGCGCACCGGCCCGTCGAAGCCCGGGGTCAGGATCGCGTGGATCGACCAGGTGGGCGTGGGCAGGAAGCCGCGCGGGATCTTGTGCTCGCCCTGGGCGCCGGGCTCGAAGCGCGTGAGGCCCTCGCGGATGCAGAACTCGATGCCCTGGTAGTAGCAGGTCTCGAAGTGCAGGGCGTCCAGCTCCTCGGTGGCGCCCCAGAAGCGCCCGTACAGGGTGTCGTGGCTGCGGTAGCACAGCGCGGCGGCGATGGTCTCGCCGTCGCCATCCTCACCATCGCCATTCTCCGGGCGCCGCGCCTCGAACAGCACCACCTGATCGCCCAGCGCGGCGGCCGTCTCCACGAAGAACGCCTCGGTGAGGGTGGGGATGCCCATGTGCTTCTCGAAGGTGTCGACGTAGAAGCGATGGAAGCGCGCCCAGTCCTCCGGCGAGCCGGTGGCCCCGGTGACAGTACGGAAGGTGATGCCGGCTTCCGCCACGCGGCGGCGTTCGCGCTTGATGTTCTTGCGTTTTTTCGACGACAGCGCGGAGAGAAAGGCATCGAAATCCGCATAGCCCCCGTCCGCGGCGTTGGTCCAGTGGTACTGGCAGCCCATGCGCTCGGGCAGCCCCAGCGGGGCCAGCGCCTCGCGGTCGGCGGACTCGGGGAACAGCACGTGAACCCCGGAGGCCTCCAGTTCGCGCCCGCGGGTCACCAGCGCACGCAGCAGCTGGCGGCGCAGGCGGTCCGCGTCGGGGGCTTCGGGGTGCACCAGCAGACGGGGACCGGTGGCCGGGGTGTAGGGCACCGCGACCACCAGCTTGGGGTAATACTGCAGGCCCTGGCGCTGCCAGGCACCTTCCCAGGCGAAGTCGAAGACGAACTCGCCGTAGTTGTTGGTCTTGGCGTAGGCGGGGGCGGCGGCCACCAGCGCGTCGTCGTGGAAGATCAGCACGTGCTGGGGGAACCAGCCGAACTGACGCCCCAGACACTCGTGGCGCTCCAGCCCCTCCAGGAACGCATGGCGCAGAAACGGCTCGCGCCCGCCGGTGAGGGCATCCCACGCGGCGGGATCGAGTTCGCCCAGCCCGTCGCGCAGCTCGATGCGCTCGTCCACCCCGGCGGGCGGGGCGTCTTCATCGGTCGCCGCGCGGGCTTTCGCGCCCGGGGTCCCGGGATTGCCGGACGAGTGCTCCTCGCTCACCGCCGTGTCCGCGTCACAGCTGCTCGTCGAGGTATTTCTCGGCGTCCAGGGCGGCCATGCAGCCGGTGCCCGCGGAGGTCACCGCCTGGCGGTAGATGTGGTCCATCACGTCGCCCGCGGCAAACACGCCCGGCACGCTGGTGGCGGTGGCGCCGCCGTCCTGGCCGCCCTTCACCTTGATGTAGCCGTTCTCCATGTCCAGCTGGCCCTGGAAGATGTCGGTGTTGGGCTTGTGGCCGATGGCGATGAACACGCCCATCAGCTCGACGTCCTTCGTCTCGCCGGTCTGCGCATGCTTGATGCGCATGCCGGTCACGCCGGTCTCGTCGCCCAGGATCTCGTCGAGGTTGTGGTTCCACTCGATGTTCACGTTGCCGTTCTTTTCCTTCTCGAACAGCTTGTCCTGCAGGATCTTCTCCGCGCGCAGCGAATCGCGCCGGTGGACCAGGGTTACTTCGGAGGCGATGTTGGACAGGTACAGCGCCTCTTCCACGGCGGTGTTGCCGCCGCCGATCACCGCCACCTTCTGGTTGCGGTAGAAGAAGCCGTCGCAGGTCGCGCAGGCGGACACGCCCTTGCCGGCGAAGGTCGTCTCCGACTCCAGCCCCAGGTACTGCGCCGAGGCGCCGGTGGAGATGATCAGCGCATCCGCGGTGTAGGTCGCCTGGTCACCGGTCAGGCGGAACGGGCGCTGGTTCACGTCCACGGTATGGATGTGATCGTTGATCACCGTGGTGTCGAAACGCTCGGCGTGCTTCTTCATGCGCTCCATCAGCTCGGGGCCCTGCACGCCGTCGGGGTCGCCCGGCCAGTTGTCCACGTCGGTGGTGGTCATGAGCTGGCCGCCCTGTTCCAGCCCGGTCACCACGACCGGATTGAGGTTGGCGCGCGCGGCGTACACCGCGGCGGTCCAGCCGGCCGGGCCGGAGCCCAGGATCAGCAGCGGGCAATGGCGTTCGCCGCCATCGGACTTCTTCGAGTCATCGGTGCCGGTGGAAACCTGTACCGCACCGGTGGCGGCCGCGATGCCCGCGGGCTGCTTCTCGTCGCTCATGTACTCTCTCCTTGAAGTCGGGAAACGTTCGTATGGGCGGGATTATTGGGGCGCGGGGCGGGCTTGTCCAACATCCTCACCGCCGAAGTCGGGGCGGCCTCGCGATAAGCGAATTTCATGAACGCCTTCGCAACCCGAACCGGGGCCGGGGCATCACTACATGGAGCGGGCGGTGGACAACTCGGGGAGTGTCCACAGCCGCGACAGGACGCGAAATCCCCTGTCTTGTCCACAGGTTGTTCAGCCGTTGTTCCTGGATAGAGTACTATATGTTGTGGCTGGCAAGAGCCGCATCCCCGATCTATAGTATCCAGCGTCATCGCCACCGATGACACCCGAATTTCCCGGAACGACCGTAGAGCGCGAGGCCTGCCCCCATGTACAGCGACACCCAGACTGCCGAATCCGTACAGGACACCACCTATCCGCCGCAGTCCGAGCCCTCGGCGGAAATGATGGCCACCACCCCCGGTCAGCACCAGGTGATCCGCCGTAACGGCAAGGTCACCAGCTTCGACCCGGCCAAGATCGAGGTCGCCATCACCAAGGCCTTCCTCGCGGTGGAGGGCGGCAACGCCGCGGCCAGCCGGCGCATCCACGACATCGTCAAGGATCTCAGCGCCCAGGTCTGCGACAACCTGTTCCGCCGCGCCGGCACTCAGGGCACCACCGTCCACATCGAGGACATCCAGGACCAGGTGGAACTGGTGATGATGCGCGGCGGCCACCACAAGGTCGCGCGGGCCTACGTGCTGTATCGCGAACAGCAGGCGCAGAAGCGCGCCGCCGAGGCCGCCGAACACGGCCCCGCGGAAGCCGCCGAGGAGCCCACCCTGCACGTGACCCGTGCCGACGGCACTCGCGCGCCGCTGGACGAGGCGCGCCTGCAGGCCGTGGTCGCCGAGGCCTGCGAGGGCATCGAGCACGTGGAAGGCGAGCGCATCCTCAAGGAAGCGCGCCGCAACCTGTTCGACGGCGTGGCCGAGAAGGACGTGGGCACCGCGCTGGTGATGGCCGCGCGCGTGATGATCGAACAGGAGCCGAACTACTCCGAGGTCACCGCCCGGCTGCTGATGGACAACCTGCGGCGCGAGGCCCTGAGCTTCGTCTCCGGGCGCCGCGAGGAGGCTACCCACGCCGAACTCGCCCAGCGCTATCCGGAATACTTCGGCGCCTACATCCGCCGCGCCGCCGAGCTCGAGCTGGTGGACGACGAACTGACCCGCTACGACCTCGACAAGCTGGGCGCCGCGCTCAAGCCCGAGCGCGACCTGCAGTTCACCTATCTCGGCCTGCAGACCCTGTATGACCGCTACTTCATCCATAGCGACGGCACGCGCTTCGAACTGCCGCAGGCGTTCTTCATGCGCGTGGCCATGGGTCTGGCGATCAACGAGATCGACCGCGAGGCGCGCGCGATCGAGTTCTACAACCTGCTGAGCTCGTTCGACTTCATGAGCTCCACGCCGACCCTGTTCAACTCCGGCACCCTGCGTCCGCAGCTCTCCAGCTGCTATCTGACCAGCGTGCCGGACGACCTCGACGGCATCTACGGCGCGATCAAGGACAACGCCCTGCTGTCCAAGTTTGCCGGCGGGCTGGGCAACGACTGGACCCGCGTGCGCGGCATGGGCGCCCACATCAAGGGCACCAACGGCAAGTCGCAGGGCGTGGTCCCGTTCCTCAAGGTGGCCAACGACACCGCCGTTGCGGTGAACCAGGGCGGCAAGCGCAAGGGCGCGGTGTGCGCCTACCTCGAGACCTGGCACATGGATATCGAGGAGTTCATCGAGCTGCGCAAGAACACCGGCGACGACCGCCGCCGCACCCACGACATGAACAGCGCCAACTGGATCCCCGACCTGTTCATGAAGCGCGTGGCCGAGGACGGCCAGTGGACCCTGTTCTCGCCCAACGAGACCCCCGACCTGCATGATCTGGTCGGCGAGGAATTCGAGAAGCGCTACTGCGAGTACGAAGAGAAGGCCGCGCGCGGCGAGATCAAGGTGTACAAGACCCTCAACGCGGTCGACCTGTGGCGCAAGATGCTCGGCATGCTGTTCGAGACCGGCCATCCGTGGATGACCTTCAAGGACCCGTGCAACCTGCGCAGCCCGCAGCAGCACGCCGGCGTGGTCCACAGCTCCAACCTGTGCACCGAGATCACCCTGAACACCTCGGATGACGAGATCGCGGTGTGCAACCTGGGCTCGATCAACCTGGCCGCGCACGTGGACGAGAACGGCGAGTTCGATCACGCCAAGCTCGAGAAGACCGTGAACACGGCCATGCGCATGCTCGACAACGTGATCGACTACAACTACTACTCCGTGCCCCAGGCGCGGCGCGCCAACCTGCGCCATCGCCCGGTCGGGCTCGGGATCATGGGCTTCCAGGATGCCCTGTACAAGCTGCGCCTGCCGTACGCCTCCGAGGAGGCCGTGGAGTTCGCCGACGTGTCCATGGAGGCCATCTCCTGGCACGCCATCAAGGCCTCCACCGATCTGGCCGAAGAACGCGGCCGCTACGAGAGCTTCCCCGGCAGCCTGTGGAGTCAGGGCATCCTGCCGATCGACTCGATCGACAAGCTGGCCGAGTCGCGCGGTGACTACCTGCAGATGGACCGCACCCAGCGCATGGACTGGGACAGCCTGCGCGAGCGCGTGAAGACCACGGGCATGCGCAACTCCAACACCATGGCCATCGCGCCCACCGCGACCATCTCCAACATCTGCGGGGTCAGCCAGTCGATCGAGCCGACCTACCAGAACCTGTTCGTCAAATCGAACCTGTCGGGCGAGTTCACCGTCATCAACCCCTACCTGGTCCACGATCTGAAGGACCGCGGCCTGTGGGACGAGGTGATGGTCAACGACCTCAAGTACTACGACGGCTCGCTGCAGCCCCTGGACCGCGTGCCCGAGGACCTCAAGGCGCTGTACGCCACCGCCTTCGAGCTGGATACCCGCTGGCTGGTCGAGGCCGCCTCGCGCCGGCAGAAGTGGATCGACCAGGCGCAGAGCCTGAACCTGTACATGGCCGAGCCTTCCGGGCCCAAGCTGGATGCCCTGTACAAGCTGGCCTGGGTGCGCGGTCTCAAGACCACCTACTACCTGCGCTCCATGGGTGCGACCCACGTGGAAAAGAGCACCGTGGCCGACAGCAGCCGGGCCAACAAGCTCAACGCCGTGAGCGGCGGCCCCGGCGACAGCACCGCGGGCTCCGACTCCGCGGCCGCCTGCTCCGTACTCGACCCCGACTGCGAGGCCTGCCAGTAAGGCAGGCCCCCGACCTCAACCGAACACCGAACACGTAACACCGAATCGACAAGGAGAACGCACATGCTGTCCTGGGACGATCCGATCGCCGCGATCAAAGGCGAAAACCAGCAGGAACCCAAGGTCCGTCCGGGCATGGGCTTCCAGGAAAACGAAGACCTGATGACCACCGCCGGCGCCGCCCCCAGCGTCTCGCCCGAGCCCGAGAACGCCGGCGACCCCGCGCCCGATTACAACGAAGAAGCCCTGACCGGCACCGGCCTCGAGGACATCGAGCGCGGCGCCGAGCGCATCCGCGTGGACGACAAGAAGATCATCAACTGCAACGCCGACCTCAACCAGCTGGTGCCCTTCAAGTACCAGTGGGCGTGGCAGAAGTACCTGGACGGCTGCGCCAACCACTGGATGCCGCAGGAAGTCAACATGAATGCGGACATCGCCCTGTGGAAGGACCCGAATGGATTAACTGAGGACGAGCGCACCATCGTCAAGCGCAACCTCGGCTTCTTCTCCACCGCCGACTCGCTGGTGGCCAACAACCTCGTGCTGGCCGTGTACCGCCACATCACCAACCCCGAGTGCCGCCAGTACCTGCTGCGCCAGGCCTTCGAGGAGGCCCTGCACACCCACGCCTACCAGTACTGCGTGGAAAGCCTGGGCCTGGATGAAGGCGAGATCTTCAACATGTACCGCGAGGTCCCCTCGGTGGCCACCAAGGCGGAGTGGGCCCTGCCGTTCACCAAGCACCTGGCCGATCCGAACTTCCGCACCGGCACGCCCGACGCGGACCAGAAGCTGCTGCGCGAACTGATCGCCTTCTACGTGATCTTCGAGGGCATCTTCTTCTACGTGGGCTTCGTGCAGATCCTCTCCATGGGCCGGCGCAACAAGATGACCGGCGTCGCCGAGCAGTTCCAGTACATCCTGCGCGACGAATCCATGCACATGAACTTCGGCATCGACGTGATCAACCAGATCAAGGTCGAAAACCCGCACCTGTGGACCGAAGACTTCAAGAACGAGATGCGTGACATGATCGCCGAGGCGGTGGAACTGGAAGCCCAGTACGCCCGCGACACCATGCCCCGCGGCGTGCTCGGCATGAACGCCCCCATGTTCGAGGAATACCTGCACTTCATCGCCAACCGCCGCTGCGCCCAGATCGGCCTGGCCGAGCTGTACCCCGGCGCCGAAAACCCGTTCCCCTGGATGAGCGAAGTGCTCGACCTGAAGAAGGAGAAGAACTTCTTCGAGACCCGGGTAACGGAATACCAGACCGGGGGCGCGCTGAGCTGGGACTGACCCGGCGAGGCCGAGACCCAAAGACGCGGAGCCAGGGAAATGGCCATGCAGCAACAGAAGAGGGCGCCGCAAGTCGGCGCCCTTTTTTGTGGAGCTTTACGCCAGGTCCAGCGGGCTGCGTACCGCCAGTCCGCCCCGGTTCAGCACGTGCGTGTAAATCTGGGTCGTGGACACATCGCTGTGGCCCAGCAATTCCTGCACCGTGCGGATGTCGTAACCACCCTCAAGCAGATGTGTGGCAAAACTGTGGCGCAAGGTGTGGCAGCTCGCCTTCTTTGCGATACCCGCCCGTCGGGCCGCAGACGTCACCGCCTTTTGCACAGCCGTCTCGTGCAGGTGATGCCGACGCGTTGCACCGCTTCGCGGGTCCACGGAAAGCCGCACGCTCGGAAACACGAACTGCCAGCGCCACTCCCGCGCTGCCGCGGGGTACTTGCGGGCCAGGGCATCCGGAAGCAGGGCCTCCCCGAAACCGGCATCCAGGTCTCGTTGATGCAGTGCCCGGGCCTCCTCGAGATGCCTCGAAAGCGGATCGACCAGCGATTGCGGCAACGGGACGATACGATCCTTGTCGCCCTTGCCTCGCCGCACCACGATCAGCCCCTGATCGAACTCCACATCCTGGACGCGCAGACGAAGCGCCTCCATCAGCCGCATGCCCGAACCGTAGAGCAGGGAGGCGATGAGCCAGTGCATGCCGTCGAGTTCCGCCAGCAGACGCTTGACCTCGTCGCGCGAAAGAACCACCGGCAACCGTTTTGGCCGACGAGACCGCCTGAACGCTCCAAGATCGCCCAGGGGTTTCTCCAGCACCTTCTCGTAAAGGAACACCAGCGCATTGAGCGCCTGGTTCTGGGTGCTGGCCGCGACATTCCGTTCCACTACCAAATGTTCCAGAAACGCGGCCACTTCCGCACCGCCAAGCTCATCCGGGGACCGCTCCTCGAAATGCCAAAGAAAGCGACAGACCCAGCCGAGATAGGCCTTCTCCGTGCGGAACGCCATACCCCGTGTGCGAATGGCCGAGGCCAGCCGTGCAAAGAGATCAAGGTGCTTGCGGATGAGCGGAGTAAAGCGCGTCTCGCCAACCCGTTGTGCGTAATCTTCCGGCGAAACCGGCGCAAACTCCCGTGCCGTCGTGGCATGTTGCGCCTCCAGCGTGCGCGCCGAATCCCGCCAGAACTCCCAGTCCGGCGGTGCCGTCCATTCTGGCTTCACGATGCTATACAGAATCCGTATAGCATCGACGGTCTGCCGGAACTGCCAGTCCTGAATCGACGAGTTCTTCCCTTCGCTGGTCAGATACTGAGCGATGTCCTCCGCCCCGAGTTCCGCCAGGCGACGACCGGGATACGCCGCGATAAACCGTTCCGCCCGGACCACGTACCAGCGTACCGCCTTTGGCTTAACCCCTTGAAAAATCGCCACATTCCGGTATCGCTCCCAGAAACGGCGTTCCCTTTCGGCACGACTTCCTGTCGCCATCAGCCGACCTCCTTGTTTATCCACGATTCGGTCATGGGTATGCTGCAGGAACAGCGGCGGCCAGAGCAAGGGACGGCGCTGCGAGAATCAGGTGCTATACAGATTCTGCATATCACCAATATGACAGATTCTGTCTAATCTACTGTTAAATGGAGCTCCGATGATGGACCTTGAGGCGGAACTGCCACGGCTAATTCCGAAGGCGATCGAGTGGGCAGTCTCACAAGAGAGGCACGCCCTGGTGGCCGGACGTCCGCTTTCCGCTCAGATGATCGGAGTCGCCCGTCATGTGGGGGTGGCTTCTCCAGAAGCCGTCAGGATCGTGGAAATTGATAGATTGCCTCGGCCGAGCGATCCGGAGCTAAGTGCAGTGGTGGACGAAACCGGATTGCTTGGGCCTAGTATGGTCGGTTTAGCCCTTGGCTATGCAGTATTTATTGTTGCGGGGCATGGCACAGCACGGCTTATATCCCACGAATTCCGTCATGTACATCAATATGAGTCGAACAACGGCATCAGCGGTTTTCTGCCGATATACCTAGGCCAGATAGCTAGGTACGGGTACCGAGACGCTCCGATGGAGATAGATGCGAGAGAGCATGAGGTGCATTCCATCTAACACACTGCGAAAGCCAACGCTCGCAAGCTCACACGGCTTAGCTATGCGCGGAATGTCAGACAGAGACGAGGTTGGAAATGGTATTCAAGCATATCAACGGAGTTGTAGTCGAGGCTCAGTTCTCTCCATGTGGCCGGTACAGATATCGCTTGACGATTGATCGAGAGGATTCGACTGGGGACCACAGCAGCGTATCTGTCATTATGCAGAATCCGAGCGTCGCCAATTCTGAAGTTGCAGACAGGTCCGTCCAGTTTCTGGAAAATCTGATTTTCAACAAAGACTATGACGAGTTCAAAGGTGTGACGCGCATAATCGTCGTTAACCTGTTCGCTTTCATTCAAACGAATGATTTTGAAGGCGTTGACGATCACATTGGCACCGAAAATGACCGCCATATAGAAAATGCGCTCGATGAGGCTGATATTGTTCTGATTGCCTGGGGCGCCGGAAACCCTTATCTAGAACGGCAGCAAGCCATCACTTCGATGCTTGCACAACATCGCGGGAAGAAGATTCTGAAGACTAAAAAGCACCCGTCCCGTGGATCATATAAAGATTTCGTCGAGCCACTCAACATTTAACAATTCGCGTAAGGCGGACGTCCCTGACGGGCCGCCGCTTCGCTCCGCGTTAGGCTATACAATCGGTTCATCAACGAAGAGGAAGAAAAATGGGAAGTTATGTTCAAAGTGCATTGACTAACGGCGAGCAAATCGCGTACGAGGGGAAAGTAAGTCTTTGGTCCCTTGCGCCCCTGTTCATCATCGGTTTGTTGCTGCTGCCCTTCTGGGGCATCGGCCTTCTTTTTTGGATTTTAGCAGTCATTAAGTATTTCACTACAGAGCTGGCAATCACCAATAAACGTGTTATCGCCAAGTTTGGCCTTATTAGCCGAACAACCGTTGAGATCAATATACAGAAAATTGAAAGCATTCAAGTCAATCAAGGCATTCTTGGTAGAGTCTTCAACTTTGGCTCAATTGTGGTCGCAGGCGCGGGCAACCCTCAAGCACCTGTGCCAGGCATCTCCAACCCGCTGCAGTTCCGTCGGGAGTTCATAAAGACGCAAGAAAATATTGGTTCGGGCCAGCCTTCGGTCGGAGCCGCGCAAGCCTAACAATCGCGTAAACGCGGACTGCCCAAAACTGCGCCGCTTCGCTTTGCAGCTTTGGGCAGCCGGTTACGCGTAGCGTTATGCAGAAAGGGGATCGTATGTGGCATCACGTTAGGATTAAGCCGTGGGTAGGGGGGAAGTACCACTGTCCAGAGAACTTTCCATTCCGGACTTTGATCCTCGGGGAATCCAACTACACGACGCCGGACATATTCTCTTCCGATTTGGTGGTCAACTGCGTACGCACACACCTCGGGCAGAATGACGATCCAAACTTTTCCAGATTTGCAACAAAAATTCGGAGGCTTGCATGTCGCTCCAGAGAAAACTTGTCTCGTAAGGTGTTCTGGAGCGATGTCGCGTTCTATAACTTCATTCAAGTACTCGTAGGCCAAGCGGCACGGGATCGACCTACCGAGGATATGTGGCATGAGTCAGTGGCCGCGTTTGGTGAGGTCATGGAGGCGCTCCGGCCGGAGAGAATATGGGTGCTTGGCAAGGCCAACTGGCGCAATTTCGTTCGGCACGTCGAGCACAGTCGTATCGACCCCGACACGGTCGAGCTGCCTTTATCCGGAGAATCGGTGTTGGCGTCGTATACGAATCATCCATCAAGCGGAATTAGCTACGAAAAATGGGCGCCGGTAGTTGCGCGGATTCTATTCGACGAGCATAACAATGCGCTTCAGGCGACGCAGGGAAGCTGCGCGCCTGAGCGCTAGCGTTGGGTTTCCTGAGAGCTATGGATATAGAGAATCAAATACAAGAAATTCTAGATCGACACGACACGGATGAGGAGGTCATTGTGTCGAATGCATTTTCGGATGGCGGCGTAGATCCGCTCTTTCCTCGCTTGGCTCGTGCAGCTCTGAATCAGACGGACGAGGGTGGTGCCACTTTTAGCAGGTACGCTATTTGGGCCAATACGGTCAGGGACAATCTACGCGAAGCCTCCGAGAATGTAAGGGCACATAATTACGAAGAGGCTGAAAGATTCATTCGTCGCTCAATTAATGCATTGTCTGCCTTCTCCGAGATCCAGGCGCTCTTTGATGGAAGAGACAGCGGAAACCCAACAAGGGCGACGGAGTCCGACACTTGACCGCTCCCTCCCTTCGCTGCCGCTCCGGTCGGTCGCCGTCAAGCGCGGCTCATCGCTGACGTTCGCCTAGAATTGGACCGGATGAGAGCGACTGCTAGAGGTATACATGAGTGCACTTGATTGGCTCCCCGCTGTACTTACAACGTCGCTCCTCGCCCTGGCGCTTTGGCTATTCCGCTCGTTGATCTCCACGCGCCTGACAGCCAGCGTGAAGCACGAGTTCGACGAAACGATAGAGACACTCAAAACGGAACTCCGCAAGAGTGAGGAATCCTTCAAGGCGGACTTGCGTGCCAAAGAAACGGAGATCGAGGCCCTTCGTTCCGGAGCACTCTCGAGCTTGGCCTCAAGACAAGCTGCTCTCGACGCTCGGCGCATCCAAGCCGTTGATCAGCTATGGACTGCAGTGCAGGATCTGGGTCCTGCCAAGTCCGTATCGGCAAATGTCGCGATTCTGAAGTTCAAAGGCGCCGTCAAGGCATCAGCCGAGAATCCACAAGCGAGGGAGATGTTCGCCATGCTGGGTGGCCAAGTGGATCCTCAGAAGATTCATACGGGAGAAGCCGAGAAGGCGAGGCCGTACGTTTCCGAGATGGCATGGGCCGTCTTCTCTGCCTACCGATCCATTCTCTCGGTCGCTATGATCAAGATGCAACTTCTCAAGAGCGGTCTCGACTTGCCTGACGTTGTGGACGAGGAGCGAGTTCGACGCCTTGTCACCACTGTGCTTCCTCACCAAGCCGAATTCGTCAAGGAGCATGACACAGGAGCCTACCACTACTTGCTCGGCGAGCTGGAAACTCGCCTCCTACAAGAGTTGCGGCGCGTTTTGCAGGGCGCCGAGTCCGACAGGGAAGCAATCAAGCAGGCAGGAGAGATTCTGCGAGAGTCGGAGAACGTGATGGATTCACTTGCCGAATCTGTGGGTGCAGAATCAACTCAAGGAGAACGGCGAACAAGAACCTGAACGCGACAAGAGAAGGTCGCGCTTCGCTTGCCTTCCCTTGCGCGTTAGGAACGGCGTTGGGTTGCTCAAATGCGAGAGGTATGGGTTTGACGGATGATTTTGAAAAAGCAAAGTCCCGCCGTGATGAATATAGTGCGCGGTTCTGGGAGCAGAAGGGGAAATACACTTACTACACTGTTTCGTTGCCTTTCGCTCTTGCCGGGATTGCCGTTGCGTCATACCCCTATCCAGAGAGCCCGAATCTAGCATTGGTAGTAGCTGAGATCGGGGCATGGTTGTTCTTGCTGTCGGCAGGGGCTGCGGGCTTGCGAGCAAAGTGGGGCGAAATGGAGCAGTCTCGTAAGAGTTCGATTATTGCGTCAGGGAAAATGCAGCGATTTGAAGATGGAGATCCCCAGGATCCGGACTACGCGAGAGCTGTTGCGCAGGTGGCTCAATCTCAACAGGAGCAACTCCGTGACGCAGAGAATGCAGAAAGCTTTGGAAGCAAATGGCTGCCTCGTCTATTGTTTGTCGGAGTTTGTTTGTGGGTCGCTAGTCGGTCTTTAATGGTGCTGAGTGCTTAATTACATGAATGAACAACCCAACAAGGCCATTCAGCCGACGCTCGGACCTCGCGCGGCTGATGGCTGGCGTTATCTCGCATAGACCCTGCTGCCCGTCATATCCCGCGGATTTACAGGAGGTATGAACTACATGGACACCACCCGTCTGCCATTTCCCGAGGCCACCGATCACAGGCGGTACGACGCCGAGCTGGCCTCCTGCCTGGCCGACCACTCCACACTGGTCTACAAGGGCCACCGCGAGATCGCAACAACTCTCACCGCCGCCGGGTACGACCGGGTCGTCATCTTCCGCGACGGCGGCACCAACGCCTATCTGGCGCGCTTCGGTTCAACCCCGGAGGAGGGCGGCCGCCGCTGGGTGCTGGCGTGGCGGGGTACCGAGTTCGATTATCAGGACATCATCGCCGATGTCACCTTCTTCAAGCGCACCTCCGATTACCGCAACAAGTGGCGCGTTCACGGCGGCTTCCTCACCGCCATGCAGGCCGTCTGGGGCTCCTGGTGGGAGCCGGAGCTGCCGGACGAGGCGGAGGACGCCAGGGTGACGCGCGTCGGGTCGGAGGGGGTCACGGAGATCATCGCCCGCGAGATCGGCGAACAGGACCGACTCGTGGTTACCGGCCACAGCCTCGGCGGCGCACTGGCCCAGCTCGCTGCCTTCTACCTCCACCGCGACCTGTTCGGCGACAGCGGCCAAGTCGCGGCCGTCTACACCTTCGGCTCTCCCAGAGTGTTCGGCATCGAGCAGGCCAGGCACCTGGAGGGCGCGTCGCCTTATCCCCATTTCCGGGTGGTCAACGGCGCCGACCTGGTGCCCCGGGTGCCGCCGGTGGCGCTCGGGTTCCGACACACCGGCCGCAACGTCTACATCGAGCGCAACGGCGATGTCCGCAAGGATCCGTCCTGGTGGCGCGTCTTCAAGGATGTCGGCTGGCGCCAGGCCGTGCTGGTCGGCCTCACGCTGCTGCTGGTCTGGGGCGGCCTCACCGGACTGGAGTCGCTCGGCATGGTGACCCTGCCATGGTACGCGAAGGGCATCGTCATGGCCGTGCTCGCCATCGCCGCGGTGCAACTGCTGCCGAAGCTGCTGCGCCTGTTCCCCGGCAAGATCCGCGCCCGCTGGCGCCTTGTCAGCGACCATTTCATGGAGGCGTATGCGCGTGGGGTGCGGGAGGGGCGGGTGATTGGGTAGTTCTATTGCGGGGACTCTTGAGCCCGGCTGTTCCTTCCGTCGGATACCTTGTTTGCCTTCAGGCAAGGTTGTACTCTTAAACGTACGCCAAAATGTACCGGGTGGTTTCCATGTCAAGGGTTCGAGTAGATGAAGATATCCGTCCTCTGTCTGAATTTCGTGCAGGGGTAGCCACATTCGTAAAGCAGCTCCATGAAACGCGTCGTCCTATGGTGCTGACACAAAGAGGTCGGGGCGTTGCAGTACTGGTGGATGTTCACGAGTACGAGAAGATGCAAGAACGTCTGGAAATACTCGAAGAGGTGTACAAGGCGGAAGAACAAATAGCTTCCGGGGATGGTACAGGGCATGAAGATGCGAAGAGCCGGGTTTTGAGTGGGCTGACCCAATGAAGATTGTCTGGTCCCCGCTTGCGCTGGAGCGTGTCGAGGACATAGCGCGGTATATTTCAGAAGATAGTCCGGATGCTGCGGTACGGTGGGTTGATGATTTATTTACCGCAGTAGAGCGGTTAGCTGATTTTCCCAAAAGTGGACGCATGGTGCCCGAGGTGGGATCACCTCGCATAAGGGAGCTGATATTTGGAGCGTACCGGGTGATTTATAGCATCAAGGATCAGATTGATATTCTGACTGTGCGTCGCAGTAGTCAGCTATTGCGTATGTCCGGTCTTGATGATGACGAAACATAACCATCGGCTCCGGCTACCCAGCGACCGATTTTCCGCCGCTTCTTGGCTCCAAACCGGCGTGTGAGCCGGGCGCTGGCTACGGTGAAGAGGGTGTGGGTCCTGCCCTGCATCAGTCCGGCAAGGGAAGGTTCGCGCGTACCATGGGCATAGGTGTCAGGTAGGCCTCCAGCTGGTTGGCCAGCCAGGTCACCACGGGGCCGCCATGGGCCTGTTCGGATTCCAGCACGCAGAAGGTCTTCCACCAGTTGGCGTTCGGGTGCGGGATGGTGCGGAGCTGTTCCTGGCTCGGGGCGTGGCGGATGAGGGGAAAGGGCAGGTCGGCCCAGCTGGCGCTGCGCCGTCTGGATTGTGTGCTGGCGCGCACCAGGGAGCAGGTGCTGGAGGACTACGAGATGCTGAAGAAGGTGACCGCATGAGCGGGGGAGAGCTGATCCTCTACCGCAGCGAGGATGGGAAGGCGGAGATCCAGCTTCGCGTCGAGGGCGACACCGTGTGGCTGACCCAGGCGGAGATGGCGGAGCTGTTCCAGACCTCGGTGCCCAACATCAACACCCACGTCAGGAACATCCTGGAGAGCGGCGAGCTGTCCGCCGAGGCAACTATTAAGGAAAACTTAATAGTTCGTCAGGAAGGGACGCGCCAGGTGCGGCGCAAGGTGAGTGTCTACAGCCTGCCGATGATCCTGGCCGTCGGCTACCGGGTGCGTTCCCCCCGTGGCACCCAGTTCCGCCAGTGGGCCACTGCCCATCTGGAGGAGTACCTGGTCAAGGGCTTCGTCATGGACGACCAGCGCCTCAAGGATCCCGGCGGCGCGGATTACTTCGACGAGCTGCGTCCCGATGGCTGGCCCACTCCTTCCAGGTTCAGGCGTTGCAGTTGTTCTGTGAATTCAGGCTTGTATTCAATCCGTACCCATGGCTGATACCCGCTACATCACCGCAAACCGTCTGACCGAAGAGTCGCAGGCGATCCAGAGGCGCGGGCGCAACCTGGTGCTGCTCCTGGGGTTGCCGGTGGCGCTCGGGGCGTTCTTCGTGCATCCGCTGGCGGGGCTGGTGACGCTGGCGGGGGTGGTCGCGCTGGTGGGCCTGGTGGGCGGCAGCGCGGTGATCGAGGCGGGCGCGCGCGGCGAAGATGCGGCGCTGGAGTATCTGGCGGAGCTGCCCGACTCGTTCACGGTCTTCAACCAGGTGGATCTGCCGGATGAGCGTTCGCGCACGGGCGTGACCGAGGCGGATCTGGTGGTGGCGGGACCGGAGGCGCTGTTCGTGATCGAGGTGAAGCACAACAGCGGGGCTATCGACTGCGACGAGCAGGCCTCGCAGTGGACGGTGAGCAAGACCGGACGGCGCGGCAGCCGCTACACCAAGCAGATGCGCAACCCGGTGCGGCAGGTGAAGAAGCAGGTGTGGCTGCTGAGCGAGTACCTGAAGGGCCGCAAGGCCAAGCGCTGGATCCAGCCGATCGTGCTGTTCACGCACCCGGAGGTGTCGCTGGGGCGTTCGGACGACCTGTCGGTCCCGGTGCTGACGGGGCCGGAGCTGGTGGACTACATCCGCCGCTTCCGCCCGGAGCGCCCGCGCCCGGTGAAGGAGAACACGGTCCGGGCCATCGCGGCGCTGAAGGGCTGAAGGGCCGAAGCCGGGCGGGACCGGGGCCCGGGCAGGGCCGGCCGGTCCCGCGCGAGGGGTTACTCCTCGGCCGGCTCGCCGGTGATGAGCTCCTGGATCAGCGGGCGGATCTTCTCTTCGGTGGGGCCGAACTTGTCGGGGCGCCCGCCGCCGCGACGGGCATCGTATTCGGCGGTGCCGATCAGCTGCTCCTGCTCGTACAGCCGGGCGTCGAAGTAGGTGAGGTACATGGCCAGGTCCCAGGTCCAGTTGGCGGTGAACTCCAGGTGGTGTTCGGCGTCCGCCGGCCGCGTACCCCGGTACAGCTCGGACTCGATGCCCATGTCCTCGAACATGCCCACCAGCGAGTCGTTCAGCTCCTCCATATGCACGTCCGGGTTGTGCTCCACGTAGACCTTTTCGATGGCCTGACGCTCCGGCACGGGTTCGACTTCCTGCGAGATCGCGCAGCCGGAGGCGAACAGGACGGCGAGGACGGCGGCGGGCAGTCGGAGCATGGCGTGGTTTTCCCCTGTTGAAAAAGCGTGAAGGCTATCACGCTCGCGCGGGGCTGGAGGAAGTTCGGCTCGCTTGACGGTATTTGATGTGTTCGCTAATTTCAGTTTTAACAGAAATACGAGAACGGACCGATGCAGCTGAGCCCGACCATGGAAAAGTTCGTCCTGCACTGGGGCGAGATGGGATCGCGCTGGGGCGTGAACCGCACGGTGGCGCAGATCCATGCGCTGCTGTACCTGAGCGAGCACCCGCTGACCGCGGAGACCATCGCCGAGACCCTGGGCGTGGCCCGTTCCAACGTGAGCACCAGCCTGCGCGAGCTGCAGTCCTGGGGGCTGGTGAAGGTGGTGCACGAACTGGGTGACCGGCGCGATCACTTCGTGTCGCAGAAGGATGTCTGGGACATCTTCATGACCATCCTCGAAGGGCGCAAGGAACGCGAGCTGGACCCGACCCTTACGACCCTGCGCCAGTGCGTGCTGGACAGCGAATCCGATGCGCAAACCACCCCCGAGGCGAAGGCGCGCATGAACGATACCCTCGAGTTCCTCGAGCAGCTGCTTGGCTGGTACGAGCAGATGCGGGGACTGGACCGCGAGACCCTGGTGAAGCTGATGAAGATGGGGGCGCGGATCCAGAGCCTGCTGGGCAAGTAAAAAAATTTGCCCGGTAGTTTCTGTATAGACAGAAACAACCGAAACCAAGGAAAAGGAGTCATGCCATGGAAATCCAGCCGCTTGTCATTCTCGGGGTCCAGCTGGCCACTGCACTGGGCATCAGTCTGGTCGTCATTCATCTGATTCAGCCGGCCCTTGAGCCATTGCTCGGGGAGGTGTGCGGCAGCGAGGCCGCGGCGCGCTTCTGGGTCAACTTCACGCGGCTGATGGTGCTGATCGCACCGCTGCTGCAGGTGATCCTGCTGGCGGCCGAACATGGCGGCATGGGCTCCGTCGAGCTGATCCGCGGGACCCTGTTCCACGCCCTGGGAGGTGTGTTCCTGGCCCTGTCGGTGATCGGCCTGGTGATCTGGAAGGTCGCGCTGGTCGACCGCGCCCGCGGCGCGGCCGGCGGCGAATGAGCGCGCCGGGGGTAACGGGATGCGCATTCTGCTGACCGGAAGCACGGGTTTTGTGGGGCGCCATCTGGAGCGGGCGCTGCGCGAGCGCGGCCACGAGGTGGTCGGATGCGCGCGTGGCGCCGCACCGGTCCACTGCGATTTCACTCGGGATCATCGGCCGGAGGACTGGCTCGGACGTGTGACGGGCATGGATGTCGTGATCAATGCCGCCGGCATTGCCCGTGAGCAGGGTGCACAGTCGTTCGCGGCCTTGCATGAGCGCGCTCCGGCCGCCCTGTTCACGGCCTGCGAGCAGGCCGGGGTCGGCCGCGTGATCCAGATATCGGTACTGGGGGCGGACCCGGCCGCCGACGACCCCTGGCTGCGCAGCCGGGGGCGCTCGGATGCGGATCTGGCCGCCAGGCCGCTGGACTGGCTGATCCTGCGGCCGTCCATTGTGCATGGCGAAGGCGGGGCCAGTACCGGCTTTCTGCGGGCCCTGGCGGCTTTGCCGTGGGTGCCCCTGGTGGGCGACGGCGGGCAGATGCTTCAGCCCGTCCATGTCGATGACCTGGTGCGCGCGGTGGTGCAGGCGGTCGAGTGCGGCGAGCCGCGCTGCCAGGTGCTGGACTGTGTGGGGGCCGAGCCGGTGACGCTGGCGCGGGTGCTGGCCCGCTGGCGCGCCTGGCTGGGGGCGGGCGCTGGAGAGCCCTGCCGGTGGCGCCGCGGCTTGCGCGCGCGGGGGCGGCGCTGGCGGGCCGGCTGCACGTGGCTCCGGTGAACGGGTCGATGGTGGACCTGTTGCGGCGGGGCAGCACGGCCCCGGTGGAGCCATTCGAGCGCGGGTTCGGGTGGCGCCCGCGCGGTTTTGCCGGGGCGCTGGCGGCCCGGCCGTCCAGCGAGGCGGAGTTGTGGCATGCGCGGCTGTACGGTCTGCGCCCGCTGCTGCGCTTCGCGCTGGCCTTCGTCTGGATCTGGACCGGGCTGGTGTCGGCGTTGCTGCATCCGCCTCAGGCCAGTCTGGACTTGCTGGCGTCGGCCGGTCTGACGGCCGCCCCGGCCGTTACCGCTCTGTATGGTCTGGCGCTGGTGGACGTGCTGCTGGGCCTGGCACTGCTCGCGGGCTGGCGGGTGCGCGAGGTGGCGTGGATCCAGGTCGTAATGATGGCCGGTTACACCCTGGGCGCGGGGCTGCTGCTTCCGCAGCTGTGGATCGACCCGTTCGGGCCGCTCAGCAAGAACCTGCCCCTGATCGTGGCCACGCTGATGCTGATCGCAATGGAGGGGCCCCGGCGATGCTCTACCTCGGACTGAAGACGCTGCACGTGCTGGGGGCGATCCTGCTGTTCGGGACCGGTCTGGGCAGTGCGTTCTACAAGTACATGGTGTGGCGCAGTGGCAGCGCGGCGGCCATTGCGGTCACCGACCGTCTGGTGGTCCGTGCGGACTGGTGGTTCACCACCCCGGCGGTGATCCTGCAGCCGCTGACCGGGTTCGCGATGGTGTGGCTGGCCGGCTGGCCGCTCGACAGCGCATGGCTGTTGTGGACCGGTGCGCTGTACCTGCTGGCCGGGGCCTGCTGGCTGCCGGTGGTCTGGCTCCAGTTGCGGATGCGCGAGACCTCGGCCCGCGCGATCCGCGAGGGCGTCGATCTGCCACCCGCCTACGCCCGCCGCATGCGGCTGTGGTTCTGGCTGGGCGTCCCGGCCTTCTCGGCGATGCTCGTCGTGGTGGCCCTGATGGTGTTCCGCCCGGTGTGACGGCCCCGCACCGGGGCGGGGACGTCACGCACGCGAATCAGCGGGCGACGGGTACGCGGTCCCAGTACTGCATCGCCGAGAACTCGCCCTCGAGCCGGAACCCGTCGCTGGCACCCAGGTCGTCCAGCGGGGTGGCGATGCCTTCCACGTCCAGGTGGCCGTGGAACGTGTCGTCCGGTTCGGCGGTATCCAGCCGGACCTCTCCGCTCAGGCCCTGGCCGACGGTCAGGAAGGAGATGTCGCCGGGTTTGCTGACATCCCCCACCAGCAGGTGCGCGGCCAGCCGGCCTTCGGCCTCGGTGCTGCGCGGGTCGGCGATCTCGAGGGTACCGGTGTCATCGGGAACGCCCGCACCCACCCGGGTGAAGATCATGCAGGCGGTGGTTTCCAGCTCCGGCAGGAAGGCCTCCACGACCAGGGCGAAGCCGTCGCCCTGCTGCGGATCTTCCTGGCCGCCCCAGGCCGCCTGCCCGAGCAGTGCACCCGAGTGGGCCCCTTCCAGGGCCCCGTCGAAGGTCGCCTGCTCGTCCAGCATCGCCGCCAGCTCGTCGCGCGGCATGTCAGAGGGCAGGGGGAGGCAGACATCCAGCATGTCGGCCAGCACGGGCGGGGTGCGGAGGTATTCGAAGGCGGCCGCGCTGGCGCGCGGGTACTCCTGCAGGGCGGCGTAATCCGGTGCGTCGGCGTCGTCGCTGAATTCGGTCACCTCGATCCGGTAGGCGATGCCCGACGCCTGGCCGGGTGACTGGTCTTCTTCCAGTGCCCAGTCCCGGGCCTCCATGGTTTCCAGGGTGTCGGCGGAGGTGTGGAAGCCCTGAAGCTGCAGGCCGGCCGGCATGCCGAGCGGTTCCAGGGCCTCGCCGAGGGTGTGGAGGTAATGGGTCTCGAGGCCGTCCGGGACGTTGGGCCCGATGGCCATGCGGAACATGCCGGGGCTCAGCTGCAGCAGCGCCGACGAGAAGGGCACGTCCTCGTACACCCACACCGTTCCGTGGTTCACCGAGAACAGGGCCTCTTCATCGTCGCTGTCGAGGTTGGTCATCTCGGTGACCGCGGCCAGGCGGTAGCCCTGTGCCGTCTCCCCGGCGATCTCGCGCGTCTCGCCGGTTGCGGCCACGTGTACGCGATATTCTTCCACTCGCCGCTGGTTGTCGAACATGTCCTGGAACGTGTGCGGCGGCTCCACTTGTTCGCTCTGGAACACCGGCAGCAGTACCCCCAGCTCCTGTTCCTTGCGATACACCTCGCCATCCAGGGCCGGCCCGGTGAACAGGTCCTCCTGCCCGCCGAGGCCGGAACGGTAGTCCTCGTCGGGATGGATGCGGGTGATCTCCGGGCCCTGGGTCACCGTCCAGCGGATCTCGTCGCCCTGGATGTCGGTCAGCACGCCGTAGCGGTAGTGATCGCCCCCGCCATCGAGGGCGAGGGGTTCGAGCTGGATCGGCGACTCATCCGCCGAAGCGGTGAACGCGGTGATCGCCAGTGCGGGCAGGCCGAGGGCCAGCACCAGCGAACGGCTGCGGAAACGGGTCTTCGCGGGCATCGAACATCTCCTTGCTCGGGGCGGTCCTGTGGCATTCTCAACAGGCTCAATATGGCACCGTCCGCGGAGATGCACCCCCTCCAAACGAGGGGGATGCGGGTATCACTTGCCGTTATCAGTTGCTGAAGAGGGCCTCCAGCTCGTCCTCGCGGCTGCGCACCGCTTCCACATCCTGCTCGGGCACGTCGGGTGCGACGTTGTGCAGCATCTCGCGCTGCTGCTCCAGGGCGTCGCGCATGGTCGCCTTCTGTTCCGCCGGCATGTCCGGATCGTCCTCGATGCGCTGCAGGCTTTCGTCCAGCTCGCGCTCCATCTCCGGGAGCCGGCGCTCCATCTCCAGCGCATGCCGGGCGTTGAAAATCTGCGAGCCGATCTCGGTCAGTTCGTGGCTGCTGTCGAATCCGTGACGCGCGGCGATCTCCTCGACCTCTTCCTCCATGCGCGCGACCTCTTCGATGGCCTGACGGACCTCCGCCATCGAGGCCTCGTCATCCTGCGCGTCCATCTCCGGTTCCTGCACATCGGGCTGCTGCGCGCTCCACTCGTTGAGTTCCTCGGTCGCCGCCAGCCAGCGGTCGATCGTGTCGCCGTCCAGCGCGTGCGCGGGCACCGCCAGCAGCGGCAGGAACAGCGCGAGCATCAGCAACGGTTTCGTGAAGCCCTTCATGGCAACTCCTCGGTTCACGGGGTTCGGGGTTCAGAGTGTACGGCGCCATCGTCGCGCCATGCCAGCAGGTCCGTCATTGCGCGCAGGAGCTGCCACTGGCCCATGAGTCCGACGCCATGCGGGTCGATGTGGGAGAAGCCGTCGATCCGGTGCAGGTCGGTTTCGCCGATGGCTCGGGCCAGGCGCATGCTCTCGGTATGCGGGATCATCGTGTCGTCCCGGCCGTGGATGAGGAGGGCGCGGCCGGAAAGATGCGAGAGATCGTGCTCGGCGAGGGACCCGGCCTCGATGGCTTCCCGCGCGCTGGCCGGCAGGTCATCCAGCAGCTGCGGTACCCGCTCGCGGTCGTCGTTCAGGATCAGCGCCAGCAGGCTTCGGCCCTCCGCGCCGAGTGGGTCGCTCAGCTCGTCGATGCGCGCCTCGGGGTCGGCGGCGCGCCGGCGGGCGATTTCTTCGAGTAGCGCGCGGTCCGCGCGGTCATCGAGCACATGCAGGTTGCCCCACAGAAAGAGCCATTTTGCCAGCGGGTCGGGCGTGCGCGTCTGCCACCGGTTCGAGCCGGGTTCCCGGTAGGCCCCGGTGGTGGCGAAGGTGACGACGTTTTCGGTGTCGTAGTAGCCGCCGATCCCGACCAGGAAGTCGATGGCTTCCTGCCCCTCCGGCTTGAGTGTGGCCAGCACGGCCAGGCCCACGGCGTAGGAGATGGCGGCGACCCCCACGTCCTGTTCGTCGGGAGCGCGCTCCACCTCCAGGCGGGCGAGCAGGGCGGCGGCGTCACTGATGGCCGCGGCATCCTCGCGGCGCACGCTGAGCGCTCTCGAGCCCTGCAGGTCGGGCACCAGCACCAGAAAGCGCGCCCGCGCCAGCGTACGGGCGAGCTGTACCAGCCGCGGGTCGTCCTTGCCCTGCGGCGTGAAGCCCGGTACCAGGACGATGCGCGCGCCCACCTCCTGCCCGGGATGGTACAGGTCGGCGGCGATGTCACCTTCGTCCGTCGTGAACGTCAGTGTTTCGCGCGCGGGCTCGGGGGTGCGCTCCTTCAGCGCGCTCGGCCCCGCGCCGGCCTCGATGTCCTGGAGTACGCGCATGGCCTCCCAGCCCTGCGCGGCGATCCAGCCGGCGAAGACCCCAAGCCCCAGCAACAGCACAGCCGCGATGCGAAGCATGCCCTTCTCCCGTCAGTCCGGACTTGCTGCCTCGGGAGTATGGGGCAATCAACGCGTTGCCGCCCGGGGGGTGACGAGTCCGTAAACGTTCACGTCGCCGGCCGGATGCGTCCCTGGGCGTCCTTGCCGCCGTCAGTCCCGCTTGCGGAATCGGAATGTTATAAGATAACTTTTCGTTAATCGGGATGCGCGACCCCTGCAGCTCCCGCCTCTCGCGTGACGCACCACTCCCCGGCCTGGCGTGGGCCTCTATCTCCCTCGCATCGGTTTCCCTCGCCGGGTTCGAGCGTCGTCTGCGCCCCAAAAAAGAAACGATATAACGTTAAGTTTGTGCTCAGGTTCGAGGCCAACAATGAAAACATTCCACCCGATTTTCGCGCCGTTACTGACCGGCTCCTTCATGCTTGCTTTTCCGGCCATGGCGCAGACGGAAGATGATCACGAGACCGCATCGACGCCCTCCATTGAGCCGGTGGTGGTAACGGCAACCCGTTCCGCCATCCGCAAGGAAGAAGCTCCCTCGGGTTACACCGAGGTCACGCGTGACGATGTGGAACGCAAGCCGGCCACGTCCCTGGCGGATCTGCTGGGCGATCTGCCGGGCGTTGCCGTGGATAACGAGCGGGACGGGCGTAGTCAGATTCGGATCCGCGGGTTCGAACCATCGCAGACGCTGATGCTCGTCAATGGTCGCCGGATCAACAACACCGATGCGCTGGTGGGCCACAGTAATTTCCGCCTGACACAGCTCCCGACGGCAGCCATTGACCGCCTCGAGGTGGTGCGCGGGCCCCTGTCCTCTCTGTACGGGGCGGATGCCCTTGGTGGCGTGGTCAATGCGATCATTCGTCCGCCGGAGGATGAATGGACCGGGCGAGTCCGGACACGTGTCGGTGTCACGGATCCCCGCCCGGGCGGCGAAGAGCGCAATCTTTCGCTGTACACCGCCGGTCCGCTGGGAGAGCGCACGGGTGCATTGCTGAGCCTGGATTTCCTGGACAGGAACGCCTCTCTAAACCCCGATGAAGATGGGTTGGATGAGATCGAGGGTCGGGAGGCGATCACCGGCTACGGCAGTCTTTTCCACCGGCCGGCTGCGGGCCACGAGATCGAGGTGTTCTTCAACGTCGCTGATGACCAGCGTCGTGCGAATCTGGGCGAGGACGGCGAACGTCGGCTGGACCTCCTTCGCTACAGCGCCGGGATCCGTTACGACGTGGAAATCGGTCCATGGGATGCCCGCTTCGACGCATACCGCTCCCGAAGCGAGAGCGAGTCGCGGCATGTGGATCGGGAAGACGAGCACACCGACGATGTCATCGACGTGAGCGCCTCCCGTCACTGGGGGCAAGGACAGGAAGTCACGGCGGGCGCCGATTATCGGCGCGAGAGTTTCTGGCGCGAGCGCGGGGGTGAACGCGAATTCGGCGACACGGTAACCCACCGCGGTGCGTTTGTGCAGAACCGCAGCTACCTGCTGGAAGACCGGCTGATTGTCACGCTGGGTACGCGCTTCGACGACCACACCAATTACACCGGTGAGATCACCCCGAGTGCCGGCGTGGTCTACAACTTCACCGACACTACGCGGGTAAAGGCGGATTACGGCCGCGGCTTCAGTGCGCCGGACCTGCGTCGCTCGACGGATACCTTTGAGGGTGGCCCCCCTATCCCGACCCTCGTAATCATCGGCAATGAGGACCTGGAGCCCGAACGCAGTGACAGTTACAGCCTGGGTTTCGAGCACGATGACGGCCAGCGCGAGTTCGGCGTGACCCTGTTTCGTAACGAGATCGAGGACCTCATCAATACCCGCTGCATCGAAAACTGCGACTTCCGGACCCCGGCTAATCCCGAGGTTCGACAGTATCAGAACGTCGACAGCGCATTGACTCAGGGCGTGGAGCTTGAGGTCGGGTACCGGTTCGGCGAGTCCGGCATCGTCCGCGCCAACTACACGTATCTGGACACCGAGGACCGGGACACGGGCAAGACCCTGGAAAACCGGCCACGGCAGCGTTTCAACCTCCTCACCGAGGCGGCTGTCTGGCCCGGGGCCACTGCAAACCTGCGCGCTGAATACATCGGTTCCCAGCGGCGGGGGAGTGAGCGCACGCGCGACTACACGCTGTTCCACCTGGGCATGAGTCAGGAACTGGCTGACGGGTTTTCGGTGCAGGCGGGTATCGAGAACGTCACCGATCAGCGGCTGGGGGATATCGACGATGCCTTCAGCCGTGAGATCCGCGGTCGCTTCTACTACGTCTCTGCCAGTTGGGAGTTTTGACCATGAGGATCCTGCGAGGAGACCTGGCCCGATGGTCGCGCTCTCTTGCGTTCCTCATCCTGACGGGTGTCGCGTCGGCGGCAGCCGCAGATACACCCCGCATGCTGCTCCTTGGCAATGAAACCGTGCGCCCCGGGGTGCTTCAGGAGTTCGAACATATCGGCGAGGAGCAGGGCATCCATGTGGATACGGGTCGGGTTGAGGACCTGGAGGCCGAGCCGGATCCCGATCGGGTGCATGACCGGGATTTGGCGATCGTCTTTGCCCCGAGCCACGCGATCGCCAACCCGGACCATGTCGCCGCGTTGCGGGAGGCTCTCGCGGACGCCGGTACGCCAGTGGTTGTCGTCCATCGCGGTCAGGCGGATGCCGACGGTCTTGATGACGATACAGCCAGACGCATCGCTGCGTACCTGACCGAGGGCGGTGCGCGCAACTTCGAACACGCCTTTGCCTACCTGGACGCGGCGGTATTCGGTCGCCACGCCGAAGCCGTGCCCGATCCCGTGCGATACCCGGACCGGGGGATTTACCACCCGGACTACGAGGGTCTGGTGTTCGAGGATCTGGACGAGTACGAGGCTTGGCGCGGGGATTTTGGCGAGCGGCCCGTGATTGGTATCGCGATCCACGACAGCCACGTGCGCCATACCCTCACGGACTGGATCGACACCACCGTCGAGCTGATCGAAGCCGAAGGAGGCGTGGCCCTGCCGTTTTTCAGTCCGGTGAATGACGCCGAGGGCATGCAGCCGTTGGTGGCTCGGGACGGCGAACCGGCCATCGACGCGTTGCTGTTCTACCGGGTCATGCTCAACCCGGAGGACCGCCGCGAGGACTTTGCTTCCCTGGGCGTGCCAGTACTGCAGGGCCTGATTTACCGGGATGGCTCCGAGGCCGACTGGCGGGGCGATGACGTGGGCTTTCCCCGCGGCAGCACGCCGTTCTACTTTTCCATGGCGGAGATGGCAGGGGCCACCGATCCAACCGTGGTCGCCGCGGAACGCTCCGGCGACCAGCAGGTGGTGGCGGTCCGCCCGGAGCTGGATGCACTTGTGCAGCGGGCCTTCAACGCGGTGGATCTGCAGCGCAAGCCCAACGCCGACAAGCGTCCGGGTGTGTACATCTACAACTATCCGACTGGCGAGACCAATTTCTCCGCCTCCAACATGAACGTCCCGGAGAGTCTGGCAGCCACTCTCGCGGACCTGGCCGATGCCGGTTACACCGTGGATGCCGTCGACGCTGACCAAATCAGTGAGGCCGGGAAACGCCTGGTGGGGGCCTACTATCGGGATGCGGATCTGCAAGCGCTGGTCGACGATGACCTGGCCGAGTTGTACCCGGTGAGTGCCTACCGCGAATGGCTGGCGACGCGAGGCGAGGCGTTGCGTGCGCGGGTGAAGGAGGAGTGGGGCGAGCCGGAAGCTGCGCCCACCGTCGTCGAGCACGAAGGTGAGCCACACTTTGTCGTCCCGCGGCTGGAGATAGGCCGCATGGCGGTGCTGCCGCAGCCGCCCCGGGCCATGCCGGGTGACCCGGAACGAGAAGGGAAGTACCACGATACCGACCTTCCCTTCAGCCACGATTACCTGGCCAGCTACGCCTGGCTGCAGCAGGGTCATGAGGCCGATGCCCTGGTGCACTTCGGCACGCATGGCTCGGCGGAGTACGGGGTGGGCAAGAGCCGCGGTCTGGCCCTGGAGGACGATCCTCACGCGGTGGTCGGTGAACTCCCTCATGTCTACCCCTACATCGTCGACAACCTGGCCGAGGCCACGATCGCCAAACGGCGGACGCGGGCGACCATGGTGTCGCATCAGACACCGCCCTTCGCCCCGGCGGCGCTGTATCACGAGCTGGTCGACCTCCATGATCTGATCCACGACTGGGAGGAACTGGACGACGGGCGCACCCGCGAGCGGGTGGAAGAGCAGATCGTCGAGGCCAGTCGCGAGCTGGACATGCACAAGGATCTCGGCTTTGGTGACGAAGAGCTGGCCAGCCGTTTCCACGATTACGTGCACGCCGCTCACGATTACATCCACGACCTGGCGCAACAGAGCGAGCCCATTGGCCTGCACACCTTCGGGCGTCCCGCGGACGATGAGCATCTGCTGTCGACCGTCATGCAGATGCTGGGGGAGGACTACCACAAGGCCACGACGGTGGATCCCGAGGAGCTTTTCGCGGGGGATTTCGAGACCGCGGTGGTGGAGTCCGAGCCGTATCGTCTGCTGAAGAAGCATCTGCTGGACGGGGGCCCGCTCGAAGATGCGGACTCCGATGTGACGCAATATCTGGAGCAGGGGCGAACCTATCTCGATGCCCTGCGCCGGGCTGGCGGCGAGACGGAGGGGCTGATTCACGCCCTGGACGGTGGTTTCATCGAGCCGTCGGTGGGCGGGGATCCCATGCGGAACCCCGATTCGCTGCCCACCGGGCGCAATCTCTACGGTTTCGATCCGTCGCGGGTGCCGACCCGTGCAGCGTACGAGACCGGCGCCGAGCTCATGGAGGGGCTGATCCGTGACCACAAGGAGGAGCACGGGGAACCGCCGGAACGTCTGGCGTTTACGCTCTGGTCGATGGAGGTGATGCGCCACCACGGTGTGGTCGAGGGTCAGGTGATGAAAGCGCTGGGCGTCGAGCCGGTCTGGAACGACCGTGGTCGCCTGGAGGGCTACGAGGTCATTCCCCGGGATGAACTCGATCGTCCTCGGGTCGACGTGGTCCTGCAGGCCAGCGGGCTCTACCGCGATGCCTTCGCCGGTACCCTCGAGCTGCTGTCCCGTGCCGCCGCCGAGGTGGCCGGACGTGAAGAACCGGATAACCCCGTCCACGCGATGACCCGTACGCTTGCGGAGCTACTGGAAGGCACCGATCTGGACGCCGACGCGGTACAACGCCTGAGCCGTACCCGTGCCTTCTCTGCGGACATCGGTCAGTACGGTACCGGTCTGGACGGCGCCGTGGCCGATGTGGACGCCTGGTCCGAGGGCGAGACCCTGGATGAGGATTACATGGGCCGGGTTTTCCTGGACCGTCTGGAACACGCGTACGGACCGGACCCCGACCACTGGGGCGAGACCGTACCGGGGATCAACCTGTTCGAGCGACAGCTCGGGAGCGTGGATGCAGCGGTCTTCGCCCGCAGTTCCAACGTCTTCGGGCTACTCTCGTCCGACGACCCGTTCCAGTATCTGGGCGGACTTTCCCTGGGGGTGCAGACGGCCGGTGGCGAGCGGCCGGAACTCTATATCAGCAATCTGCGCGACCCGGTGGACGCCAGGATGGAGCGGGCGGATCAGTTCCTCTCGCGGGAGATCCGCACGCGCTATCACCACCCGCGCTGGTTGCAGAGCATGGTGGACGAAGGCTACTCCGGCACGACCACGCTCCAGGACACGGTGGAGAACCTGTGGGGCTGGCAGGCGACCGCGCCGGAGATGGTGCGTGACGACCAGTGGGATCGTTTTTTCGACATCTACGTAAATGACGCCTACGAACTGGGGCTCGAGGAGTGGTTCGAACAGCACAATCCGGAGGCGCTGACCCGTATCACCGAACGCATGCTGGACGCGGCGCGGACCGGCCACTGGACGCCGGACGAGGCCGTACTGGAAACCCTGGTGGAGCAGCATCAGGAGTGGACTGGCGAGCATGGAGAAACGGGGGGCAGCGAGGATCGCGACGCCTATGTGGCCGAAACGGCGGCCGGCTTTGGCATGAATACCGTGGCGGTTCCGGATGCCGATGCCAGCGGAGCGAGCGACCCCGTAACCGTCAGCGGGAGTGTCATGGAGCCGGTGGCGGAACCGGAGCCGGAAGCAGAGTCCGGCGCACCTCCGTGGCAGGTCCTCGTGTACATCGCAATGCTCGTCTTGCTCTTCCTTGCGGGTGTGGTCCACCAGGCTCTGCGCGGGCGCCGATCATCCACCGGATCCCAACATCTAACGGGAGCTGAATCATGACTGCACTGGAAATGGCCATGTACGAGCTGGGACGACTCTTTCTCGTCCCCGTGTTGCTCATCATCATGGTGCTGTTCGCTTATGCCTTTTACGCACTGGGTGCCTTCGCGTTCGAAGCCTGGCAGCGGAGCAGGAATGCCGCGCCGTGTCCCCTGCAGGATTACCGCGCCCGGTTCGGGAGTGCCGACAGCGAGGAGCTGGAGCTGGTGATCCTGCGTCAGCTCGAGCCCTTGCGGGTGGTTTCGCGGACGGCACCCATGCTCGGGCTGGTGGCCACCATGATCCCGCTCGGGCCCGCACTGCTGGCCCTCGGTGACGGCGATCTGGCCACCGTGGGTGAACAGCTCGTGGTGGCCTTCGCGGCCGTGATTCTTGCGCTGATCACCGCCTCGATCACCTTCTGGGTGCTTACGGTCCGGCGCCGCTGGCTGCTTAGCGCTCTTAAACAGGCCGAACGGCAGGAGACGGCCAAATGAGTCGATTCCTGGATTCCGAGGAAGAGGCCGACCCCATCCTCTCCGTCGTCAATATCGTCGACGTGTTCCTGGTGATCATCGTGGTGTTGCTGATCATGGTCGCCCAGAGCACCGCCAGTGAATTTCAGGACGTGGATACGGCGGAGCAGGGCGAGGTGGTCCCGGAAACCATGGAGACGCTGGAGCGCTACGAGACCAGCGGCGAGATCGGCGAAGGACAGGGTGTGCGTGCCGGCACAACCTACCAATTGGAGGATGGCACCATGGTGTTCGTGCCCGACGATAACGAATGACATGCGGGCCCGATCAGTGACCTCCGCCACACCGGCGGACTCCCGACCCCCGGGGGCAGGGTCCTGCAACTCCCCGCTGCGATGTGAAGCATGCCCTGTTCCCGTCACTCCGGGGGCAGCCCCGCGTGGACAGGGCCGCGGACCCTTCTAGACTCCATGCAAGGCCTTGTGGTCTGGAAGCAAGCCCCGCGGGAGGGGAAGGAGGCAGGTCATGCGCATCGCGAAGTCCGACGTGCCCGAGGTGTTCAGTGCCCCGGGGGCCGTCGCGCGTCAGGCCCTGGAGTTCGGCGACGCGTCCGGTTACACGCAGATGACGGGGGAGTATTTCTCGCTGGATGCGGGCACCGACATCACCCCGCTGCTCCACGGTTTGAAGGAGGATCTCTGCCAGTCACCCCACTGGGGTTACATGATTCAGGGCCGCCTGATCATGACCTACCGGGATGGTAGCGAGGAGGCTACCGCCGCCGGGGATCTCTTCTACTGGCCTCCCGGGCACACCCTCCGGGTGGAGGAGGATGCCGAGATCATCCTCTTCAGCCCGCAGCACGAGCACTGCGAGACCCTGAATCACCTGAAGCAGCAGCTGGAAAACTGACCTCCCTTCACCGGGGCAGCCCGTTGAAGGACCCGGGCGAGCCCCGGTGGTGGAAAGTGGCGAGCTCGTGGCCTTCTGCCTGTCTATCCTCGGGTTGAAGGCATGGATCCGCGTTTGCGTGACCCGGCCGCGGCGAGAGGGGCAGAACGATGACGATCAGCACTACATTGCAGGAATTTCTCGACGAGCGGGACGTGAATTATGACGTTGTGGGCCATCCGCGTGCGGTTTCCGCCAGCCGGACGGCCGAAGCTGCCCACGTACCCGGCGATGAACTGACCAAGGGTGTGCTGGTGGAGGATGCCGGCCATTACATGCTGGCGGTCCTGCCGGCCACGCGGCGGCTGCAGTTCGGCAAGCTGCACTACATGCTCGGGGAGCATGTGGGGCTGGCGACCGAAGAGGAGGTCCGGTCGGTGTTCCCGGACTGCGAACACGGGGCAGTCCCGGCGCTGGGTAGCGCATGGGGTCTGGAGGTCCTTCTGGATGAATCGCTCGCGGCGCAGGACAGGGTCTATGTGGAGGGGGGCGACCACGTCTCGCTGATTCGGCTGGACGGCCCGGCGTTTCGCAACCTGCTCGGTCATTGCCGCTACGGGGATTTCTCACGGCATATCTGAGCCCGGCGGCGCTGCAGTCGGGCAGGCCTACGGGTCGGTCTGCGCGGGTGGATCGAGCCGGGTCTCGAGTGCCTCGCGCAGCTTTTCGGCACTGGGCTGCGCCTTTTCCACGATCTCCTCGACCCGGTTGAAGTCGAGCAGGCGGATGCCCGCGCTGCCGGCCTCGAGGAAGAGATCGGGCGGGTCGTGTTCGCGCATGTGGCGGATCTGCGAGCTCTGCATGATGCTGAAGGTGGTGAACAGCAGATCGGTCAGGCCCGGTGGATCGTTGGGGGCCTGTTTGCGGCTGGCGGAGACGTCGACGGCGATCACGAAGTCGTGATCTTCCTGCAGCAGGTTCCAGGGCAGCGGGTTGGACGTGCCGCCGTCGATCAGCAGCCGGTCGTCGCCCTGCGGAACCGGCTCGAACAGGCCGGGGACGGCCATGCTGGCCTCGATCGCGTGGAACAGTTCGCCCTCGGCAAGCACTAACGTGTCTCCGCTCCAGTAGTCGGTGGCCACCACCGACAGGGGGATGCGCAGATCGTCGAACGTCTCGGCATCGGTGTGTTTGGCGAGGAATTCGAGGAATTCGGTCGAGTCGAGCACGGCGTTGCGCCCGAGGCGCAGCGGGATCAGCTCGGTGAGTTGCACATCGGCCTCGACCAGCCCGGAAAGGGCATCGATGCGCGAGCCACCGAAGTCGTCGAAGACGTCCAGGATCTCCTCGGCGCTGAGGCCGGCCGCATACAGCCCGCCAATCACCGCCCCGATGCTGGTACCGCTGATGTGGTCGGGTACGATCCCGAGGTCGTCGAAGACCTGCAGGATGGCGATGTGGGCCAGCCCCCCGGCGCCACCGGAGCCGAGTGCGAGACCGATGCTCGGCCGCTCGGGCTGTTTCTCCGCGCCCTGCAGGGCCGGTGCGGCGAGCAGCGTGGCAATCGTCAGGGCGGCGATAATCAGGCGGCTCGTCATGGGCGGCTCCGGTGGTTCGGGCAGCTCCGCTCAGTAGTGCTCGATGAACAGATCGATGGCGGGGCTCAGCGCCCCGTGCCAGCGCGAGGCGAGTTCATCCGTCCATTTGGGATCGGTCTCGCTGGCGGTCCGGACCATGCAGTTCAGCCACAGACCGTACAGCGCCGGCTCGATCGGGACGGACCCGCGGCGACTGTGCACCTGGGCCATGCGCTCGAGGGTCGAGCGCATGAAGGTCTCCCCCTCAGCATAACTCAGAGCAGCGGAGATGGCTTGCCCCAGCGCCCGCTTCTGCCGGGTCCAGTCCGTGTTGGCAAAGACTTCGGCCACTCGGGGGTCGGCCTGAAGGAACCGTTCGTAGAAACGCTCGGCGAAATCCCCTTCGCGGCGACAACGCCCGTAACTCTGTTGAACGTCCGAATAGCTCACCGTGTTCACTGCCTCCGTGTTGGAAAAAGCGCAGTAACCTACGGCAAGGCGCGTCTTCGAAAAACCGCCTGCGGAAGAAAATTTGACGCGATTCGCATTGCTTCATGTTCAAGGTTGCGCTCACGCCGTTGCGTCGCCGCTCAGAAGCGGGTGGGTGCGGTGCCCGGGGCGGCGGTCTTCGGCGTGTCCCGGCGGGCCAGGCGGCGAAAATGCGGCACGTTGCTTTGCAGCGCTGCGAGACCATCCCTCGTGAGGCAATAGCCCTCCGGGGTCACCCGAATCCAGCCGCGTCCGACCGCCCCCGCCAGGGCTTCGTGCTGGCTCCCTGGCTCGCCGCGTTTGGCCCAGGCATGGACCACGGGCGCCGGCAGGATATGCTCGGGTGCATCGGCGGGGTCGCCCAGCCAGTGGTGCAGGGTGGTAAGCCGGGCCACCGCCGAGGTTGCGGCGATGATCTTGTGTTCGGTGGTGGTGTTCATGGCGAACCTCCCGAATATCATGCGTGTACTTCAGAAGATAGCGGAGCGGCGAGACCTTTCCATCAGCCGAATGTCCGAGTTCGCCATGTGCGGCCCGGAATTGCGGCCTTTTTACGGTCCGGACGCTCGAAACCAAAAACGCCCCGACCTCCGGGGGAGGACGGGGCGCCGAGCACACAGGGGGATGGGTGCTCACCTGTGACGGTAGACCCTCCCCCCGGGTACGGCAATCGACGCAGGTCACACACCCGTGCGCACCGCGCGGGCGGCGCCAGGGAATGTGAGGGGAGCAAGGGTAGAGGCAGCTCCCGGGTATTCTCCCAAACCGAATGGATGTGCCGGGGCAGTTTGCGAGGGGCTGGTATACTTTCGTCCCTTGTTTTCCCGCATCCTCGATCGATGAAAGGACAGTGAATGCCCCATGCCTCACCGAACCCCCTGAAATCCCTTACCAACGAAAAACTGGCCGGGCTGAGTACCCTGCTCGTCGTGCTGGCGGCGTTTTCATGGGGGCTATCCGGCGGAATCGGCGGCATTCTGACGGGGCAGGGCTGGGATCCCGTGGTGGTGTCGTTTTATCGCGGTGCGATCGGGCTACTGTTCGTGCTCGCCTGGCTGGCATTGCGTCCGCAGGGCAGCGGACTGGGCAGCGGTCGCATGTGGCTCTGGTCGGCGGTGGCCGGCCTGGGCGTGGCCGGCAACTTCACGTTCTATTTCCTGAGTATCGCGGAAGGCAGCGTGGCCGTGGCCGCGACGCTGATGTACTGCGCGCCGGTGTTCGTGTACCTGGTTTCGTTTGCGCTGGGGCTGGAGCGGCCCACGCTGTTCAAGTGGGTGGCGATCGTCATGGTCCTGCTGGGCGTGGTGCTGCTGACCGGGATCTACGACATCGGCGCCGGGGACGTGACCCTGATCGCCGCGGGTGCCGGTCTGGCCTCCGGCCTGTCCTACGCGGTGTTCATCTTCGGTTTCAAGTTTGCCGCGCCCCATGGCAGCCCGCAGGCGATCCTGGTGATCGCGTTCGCGGTCCTGGTCCTCATCCTTTTCTCGCTGGGTGATCCGGGGCAGATGGTGGACGTGCTGAGCACCTCGAGCTGGCCCCTGTTCGTGATCCTCGGCGTGCTGGGCGCCGGTCTGTCGTTCATCTTCTACATCGTCGGTCTGAACTACACGGCGCCGGCGGTGGCCTCCATCGTGGCCATGGTCGAGCCGGTGACCGCGTCGCTGTTCGGTGTGGTGTTCCTGGATGAATCCCTGGCGGCGGTCCAGATCTTCGGGATGGCGCTGATCCTGCTGACCGTGACGGGGCTGAGCCTCCATTCGAGTCTGCAGGCGAAAGCCGTTCCGCCACAGCCGCGTTCCGACTAGCTTCGTCCATTGACGGACCGGCGTGCATGCCATCGCGCCGCGAGACTGTTACATTAAAACTGGGGGTTTTCCCCGGGGGGTCTTTGGCCAGGAGGGTTACGACTATGCCCGCAAGGTTCTTGCGCAGCACGGCGGCGGTCGTTTCCACCGTGATCCTGCTGAGTCTGAGTGCCGTGGCAACCGGCGGGGAAACCCCGGTGGTCCTGGAAATGCCCTCCGGTGATGCGGCCGAGGCCGCATACTGGGCCGGCGAACCGGACAAGCCCGCCGTGCTGATCCAGCACGGCTTCCTGCAGACCCATCACTTCCCCACCGTGCGCCGGCTCGCGGTGGCACTCGCGGACGCGGGGTTCCACGTGCTGACCCCCACGCTGACCCTGGGGATCGACCGGCGCACCGCGAGCCTGCCGTGCGAGGCGGTGCATACCCACGGCATGGAGCAGACGCGGAACGAAGTCGCTGTCTGGGTGGACTGGCTGCGGGAAAAGACCGATCAGGAACCCGTCGTGATCGGTCACAGTGCCGGCAGCGTCAACCTGCTGGCTTACCTGGCGGATTCCGCGAACACTCCGGTGGCCCACGCCATCTTCATCAGCGTGACCTATTTCGGCCATGGCGAGGCCGCATTCGAATCGGCCGAAGATGCCGCCCGCGCCCGGGCGTCGCTCGAACGCGGTGATGCCGGACTGGAGGAGTATTCCCTGGGGTTCTGTCGTCAGTACGTCACGACGCCCGAGGCGTACCTGTCCTACTACGACTGGGACCGGCAGCGGACGGAGCGGGCCCTCGAGCTGAATACCGTGCCTTCCACCCTGATCGCGGGCAGTATCGATGACCGGATCGATCTGGACTGGATAGAGACCCTGCGGCGCCATGGAGTGGAGGTCCGTATCGTGGAAGGTGCCAACCACTTCTTCGACCGGATGCACGAATTCGACCTGCTGGAGGAGGTCGAGCAAGTGCTCCGGGAGCGTCACTCGCAATGATCCCCGGCCGTACGCTTTCGATCACGCATTACGCCCTGCTGCTGGCGGCGGTGTCCTTGCTGATCGTGGCCGGTTTTGGTTTCTACACCTGGCACAAGGTCGACCAGCTGCGCGGCGAAATTCAGGAAAGTGGCCGCGAGGCCGCGCGCCAGGAGCTTGCCGAGGCTCTGGATCACGTCCGCGAGCAGGCAGACCGTCAGGCTTCCCGGTTCGCGCGCTGGGAGGAAGTGCGCCAGCAACTGGGCACCCCGCACTACTATGCCTACTGGAAGAGCCACCGCATGCACCAGGCCGGGGTCCTGGCGGACAGCGTCGTGGACGCGCGGATTTATGATCGAGATGGAGCGCCGCTGCCCGGGCCGGATTCCGAAGGCTTGCCCGCGGAGCTCGAGTTGCCGCCTCCGGCGCCACGCGCGATGCCGGGCGATGAGGAACCGTTCCTGGTGACGTTCGAACCGGTTCCCGTGCCCGACGGGGCCGAGCCATCGGGATTCGTCGGTCTGCAGACCCGGTTTCTCGACGCGCTCCGCGAGGGCCACGCGTACCGCTATGTCGATCCCGAATCGATCCATTTCGATCTCGGCGAGCAGGATGCGGTCCCCGCAGGGGATCTCCTCGGGCAGGCGCGCTTCGAGCTGCGCTCGAACCCGATGGCCGATCAGCTGGACTCGCTTCTGCTCGACGCGTTGATCAATTTCGCGGGCATCCTTCTGCTCCTCACCGGGGCCCTGTTCTCTTCACTGGTCTACGTGATCGTACGCCCCCTGCGAACCATTGCCGGACATATCGACCGGCTGCGCGAAAGCGCCGGAAGCCTTGTGCTGAAACGAGTCAACGGCTGGCTGCCCATCGCGGAAACGGAAAAGATCCGGGAATCCCTGAACTCCTACCAGGCCCGGCTCCACGATGTTCATTCCAGCCTGGAGAGGAACAATCGCGAACTCTCGCGCATGGCGTACCACGATGCCCTCACCGGAGTGCGTAACCGGCGGGCATTCGAGGAATACTGGGAAACCGTGCCAGGGATGGTGACCCGCCATGGTGATCCGGTGTGCTTCGTCCTGTTCGACATCACTCACTTCAAGGCGATCAACGACAGTTACGGCCACGAGTTGGGAGACGCCGTCCTGAAGGCGGTCGCGCAAAGCATTGGCGAGGTCCTGCGGGAAGGGGAGCCGCTGTTCCGGATCGGTGGCGACGAATTCGCGGCGATTTTCCTGGACTGCGACGAATCCGGTGCCCGAAACATGGGAGAGCAGGTCCAGGAACGCATCCGGGCCACCGATTTCGCCGCGTTCGGGGTGCGGGAGCCGATCAAGATCAGTATTGGCATGGCCGTCGCGCCCGGCAATGACGAACAGGCCCTGAGAGCCCTGCCGTGGCAGGCCGACGTAGCCATGTACAAGGCCAAGCGCCCCGCGTCTTCGCATGTGGTGCTGTTTACGCCGGAACTGGCGGACGACACGCGGGGCATCTATTCGAACTGGGTCAACAACGCGGTGTACGAGGCCGTGACCCGGGGAACCGGGATTCGTATGGCCTACCAGCCGGTTGTGGCTCTGACCGAGTGCCACCCCTCGTATTTCGAGGCCCTGGTGCGCATCGAACACGAGGGCGAGATGATCGGCCCCGCGGATATCTTTCCCGTGGTCGAGGCGCGCCGGCTGGAGGTCGAGCTCGACCGGGCGGTATTGAGCCGCATTCTCCACGATCTGCAGGCCGCCCGGATTCCGCCCGGTCTCGGTGTCTCGATCAATCTGTCGGGCCCCACCATCGTGAACGCCGGGGTCGTCGAGTGGATGGAAGACTTCGTGCCCTTCCTGCAGGAACGGACCATCGTTCTCGAGGTGACGGAGACCGCCCTGATCACCGAGATCGGAACGGCAACCGAGATCCTCCAGCAACTGCGCCGGCTGGGCTTTCTTGTCGCGCTGGACGATTTCGGCAGTGGGTATTCCTCGATCCGCTATCTCGCCTCCATGCCCGTGGACAAGGTCAAGTTCGACATCAGCCTGATACGCAGCCTGGATGACCCGGAGCAGCACCACATTGTCGAGGGCCTGCTCCAGATGATCAGCGACGCGGGCTACGCCACCGTGGCCGAAGGCATCGAGACCGCGGAACAGCTCGACCGGGTGCGCGACCTGCGGTTCGACTTCGCCCAGGGCTACTATCTCGGTTATCCCTCTTCTCCCTCGCAAGGCCTGCCGACCGCTCTCCCGGTGCCGGCGGGCGCTGACCTGAAATGGGGACAGACCTGATTCCCCGGGCCGGTCGATCGGCCGGAACGTGGCAACGGACGCAATATGCAGAGGCAATATGAACCTGATCGTCAGTGAACTCGAGGGCAGGCCCGTCGCCCGGCAGCCTGTCGAGGTAGTGGAGCGCAAGGGGCTGGGGCATCCGGACACGCTGTGCGATGCGCTGGCGGAGGAGGTGAGCCTGGCGCTGTCGCGGGAGTACCGCGAGCGCTTCGGCTTCGTGCTGCACCACAACGTGGACAAGGTGCTGCTGCGCGGCGGCGCCGCCCGCCCGGCCTTCGGCGGAGGCGAGGTGGACGAGCCGATCGAGCTGTACATCGCCGGGCGGGCCACGCGCGAGTATCGCGGCGCGACCGTGGCGGTGGACGAGCTGGCGGTGGAGGCCTGCCGTGCATGGCTGGCCACGCACATGCCCGCGCTGGATGTCGAGCGCCACGTGCGGGTGCACTCGCTCATCCGTCCCGGCTCGCAGGACCTGGTGGAACTGTTCGAGCGTCAGCGGCGGGATGGCGTGCCGCAGCTGGCGAACGACACCTCGCTGGGAGTGGGCTACGCGCCCCTGAGCCCGCTGGAGCGAGCAGTGTTCGCGGCCGACATGAGCCTGTGGTCGGAGGTGCCGCCGGCGCGTGGACAGGACGTCAAGGTGATGGGGGTGCGCAGCGGCGAGGACGTGTCCCTGACGGTGGCCTGCGCCTTCATCGGGGCGCACCTGGCGGACCGGGACGCCTATCTGGCCGCGCGTTCGGATGCGACCCGGCAGGTGCGGCGCGTGGCCACCGAGGCCCTGGGCCGAGAGCCGGACGTGGCGGTGAATACCGCCGACGATCCCGACGCGGACAGCCTGTACCTGACCGTGACCGGCACCTCGGCCGAGGCCGGTGACGACGGGCAGACCGGTCGCGGCAATCGGGCGAACGGCCTGATTACCCCGTCGCGCCCGATGACCATCGAGTCCTTCGCCGGCAAGAATCCGGTCACCCATGTCGGCAAGCTGTACAACGTGACGGCCACCCATATCGCCGAGGCGATCGTGGCGGAGATCGACGAAGTATCGGATGCGCAGGTGGTGCTGGTCAGCCAGATCGGCATGCCGGTGGACCAGCCGCAGATCGCCGATATCCGCCTGCGCGCCGAATCCGCGGAACAGGCCGCGGCCCTGGCGCCCCGCGCCGAGGCGATCGCGCGCCATCATCTCGCCCGGGTCGGTTCCCTGTGGGAAGGCCTGCTTTCGCAGAACCTCGCCACCCAAAGCCTGTAACCCTCGAATCGATCGCTCAACAGCCTGGCATTGTCCTTGCGTGATCCAGGCTGAGGGGAGCGGACGCGTCGAATTTTTGTCGTTCGCGCATGCCGGACCCCGCGATCACAAAATGGCGGTCCTGACGCCATGGAGGAGGGTAACGAGATGATCAACCTGCTAATCACCCGTCGGCAACTGTTCCTGGCGGTCTTCGGGGCGCCGATTGCAACGGTGCTGCTGTTCGTCCTCGGCGTTTATTCGGGCGCCGCGATCGGTGCGCCGAACCACACCGGTGTCGAGGATCCGACGCCATCGGTGGCGGCTGACGCCAGGGACGAGGCCGATGTTCGCGCGTTCTCGCCCGCCGCTCTGGCCGCGCGCCTGGAACATGATGCCGGGCCCGCCGAGCCGGTAACCCCGATGAACGTCGAGAAATCGGCGGAGGCGCATGATGAAGCCGATGCCAGCGAGCGATACTCGATCCAGGCGGGCGTGTTCTCCGAACGGGCGAATGCAAGGCAGCTGAGCAGGGAACTGGGGACGCGCGGCTATGACAGCCAGCTGGAGGTCGTGGACGTACCGGAACACGACAGCGAGCACTTCCGGGTCCGGATCGGCTCCTTCGACAGCCGCGCAGCCGCGGAGGAAGCCATGGAGGCCTACCGGGACGACCAACAGGCGGATGCCTTCCTCGTGTCCCGGGCGCCGGACCGCTCCTAATTCGTCGGCAGGCACTCGGGCAGGGAGGCCTCCAGCGAGCGCGGCGTGATGCCGAGGTCGGCGAAGGTCGCGCAGGTGCCGCTGGTGATCGTGTCCTGCTGCATGAGGTAGACCTGGTCCCGGGTCAGGGGCGCGCGGGGCAGCCACGAGGTCAGCCCGGCGGCGAGGTGCCAGAGGAAAAACGGCACCGGCACGAGCACCCGGGGCTGCCCCAGGTGCTCCAGTACCCGGTTCACGATCTGGCGGTACTCCAGGATGTCCGGGCCGCCGAGCTCGAACACCCGGTGTCCGGCCGGCGGCTCGTTGAACAGGGTGGCCACGGCCTGCGCGACATCGGCCACGTGCACCGGTTGCAGGCGGGTGTCGCCGCGGCCGAACAGCGGCACCATCGGCAGCCGCGCGAGGGCTGCGAGGTTGCGCAGGAACGCATCGCCCGGGCCGAACAGCACGCTGGGCCGGACCATCAGGGCGTCGCGGAATTCGGTGGTCACCGCGGCCTCGCCTTCGCCCCGCGCACGGATGTAGGCGGAACGCGAACCAGCGTCGGCGCCGATGCCGGAGATGTGCACCAGGTGCTCCACACCGGCCTCGCTCGCCACCCGGGCGAGCCGGGCGGCGCCCTCCACGTGGATGGTGGTGAAGCGCAGGTCGCGCTGCTCCACGTACAGGCTGACGGCGTTCACTACACCTTTCGAACCCGCCACGGCCCTGGCCACGTCGTCATCGTTGCGGATGTCGGCGCTGCAGTGTTCCACCCGCTCGTGCCGTTGCAGGTCGGCCGGTAGCGCCGGGCGGCGAGACGCGATGCGCACGGCGTGTCCGGCATCGAGCAGCTGGTACACGATCGTGCGGCCGAGAAAGCCGGTGCCGCCGAATACCGTGACCTGAACCTCGTCCACGGGGAGTCTCCTTCACCGTCCGTGAGCCTCGTGAGCCTGAAAGGCTCGCCGCCGGCTACAGGCCGATCAGCTGGGCGTGCACGCCGCTGGCGGTGACCGTGTCGAGCAGGCGATGGCTGTTGATCCGCTCCGGGTCGTATTCGACCACGACGAGGTGTGGCTTCTCCTCGTGGCTGGATGCCGCCATCACGCCGCTCATCTCGCGCAGCTCGTCCTGGATACGTTCGCGGGCCTCGGCGTTGATGGTCTCGTCGATGTGAATGGTTACATCGACCATGTTGTTGCTCATGATGGCCTCCCGGGTTCAACCCTGCGCATCTCTTTCCCTGAAGGATAGACGTTCGCCCCGGATGCTGTGGTCCGGCCTCGCGGCCGTGGGCTTCGGGGGTCAGGCATCCGCCTCCGCGCGGTGGCGGCGGTACAGGCGCAGGGCCGTCAGGCCGACCAGTGCCGAGGCCAGCCCGCCGATCACGAACACATGCGCGGGGGTGGCGCCGGCCGGGCCGGTGAGCACCCAGAACAATACCGGCGCGACCAGCATGGCGGAGAATGACAGGAAATTGCTGGCGGCGATGAAACGTCCGCGCCGCTCCGCCGGGCTGTGGCCCTGCAGGTAGGCGGTGATCGGCACGATGAAGAACCCGGAGGCAACGCCGAGCAGGGCCATCAGCACCAGGGTGGCCGGGTAACTGTCGGTCGTGAAATACAGCAACGCGCTGATCAGGGCGGCCGCGATCATGCCGGCCGGGGCATGGTGCATGGCGATGCCGCCGCGCGACAGATAGCCCGCGAGGATGCTGCCGGTGCCGATGCCCAGGGCCAGGGTCGTCAGGATGATCCCGGTGGCCAGCTCGCCCAGGCCCAGGTGCAGCTCGGCGAACAGCGGGACGTTGAGCTGGTACAGCGTGCCCAGGGCCCAGAACCACGCGATGCCGAGGACCACCAGGAACAGCACCCGCTGCGGCCGGATCTCGGCGATCGACTGCACGACGGTGGCGAACGGGTTCAGCCGGAACGGTGCCGGGTTTTTGAGCGCACGGGTGGGGGTGACGAAGAAGCTGGTGACCAGGCCCGTGAGTGACAGCGCCACGATCACGACCGCCGGGATCCACAGCGCCTCGCCGGCGAACTCCATCACGAAGCCGGCCAGCGCGGTACCGAGGATGATCGCCAGGAAGGTCCACAGCTGGATGTGCCCGTTCGCGCGCGACAGCTGCGCGTAGCGCACGATCTCCGGGAGGATGCCGAACTTCACCGGGCTGAAGAAGGTGCTCTGCAGGCCCATCAGGAACACCGTCACCAGCAGTCCGGGGAAGTAGTCGATGATCAGCATGAGCGCGGCGGTCAGCAGCACCACGGCCTCGGCCGAGCGGGTGGCGACGATCACCGCCTTCTTGCTGTAGCGGTCGGCGATGTAGCCGGCCCATGGCGAGAACAGCACGAACGGCAGCAGGAACACGAACCCGACCAGGCTGTAGTAGAACGTGCCTTCGCCCTCGGCGACGAACTCGCGCAGGGCGATGAAGATGACGACCAGGCGGAAGAAGTTGTCGTTGAGGGCATTGATGAAGACCGTCGCCATGTGGGCGACGAAGCCCGGCCTGCGGACGTCGGAGGTGTCGGCCATGGGTGCATCCCGGAGGTATCGCGCACGAGTACCGGTCAGGTTGCGGTCTCCGGCGGCCTGCCGGCAAGCTCGAATTACCTCTCCATCATACCCGAGGAATCGTCATGAGCCGTTTCGAAGAACGCATCACCCTTCTGGAACAGACCCTGCCGCACGTGGAGCCGGCGGAGCTGGCGCGCTGGCGGGAGGCCGGCGAACCGCTGCTGCTGGTGGACGTGCGCCAGCCGGAAGAGGCGCAGGGAGCGTCCATTGAGGGGGCCGTGAACATCCCCCGGCCCAAGCTGGAGGCCAGCATCGAGTCCCATCTGGAGGATCCGGCGCAGCCCGTGGTGGTGTTCTGTGGCGGGCGCGGGCGCTCTCATCTGGTAGCCGAGAGCCTGCGCGCGATGGACATCGACGCCCGCGTGCTGCGCGGCGGATCGGCAGCCTGGCAGGAATATTGCGGCGGGTCGGGTTCCAATCCGAACCCGGGGTAGTCCTCCGTATGAGCAATGTGGTGACAGAAACGACATGAAAACCGGGGCGAGGACTGCCCATAAAGGCAGCCCTCCCGGTCCCCGGACCGGACGTCCTAGAAGTCGTACCGGACCCCGGCGTGGAGGAAGCGGCCGGGATCCGCTGCCAGCGAACTTTCATTGTCGGCATCGAACAGGTTGTCGATCCCGCCGCGCAGGGTCACGTCTTCCCAGGCCGCCGGCGCGTACTCCACGTTCAGACTGGTCAGGGTGAACGAGCGATCCCATTCGTCCCCGGCCACGCGTACCTCATCCACGTAGCGGCTGCGCAGCTGCAGGCGCAGTTCTTTCCTGGGCGTCCACAGCGCGCTCGCCACCATGGTGAGTTCCGGCGTGTCGGTCAGGGTCTCGCCGCTGTCCCGATCGATCGCATCCATCCAGGTGCCCCCCAGGCGCAGCTCCACCTGCGAGTTGAAGTCCGCGCCCAGGCGGGTCTCCACGCCGCGGGCGCGGGCGTTGCTCACGTTGCGGAACGTGCGGTAGTCGCCATCGCCCTGAGTCTGCGCGATCCGGTCATCGAACTCGGTATAGAACAGGCCCACGTCGTAATGCCCCGTGGTGGTGTCGCTCAGGCGCAGGTCGCCGGCGATGCCGAGCTCGGCATTGCGGCTGGTCTCGGGGTCGAGTTCATGGCGCGTCTTGCCGACAGCCGGATCGACGACATGGGCGCCCAGCACCCGCTGTCCGCGCGGGTTCAGGGTGTCCACGTGGAACGAACGCAGTTCCGGCAGCTTGAACCCCTCGGCATACTGCACGCGCAGCCGGGCCTCGGGGGCCAGGCGATAGACCGCACCGGCCTGCAGCGAGGTGTTGTCGACCTCGGTGGAGGTCTCGTCGTGGCGGGCACCGTAGACCAGATCCAGGCGGTCGCTGATCGCCCATTCGTGCTGCAGGAACACCCCGCCGACCCACTGGTCGTCTTCCGGCTGGTGCGCCGGTTCGCGGTCGCGGTAGGTCTGATGCTTGTGTTCGAAGCCGGTCAGTACCGTGTGGCGGGCGTCGGGCCGCCAGGTGGCGGCGAAGTCGTGGACGCGGTCGGTGAAGGTGACCTCGCGCGGACCGAATTCGCTGTCCCCGGTGGCATCAAAGCCGAAGTCCGCGGCCTCGAGGAAGGTGTTGGAGCGGTCCATCTCGAACTTGCTTTCGTAGACCTGGTAATTCAGCTCCAGGGTGTCGGTCACGAACCATTCGGCGGCCACGGCCAGATCGCGCCGGTCGCTGTCCTCGCTGCGCTGTGCCGGGAACTGCAGGGCGCGCACCGGATCGCCATTGTTGTTCGTGTAGCCGGTGGCCACCGGCGGGCGCTCGTGCAGGAAGCGCCGCTCGCGCTCTTCGCGCAGCAGGCCGGCCTCCAGCTCCACGTTGAAGTCGTCGGTGAACCAGTGGCTGACGCCGGCGCGCAGGTTGTAGACCCGCGCGCTCTCGCGGCGGTCCTCGTCGAAGGCATAGCGGTCCTGGATCGCGTGGTCATCCTCCAGCGCGCCGGACTCCGACGGCCGCACCCGGTCGCCCTGCTCGGGGATGCGCACGTCGGCCGTGGCGTCTTCGGAATAGGCCTCGCGGTCCAGCACATCCGCCAGCAGCCGGAACCGGGTGTCGCGGGTGCCGCCGCCCAGAAACAGCGAACCGTTGATGCGCTCCCCGCCATCGGCGCTGGCGGGCATGCCGCTCTGCAGCTCCACGCTGCCTTCGAAGCCCGCATCCGGCTGGCGGGTGATCACGTTGATCACGCCGGCCACCGCATCCGAGCCGTACACCACGCTGCCGGGGCCCTTCACGATCTCGATGCGCTCCACGTGGCTGACCGGGATGCGGTTGAGCTCGAACCCCCGGCCGGACGTGCCGCTGACCCGACGGCCATCCAGCATGTAGATGATGTCCGCGCGGCCGCCGCCGCGGATCGAGAAGCGGTTGCCGTCGGCACCGGTAAACAGGCTGGATCCGGCCTGCAGGGCCTCGTCCAGCATGGTCGCCCCGCTGCGACGGATGTCCTTGCCGGTGATCACTTCGGTGGAGGCGGGCGTGTTCTCCACCAGACGCTCGGTGCGGGTGGCCGCCGTTACGGTGACCTGTGGCAGTACCCGTGCGGAATCGTCGGGGTCTTCTTCGCCGGTTGCCGGCGGTGCCGCCAGCAACAAGGGCACGGCCGCGGCACCGCCCAGCAGGGCCGCGGGAAATCTCTTCTTCGGGAACATTGCGAACTCTCTTTGCGCACCGCCCGTGCGCCGTGGTCGTGGGTGTCGACCGCGGGGGGCGGGCGTGCGCCATCGTCGGCGCGTCGTGAACCGATGCGCAGCGATGCCGATCCGCCCGGTGATACCGCTCCCCGCGGTTCTCCGTTGTCCTCCGGGCCGGTCTCCGGGCTCGCGGGCTGGAGCCGTTGGCTCCGGGGCAGACCACCTTCCCGCGAAGCACGCCCTGAACGGACGCGTTCTTCGCAGTGGTTCGCATGGGTCTGCCGTGACCCGCCTACCGTTGCGGGGGCAGCGCCGGACTTGTGCGCAGGTCGAGGCCGGGCACGCACCGGACTTCCCGTTTCACTCGTCGTCGGGATGGCGACGAAGCACCCGGGGGAGGCGAAATATTAGTGAGAACTAATGTGTTGTGTCAAACCAACAGTGTCCGGGTGACCCACGGTCGCGGCCGCGGCCAGTGCCTGGCATGTGGTTTGCATTGGGATCCGTTCGGATGGATTAAAAAAGGGCCGCCGGGTCGGTGCGGGGGGCACCGAGAGCCGACGGCAAAATCCAGAAGAGATGGAGGAGAGAAGGGGCCAGGGGGCCCCTGCATGGCGAACCGACGCTGAGCTGCCGTCGACTCGACAATGGGAATTATACACGGCCGCAAATTGGAATCAATCCATATTCGAAAATTTTTGGAGATGGTTTTTCCCTTCTGACAGTGACTTGCGAGCGTTCGGGTGTCACGGGTGGCATTTTCGGGTATTAGCAGCTGCCAATATTCGCAGTTCAGAGCGTTACCGGATCGGCGGCATCGGCATGTGGCCGCGTCATGGTGGGAAATACGAGTTGGCAGGGAGATTGCTTCTTCCGGGCAGGATCATCAGCAAGAGGCCGACAGACCATGACGATGCACCCGAGAATGATCGATTGCGGCGGTCACCTGGACGCCGAAGCCCGCAAGCAGCACGAGCGTGAGCAGGTGGTCTTTCAGCGCCTGCTGGAGTCCCACGACGCAATCCGGAGGGAGCTGGAGTTCATCGAGGGGGGTACCCGGACGGTGACGACGGCAACGGACCCTGAACTGGCCGCGTTACTGCGCGTTCACGTCCCGGAGCTGCATCGGCGGCTGCGCGAGAGCGCCCACCTGCGCGATCGTGATCCGCTGTATCGCACCCTTTTTGCACAGCGCGGCCGCATCGAAGTGCACGTGGAGGAGCGGCCGGATGGCGTGGTCGTGGACGAAGTCAGCGAAGATCCGGATCTGGAGCAAAAGCTGCGGCAGCACGCCACGCTTGTGAACACCTTTCTGCTGGCGGCCCGGGAGGTGGCCAGCCAGTATCCGCCGATGGCGGATGAACCGGTTTCCGAACGGATCGGTCAGGTGGCCTGAACGGAGACGGAATCGCGGGGCCATCGCCCGGGCAGGGTGGTGTCCCGCCGCAGTTGAGCCTCTCGGGTTGCCCTTGTCCTTCGGTTTCTTCGTTTGCGAAAAGCCCGAAAACCATCTACATCGACAGGTGAACTACACCAACCCCGGAGGTTGAAGATGACCCGTTCAATTGGAGCTGCACTTGCAACGGGGGCCCTGATGGCGCTGGCCGCCGCACCCCTTCACGCCGATTCGGCCACGTTCAACACACCCAGCCTGACACCCGAAATCGCGACCAAGGCCGTCGAGGCCGCGGTGGATGCCTGTCGTGATCGCAACGCACAGGTGACCGCGGCGGTGGTCGACCGCTTCGGGACGACCCAGGCTCTCAAGCGGGATCGGTTCGCCGGTCCGCACACCGTTGGCACTGCACAGAGCAAGGCCTGGACGGCGGTCAGCTTCCGTACCGATACGCTGGGGCTGCGCGATGATGCCTTCCCGGGCGAGGTCAGCTACGGCATCCAGCACCTGCCCAACGTCACCATCCTCGGCGGCGGCGCTCAGGTCACCTCCGACGGGCGCATCGTCGCGGGCATCGGGGTGTCGGGCAGTCCCAGCGGCGAGGTCGACCACCAGTGCGCCATGGATGCGATCGACGCCATCCAGGACGATCTGCTCTGACGGTGCATCACCCGGCCCTGCCCGTACCGGGGAGGGCCGGCTTCAGCGGCGCTTCTTGCGCCCGCGCCGGCGGCGGCCGACCTTGACCCGCTCCGCCGCCGCCTGCAGATGCGCACGGGCCTCTTCCGGCACCCGGCGCGAACAGCGCACGCGAACGCCGTCGCGGCCACGCACCGCGGTGATCCTGCCGCCCTGCAGCCCGTGGCGGCTGACCACCTCGCGCACCGCGTGCAGGAAATTGCGCGGCGGATCCCCGCGGGTGGTGTGTACGCTGCCGTCTTCTCCGATCACCACGCTGAACAGGATGCTCACCTGCCATACCAGCAGAACGGCGGCGATGATCAGAAAGCCGATCATCAGCAGAAAGGCGATGAACATCATCAGCGCAGCACGAAGACCGAAACCGGGAGGCGCCGGGCGAGCTCACCCGCATTCGAACTGATCAGATGCAACCGGTCGGCCACGCCCGGGATGTGCGAGGCCATCACCACCAGATTGGCATCCAGTTCCTTCTGCGCCTGAGCCAGCTTGTCGTCCAGCTCCACCGCCACGTCGTTGCTGTGCATCAGCTTCGAATCGGTGCGAATGCCGTATTTCTCGCCCTGTTCGCGGGCGAAGTCCGCCAGATGCCTTTCCATTTCCTCCGGGGTCCGGGCGGCTCGGTTGGCCAGGCTCCCCGAAACCGTCACGTAGTACACCGTGGCGTCGTACTCCCGTGCCATTCTGGCCGCGATTTCGAGGCTGTTCTGCAGCTTGTCGGTGTGTTCGAGATCCACCGGGATCATGATTCGTTCAAACATGGTTGTTTCCTTAACGGTTCGGTCGGCCCGCCCGACCTTCCAGCCGTATAGCAGATTCCGGCGGGGCGGGGCAGTCGGCTGACGGCCACGGTGATATGGTTTCACAGTTTTCGTCCCGGAGGATATGCGTTGGCAGCGGAAACAGGGGGTGGGGAAGACCCGTACAAGGTCCGGCTGACCCCGGCGTTCTCCGTGCTGGTGGGAGGGCACCGCGGGCGGCGCCTGGAGCGCAACTGGCTGTCGCACGGAGATGCCGAAGCCCGGCGGGCCAGTCTGCAGGCCACCCTGGAGCGGGTGCTGCGGCGGCTGTACGGCGCGGCCGCGGAACGTTTCGCCAGTACCGATGCGGTGTATGCGGACGTGTCGCCGGTGATGCGGCTGATCACCGGGCGTGCCACCGGAACCAACGAGCTGGCGCGATCCGCGGCCGCGCGCCTGGACGTGGACCTGCATTTGATGTCCACCAGCCCCGAGACGGCCGGCGAGCCGGGAGCGCATGCCCGCCGTGGCGTGGTGCTGGGGGCCGAGCCCGTTCATGGTGCGGAGGGCCCGCCCGAGTCGGTGCACCGCCTGCGGGATGATCTGGCGCTGACGTTTTCGGACATGCTGGTGGCCGTGTGGGACGGGCAGGAACCCCACGAGGTCACCAGCGGCGCGGGGCAGATGATCCGCGACGCGGTGATGCGCCGACAGGGGGTCCTGCTGCTGTATCTGGACCCGGAGCAGGACACGCCACAGCTGATGATGCTGACGGCGGCCCGGGTGACCGACGCGGCGCTGACCCGCCTGGACGTGATGGAAGTGACCCCGGCGGCGCTGCTGTCGCTGTTCGACCCGGTGGAACTCGACTCCCGCCGGATCGACGAGTGGCTGGAACGCATCCTGTGTCCGTTCGCCCCGGCCCTCGACGAGAACACCACCGAGAACCGCCTGATCCGGCGGATCGATGACCAGGTGGGGGTGGGGCACTACGTCGTCTGGTGGGGGCTGTGGCTGCTGGGTCTGGCGGGCGTGACCCGACGTCGCCGGCGCCCGCCCGGGTTATGGAACTGGGTGACCGGCAGCTGGATGTGGCTGCACGCGATGCTGGAGCCCCCGGCGCGCAGCCAGCCCTCGCGCGTGGTGGAACTGCTGCAGACCGATGCCCGCGACGAAGTGCGGCGCCACTGGCTGGTGAACCGTCTGCATGCGGCATCCTCCGCGCTGGCCATGCTCGACCTCCCCGGGGCACTGCGGGCCCTGCGCCCGCGGCCGTCCCGGGGCAATCGCTACAACGCCGTGCGTCCGAGCCCCGAGCGCGAGGCCGAGCACCCCATCCGCGAACCGGCGTTCGAACACTTCTTCAATTGGTCCGACGAGCAGGCGAGCATTTTTGCCACGCGCCACCAGGACGACACCTGGATGATCTACTACGCGGCGGCGATGGCGGTGTTCGCCGCGGTGGCCGGGGCCCTGCAGGTGTGGCCGGCGGCGCCCGGCGAGGTGCCTTATTTCTGGATCGCGGTGGAGTTCGTGCTGCTGCATTTCATCGTGCGGCGCGTGCTGAAGGCCCGTTACCGCGATCATCACGGACACTGGATCCGCTTTCGCTTCCTCGCCGAGCAGCTGCGTTATCTGCGTCTGGGGTATCCGTTACTGGTGCTCCCGAAGACGTTTTCCGCACCGTACTGGCGGCCGGAGAACCGCCGTCCCGAGGGCCGCCCCCTGGAACTGCATTCGGAGCTGGAGAGCGCCGAACTGTGGGTGCTGCAGCGCCTGCTGGTGGCCGAGGGCATGCCGCAGGACCGCCGTGGCCGCGTGCCCTACCGGATGAGCGAGCACAACGAGGCGGCGCTGGATTACATCCACGACGTGCTGGACGAGCACCGCGAGTATTACCGCCGCTCGGCCCACAACCTGGAGATAAACCACAAGTACCTGCACCGGCTTGCGTTCACGCTGTTCTTCGCGACCTTCCTGGTGGTCACGCTGCACTTCTTTTTCCACTTTCCGTGGAGTCTGTTCTTTACCGCGTTCTTCCCCGCCTGGGGCGCGGCCATCCACGGCATCCTCGCGCAGAACGAGGTCGTGCGCATGTCGGCGATGTCCGGCCAGGTGTGGCGCCAGCTTCGTACCCTCGAGGAGGCCTTCGCCCTGCACAAGCAGGTGCAGGAGGACTACGCCGTGGAGCAGACCCGCTGGATGCGCACCGAGGAACTGCGCGAGCTGGTGGGCGCGGCGACGCACATCCTGTCCGACGCCAACCGCTACTGGCGTTCCCTGCTGCGCCACAACCAGGCCGACCTGCCGGGCTGAATGCATGCCGGGCGCAGGGGAATAAGCCGGCCGGCGCGGGCGTCAATCATCCCGATATCAGTTCTTTGCAGCGCAAAAGGTAAACCATGCGATCACTCTTCCGGACCCTGACCCTCACTCTCCTGCTGGCCCTGGCGGCCGGTCCCGCAATGGCCGAGAAGGCCGACTTCCTGGTCAATGCCGACTGGCTGGAACAGCACATCGACGACCCGGACCTGGTGATCCTCGAAGTACGCTATCACCCGCATCGCTACTACACCGTGGGGCATATCCCCGGGGCGGTTCAGGTACAGCGGTTCAAGGATCTCGGCGACAACAGCCGCAATCCCATCATGCATTTCCCTTCGCGCGAGCAGTTCCAGGAAAGCCTGCGCAGCTGGGGCGTCAATGACGACTCCACCATCGTGCTGTACGACGATTCGGTGACCGCGCTCGCAACCCGTGTGTACTTCCTGCTGGACCTCTACGGTTACGATATGGACCGGGTGAAACTGCTGGACGGCGGTACCAACGAATGGACCGCGTTCAACACGCTCTCTACCGATGCGCCCGAGGTCGAGCCCGGCAACGTGACCCTGGAAGAAGCCAGGGACGACCTGGTGGTCGAGTGGACCGACATCTACGATGACGTGGTCGCGCGTCGCGACGATGACGTGGTGCTGCTGGACTCCCGTCCGAATTCCCACTACACCGGCGAGACCGTGGTGGGCGCGCCGCGTGGCGGGCACATCCCGGGTGCGATCAACATCGTCTCCCTGGATGGCGCCAACGGCCAGACGCACCTGTGGGACACCATGGACGAGCTGGAGGAGCTGTACGCCGATCTGCCGCGCGACAAGACGGTCTACGCGTACTGCCACGACGGTTTCCGCCAGACCATGGCCTACATGCAGCTCAAGGCCCTGGGGTTCGAGGACGTGCGCCTGTATGACGGTGGCTGGGCCCACTGGGGACGTGCCAAGTCCCTGCCCGTGGTCGAAGGCGACAAGCCGCTCGGCGGCGACTTCAGCCTCTGAGGCCTCCGCTTCGGGGGCAGCAGGTGGCGTCAAGGACGGTGTAGCCCCCGGCGCCACTGCTCCAGGATCTCCAGCACGGGCTCGATCGCCGGCGGGGTGTCCGTCAGTGGTGTGGGTACAAGCAGGCCGCGGTGCGAGCCTTCCACGACCAGTGGTTCCGGGTGCCCCTCCAGGGCCAGGGAGTCGACCGGGACCACGCCGTCGCCCAGGCCTTCGCCGGTCTGGTCCAGCCAGTCGGCGATGCGGCGGGGCAGCTCGGGGGCGTCCAGCTGTTCCCCCATCTGCTGCAGGCTGCGTTCCATTTCGGGCGTGGGTTCGGCCAGCACACCGCCGATGATGCGTACCGGAATGTCGTCGGGCCACGGGCGGGCGTTGAGCTCGGCCAGGAACCGGCTGTCCGGTCGCAGGTCGATCTTGGCCGCGCCGGTTCCGTCGCGCAGTCCGGCGAACAGCGAGAACCGCTCCTCGCGGATATCGGCGAACCATTCGCGCAGCTCCAGCCACATGCGCAGCCGGGCCCATTCCGAGCCGTGGTTGGGCGTGGCGATCAGGATCACGCCGTCCACCGGCGGCCCCTCGATGCGCGGCTCGCCGTCGGCCGGGTGCCGCCAGCGGGTGATGAAATCGCGGATCACCAGTCCACCCATGGAATGGCCGATCAGGATGACCGGATGATCGGCGTCCAGGTCTTCCCAGTGCTCCGCCAGCAGGTCGGTGCTGCGGTCAATGGCCTGGTCGTTGGGGTAACGGAATTCGACGGGATTGAAGCCGGCGGTGTCCATGGCGGTGGCCAGCTCGTCCCAGATGTTGCCGGGCTCGTCCAGTCCGTGCAGCAGGATGGCATCCGGAGCCGCGGAGTCCGGATAGCGCTGCGAGCGCGGGATGAAGCCGAGCAGTTCGTCGGGCAGTTCCATGGCCTCGGGGAACCACTGCTCCAGGCGGTCGTGGACCTCCACGCGCAGTTCCCGCTCCTGCTCGGGCTGAAATTCGCCCCAGAGCGCCCAGACCCCCAGAGCGAACAGGGGCAGGGCGATGAGGATCAGCAGGGTCAGCCGCAGACGACGCTTCATGGATGTCTCCTGCAAACCGGGGGCCCGGTTCTTTTCATGGTAGTGGTCACCTCATAACGTGCGGGCGTTTTCCGTGTCTATACTGGGATCCGCGTGCCGCCATGCCACGCCGAACGCCAGCCGGGGGTCGAATGCCGTGAACGATACAGAACGACAGCCCGTACTCCCCGCGACCTTCGCCGGGTCCTCGTCCGTGCCGGTGGGCGAGATCGCACAGCGCGATCTGGTGCGCTGTGCCCCGGATGAGAGTGTCGCGGAGGCGGCGCGGCGCATGCATCGGGCCCGCTGCAGCTCGGTCGTGGTCGTGGGCGAGGACGACCGCCCGCAGGGCATCTGGACCGAGCGCGACGCCCTGCGCCTGGCGCGGCGTCAGGAACGCCGGTTCGAGGAGGTGCGCAAGCGCGCGCCGGTGGGGCTTCTGATCCTCGACTCGGCGGGCATCATTCAGGATGCCAACCCCATGGTCGGCCGCCTGCTGGGACGCGATCCGCTGACTCTGATCGGCTGCCCGCTGGCCGATCATCTGCCGGAGCAGCCGGCGCTGTACCGCGCGCTGGACGAACTGCAGGCCGGCAACGACGAGGAGCTGCGCCTGGAGCTGCGGCTGGAACATCCGACGCGGAAAGATCGCGAACAATGGGTGGAGGTCGCGGCCTCGGTCTTCCGCGAGGCGGGGGATACGCCGCACATGGTCAGCATGGTCCTGGCCGACATCAGCGACCGCGCCGAGCGCCGCGCGCTGGAGGCCGAGCAGCGGCTGCTGGCCACCGCCTTCCACACCACCCATGCGCTGCTGATCTGCGACCCGGACCGGCGTATCGAGCGGGTCAACCCGGCCTTCACCGAGACCACCGGTTATGCCCCGGAGGAGGTCATCGGGGCGACTCCGGCGATCCTCTCGTCCGGGCGGCACGACGCGGAGTTCTACCGCGAGATGTGGACCCGCCTGCAGGCAGAGGGCCGCTGGCAGGGCGAGGTATGGCACCGGCGGCGCAACGGCGAGGTGTATCCGCAGTGGGAGTCCATCACCGCGGTGTACAACGACGCGGGCGAGCTGGAGCACTACGTGGCGGTGTTCCATGAGATCACCGAACAGAAACGCCTGGAGGCGGAGCTGGAGCGCTTCGCCACCCACGATCGCCTGACCGAGATCTACAATCGGGCCAAGCTGCACGCGCTGCTGGAGCAGGCTCATGCCGAGCGGGAGCGCTACGAAACGGCGTTCTCCCTGATCATGTTCGACGTCGACCATTTCAAATCGGTCAACGACACCTGGGGGCATCTGGCCGGGGACAGCGTGCTGCGCGAGCTGGCCGACCGGGTGCGCACGGTACTGCGTTCCACCGATCACTTCGCGCGCTGGGGCGGGGAAGAGTTCCTGGTGCTGGCGACGCATACCGACGCCGAGGGTGCCTGGACCCTGGCCGAACGCATCCGTCGGGTGGTCGAGGACAAGCCGTTCGAAACCGTGGGCGGGGTAACGGTCAGTCTCGGGGTGGCTGGTGCGGAGCGGGGAGAGAGCCTGCGGCGGCTCGAGGAGCGCGCCGATCAGGCGCTTTATCGCGCCAAGCGTGGCGGGCGCAATCGGGGGTGTACGGCCTGAGGGCCGGCCTCCTACCGTTCCCCCGCCCCGTAGGAGGCCAGCCCCCTGGCCGATCGGGGCCGACGACCCACCGGGGCAAATCGGCCGGAGGGCCGGCCTCCTACCGTTCCCCCGCCCCGTAGGAGGCCAGCCCCCTGGCCGATCGGGGCCGACGACCCACCGGGGCAAATCGGCCGGAGGGCCGGCCTCCTACCGTTCCCCCGCCCCGTAGGAGGCAAGCCCCCTGGCCGATCGGGGCCGACGACCCACCGGGGCAAATCGGCCGGAGGGCCGGCCTCCTACCGTTCCCCCGCCCCGTAGGAGGCCAGCCCCCTGGCCGATCGGGGCCGACGACCCACCGGGGCAAATCGGCCGGAGGGCCGGCCTCCTACCGGCCTTCGACGGTAGTCAGGCCGAGGGTGTTCCACATCTGCATGCCGCCGCGGTACCACTTGATCTTGTGGCCCGGGTACCCGAGGTTGGTCAGCGTGCGGATGTTGGTGGGCGACTGGCCGCACCACGGGCCGTTGCAGAACAGCACCAGAGTCTTGGCGTTGGAGAAGTCCAGCAGGTCCCAGTGATCCATCACGCTGAACTTGTCGAGCATGATGTCGCGTACGTCCGCGGGCTCGGCGTCGCCGTCGATGTCCAGTTTCTGCCAGGGGATGTTGATGGCCCCGGGGATGGTGCCGGCGGCGTAGTCGTCGGGACCGCGCGAATCGATGATCAGCAGGTCGTCGCGCTCGCCGAGCTGGCCGACATACTCGAGGAACTCCGCCTCGCCGAGGGTTTCCACGCCGCGGCCCAGATCCATGGGCTGGACGCAGAACGGCGGGCAGGGGCGTGAGGTCTTCGCGAACTCGTTGTCCAGCCGGTTCTCGGTGTCCTGGATGCGCTGGATGGTGACGGTCTCGTCACCGTGCGGGACCTCCAGCGATTGCAGGTCCGGGGTGATGCCGACTTCCAGCGCCGAAGCGGGCCCGGCGAGGCCCAGGGTGAACAGGCCGGCCAGGGCCAGTCCGGGGGCAAAACGTTTCTTCATCTTCTCCTCCACTGTGGTTGTGTTGGCAAGCCGGGATTGTGAGTCAAACGGTGCCGGCTTGCACCCTGTCGGTGGGGGGTTCCCTTCAGCACGGCTTGCACGGGCCGTTACCCTCCTCGAGGCCACGCTTCGTGGTCAGTGGATTTGGACAGAGGGTTCAGGTTTGGATCGACGGGTGGAACACAGCCGCAATGGCTCCGGACTGGCGGGCACCGCGCTCGGCCTGACCCTGGCGCTCGGCCTGGCCGCCGCAGGCGTGACGCCAGTGCTGGCCGAATCGCCCGACCGACCGACGCACGAGGTGCAGCGCGGCGACACCCTGTACAGCATCGTGCAGACCTTTGATCTGCCCCCCGGCGTGTCGGTTAACGAAGCCATGCTCGCCTTCCTCGAGGCCAACCCCGAGGCCTTCGCCGAACAGAACGTGAATACGCTGCGGGCCGGCACGGTACTGGAGCGGCCGCCGGAATCGGTGTTCGCCCGGCGTGACCGGGACAGTGCCCGCGCCGAGGTCCTGCGTCACATCGAGAACTGGGACCCCGGCGCCGTGCGTGTGGAGGACCGGTTCGAAGCGGTGGACGAGGGCGGCGAGGGCATGTCGCGTGCCGCGATCGAAGAACGTCTGGCCTCGCGCGATGCCGAGATCGATGAACTGCGCGAGGCGGTGGAGGAGCTGCGGTTCCTGCTGGAGTCGGAGCGTCTGGATGCGGGGACCGACGCCGCGGCCGAAGAGTTGCGCGAGCAGATGGAACAGGACCTGGACACCCTGCGCACCGAGCGCGATCAGCTGCGCGACCGCCTGGTCGAAGTCGAGGAACGGCTGGTCGAGGTGGAAAGCCGCCCGGGCCCGGACGAGGTGCCGTTGACCGAACAGCTGACCCGTCCGCCGGTGCTGGTGGCGCTGGGGTCCATGGCGCTGGGCCTGGGCCTGTTCCTGGTGGCCGGCATCATGCTGGGGCGCCGTCAGACCGGGGGCGGGGGCAAGCCCGCCTCCGCAGGCAAAAAGGGAAGCGCGCAGGCGAAGTCGGGCAAGGGCCGGTCGCCCCGCGGGGACGAAGCCGAACCGCAAATTCCGGCTGAAGAAGGCTCCGGCGCCGCGGCCGCCGGAGCCGCCACCGGCGCCGCGGCCGCCGGAGCCGCCACCGGCGCCGCCGCAGCTGCAGCGGGTGTGGCTGCGGGCGCCGAGCCCGAACCCGAACCCGAACCCGAACCCGAACCCGAACCCGAACCCGAACCCGAACCCGAACCTGAACCCGAACCCGAACCCGAACCCGAACCCGAACCCGAACCCGAACCTGAACCCGAACCCGAACCCGAACCCGAACCCGAACCCGAGCCCGAACCCGAACCCGAACCCGAACCCGAACCCGAACCCGAACCGGAGCC
>NZ_KB898773.1:0-44232 GCF_000377885.1 Thioalkalivibrio sp. AKL17
GGCACCTCGATCCAGCGGCAACCGCGGCTGGCGAAGACGGGGTCAAGCGGTCTGCGACGCAAGCTCTACATGGCAGCGATCGCCGCCGCGCATCACAACGCCGACGTTCGGGATCAATACCAGCGCCTGTTGCGGCGTGGGAAGGCGAAGATGGCCGCGATCGGCGCCGCAATGCGGAAGTTGCTCCACATCGCCTTCGGTGTGCTGAAGTCGCAGCAGCCGTACCAACCTCGCTGTAGCACCGGTTGCAACCAGTAAGCGAGACACGGTATCTACGGTCAAATCCTGCCGGTAGGAGGCCGGCCCTCCGGCCGATTCCGCATCCGGGCTACCCCTGCGCCGGGTCGGCCAGGGGGCTGGTCTCCTGCCTTTTCAGGCGGTTCAGCCCGCCGCGGAAGGCCCGCGCGCGGAACCCGGCCCGCTGCATGCGCTCGGCGATCACCGCCGAATTGCTGCCGCGCTGGCAGTAGAGCACGTATTCGCGGTCGGCGGGCCAGTCGGCGAAGGCCTGCAGCAGGGTGTCGGCCGGATGGTTCTCCGCCCCCGGCCAGTGCCAGCGCCGGTAGGCCTCCGGTGGCTGGCAGTCGATCACCGTGGCCCCCTCGGGGATGCGGTCCACGAAGATCCCCTCGCCCTCGCCCTCGCCCTCGCCCTCGACCCCGTCCGGTCCGTCATCCACCGCCAGCGGATCGCGCTCGCACACCGCGTCGATCGCCTGCTGCAGAATGGCCGGATCCAGCGCCGCCTCGGCGCGTTCAATGCGCGAGGTGCGGCTCTCGACCAGCGGCGGCTGCTCCGACAGCGCGCAGAACTCCGGCACCCGCTCGCACAGCTCGAAGGTGCCGATCGCCCGCGCCCGGTCGGTGATCTCCTGCTTGTCGAAACCGATCAACGGCCGCAGCACCGGCAGCGTGGCCACCGCGTCGATGGTCTGCAGATTGGACAGGGTCTGCGAGGACACCTGACTCAGGGCCTCGCCGGTGACCAGGGCCTCGGCCCCGCTGCGCGCCGCCACCGCCTCGGCCGCGCGGTACATCAGCCGTTTGAGCACGATCTGCCACATGTCGCCGGGGACGTTGGCGCGCAGGTCCTCCACCACCGCCTCGAAGTTGACCACGTACAGCCGCGGACGGGTGCCGTGCGCCCAGTCGCCCGCCAGACGCCGCGCGATCGCCGCCACCATCGCCTCGTGGGTGGCCCCGCCGAGGTTGCAGAACACGAAATCCGCCGTGGTGCCACGACGCATCATGTACCACGCGGCCACCGCCGAATCGAAGCCCCCGGACAGCAGCACCAGCGTGCGCCCCTGCACTCCCAGCGGCAGCCCACCGGCTCCCCGCCGGCGTTCGCTGAACAGCCAGGCCCGATCCTCCTGCAGATCGATGCGCACGGTCACGTCGGGCGCATCCAGGTTCACCTTCCCGGGGCCATTGAGGGCCGCGCCCGCCTCGCGCTCGATGCGGGTGGCCGACACGCGCTTGGTCCCCTGGCGCTTGCAGCGCACCGCGTAGGTCCGGCCGCGCACCGCCTCGGTGAAATGCCGCCGCACGCCGTCCACGATGGCCTCCAGCTCGGGTTCGACCTCGGCCACCACCGGCGAGAAGGTGCTCAGGCCGAATACCCGCGGCAGGATCTCCAGCGCCCGCTCGCGCTCCGCCGTGCGCAGCAGCAGGCGCCCCTGCGCGGTGGCCAGACGATGCGGAATCCCTTCCAGCGCCTTGCGCAGGTTGCGCTGCAGGATGCGGGTGAAATGGCGCCGCGTGCCGGGCGCCTTCAGGTGGATCTCCGGCGCCTGGCGGAGAATGATCAGATCGGATTCGGCAGTCATTCGTTCGCGGGGTCTTCACCCGTCAGCAGTTCATCCGGCGCCGGCCGCAGATAGCTCTGCCGGCGCACCCAGTCCAGTTGCAGCGCGTCCGCATCTTCCCGCAGCCGGCGCACCACCGACATGCGGTCCCGGCGGCCCGCGCCGAAGTCCTCGATGGCGGTCTGCAGGGCCGCGCGTTCGTCCGCGGGCAGGTGCTCGCGGAAATGCCCCAGCAGATGCTGCAGCACGTTCACGTGGGCGCCGCGCGTGGTCCCGCGCGCCAGCGCCCGGGCAAACACCTCTGCATATTCGGCCGCCAGCTCCGCGCGCGGGCGCGTCCCGGCGGCCGCCACCAGGCGACCCAGGCGGTCGTAGTCCGGCCGGCCATGGGCCAGCAGCAGCATCTTCTCGCGCGCATGGAAGGCCGACAGGTCACCGGCAGTCCACTCCGTGGCCAGGCGTTCGCGCAGCCGCGCCAGGGCGAACAGCCGGATCACGAACGCCTCGCGCGCCGCTGCATCGTGCAGCGCGGTCTCGTCCACCAGCAGCCGCGACGGATCGGCCGTTTCCAGCGCGGCTGCGAACAGGCCCGGACCCGGCTCGCGCTGGCCGTTGACCGGCACCGCGCGCCCGCAACTGGGCGAGCGCGCCTTCAGAACGTAGCCATCCGGACCCGCGGGCCCTTCCAGTTCCGGCAACCGCCCATCGACCCAGGCACGCAGGGCCGGCGCATGATCCTGCCCGCTTTCGCGTCCGCGCAGTCGCTGCGTATCCCCGGGCCCGCGTTCCAGCTGCATCGGCTCGCGTGGAGTGCCCAGACCGGCCTCGGCCTCCGGACACAGGGCCACGAGCTCCACATGCGGGAGCAGCACCTGCGTCAGCCAGTCGTCGCGGCGGTGACCGCCATCGTAGCGCACACGCTCGCCCAGCAAGCAGCGCGAGACCCCCAGACGGGGTCGTGGCGGGACAGTGTCGGGATCGTTCATCGTTGCGCGCCGTAGCCTTCCACCGGCCCCGGTTCTCGGTACTTCGGAGCGCATATGGTAGGCGCCCCCGAAGGTCAAAGGAAATGGAAACCTCCGGGAAAGTGCGTCGGCAGGGTCCGGCCGAGCTCTGGCGGGCCTCTTCGCACGGTGCCCCGCCGCTACAAGGACGGCGTCGGGGTACGACCCGCCTTGCGGGCATACATCTCGCGATCGGCGCGCCCCAGCAGCGTATCCGGATCACCGTCCCCCGGCCCGTCGGCCCAGCCCAGGGTCATCGCGGGCGTCACCTCGCCCGCGGCCAGCTGCGCCGGCCGGCTCACCGCTGCTTTCAGCCGCTCGCCTGCCGTCTCCGGCGAGGCCTCGCCCGCCAGCAGCACGGCGAATTCGTCGCCGCCCACGCGCGCCACGCACGCGGTCTCCGGAACCGCTTCTTCCAGCCGCCGGGCCACCACCCCCAGCAGCTCATCCCCCGCAGCATGCCCCAGGCGGTCGTTCACCGGCTTGAAATGGTCCAGGTCGATGAAGGCCACCGAGAACGTTTCGCCGGTCTCGCGGCCGCGCTCGATCGCGTCCTCCAGCTGTCGATAGAAGGCACGGCGGTTGGGCAGGCCGGTCAGGGGATCGTGCGTGGCCTCGTGCTCCAGCCGACGGCCGGCTTCCTCCAGCCGGGAGGCCTGTTCACGCAGGTCATGATGCATCGCCACCAGCGTCCGGCGGGTCACCAGCGTCAGGGCCAGGGCGAACACCAGTCCGCCACCGCCGAACACGAGCATGAACCGCTGCGTATTGGCCCCGACCTCGCGCGCACGTTCGGCCGCGGCCTCCATCTGCGCCCGCTCGTGGGCACGCAGTGCCTCGATCGATGCATCGAATTCGCGATCCAGGTCGAACAGGCGCTCACTGAGGATCGCCATCGCAGGCTCGATCTCGTCGCGCGATGCCAGGTCCACGACCTCGTCCTGCAGCTCCACGATCTCGGGGATCAGCGCATCCTGCTCCTCCAGCCGCTCGCGGGCCACCGGCTCGGTCACGCGCTCGTCCAGGGCCGCGCGAACCTCACCGACGCGGTGACCCCAGCGGTGGTACTCCATCAGCAGGTCGTCACGCTCGAACGGATCATCCGTCAGCACCTGATTCACCATGGTCTGGTGCCGGTTGTAGGCCGCCTCGAGCAGATCGGACGCCAGCTGGATCCGCTGGGCCCGTTCCTCGGTCATGTGGTGGAGCTCGTCCAGCAGCCGCTGGTTCTGCCAGACGCTGTTGGCCACCACCACGAGCATGCCCGCCAGCAGGATCACGAACGCCAGGGTGATGGCACTCACCAGCCGCCCGCCGATCCGCTTCACCCTTTGCGAAAACTGCATGCATCCCCCACGAACGACGCGCGAAATGCACTATGCGAACGCCATCACACCCCCGGCAACACAACCGCGCAAATCGGGCGGTCTTGGACGGATCCCGCCATACGGCGGCGTTCCCGGGTGTCGCGACCCGGCAAGGAGGCCACTACACTGCACGCAGGTGCGGAAGGGGACAGCCATGAGCGATGAGCCGGGCGAGACGCCGGAACGGGACAGCGAGGGCTACGAGCTGTGGTACACCCGGCGCGACGGCGAGGTGCACGGGCCGTTTCCGGCGCATCTGATCCGGCGCTACCTGATCCTCGGTCGGCTCACTCCGGACGACGAAGTCGGGCCGACGCCGCACCTGTGGTACCCGCTGCGCGAGGTACCCGAGCTGATCCCGGAGGAACTGCTGCATGCCGACACCCCGGAGGGGCTGGAACGCCTGCAGCAGGCCCGACTGCGCGAGGACGAGCGCCTGCGCGAACGCCGCGCCCCGGACGAGGACACCCCGCCGGAACTCCTCGAACGCCGCGAGGGCGAGCGGCGCCGGCCCGAGTCGCCGGAAACCCTGACCCATCGCCGGCAGTGGGTGGAGCTTCTGACCCTCCCGGCACAACAAATCCCCGCGATACTCCGCGGGCCTCGCCGCTGGGCCACGCTGGGGGCGACGCTGGCGGTGGCGATCCTCCTGCTGTGGCTGCTGCGCGAACCGCCGCCGGAGACCACCGGCCGCGACTGCTCGGCCCCGCCGGCTCCGGAGGTCAACTGGAATCGCTGCGAGATGCCGGTGGCCGACCTGCGCGAGGCGGACCTGACACGGGCCAGTCTGCGCGAGGCCCGCCTGGGCGGCGCCCGCCTGCAGGGGGCCCGGCTGGACGGGGCCCTGCTGGAGTTCGCCGACCTGACCCACGCAAGCCTCGCCGACGCACGCCTGACGGACGCCCGGCTGCGGGGCGCCACCCTGCGTGGCGCGGAGCTGGCCGGTGCGGACTTCTCGGGCGCCGACCTGCGCCACGTGGACTTTCGCGAAGCCAACCCGCAGGACGCCGACCTGAACGGGGCCCGCCTGGGCCGTGCGCTGTGGCCGGACGGCTCGCGCTGTCCGCCCGAAGCCGTCGGCACCTGCGAGTGATACGCGGTCCGGGCGGTGCCGGACAGACTGGTTTCAGGCAGCCCGATCGAGGGCGTTGCGGATGTCGGGGATGCCCTTGACCCAGTAGAGCAGCGCCACGCAGCCGGCGAAGAAGGCGATCGCGCCCCAGTCGAACAGCTCCTTGTAGCGCACGGTGTCGGCGGCCAGCAGCAGGGTCATCATGGCCAGGTAGGCCAGCGCGAAGGCGAGGTGGATCAACATGTCGCGGTAACCGCCGCGGGCCACCCGGTACCAGACCAGTACGGTCAGATGCCACAGCGCCAGGAACAGGAACAGGAAGGGCAGCATGGTGGCGCCCAGCTCCACGCTGATGGTGGCCTCGCGCCCGCCCAGCGAGGTCAGGTGACCGATCAGCAGGATGGCGTACAGCCAGGCCACCAGCGTGACCTCGACCAGATCCAGCAGGAACAGGACCACGATGCGGCGCGGGCTGAGCCCGGCCAGGCGGGCGCCGTTGTCGGGATTGCAGAAATAGGCCGAGTAGGCGATGAATTTATAGGCAGTGAAGACCGTGACCAGCGCCGTCAGCACGATGCGCTTCCAGAACTCCGGGTCCCGGATGGTGGACGGGTGATCGGTCAGGAACTGCACGTATTCGACCGAAACCACCAGCAGCCCCAGCGCGATGACCGCGAGGATCAGGTCGCTGATCTTCTCGGAAAGGCGGTTGTAGAAGGTATTGGTGTTCATCGCGGATTCTCGTCCCTGTGCATGCGGTGGCTCGATCGATCTCCCCTGCGTTTGAGGGGCGACGGCGGGAGGGGCGCAGTTTAGGCTGTTCGCAATATCCCTTCCACTGGAGGCAGCATGCAGCCGACGAAACCGAATACCCGCACCCGAGCCACCCTGCTGGCGGGTCTGGCGGCCGGTACCACCCTCGCGCTGACCGGCGGACAGGCCGTCGCCGGCGAGGTCGTAATGAGCGGCACGATCGATGGCGACGAACGGACCTGGGAACGTTTCGACACGGATGACGGAGGACCGGCCTTCTTCACCGACCTGCCAGCCGGGGCCCGCCTGTTCAACCTGCACGGGCTGCGCGACGGCAGCACGCCCAACCCCCTGGGCTCGCTGATCGTCAGCGTGACGACCTTCAACGACAACGTGGGCAGGGTGGAGGTCAGCTATTATCACGAACAGGCCGGCGGCCCCGATTTCGTGGGCAACGACCAGCTCGAGAATGTGGAGTACGAGTTCGACCGCCTGGAGGTCGACGGGGATACCGCCCGCATCAGCGGCCGGGTTTCGGGCGAGCTGCACCACCGGGAGAATCCGCTGAGCGAGGAGACGGATCCGTCGCGCACGCGCTCGGTGGAGGTGGAGTTCGACACCACCCTGCCCGAACAGAAGTAAGGTCGGGGCCCGAAAAGGACCGGGCGCCCGCCCTCTGTTCGCCTGCAAGCAGGTTCCCACAGGCGAACAAAGCGGGGCGGGCTCCGGTTTTACGGCAATCGACTTACATCAGATCGAAGCGATCGGCGTTCATCACCTTGTTCCAGGCATCGACGAAGTCCCAGACGAACTTCTCCGCCGCGTCGTCCTGGGCATAGGCCTCGGCCAGGGCCCGCAGCTGCGAGTTGGAGCCGAACACCAGGTCCACGCGGGTCCCGGTCCACTTCTTCTCGCCGGTGTGGCGATCACTCCCCTCGAACAGCTCGCCATGCTCGTCCACCGGCTGCCATTCGATGCCCATGTCGACCAGGTTCACGAAGAAGTCGTTGGTCAGCTGCCCGGGACGCTCGGTCAGCACGCCGTCCTTCGAACCGCCGTGGTTGGCACCCAGTGCCCGCATGCCGCCTACCAGCACCGTCATCTCGGGGGCCGTCAGGCCCAGCAGCTGGGCGCGGTCCAGCAGCATCTCCTCTTCGGCCACGGTGAAGCGCGCCCGGCGGTAGTTGCGGAAACCGTCGGCTTCGGGCTTCATCGGCTCGAAGGACTCGGCGTCGGTCTGCTCCTCGGTCGCATCCGTGCGTCCGGGGACGAACGGCACGTACACCGGGTGCCCGGCATCCGCCGCGGCCTTCTCGATCGCGGCCGCTCCGCCCAGCACGATCATGTCGGCCAGGGAGATGCGCTTGTCCCCGTACTGCTCGTCATTGAAGGACTTGCGCACGCCCTCCAGCCGGTCCAGCACCTTCGCCAGCTGCTGCGGTTCGAACGCCTCCCAGTCCTTCTGCGGCGCCAGACGGATGCGGGCCCCGTTGGCCCCGCCACGCTTGTCCGACTGACGGAAGGTGCAGGCCGAGCACCACGCCGTGGCCACCAGCTCCTGCACCGACAGACCGGTCGCGAGGATCCCGGCCTTCAGCCGTTCGGCGTCCTGCTCGTCGATCAGCACGTGATCCACCGGCGGCACCGGGTCCTGCCAGATCAGATCCTCGGCGGGGACTTCCGGTCCGAGGTAACGATCCTTCGGCCCCATGTCACGGTGCGTCAGCTTGAACCAGGCGCGCGCGAAGGCGTCGGCGAACTCCTCCGGGTTCTCCTTGAAGTGCAGGGCGATCCTGCGGTATTCGGGATCCTCGCGCATCGCCATGTCGGCGGTGGTCATCATGATGCCCACCTTCTGCGACGGGTCCTCGGCATCCGGCGCGCGGTCCTCGTCGGCGAGGTTCTTCGGCACCCACTGCGAGGCGCCGGCCGGGCTCTTGCTCAGCTCCCAGTCGTACTTGAACAGCACCTCCAGGTAGCTCATGTCCCACTGCCGCGGGGTCGGGGTCCAGGAGCCCTCCAGCCCGCTGGTAATGGTGTCGCGGCCCTTGCCGGAACCATAGCTGCTCTTCCAGCCCAGGCCCATCTCCTCCAGCGGCGCGGCCTCCGGTTCCGGTCCCACGTGGGCGGCATCGCCCGCGCCATGCACCTTGCCGAAGGTGTGCCCGCCGGCGGTCAGCGCCACCGTCTCGTAGTCGTTCATCGCCATGCGCTCGAAGGTCTCGCGGATGTCGAATGCCAGCTTCAGCGGGTCCGGGTTGCCGTCCGGGCCCTCGGGGTTCACGTAGATCAGCCCCATCTGCACCGCGGCCAGCGGATCCTCGAGTTCGCGCTCGCCGGAATAGCGGCTCTTCGCGTGATCACTGGTCGCCAGCCACTCGTCCTCGGCACCCCAGTAGATGTCCTCTTCCGGGGCCCAGATGTCCTCGCGACCGCCGCCGAAGCCGAAGGTCTCGAAGCCCATGGATTCCAGCGCCACGTTGCCGGCCAGGATGTACAGGTCGGCCCAGGAGATCTTGTTGCCGTATTTCTGCTTGATCGGCCACAGCAGACGCCGCGCCTTGTCGAGGTTGGCGTTGTCCGGCCAGCTGTTGATGGGGGCGAACCGCTGGTTGCCGGTGGAGGCCCCGCCCCGGCCGTCGGCGGTGCGATAGGTCCCGGCGGCGTGCCAGGCCATGCGGATCAGCAACGGGCCGTAATGGCCGTAGTCGGCCGGCCACCAGTCCTGGGAGTCGGTCATCAGATCGGCCAGGTCCTGCTTGACCGCCTTCAGATCCAGCTGGCTGAAGGCCCCGGCATAATCGAACTCCGGCCCCAGCGGATCGGACTCGATCCCGTGCTGGTGCAGGATGCCCAGATTCAGCTGGTTGGGCCACCAGTCACGCGGACCACCGCCGCCGGCATCGTTGCGGGTACGGCTTCCGTGCATCACCGGGCACTTGCCTTCGGCGTTCGCTTTGTCTCCTGCCATCTCTCTCTCCTCGTTCGGTTGCATTCAGCAGGGAGGGCGCAAACCGGACTCCGGGTCACGGCATCGCCTTCCTCTGTCATGAGGTATAGCAGGATTGAGAATAGATGCCATTATCGTTTGCACATTGTTGTATTAGGCATCAACTATTTCGCCGCTTTGCTTCACAACCGGGCCCGGACGCGCTGCACCAGGCCGGCCGGATCGCGCAGGCCGGGCACGACCTTCGCGTGCCCGTCGGCATCGACCACCGTGACCTTGCCGAAGCCCAGGCGCCGTCCCAGCCAGTGCTGTTTCACCCCGATGTCGCCGACTCGCTTGAGATCGAAGCGCAACGCGCGCTGCCACAACAGCCCGCTGGCCACGTGGAGGTAACGATCGGTCAGCACCGCCTCGGAGTTCACGAAACTGGCCAGCCCCCGAATCGCCAGCCCCGGCAGGACCACCAGGTAGAGCACTGCGGCCGCGCCCAGGCCCCACACCCCGAGCGGGCCGATAGCCAGCAGCGCCGTGATCCCCAGCACCCCCAGCGCCGGCAGAAACACCGCCCAGTGGGCGTTGGTCTCCAGCTCCACATGCGACCCGGGCTCCAGCTCTTCGCGCAGTTCGATGGAACGCCGCCCCAGGATCACCAGCAGGCTGATCAGCACCGCCGGCGGCAACAGCAGGATGCCCGCCACCAGCAGCATGTTGCCGACGCGCGCCCCGGACCACGCGACCCCGGCCACCAGGGTGATGACCGCCGAGATCATCAGCGCGGCCGCCAGCATCCACAGCGCCCGGCGCACGCGCTCGCCACGGCAGACCTCGCGCGCCGTGCGCCCGCCCGGCCACCAGCGGATCAGCGCCGCTGCCAGTGTCAGCGGCAGCAGCACCACGAACGCCGCCACGAACCCGAGGGAACTGCCACCTCGAACCAGCATGGCCCCCAGCAGCGAGATCACCGTTGCCACCGCCAGGATCAGCGGCATCTGCCGCCCCAGTCGTGCCCAGAAACCCTGCGCCATCAAGCCCTCTCGCGATTATCCGTTCCCGAAAAAGGACGCCAGTCTATCAGCGAACGGCTTATTCCTCGGCGGCCGGCGGCTCGGCCGCGCCCGAGAACCCGGGTCCGCGCACGTCCTCGATCTCCCAGCCACGATCCATGTCGCGTCCGGTCACCCACCAGTCATGCACGTGCAGGCGCAGCGGCCCGCGCACCCGTTCCTCGAAGCGCGACGGCAGGACATACGGCCCGACTTCCTCGTACTCCAGGAACGTGGTGTCCACGTGCGCCCCCTGCGTGCGTTCGAAGCCCTCCAGCGTGATGTGTACGCGGTAGAGCCGGTCGGTCTCCGGATGGATCCACATCACCACCTCGTCGCGTTCGGCAAAGCCGAAGCCCGGTTCGATGGTCGCCAGCACCCGATGGTAGCCCACGCCATCCTCGCGCCGGTCCGGCAGGCGCTGCAGATCGGTGGCGCGGTGCTTCACGAAACTGGGGCCGAAATGGAACAGCTCGCCGGCGTCGATGGTCATCGCGGTGGCGGCGACCCGGTCCGGATCGGTCTCGAACTCCCCGTTGTAGTACACGCTGATCGTGCCCTCGTGGCGAAACACGTGCTTCACCCCCTCGGGGCCGGTGTACTCGCGCACGTAGAGCGAATCCGCCGGGCGATAGCGTTCTTCCGAGCGTCCGCGGAAACCGGTATCCGCCACCAGCGGCTGCACGCGCTGTATCATGCGTCCCCATTCGCCGTCGGTGGCCATGTTGAAGTCGCGCGGGTCCTCGCGCAGATCACCCCCGTGGGCCTCCAGCGTGCGCTCGAACAGGGTCTCGGCCGACAGCCCGTCGGCGAACTCGCGCTCCGGCGCGGGCTCCGGAAAGGCGCGCCCGCAGCCCGCCAGCAACAGAATCAGTCCCGCCACACCCGCAAGCCGCCAGCCCGCGGCCACTGTCCGTCCCGTCCGTACCATGGCCATCCTCCCCTGCGTGCGACCCGGGCCCTGCGGCCCGGTATCCGTCTACTCGGGATCCGGGGGCACGCCGGAAAGTTCCACGTGCTCCGACCCCACAAACTCCCACAGCTCCGGCATCAGCCGTTCCATGCGTTGCTGGATCGCATCGGAGACCAGCAGCGTGTGGTCGATGCCCTCGGTCCGGCCGAAGATCGAATGGGTCAGCTCCTCGCGGGTACGCACGCGGTTGCGGATGTCGTCCAGCAGCCGCTGGAACTCCGACGGCGTGGGCTGCACACCCAGCGCCCGGAACAGCTCCCCGAGGCCGCACATCAGGCCCTCCGCCTCCGGCCCCAGGCCGAAGTCCTCCGGGCGGTAATCCGCCTCGCCCACCGAGGCGCGCGGAACCCACACGCTGAAACCGACCTTCTTCAATGAATGATAGACCGGTTCTTCCGAGATCAGGACCAGCATCAGCCGCTCCGGACTGGCCACGAACGACGACCCGCCCATCGACCACTCGCGATCGACCACGAAGCGGTACAGCCGCAGGTGCTCGCGGAAATCCGCCGCCTGCAGCTGATCCAGGATCAGGATGGTGCGCTCGCCCTCGGAATACGCACAGGCACTGGAGACCTCGCGGTCGAACGCCGGGATCGGCGGTTCCTCGCGCCCGCCCTCCTCCGGGTTGGATGCCGGCTGTGCGGTCGGCACCGGATCCTGCGCCTGGGTGAAGTCGTGATAGAGCACGTGCGGGACTTCCAGTGCCGCGGCCAGCGCGTTGGCAAAAGCCGTCTTGCGCCGGCCCGAATCTCCCTCGACGTTCAGCGTGGGGATCACGCCGCCCGCCTGGGCCAGCACGCAGTCCACATGATGGGCGTAGTCGATGTTCGACTCGAACCCGTTGTCCGCCATCCGTTCGCGCAGTGTCTTCATGGGCCTTCCTCGTGGCCTGCCTTCCCCTCAAGGATACTTTCCCGACGGCCGGCAGGGGTATGGGGCCGACCCTCCAACAGACGCCGATCGGCCGCAGCGTGTTCCAGTCGATGGAACGAACCCGAAACAATCCATGAACTCGGTTCACAAATCGTTCCGGGTTCGCTAGCCTGCAGCGTCATGGGAACCGAAGACCGCAAGCAACGCGAGCGCCAGGCACGCGAACAGCTGTTCATCGACAAGGCCCACGAGCTGATCCGCACGGACGGCCTGCTGGCCCTGCAGATGTCGAAGCTGGCCGCCGCCTGCGAATACGCCACGGGCACGCTGTACCAGCACTTCGCCTCCAAGGAGGACCTGCTGGCCGCGGTGGCGACGCGCACCACCATCCAGCACGCCGAACGCTTCCGCCGGCTGCCGGAGCTGCCGCTGGGCACGCGCTCGCAGATGCTGGCGATCGTACTGACCGACCTCGATTTCGCCACCGCCAACCCGGACCACTACCGCCTGATGCAGTACCTGCTCACCGAAGCGGTCTGGGCGCAGATCTCGCAGGAACGCCGGGAGGCCCTGCTCACCGCCGCCCAGCCCATCAGCGATGCCGTGAGTGGCGTGGTGGAAAGGGCCCGGGAAAAGGGGGACCTTCCCGCGGCACGGGAGATCTCCGCCGAAGAGATGGGGCTCGGCCCCTGGGCCCTGAACCAGGGCATGCAGAGCCTCGCGAATGCCCGCGGCCTGCTGGAGGCCTATGACATCGGCCAGCCGCTGGACCACCTGATCCGCCATTTCCACGCACTGATGACCGGCTGGCGCTGGGAGCCGCGCGTGGACCCCGACGAACCCTCGGTGGTGCGCGCGGAGACCGAGCGCGTGCGCGCCGTGCTGCAGGAGACCTTCCAGTGAGCCGCCGTTTCTTCTACATGCTGTTCGGCGTGGCCGTGGTACTGGGCGGGATCTTCGGGTTCAAGGCCTTCATGGACCAGCAGATCGCCGAGTATTTCGAGGACATGCCCGAACCCGAGGCGACCATCAACGCGGCCACCGTCGAGACCGACGCGTGGACGCCCGAGACCCGCGCCATCGGCAGCCTGGAGGCAGTGCGCGGCGCGACCCTGAGCTTCCAGAGCCAGGGACTGGTGGATCGCATCCGGTTCTCCAGCGGCACCGAGGTCGCCGAAGGCGAGACCCTGGTGGAACTGGACACCGCCCTCGACCGCGCCGAGCTGGAGAGCCTGCAGGCCGCGGCCATGCTGGCCGAAAGCGAGCTGCAGCGCGCCCGCGGGCTGGCGGCGCGCGACAGCATCTCCGACTCCGAACTGCAGCGCCGGCAGACCGAGGCGGAACAGGCCCGCGCCGCCGTGCGCTCGCAGGAAGAACGCATCCGACAGAAGAGCCTGCGCGCCCCGTTCGACGGCCAGCTGGGCATCCGCCAGATCGACGAGGGCCAGTTCGTCGGCCCCGGCGACCCCGTGGTCGAACTGCAGACCCTGGATCCGATCCACCTCAACTTCACCCTGCCCGAGCGACGCCTGAGCGAAGTCGAACCGGGCCAGGAAGTGCGTATCCGGACCGATGCGCACGACGCCGTTTTCACCGGCGTCATCACCGCCATCGAGCCGCGGGTGCGTCCCGCGTCGCGCATGTTCCGCGTGCAGGCCACCCTCGACAACGAGGACCATCGCCTGCGCCCGGGCCAGTTCGCCCGCGTGACGCTGGAACGCGGCGAGGCCGAGGAAGGCCTGGTGGTGCCGCAGACCGCCATCCGCCACGCCCCGTGGGGCCAGTCGGCGTTCGTGGTGTTCGAGGACGATGACGGGCAGAAGCGGGTGGAACAGCGCCTGGTCGAGACCGGCGAACGGCGCGGCGACCTGATCCGCATCCGCGACGGGCTGGAGGAAGGTGACACCGTGGCCGCCAGCGGCCTGCTCAAGCTGCAGAACGACACCCCGGTGAACATCACCGAAGACGCCCAGCCGGATGCCGAGCGCGACCCGCGCCCGGACACTCGCTGAGCCGGACCGCGATCATGCGTTTCACCGACGTCTTCATCCAGAAGCCGGTTCTGGCCACGGTGGTCAGCCTGTTCATCCTGCTGTTCGGCATCCGCGCGGTGGTGGACCTGAACGTCCGCCAGTTCCCCGAGGTGCAGAACGCGGTGGTGACCGTCAGCACCTCGTATATCGGCGCGGAAGCCGATCTGGTCGAGGGCTTCATCACCACCCCGATGGAGCGCGAGGTCGCCGAGGCCGAGGGCATCGACTACATCGTCTCCTCCAGCATGGCGGGCACCAGCACGGTGCAGGCCCATCTGGAGCTGGACTACGACCCCAACGAGGCGCTGACCCAGATCTCCGCACAGGTCGACAAGATCCGCTCCGAGCTCCCGGCCGAGGCCGAGGACCCCGTGGTGGACCTGTCGGTGGGCGACGACGTCGCGGCGATGTACCTGTCGTTCTATTCCGAACAGCTCGACAACAACCAGATCACCGACTACCTCGTGCGCGAGGTCCAGCCGGAGCTGTCCACCGTCAACGGCGTGCAGCGTGCCGAGATCCTCGGCGGCGAAGCGTTTGCGATGCGGGCCTGGCTGGACGCCGACCGCATGGCCGCGTACGGGGTCAGCGGGCGCGACGTGCGCCAGGCACTGGAGGGCAACAACGTGCTCTCCGCGGTCGGCCAGACCCGGGGTTCGATGGTCAGCCTCGACCTCACCGCCGACACCGACCTGCAGAGCGTCGAGGAATTCGAGCAGCTGGTACTGTTCGAGGCCGACGGCGACCTGGTGCGCCTGGCCGACGTGGCCGAGGTAGAACTCGGCTCGGAGACCTACGACTCCTCGGTGCGCTTCAACGGTCAGGCGGCCACGTTCATGGGGATCGAGCTGGCGCCGGACGCCAACGCCCTGGACGTGATCGCCGAGGTGCGCGAGGTCTTCGGCGAGCGCGTGGAACCACGGCTGCCGTCGGGGCTGAACGGCGAGATCGTCTACGACTCCACCGACTACATCGAGAGCGCGATCAACGAGGTGCTGATCACCATCGCCCTCGCGCTGCTGATCGTGCTGGTGGTGATCTACCTGTTCCTGGGCTCGCTGCGCAGCGTGATCATCCCCGCGGTGGCGGTGCCACTGTCGCTGGTCGGCACCTTCATGCTGATGCTGCTGATGGGCTTCTCGCTCAACCTCCTGACGCTACTGGCGATGGTCCTGGCGATCGGCATCGTGGTGGACGACGCGATCATCATGCTGGAGAACATCTCGCGGCATATCGAGGAGGGGATGTCGCGCATGGAGGCCGCGCTGCAGGGTGCGCGCGAGCTGGCCTGGCCGATCGTGGCCATGTCCACCACGCTGGTCGCGGTGTTCCTGCCGCTGGGCTTCATCGGCGGGCTGACCGGCACGCTGTTCATCGAGTTCGCCTTCACCCTGGCGGCCACCGTGGTGATCTCGGGCATCGTCGCCATCACCCTCTCGCCGATGATGTGTTCGAAGATCCTGCGCCACGGCGACGGCCAGCGGCGCGGACGCATCGAGACCTGGCTGGATGACCGCTTCGACGGCCTGCGCCGGCGCTACCGGCGGCGTCTGCACGGGGCCCTCAGCGACCGGTTCACCATCGCGGTGTTCGGCGCCATCGTGCTGGTCTCGTGCTATTTCCTGTTCGTCACCTCGCAGTCGGAACTGGAACCGCCCGAGGATCAGGGCTTCGCCTTCTCCATCATGGAGGGCGACCCGCACATGGGCATCGACTACCTGGAGCGCAACACGGCGCTGACCGACCGCCTGTTCGACGAAATCCCGGAGATGGACAACATCTTCATCGTCAACGGCTTCGGCGGCGGCCCGGGCATGGCCGGCGCGACCAACCAGGCGCTGGGTGGCTTCGTGATGACACCGTGGGAACAGCGCGAGCGCGATACCGATACGATCCTGGAAGAAGACCTGCAACCGGCGCTGGACCGCATCCCGGGGCTGGAGGTGTTCGCGGTCCAGCCACCGCAGCTGCCGACCCCGGGCGACGGTGCGCCGGTCAGCGTGGTGTTCAACTCCACGGCCTCGTTCGAGGAACTCGAGACCTTCAGTGACGAGATCACCGAACGCGCGATGGCGACCGGGCGCTTCATCTTCCTGGATACCGATCTCGACTTCGACAAGCCGCGGGTGGACCTGAAGATCGACCGCGAGCGCGCGGCCCAGCTCGGCATCGACATGACCACGCTGAACGCCGACCTCGCCACGTTCCTCTCCGGGGGCTACACCGGGCGCTTCGCGATGGAGAACCGCAGCTACCGGGTAATCCCCCAGGTGCAGCGCTCCGACCGCCTGACCCCGGAGCAGCTGGAGGAGCTGTTCACCCGCACCGCCGACGGCACGCCGGTGCCGCTGTCCAGCATCGTGACCCTCGAGGAGAGCGTCACCCCGCGCCAGCTGAACCGCTTCCAGCAGCTCAACGCCGTGACCCTGCAGGGCGTGCCGGCCCCGGGCGTGACCCTGGGCGAGGCGCTGGAGCTGATCGACGAGATCGCCGCCGAGGTGCTGCCGCCGGACGTGAACGTGGACTACGCGGGTGAATCCCGCCAGCTGAAGGCCGAGGGCGGCGACCTGGTGGTGACGTTCTTCTTCGCCCTGCTCGTGATTTTCCTGGTGCTGGCCGCGCAGTTCGAGTCGTTCCGCGACCCGCTGATCATCCTCACCACGGTGCCAATGTCCATCGCCGGCGCGCTGATCTTCATCAGCCTGGGCGTGACCTCGCTGAACATCTATACCCAGGTGGGCCTGCTGACGCTGATCGGCCTGATCGCCAAGCACGGCATCCTGATCGTGGAGTTCGCCAACCAGCTGCAGCGCCAGGGGCACCCGCTGCGCGACGCGATCGAGGAGGCCGCCAGCCTGCGCCTGCGGCCGATCCTGATGACCACCACCGCCACCGTGGTGGCCATGGTGCCGCTGCTGATGTCCACCGGCGCCGGCGCCGGCTCGCGCTTCGCCATGGGGCTGGTGATCGCCGCCGGCATGGCCATCGGCACGCTGTTCACCCTGTTCGTGGTCCCGGCGATCTACACCTACGTCGCCCGCGACCACTACGCCGACAGCCTCGCCGCTACCCGGTAAGTTCCTTGAGGATGCGTGCGTGGATGTCGCGGTCCTCGTCCTTGCTCAGCACGAAGCGGATGTAGCGCACCGACTCCAGATGCGGGGTCCGGTGCACTACCGTCTCCAGAGCGACACGCGCCGCGTCCTCGACGGGGTAACCAAACGCCCCGGTGGACAGCGCCGGGAACGCGATGCTGAAGATCCCCGCCTCCTCGGCGCGCGCCAGGGCCTCGCGATAGCACGAGGCCAGCAGGCGACTGGCCGGTTCGTCACGCCCGTACACCGGACCGAGGCAATGGATCACGTAACGGTTCAGCAGCCGGTGCCCATCCGTTATGACCGCCTGTCCCGGCTCGATCGGCGCCAGCGGCTCGCACTCACGTTCCAGCTCCGGCCCCGCCGCATGGTGGATGGCGCCGGCCACGCCCCCGCCCGGGCGCAGCCAGGCATTGGCCGCGTTGACGATGGCGTCCATGTCGTGCTGCTCGACGATGTCACCGGTAACGCACTCGATCTTCACTCCCCGAACCACAACCTGCATCATTCTTCCCCCGTCTTTCCCTGATCATTTCCGTCTCAAGCATAGGCCAGCCGGCCCACCCCGTACACGCCCCCCCGGTCCCGCAGGAGGCCAGCCCCCTGGCCGACCCGGCGCAGGAGATTCCCCGAACGCACAATCGGCCGGGGGGCCGGCCTCCTACCGGGGGCAGGGCCCCATCCGTCGTAGGAGGCCAGCCCCCTGGCCGATCCGACGCCCCGCAGGAGGCCAGCCCCCTGGCCGATCCGGCGTCACGTCCGGAGCAGCAATTCCACCGGCCGCCGGGGCGTCGCCCGCGGGGTCCCGTCCGGGCGCCCCAGCGCGAACAGCAGCTGCGGTTGCCCGCGGCCCAGCTGCTCTGCCAGCTCCGCACGTCGCTCCGGCAGCTGCAGCGGCTGATTCAGATAGCGCGCGCAGAACCCGTGACGCGCGGCCTCCAGCAGCACCCGCTGCAGGCCCTGCCCGGCGGCCAGCGACTGCATCGGCCCGTCGATCCCCGTCCCCAGCGCCAGCAGGACCGGCGCCCGGCTCGCCACCCGAGCCTCGGCACGGGCCATCCGCCGGGGCGACACCAGCCGGCGCACGGCCCAGCGGGTCAGACCGCCGGTGAAGCGCCCCACCGGCAGCCCGTCGCCTGCGGCCGCCGGGCGCATCCAGTGCGCCAGCTCCGCCCGCCAGGCCGGGTTGCGCCACTGCTCACGCGTCGCCTCCCGCACCAGCCTTACGATCTCGCGACGCGGCTCCGTCCCGGTCACCGGCCGCAACCAGACGCCCTCCTGGCGCGCCGCGGCGACCAGCGCATCCACCACCTCCGGCGGCACCGGGTCCGGACGGAAACGTCCGCGCCACGAGCGGCGCCGAGGGATCCACTCCTTCAGTAGCGGCAGCGTCTGCAGATCGGCGCCTGCGTGGGTCGTGTTCAGCAGGCGCACGTACGGTCCGGGACCGGCCTGTTCCGGACGCACGTTCAGCCCCCGGCCGTCAGCCGCCGCAGCCACCCGCAGGTTCATCACCGCGCAGCCCACGCTGATCACCCGCTCGCGCCCGCCGGGATCGGAGACCGGCAGGACCCGCTCCGGGTCGGTCCAGACCTCCACCCCATCACGCGCCACGCGGAACCGCCACGGCTGGCTGTTGTGCGACGACGGGGCCTGCGCGGCAAGCTCCAGCCAGTTCCGGATGACGGGGTCGAGATCCATGGGGTCATGCCTCTTCGATCAGGGAACGGGTGCGCGCCGCAATAGCATCGGCCGGATGCGCCATGGCTTCTTCCAGGGTCAGACTCCCGTCACACAGGGCGCGCACGTCGGTCAGGCCCAGCGCGGCCAGTTCGTCCGCATCGGCATCCACGGAACCGGCCACCGCCGCCACCGGCACGCCCGGCCCCTCGGCGCGTCGCAACACCTCGGCCACCACCTTGCCATGCGCGGTCTGGCCATCCAGCCGGCCCTCGCCGGTGATCACCCGGTCCGCCTCGCGCACCGCCGCATCCAGACCGATCAGGTCGGCCACGTACGTCGCCCCCATGCGCGCGGTCCCGCCCAGCACGCAGCCCAGCGCGAAGCCCAGCCCGCCGGCCGCCCCGGCACCCGGTGCATCCACCGGCCGCTGCAGCCATCCGGCGGCCTCGATGACCCCCGCCAGGCGCTGCATGCAGGCATCCATCGCCGCGACGTCGTCCACCGCCAGGCCCTTCTGCGGTCCGAACACCGCCGCCGCCCCCTGCGGGCCGATCAGCGGGTTGTCCACGTCGCTCAGCAGCGTGATATCGACCTCGCCCAGGCGCGGATCCAGCTCCGCGAAATCGGCCTGCACGAGGGCCCCCAGCGCCGCCGGATGCGGCGCCAGCGCACATCCGTCCGCATCCCGGAACCGCACGCCCAGTGCTGCCAGCAGGCCCGCGCCCCCGTCCACCGTGCCACTGCCGCCCAGGCCCACCAGCAGATGCCGGGCCCCCGCATCCAGCGCCGCGCGCATCAGTTCGCCCACGCCCCGGGTATCCAGCTGCCAGGGATCGCGGCGCCCCGCGGGGATCCGGTCGAGACCGCAGGCCGTGGCGACGTCCAGCACCGCCCGGCGACCCTGCGGGTCCAGTCCCCAGCCGGCCTGCAGCGCCGTTCCGTCGGGGCCGGTGACCCGCGCCTGGCGCCATTCCCAGCCCGCCGCCCGGCTTACACGCCATGCGGTGCCCTCGCCGCCATCGGCCATCGGCAGGGCTTGCACCCGGGCATCCGGCCGCGCCGCAAGCACGCCGCGCACCATCGCCGCGGCCACCTCCTCCGCCGCCAGACTGCCCTTGAAACTGTCCGGGCACACCACCACCCGCAGCGGCTCCGCCAAGCTCCCCTCCCGAGTCCGCGACCTGTCACGTCCGTCCGTTGCCACACCCCTCATTATGGACGATGGCACAACGAACCTTCGCCTGACCCACGGCTCGAACGTACATGGACATCCCGCTGTTGATCATCGGCCTGCTGCTGGCTGCCACACTCGCGGCCTTCTTCGCCGGCGTGCTGCCATATCCCGTTGGCTGGATCATCCTCGGGATCGCGTTCATCGGCCGGTGGCTGCATCTGCGAACCCGCGGCGGCAACTGATACGTTGGTCCCATCGAATTCACGACACGGAGAAGCGACATGAGTGATCTGGAAGGCAAGGTCATCGCCATCACCGGCGGCGCCGGGGGCATCGGCGAGAGCACGGCGCGCAAGCTGTATGAACAGGGCGCCAGCCTGGTCATCACCGACCGCGAGGCGGGCCCGGTGGAAGACATCGCCCGCTCGCTCGGCGAGCGCGCGGTGGGCCTGGCTGTCGACGTGACCCGGCGCGAGGACAACGAACGCATGGTCGCCACCGCCCTGGATCGTTTCGGCCGCCTCGATGGCGTGTTCCTCAACGCCGGGATCGAGGGCGAGATCGGTCCGTTCGACAGCCGCACCGATGCCGCCTGGGACAAGGTCTTCGCCGTCAACGTGCAGGGCGTGCGCCTGGGCGCGGAGGCGGCCCTGCCGGCACTGCGCCGCGGCAACGGCGGCAGCATCGTCATCACCTCCAGCGTGGCTGGACTGCGCGGCTTCGGCGGTCTCTCGCCGTACGTATCCAGCAAGCATGCGGTGGTGGGCATGATGAAGTGCCTGGCCGCCGAACTCGGGCCGGAGAACATCCGCGTCAACACCCTCAACCCGGGCCCGGTCGCCAACCGCATGATGGAATCCATCGAAGAACAGGCGAACCCCGGCCATGCCGACGAGGTGCACCAGTCCTTCGAGGCGCGCATCCCGCTGGGTCGCTACGTCAACAACGAGGAATGCGCCGGCATGGCCGCGTTCCTGCTGTCCGACGCCGCCTCCGGCTGCACCGGCAACACCTACGTCGTCGACGGCGGCCTCTGCTCGCAGTAACCCGGGGCCCTAACCCGTCGCGCGCATGCCGCCGCCTCCGCCACCACCCGGTGGCGGGGTCCAGACGTTGCGAAAGGCCTGGTGGGTGTTCTGCGGGAGATCGCGCGAGAAGCGCAGCTGAACGCCTCCGTCCGTGCGTACCGCATGGATCCGCCCGCGCTGGATGCGGTACTGACGTGCCACGTCCTCGCAGCCGCGCAGGAACGCCCTCGGCGGCTTGCCGCGCCGCGCACGGGCGGTGCCGTCACGCAGCTCCACCGTAAACACCAGCCGTGCGTGCCACAGCATCAGCGCGATGCCCAGCGCCAGCACACCAAACATGAAGAGTAACGTGAGCAGCATAGTGGATTGCACGACAGGACAAGGGAAACACTGATCACGTGCGGCTCCGCGGGCGAACAATCGAGCGTCATGTTGACTTCACGGGCCATGGAGTCGCTGGTCAGGGGGCTCCGATATACCCTGCCAGAACCAGCTCCAGCAACACCAGACGGGCCCGAAACGTACGCTCCGGCCAGACAATGGTCAGAGCCGCCAGCAGCCGGGCCGGTTACAGGCTGCGCACGATCCGCTCACTCCCGGATCGCAGCGATGCCACGACCTGATGCGTCTGCTCGGGGTCTTTCGGGCGGGCCACCACGGCCCAGCCGCCGTGCTCCAGCGTACGGCCGACCACCTCGATGACATGCCCCTGGTCCAGCCGGATCGCCAGCGCGGCACCCGCCATGAGGCCGAGCAACGCGCCCACACCGATACCCGGATCGGCGAGCATGCCGGGGGCTCCACCACTCCCCGCCAGGAACGCGAACAGCACGCCGCCCGTCAGCATGCCGAGTCCACCCATCATGACATGGGCCCTGATCGACGTCCGACGGAGACCCCGGGCCTCGGGCGCAATGGCATGGTTGAGAATAGCGCGCCGCTCCGTCTCGCCGTTGGGCGGCCCCAGCACCGTGATCTGCGAGGCCGTCAGGGTGGAACCGTCCAGCAACGTTCGCGCCGCCTCTTCTGCGCCTGCGCACGAACCGAACAGACCCGCGACCTTCGTTACCGAGCGTTCTCCGAAGAACAGGCTCTTCAGGGTGAACATGGTGGTCTCCTGCCAGCCTGCGGCCAGCGGCAAGATGAGTGGTTGCGGCCGGCATGCTGTCCGTCAATGCCTGACCACACTCCCTCATCCTTGACACCCGCCGACCGGAACTCTGTTCGGAAGCGCACATTGATGCCCGACAGCAGCGCTTCGATGACTGCCCCGCAGGGCCTGTGCGGGATTTCAGTGCCAATCAGGAAGGGGGTGCAGTCTGTTTCGGAATCAATCACCTGCGGTGGCCGATTCCGGCGGCACATCCATGCGCCGCCCGGAAACGCCGGTAAATCAGTGTTTACTTGAATGATCAGAATTTCCGCTTCAGGGGTCTGTTTGCGCCCGATTCAACGTCTATCTTCGGAGAGATTCCGGAGATTATCGTGGTCCGACTCCGTTATTTCCTGTTGTTTCAATGGTTGTTACGGCTGGCAAGGCGGCAGGCTTCTCGCCGGGGGAAGGGGCAAACCGGCCATTCGATTGCTACAGGGAGAACTGGCATGTCAGCAAGACAACAAGTCACGGAACTGCTGCGCAGCGCTGACGTCGAGGTCGGCGGCGAGCGGCCCCGGGATATTCAGGTCCACGACGAGCGGCTGTATCAGAGGATTCTGGCCGAGGGGTCGCTTGGCGCCGGCGAGGCCTATATGGACGGCTGGTGGGACGTCGAGCGGCTCGACGAGCTGTTCTTCCGGACCCTCCGGGCGCGCCTGGAGCGCAAGCTGCGCAGCCCGGCGGTGCTCGGCCGGGTGCTGCTGAGCCGGCTCGCCAATGAGCAGAGCCGAAGGCGTTCGCGGCGGGTCGCGGAGCAGCACTACGACCTTTCGAACCGGCTCTACGAGGCGATGCTCGGACCGACCATGCAGTACACCTGCGCCTATTACGGCCCCGACGGGGCCAACGCGACGCTGGACGCGGCACAGCGCGCGAAACTGGAGCTCATCGCGCGCAAGCTGCATCTGGAGCCGGGCATGCGTGTGCTCGAGCTGGGCGGCGGGTTCGGCGAACTGGCCCGGTTTCTGGCTGCCGAGCACGGATGCGAGGTGGACAGCTACAACATCAGCCGCCAGCAGGTGGAGTACGCGAGGGGACTCTGCGAGGGGCTGCCGGTCGATGTCCGGCAGCAGGACTACCGCGAGGCGGCCAGGGAATCCCGGCAATACGATCGTGTGGTGAGCATCGGCCTGATGGAGCACGTCGGCCCGCAGAACTTTCGCGCCTTCTTCGAGCTCGCGCGCGCCCGCCTGAAGCCGGGCGGCCTGATGCTGCTGCACACCATCGGGGGCAACGTAAGCCGCAGGAGTACCGACCGCTGGATCGCCAAATACATCTTCCCCGGTGGCGTGATTCCGTCCGAGGCGCAGCTCACCCGGGCCAAGGAGGGTCTGTTCGTGCTCGAGGACTGGCACAACTTCGGACCGGACTACGACCGCACCCTGATGGCCTGGGACGCCAATTTCGTCGCCGCCTGGCCGGAGCTGAAACAAAGCGAAGGGCTGGACGAGCGCTTCTACCGGATGTGGCGCTATTACCTGTTGAGTTGTGCCGGCGCCTTCCGGGCGCGGAAACTGAATCTCTGGCAGCTCGTGCTCAGCCACGGCGATCTGCCGCGTTACGAGCCGGTCCGATGAGCAGCGCCGCCCGGGAAGCCCACCGCGATCGGGTGGAGGCGATGGCTGCGGCGCTGGCCGGGTCCGACGGGCCGGTGCGCCTCAGAAAGTCCACCAGCAACCTGTTCAGGCCGCGAGAGGAAGCCCGCCGCACGGAGATCGACGTGGCTTCGCTCAACCACGTGATCGAGATCGACGCCGCGGCCGGCGTCGCCGAGGTGGAGGGCATGACGACCTATGCCGACGTGGTCGACGCCACCCTGCCGTACGGCCTGGCACCGGCCATCGTGCCGGAACTCAGGAGCATCACGGTCGGCGGCGCGACCACCGGGGTCGGCATCGAGTCGGGGGCGTTCCGTTACGGCCTGGTGCACGACACGGTGGAAGAGCTCGACGTCATGGTGGCCGACGGGCGCGTGTTGACCTGCTCGCGCGAGCAGCGCCCGGAACTGTTCTACGGCTTTCCGAACTCCTACGGCAGCCTCGGTTACGCCACGCGGGTCCGGCTGCGGCTGATCCGGGTGCAGCCTTATATCCGGCTGGAGCACACCCGCTTCCACGATCCCGAGGAACTGTTCGCGGCGATCGCCGAGGAATGCGCGCACCCGACCTGCGCGTTCCTCGATGGCGTCTACTTCGCCCCCGGCGATTTCGTGCTCACCCGCGCGCATTGCGTGGAATCGCCGCCGGCGGACACCGAGGCCAGCGACTACACCTGGATGCGCCAGTACTGGCAGAGCCTGCGCGAGCGGCGCGAGGACTATCTGAGCATCCACGACTACCTCTGGCGCTGGGACACCGACTGGTTCTGGTGCAGCCGGAATGTCGGCGCCCACCTCAAGCCGGTGCGGCTCCTTCTCGGGCGCAAGCGCCTGTCGAGCGTGACCTACCAGAAGATCATGCGCGCCAGCCGCCGCTGGCCGCTGAGCCTGCTCCACGCCGTGCGCCCGCGCAGCGAGGCAGTGATCCAGGACGTCGACATCCCGATCGGCAACGCCGCGGCGTTTCTGGCCGATTTCGAGGCCGAGATCGGCATCCGCCCGGTGTGGATCTGCCCGTTTGTCGTGCCCGAGGCAGGGTTCTCGTTGTTCCAGCTGCGTCCCGAAACGGCGTACATCAACTTTGGCTTCTGGGACATCGTCCGTTCCAGCGAGCCCGACGGCTATTACAACACCCGGGTCGAGGAACTGGTCGCGAAACATGGCGGCAAGAAGAGCCTGTACTCGCGCAGCACCTACGACGAAGCCACCTTCTGGCAGAACTACGACCGCGAGGCCTACGAGGCCCTCAAGCGCGAGTACGATCCCGAAGGGCGCTTTCCCGGACTCTATGAAAAGGCGGTGAAACGGGGCTGAGGCCGGTGTGACCTCCAGGCGAAACTGCCCTTCGACCCCCGTTCTGTTGCGCGTCGGAAAATCGGGGATGCCCGGACGATCGCCACGATGTTCACCACGATGGCCGCGAACAGCTCGTACACGTTGTGGCGTGGCGCCCGGGCGCAGATGGGTGTTCTTGGGAAGCCCCCGGGCCCTCGTGCGCCTGGAGGCTGCGCCACACCATGCGCTAGAACTCGATGTCGTAGCGCAGCTCCTCGTCCGGCTGACGCAGGAAGTTGCCCTGCACCAGGTCGACCTGCGACTGCCACAGCAGGGCCAGGCCGTCTACGTCCTCGACATAAGCCGCTATGGTGCGCGCGCCGCTGTCACGGGCCGTATTCAATAGCGTCTCCAGGCGTGTGAGCTTGTCGGCGGCATCGTGCAGCCCTTGGGTCAGGGGGCGGGCCACCTTTACATAGTCCGGTCGCAGGCTGCGCAGGAGCTGTGCCGGTTGCTCGCTGGAAAGCCCGAAGTGCTCGACGGCAATCCCGACCTGTAGATCACGCAGTGCCTCGGTCATTCGTTCGGCCTGTTCCGGCTCCGCCACAATGTCTTCCTCTGCCAGTTGCAGTACCAGTGCCCGAGCCGGGAGGCCGGCATGCGCAAGGGTGCGACCAAGCCAGGCGGGCAGTTCCTGGTCGCGCAGCGACCCGCGCGAGAGTTTTACGAAGAACACCGAGTCCGGATGGGTGCGCAGCCGGGCGCCCAGGATGTCCACCGCGTTCGCCAGCACCCAGCGATCCAGCGCCCTGTCGAGGTCCACGTATCCGGCCATGTTCACGAACGGGCCGGGTAGCTGGGTGTGACCTTCCGGATCGCGAATCCGAAGCAGGACTTCGTAGCGCTCGGCCTTATCGGAGCCGGCGATATTGGCGATAGGCTGATATACAAGGAACAGGCGTTGTTCGTGAATCGCCCCGGTAATCACCTCGCGCCAGTCCTCCTGTGCATTACCGCACTCCGGTGTGTTCAGCGTCGGGTCCAGCTGGATGCGATTACCGCCTTCGCTGCGTGCCTGTGCGCAAAGCGCCAGTGACCGGTCCACTGCGTCCGGTGCGGGTGTCTCCGCAAGGGCGGTGATGCCGATACTGACCCCGGAGGAGGGTGCGTGACTCGCGGCACCATGAAGGGCCGGGATTCGTGCGTACAGGGCGTCGCCCCAGTCCGAAAGCGCGTCCGTGTCGGCTCGATGCAGCAGGACCAGGATGGTGTTCTCGCTGAACCGGGTGGTGCGCTCCCCGGGGACGAGACTCGCCGAGATTCGCCCCAGCAGGCGACGTTGAAGCACGGTAAAACCGGCCGCCCCATGGTCGCGAATCAGGCTGGAGGCCTCGTCCCATTCGACACAGGCCAGGGCGACGATGCCGGGCTCGGTAGCCAGCTCCGCGCGCCAGTGATCCAGCAGAGGCGTCAGATCACGGGATTGCAGGGTGGCGGGGGCGCGGGCGGCGCGGCGCCGACGGCGACAGAGACGGGCCTCACCACTCACCTGTTCCGGTGCCGCTTCGGGCGGCTCGAGCGCGGCATCTTCGTGAGCTGCAAGCAGAACGCGCGGGATGTCGAACAGCGTGGGATCCTGGGCAAGGGCCCGAGAGAGCGCTGCGGCCTTGTCGGCCGCAATGTCCGCATCGATCACAATGACCTCGGGCAGGCTCTCCAGCGCGTGGCCAGGAACGTCCTCTTCCGGCGCGACGCTTTGGATGCCAAGGGCCGGAGACTCCTGCAGCGCGCGGGCCAGGGAGGTCGACTGCCCCGTCGTGACCAGCATGACCCGCCACGGGTCCCATGGGCTGGAGTCCACCAGACCCTCCAGTGTTGCCGCCAACTCGGAAGGGATCGTGGGCATCGTCAGGACCGCATCCCAGTCGTCGGCCGTTGTCGAATGTTCGCCATCCCCCGTGTCCTGAAGGACCAGGATATTGGGGAGCCTGATGGCGTCGTCGGGTACCGACGGGCCTGGTGGATCCGCCAGGACTACGCGTGAGTGGGGTGTCACTGCGGGGCTGGAATCCGCGGCCTCCTGCAGGTTGGCGAAGGTGTCCACGTGGAAGCCGGAAGCTGCCAGCTGCAGCGCCAGCTCGTCACGGGCGACCCCGGCGGGGCCGAGCAGCTGGACCTTCAGGCGGTCGGGAACCGGAGTACGTGCATCACCCGCCTCCGATTCCACCGGAACCCCGTCCGATCCGGCAAGATCCTCCGGGAGACTCGCTTGCAGACGAAGGATCAGGGCACCGATGGTTTCCTGTTCATTTCGCGTTGGAGGCAGCGGGCTCTGAAGGTGCTGGGCTACGCGTTCGTCAATGCGCCGGGCGGTGTTCAGACACTCCTTCAGCGGAGTTCCAGCCAGGCCACTGGCAATCACCCGGGTCAGGGGACGCATCTCGCCCAGGTCCACATGGCGGCAGCCCCGCTGCCGGATCGTGTACCAGCGGTCGGCGAGCTGAGCCACCAGACGCGGCAGCTCGTGCATGAAATCCTGACTGGAGTTACCGTCCGAGTGGTTGTGCACGGCCCCCGATTGCGGGGTGCTGCCGGATGGGTCGGCCATGAGCTTCGAACTCCTTTCTGGTGTACGGCAACAACTATAAACAACCACTCAAACAATGTGTAAACCCTCCGGCTCTCGCGAGTTATGGTCAAGTCTGGTGTATGAGCCATGGCTGGTTCAGGCGGCGCTCCGGTCGGTGATGGAGGATCCCTCGTCGTTGGTCGGTTCGGTCTGCTCGATGCCGTCGATGAACGTCACCCCGTTGCGGGTCACGCAACCCCGGGTCTTGTGGGTGCGCAGCCGCACGGTGGCTAAGGTCGATTCGATCGGGTTGGTGGTGCGGATCGACTGCCAGTGCGGGGCCGGGAAGTCATAGAACGCCAGCAGGTCTTCCCGGTCCTTGGCCAGCGTATCGGCGGCTTTCGGGTACTTGTCGCCGTAGGCGGCCAGGAAGGCGTCGAAGGCCTGTTCGGCGTCGGCGCGGGTTTCGGCCATCCAGATTGCCTGCAGGGATGATTTCGCCTTCGGCTGGCTGCGTTTGGGCAGCCTGTTGAGCACATTGGCAGTCTTGTGGACCCAGCAGCGCTGGCGGCGGGTGTCCGGGTAGACCCGGGTCAGGGCCTTCCAGAAGCCCAGCGCGCCATCGCCGATGCCGGTCTGGACCCGGCGCTCCGGCTGCTAGCCATTGCGCACCACCGCCCGGCGACCGTCCGGCAAGCGATCCTCCGCGTAGCTCTCCATGAACGTCTGCAACTCCGCCTCCACCGCTTGCTCAATCAGGTCCCGCGCTCCTCGGCGCAGCAGATCGGTCAACGGGTCCTCTGGTCCGTTCGGGATGTCTGTCGTATCGTGAGCCATGGTGGCGTATCTCCTCTGGCTGGCTGGTTGGTCGCACTTCCATTCCAGCCGGATACGCCGCCTTCCTCAATCCCCCCGTACACCACTTTCGACAGTAACTCCCCCGCAGCTCAGTGACCCCGGAGCTGCAGTTTGCTAACGGTACGGCATTGCCGTATCATTGAGTGATGCTTACGGTTGTGGAAACGGAATTCTTCAGCCGCCTCGTATCGGACTACTGGAACGAATCCGCTCGCGAGGCATTCGCGGCGTACCTGGCATGCAATCCGGACGCCGGCGACGTCGTACCGCGTTCAGGCGGACTGCGAAAAATACGCTGGTCACGCCCCGGGATGGGCAAGCGTGGCGGCGTGCGAGTGATCTACTACAACCGGATGGCGAAAGGGCAAATCTGGTTGCTGCTGATCTACGCCAAGAGCGCCGACGACAACATTCCGGCGCATGTGCTCAGCAAGCTGAGAGAGGCATTGGAATATGATGAAGACTGACCAGGAACTTCGCGAACGCGATGCCCACCGGGACATCGGCCGGGAGCTGCTGGAATCCGTTCAGCAAATGAAGGCCGGTCAATCAGGCCGCGTATGGATCGTCGATGCGCCCGACATTGCGCGTATCCGCATGAAAGTCGGCCTGACCCAGACTTGTTTCGCGCAGCTGCTTGGCGTATCACCCCGCACGCTCCAGGACTGGGAGCAGGGTCGGCGCACCCCTTCGGGCTCCGCGCAAACCCTGTTGAAGATCGCCGACCGCCATCCCGATGTATTAAGGGAACTGGCAGCCTGACGCGGCAGCTACTCGGTAAAACGCAAGGTTTGACCCCCGACGTCCGCACGTATCCCGTAGCAACGGAGATCACCCCACGCCCGTTCCCCGCCGAGGCTGGGGCCCTACCACTGTAGGAGGCGAGCCCTCTCGCCGATCGGGCGTATCCAGCGCCCCGTCGCCCGAAGGGCTGGGCTCCTGCGGGAGGAGGGGCTGCTGCGGCATGTAAACAAGATGGATGCCCTCTTCCGATATTTTTCCGGAGTACTGGATGAATGCCCAACGTGGGAAATCATGGGGGTCAGACCTTGCCTTTTGCCTCTCCCTTGATGCGGGGGCAAAAGGCAAGGTCTGACCCCGACGCCCCGCGCCTTTCGCTGACAAGGCGCGGCTCCTGCCGTGCAGTCACTCTGCACAAGGGAGCTGCAACGCCGTCAGCGAGCAATATGGACCGAGCCCCGGCTTTATCGAACTGATGTGGGGGTTGGCCCCTCATTTTCCCCGGTCCTGCGTTGCGCCGCTTGGCCGTAGAGTGGCTGATGAAGTCCCCTGGACCTGCAGACCGGAAACATGAAACCCGACCGAGAGGCCCCGGTTTTTACTTCTCAGAGGCCGTCAGTGGTCCAACGTTCGGGGTCCACCCCACTTCTTCCCGTCCACCGCCGAGCGGTTGTAGCACCCTTGATGGCAATGGCCTGGGAACAGGCGACTCTTGGGTCGATTTCAGCCTGACAGCCCGTCATGGCCAATGTGCTGGAGCAGGTGCAGCATCGGCGGGACGCGAGCAGCTTTCGGTTCGACACGCTCTTCAATTGAGCTCGCTGAAAACCTCAGGATGCTGTTCGGCTATCCGCAGCAAGGCCACAGCCGAGCCCTGAGGTTCTCTTCGCCCCTGCTCCCAGTCCTGCAGTGTACGAATGCTGACCCCCATCAGGGCGGCAAAGGCCGACTGTGACAGTTTGAGCTTTTGCCTGATCACCTGAGGAGCTGATGGCTCGGAAAGCTGGCGTGTCTTGAGGTCTACTTTCCCCTTCTTGTACTCCTTGATCTCATTCAGGCCTTCGAGAATTTCGGTCCCAATATCACGGTCATTCATCTTTGATCGCCTCCGCTATCTGCCTCAGAGCATGCCCCGGAATCGTTGAGCGCTCCGATTTGTGGTAAAGCGTCAGCATCCATACTTCGTGTTCCGTTTTCTTCCAGTAGTAAACAACTCGCACTCCACCACTTTTGCCAGAACCTGAAGAAGCCCAGCGAACTTTTCGAACACCGCCGGACTCCTTGATCACGACCCCAGCATCAGGTCTCTGCATCAGTAGCGATTGCAACGCCCGATATTCGTCGTCCGTGAGGTACTTCGGCAAAAGCTTGCTGAATGTGCTGGTCTCGATGAAGAGCATAACCAGACTATACGGCAACGCCGTACCGTTGTGCAATCACCCCCGCCCCTCCCGCACCCCACACGCATACGCCTCCATGAAATGGTCGCTGACCAGACGCCAGCGGGTGCGCGTCTTGCCGGGGAGCAGGCGCAACAGCTTCGGCAGCAGTTGCACTGCGGCGTAGGCGAAACCGGCCATGACGCCGCCCTTCACGTACCACGGCAGGGTCACCACGCCGGCCGCCTCCAGTCCGGTGAGGCCGCCCCAGGCCAGCAGCAGCGTGAGGTCGGGTTCCACCAGGAGCCCCAGACGGCCTGCAGGGCGGTCAGGAAGCCGCCGTGGACGCGCCACTTGTGGTGGTAGTCGGCGGTGCGCTTGAAGACGGTGACATCGGCGATGATGTCCTGGTAATCGGCCTCGGTGCCCCGCCACGCCAGCACCCAGCGGCGGCCGCCCTCCTCCGGGGTTGAACCGCAGCGCGCCAGATAGGCGTTGGTGCCTCGGCTCACAACCCCTCGTAGTACTCCCGGATCATCGCCGCCATCTGCTTCCGCCGGGCCTCCAGGAATTCCTGATAGTTGTCCGCGGTCACCTCGCCGATGAAGTCGGGGATGGCGTTCTCGGCCAGGTTGGCCTCAAGGTCGCCCTGGTCGGTGATCTCGCCGATACGCAGCTCACCGGTGCGGATCTGCTCGGCGACCCACGCCATGTACTCCTGCGGGGGATGGTCCTTGATGGCGATGTTGACGGGCGTCTCGGTCAGGGCGAAGTTGGCGATCTGGTTGTAGTCCCACTGCTTCGGGTAGCCGTTCTTGATCAAGTGGTTCTTCGGCACGATGTGGTGCATGTCGCCATGGCCCTCGATCATCTGCGCGACGTTGATCGACTTGGAGAGGAAGCCACGGCCCCCCTTGGTCACCCGAGCGGCCAGGTAGATCTGGAACGCGGGGCTGCGCTTGCTCGGCGAGACCAGTTCCTGCAACAGTGCCACCCCCCAGAAGCCCTCGCCCAGCTCCGACTCCTCAATCACTCGCAGGTACTCGGCGGCCCCCAGCTCATTGATCCGGCGCAAGTCCGTCTCCCAGGTCGACTCGAAGCTGCCCACCGCCCGCCCGGTGAGCAGGGTCATCACGAACCAGCGCTTGATCACCCGCGCCCGCTCCCCTTCCGAGAGCTGATCGTTGCCACGCAGGCGGAGGTAGAGGGCATAGGCAAAGTTGAGCGCGTTCTTGGAGCCGATCATGCTGGAATCGATGAAGCCGGCCGACTTGATCATCATGACGAAGCGCTCAAGATGCGTCTTGCTGACCAACTGGTCCAGGGCGCCGGAGAAGCGCGCATACGCGGCCGGGATGCGCTCCTCGTCTATCCGGCGGGTCTCCGGATCGAGGCCGGACAGCTCGCTCACAATGGCCCCCGCCTTGCCGCGGCTGAACCCCACCAGCCCGGCGATGCGGATCACATCGGTGTACTCGGGCTGGAAAAGCTCGTCGGACTGGTTCTTGAGCCACTCGATCTTGGCCAGGTGCGGGGAATCGGCAAACTCGGTGTCGTTGTCGCGGATGTCGTCGAAGGCGTGTCCCGAGACATTCAGGTGGCAGAAGTAATCGATGAGCTTGCGCAGGTTGCGCCCCTCATCGCCGTAAGTCGCGATCTTGCTCATCACGAAGTCGGCGCTGGATAGCGGTACCCCCTTGGCGTTGATGCGGACGAAGATCTCGGCCACCGTCTCGACGTCGAGATCATCAGCCAGGGAGATCACACCGACCTGGGCATGCTCGATACCGGCCAGGTTCGTGACCGCCGTCTCGACGCGCTCTTCATCGGCGTCGGGATTCTGTTCGAAGTAACCGCGCAGGAAGCTGAGCTGGCTGGAAGAAGAAAAGAACGCGCTGATGTCATGGATCCACTGGCGGCTGTTGCGGATCGCCGGGGTGAGCGTGGCGAACTCTTCGGTCAACGGATTGAACGCGATAGTGATGGGCTTCCTGTCATAGCGCTTGCCGACCACGGGCAGGCCCGCAATTGCGGCGCGCAGCGCCGTGACGCGCTGCTGGCCGTCGATGAGGATCTGCTGGTGCCGGGCGGTCTCGCCCCCCTTGAGCTTGGCGCCCACCGACTGCCAGGTGATCAGGTAGCCGACCGGATAGCCGTTGTAGAGCGAGTCAATCAGGTCACGCACCTGAGAGGTCTTCCAGACGAACGGGCGTTGCAGTTCAGGGATGGCGATCTTGTCGCTGCGGACGTCGGCGAGGACCTGGCTGACGGCGGTTTGTTTGACTTCGTATTTGGCCATTGGAGCAACTCTTGTGATTCACAATTGGTTTCAGGGATAGGAATGAGGGACGAACGGGTCCTCTTTTCAGCCAGTGCGTACCGTGGTCCGACCCCGTTATCTCACGGGTAACGGATGGGCCGCAGCCCATCAACGCCCGCGCCGAGAAGGTCGCGAGCAGTCCGTATTTCCGCAGTGCCTTCGCACATCGGCGCTGCATCGTCCCGGCGGATGGCTGGTTCGAGTGGCAGAAGACCGGACAGGGCAAGCAGCCGCATTTCATCACGTTGACCGACGACGCGACGCAGGACGTGCTGTTCCTGGCGGGCATCTGGGCGCCGACCGCGGACGGTGGGGCCTGCTGCGCGATCATCACCGAGCCTGCGTCCGAGCACCTGGCGCAGATCCACGACCGACAGCCACTCGCGCTGGACGCCGAATGCCGATGGGATTGGCTAGACCCCGAGATCACCGAGCGTGAGCAGGTCCGCCATATCACTCGCCGTATGCCGCCTTCCGCTTTGCGGGCGTATCCAGTTTCCACCCGAGTGAATCGGCCGGCGAATGACGATCGGTCGTTGCTTGATCCCGTAGACCGGGCTTAATCCACCGTTTGCCTGCTCCAGGCCCGTGGCTGGGGGTGTCATTTCCCAGCCGTTGTCTTTCTCTTGATGTTGCAGGAGCAGAACATCCCGAAGCGTTCGTCCAAGTCCGAGTGAATCAACGAGAGCCCCGGGCTTGATGCAAATATACAAAAATTTGTATAGGCTATGAGTATGTCCGGTTCCGGCCCCAAGCCAGTCGTGTTCCGAGCGACGGCACTGGACGATCTCCGTGCTTTCCCCTTGTCGGCTCGACGGGAGGCCGGGCACCAGATCGACCAAGTCCAGCATGGAAGGGACCCCGACGACTGGAAGCCGATACAGTCCGTGGGGAAGGGTGTCAGAGAAATCCGGATCCGAGACGAGGCCGGAGCATTTCGGGTCCTCTATGTCGCCAAGTTCGGGGATGCGGTTTACGTGCTCCATTGATTCTGGAAGAAGACACAAAAGACCCGTAAAAGCGATCTGGACTTGGCCGCTCAGCGTTATCGCGATTTGCTGCAGGAGATAGGCCAATGACCGAGCACCGATTCAACAGTGTGTGGGATGCGATTGAGAACACCCCGGAAGAAGCAGAGAACCTGAAGCTGCGTTCCGCTCTGATGAGGGCCCTCAAGGACCATCTCGTTCGCTCGGAAATGAAACAGGGCGAGGCCGCGAAACTCTTCGGAGTCACGCAGCCGCGAGTTTCTGATCTGATGCGAGGAAAGGTCGACGTGTTTAGCCTCGATGCCCTGGTGAACATGGCAGCGGCCGCCGGCTTGCACGTTGAGTTGCGGGTCCTCGACGCCGCGTAGCTGTGTCGGCATCTCCTGATCGCAGAAGTTCTAGCGTCGGCCTACCGTGTTATGGGTGGGTAGTCCAGCGATCCATGGGGTAGGTGGCTCTCGTGGAATCACAGAAATCATGGGGGTCAGACCTTGCCTTTTGCCTCTCCCTTGATGCGGGGGCAAAAGGCAAGGTCTGACCCCGAAGTCCCCGGGGGCCAAAACAGGCCGCCGTGGCCCTGATGTCCTTCCAAACGCGCTTCGGCGGGATATGGAGTCGGATGCAGGGCCATTGATCAGCGTTTCCTTAGAAGCATTTTGTCACCGTGGTTCGACCCCGTTACTCGCACCATCTGGAAGGAACTCAGCTAACACCTCACGCAACTTAAGACCCAAACCATACAAATCCTCACCCTGATCCGCTTGAAGTGCGTCCGCTATCAAACCCACATAGACGTTTTTATCTATTCCGAGCTTCCCCGCCAATTTTGAAAAGTACACTTTGCCGGGCAACACCCTAAGAAACTCAGATTCGGATGTCCCAATAGCTGAATCTACAACAGCTAACTCCTCATCAAACAGTTCGGCCGGAGGAATCGACCAAACGTCGGGGTCCAATGCTCGCGCATGAACGGCACGCACCTCCTCTTGACTCCCCGAAGCTGTGAGACCATTAATGGCGCGGTAGAACTGATCCTTGCACCTCCGCCGGAACCGCTCGGACGCCTGCCGTAGACGAAGCTCACCAGAAAACTGACTCCGCGCTTCATCAAGGAAATTGTCATATAAAGTATGGGCATCCGCGCTTGATTTCCCGAGGTGACCTGCGATTGCGACAAACAAAGGTCGTAGGCAAAACAAACTTTCGATCTCGTGCACGGGTAGCACATGCACCTGCTGTGGAAGTGACTCCAGATACGAATCTGGAAAGTAGTCGCGATCCACGATACCTATTGCCTGCATCCCCTCCACAAATCCTGCTGATGAGAATGCTTCCGTACATTTGACCACTTCTTTGCAGGAGCCAACAGGAACTACCGCGTCACTCCGCCCCGCAAAGTACGCTCGGTACAATTTCTGATCGTAGCTTGACTCGCTACCTTCGCAAAAGATGACCCGTTTGGCATATATCGAGAACGATGCAGCCGCGAGAATCTCTTCTACGATATCCGGAGGGATCGCCTCCTCTACCAAGACCACTTGCGGATCCACCCCAGGCTTGACGATCAGAAACCCCGACGGCTTTCGCGAGCGCGCGAACTGTAAATCATGCGTAATGTAGACAAATCGGCAGTCGGACCGTAGAGCTTCGAGTTCATCCCAGAACTGCATCGCGAGTCGCGAGTGAAAGTGAACCTCGGGTTCATCTACAACAATAACTCCCGGCTTCGCTTCAAGGGTCCTACCTGCCAAATATAGGGCAACTCTTTCACCGTCGCTCATGGACTGCGCGGAATACTCACTCTCTCCTGAGGCATATTCAGATATGACCTTGGGAGTATAGCCTTTGAACGAAATGCGGCGCCCGGGGAATAATCTTTCCCAAGAATGCTGAAGTCGCATCAGCCGTGTAGTGTCTGGCTCTCCCTTGTTCTTGTAGTTGTCGCGAAAATCCATAGCCGATGCGGAATCTTCGGCCATTAGCTTAGCGAAGAGGTGATTGATTTCAGATGCAATGCTCCAGGGTTTTCTGCGGCGCTCCTTCTTTTTGTTCGTGAGCTCCTGCTCGGCCTGTGCGAGTGACTGCATCGGGATGCTTTCTTGTAGGGCGATATTACGAAGCGCGCCGATTGTTTCGGCGTCGTTCCACTGGCTCAACTCCAAACCATATCGCGTCTTGCCTGCACCATTAGGACCAATAATAACGAGCGGCGCGTTACCTTGGTGCATATCCCCCTTTTTATTGTATTTTATGGCTACGCTCACTGTTACATGTCCTTGGTCGGCAAGATGAGTTGACTGACGCACGCATTGCCTGGAGTCACTTGTGCGCCCATATAGTCCAAAATATATTGATTCTGGCCATTAGGTAGTCGCGTGAATTCAGGTGGATGTGTCGCCAGCGTGGTTCTAACCACCGGTTATATTGCGCGGCTGTTGCTATGCGTGCTTATAGGGCCGGCGATGGGCGGCGATACTTTGAGTTTTCGGATCGATTGTCATATCAGGCGCCAGTGGTCGTTGTCGGTTGTAGCCTGGCCCAGGATCTCGAGTGCAGCAAGGACCTGGTGGATCGACTTCGTTGGTTTGCGCTTGAAGTGGGTGGCCAAGGCGTCCGGGGTTTGGGGGCCGATGGTGAGGAGGCGGCGGACGGCTTCGACCTGGTCGGGCATGGACTTGGGCCAGGTGGGCTTTTTGGCCGGTTCGGTCGGGGTGTCGGCGGCGGCCTCGGGTTTGGCTTCGAGCGTGGCGGTGGTCTGGGTGGCTTCGGGGGCCTGGTAGTCGGGGCGCAGCCAGCGGATGTGGCCCTGGGCTTCTTCGGCGGCGCGTTCGGCGTTGAGGGCGACGAGGCGGCTGAGGAGTTCTTCTTCGGCTTCGGCCTGGTCGGCGGGTTTGTCTGGTAGCGGGGTGGTGGCGCCGGGAGGGCCGACGAGGCGGTCGGCGAGATCGTTCCAGCCGTAGGCGTCGAAGACGGCGCGGTCGAGGTCGTCGTGCAGTTCGCGCAGCAGGGATACGAGGCCCTGTTCGTGGATGGTGCGTTCCTTTTCGGTCAGCGGTTCTTCGGCGCGCAGTTTTTCCAGCACGTTGTACATGCCGGTGAGGGTGAGGTCCGGGTGCTCGGCCTGGCGTGCCTTGCGGTGGGCGTCGATGCGTTCGGCGAGGTCGCCGATGGTGGCGGCCTGCTGGTCGTCGAGTTCCGGGAAGGGGAAGGTCTCGAAGCAACGACGATTGTTGTATCTAGGGTCATTACCTACGCCTAGGCGGCCTCCCGCCTCTAGCGCCCAGGTTACATGGGTCCTTGAGCTCAATACTCCTTGCACCTTTCCATGGTGATGCGCGATAACAATCAAACCTTGGTCGGGCAGTATGGAATGGTCCATAGAAACAAAGAATCGGTGCTTTGCTGTCATCGGGGTGACCAACAACGTCGGCGTACGCTGGAGCGCTTTGCGCATTTCCTGTCTTGGCTTTCCAAATATCCACCATTGGGCGGCGTATGCAGCACCGTCCTTGGTGTGTGCTTTTGCATCTCGCTCTGGCTTCACGCGGTCAATAAGCCAATTGAACAGGGAAGGAAATTTATCTCGGGTCTCGTCTTCCGTGAAACCAAAAAGGTCAATAACGAAACGATCGGTGCGCCTTTGCGCGATATCCCGACCATTAACGAATGGTCTTATTATTTTATTCCTCCCAATCTCGCCATCCAAACCCAACCGAGCCGCCTCTTCGCGTGTTACAGAAAAATCACCGATCAGAGAGACCCCTCGAAAGCTTAAAGCGGAGTTTGCAGCCAATAGCTGTGCGTCTGCGATATTAGGGCCAACGGCTAAGTCCGGAAATAGCTTTCCATAGCGACTATTTAACTTTACTGACCTATCATCCTCTAACGTGCCATTCTCGCTGAGTACGGACGACAATACGCCCGGGTGGTCACCGGGCACGCCGACGGTCATGGCAATGCGCACGGCGGCGCCGTCAGTGCTGTCCACCCACGGGTGGTCGGGGATGGCGAAGGCGAGCGACAGCGGCTTCTTGCTGTCGTTGAGGTGCGGTTCGAGCACGCGGCGGTTGAAGGTCTGACGCAGGCTGTTGGTGGTGATGAAGCCGAAGCGTCGGGCTTCGCCCATGCGCACTTTCTCGGCGGCGATGTGCCACCAGTACATGACGAAGTCGGCGGAGTCCGGGACGATGCCCTTGAATACCTTGCGCACGGCGTCCACGTAGCCATCCCCCAGTGCGCGGCGCATGGTGGCGGCGCCAATAAACGGCGGGTTGCCGACGATAAAGTCGGCCTCGGGCCACTCGGTGCGGCGCGGGTTGCTGTAGTGGTAGACGGGGGTGCGGCCGGTCTCGTCGGGGATGAGTTCGCCGGTGACGGGGCTTTTCTTGTAGCTGATGCCGTCCCAGATCGTCACGGGTTCGCCGTGGTCGTCGGTCATGGGTTCGCGGCTGTCATATTCGATCAGCGCGTCGCGGCATTCGATGTTGTGGAAGTCGCGCAGGATGGGTTCGGGCAGGCTGAGGCGGCCGTGCAGGCGGTAGTGCCATTGCAGGTAGCCGATCCACAGCACGATTTCGGCGATGGCGGCGGCGCGCGGGTTGATCTCCAGCCCGAGGAACTGGTGCGGGTCGACGGTGAGGCCTTCGGTGTCGAAGGTGGCCTGGCCGGCGCTCAGGTCGCGGATGAGGTTGAGCACTTCGCCTTCGAGGCGCTTGAGGTGTTCCAGCGCGACGTAGAGGAAGTTGCCGGAGCCGCAGGCGGGGTCGAGCACGCGCGTCTCGCACAGCCGGTGGTGGAAGCGGTGCAGTTCGTCCAGGGCCTTGTCGGGCTTGTTCTGCTGCAGCCAGGCCTCGGCGGCGACCTGCACGGTGTTCCATTCGGCGCGCAGGGGCTCGATGAGCGTGGGCATGACCAGGCGTTCCACGTAGGCGCGCGGGGTGTAGTGGGCGCCGAGCTTGTGGCGTTCGCGCGGGTCCAGCGCGCGTTCCAGCAGGGTGCCGAAGATGGCGGGTTCGACGAAGCGCCAGTCGGCCTTGCCGGCCTGGATGAGCAGGCCGATCTGGTCGGCGTTGAGCGGGATGGGGTCGATGTTCTGGAACAGGCCGCCGTTGAAGCGCTGCACCTTGTGCATCAGCTGGCCCTCAAAGCCGCCGGTGTTCATCGTCTCCCACAGGGAGCGCATGGCGTCGGGGAAGTGCTCGGGGTTTTGCTGCAGGCGTTCCAGCAGGGCGGTGAAGCTGCCCTTGGGCAGGAGTTCGACGTCTTCGCTGAACATGGTGAACAGGCAGCGCTTGAGGAAGTGGGCGACGCGCTCCACATCAAAGCCGTGCTGTTCCAGGGATTTGGCGAGCTCGGCCAGGCGCGCACTGACCTCGCGGGTGACGCGGGCAGCGTGCTTGCTGGCGTCGAGCTGGTCCGGCGCGAGCCACAGGTGGTGCAGGCGCTGCTGGATCTCGGGGTCGCGCAGGTCTTCCAGGCGGATACGGTGGCGGCTCGGGTCCGGGTAGGGGACGTAGGTGCCGCCGGAGCGGGAGAACTCGGAGTAGAGCTCCAGGCTGCGACCGACATCGGTGACCACGATGAACGGCGGGCGGCCTTCGTCTTCCGGCAGGGCGCGCACGTACTGGTCGGCCTGGTTCTGCGCGGCGAGCATGGCCTTGTCCCAGCCCTGGGTGTGCAGGCCCTTGCCGGTCTGCTTGGCCTCCAGCACGAAGCAGCCGCGGCGGTAGAGGTCGATGTAGCCGCGGTTCTCGCTGCCGTCCGGGTTGCGGATGGTGACGCGGCGTTCGAATACGTAGGCGTTGTCGGCAGTGTCGTCGCTGGCCGGGTCGGGCTGGGGCAGGTCCAGCAGCGCGCACAGCTCGGTGAGGAAGAGCTGGTAGTTGGCGCGCTCGGAGCCGCCGGTGTCGCGCCAGCGCTCGAGGAAGGCCTCGACCTGCTCCGGCGCGGCAATGGCTGCGGCGGGTTCTTCGTCGGCGTGTGCCGGCGCCTCGGCGGTTGCGTCCATCGGCCGTATTTCCTTCGATCTTTCCGGGGAAACGATACCGATTCAGATCGCCGTTGTCCCGTGTCCGACGCCGGGTCGGCCGGCGGGCCGGTCGGTAGGAGGCGAGCCTCTCGCCGATTCGGCCGGGTGGGTCGTCCGGGCCCCGGTCGGCCAGGGGGCTGGCCTCCTACGCGGGGTGGGCGACCCTCCGGCCGATCCGGCCCGGTGGGTTGTCCGGCCCCGGTCGGCCAAGGGCTGGCCTCCTACGCGGGGTGGGCGACCCTCCGGCCGATCCGGCCCGGTGGGTCGTCCGGGCCCCGGTCGGCCAGGGGGCTGGCCTCCTACGGGCGGGCTGGTCGGTAGGAGGCCGGCCCCCCGGCCGATCCGTGTCCGGGCGTTACAACCAGCCGCGGCGGCGGAAGAAATAGAGCATGCCGGCGACCACGCCGAGCATGACGAGCCAGACCACGGGGTAGCCGTAGTAGGTGTAGAGTTCGGGCATCGACCAGGGGCTCTCGGGGTGGTCGAAGTTCATGCCGTAGATCCCCACCACGAATGTGAGCGGGATGAAGATGGTGGCGATGATGGTGAGCACGCGCATGACGTCGTTGGAGCGCTGGTTGATGGCGGACATGTAGGCCTCGATCAGGGTGGCCGCCATCTCGCGGTAGGACTCCAGCAGATCCACGATCTGGATGGCGTGGTCGTGCACGTCGCGCAGGTACGGAAACAGCTCGACGGTAAACGGTTCCAGGTCGTCGCGCATCAGCCGCGCCACCACGTCGCGGGCAGGCCAGAGCTGGCGACGCAGCACCAGGAGTTCCCGGCGCAGCCGGTGGATCTCGGCCAGGGTGCTGGCGTCGGGCCGCTCGAGTACCGCGTCTTCGAGGCGTTCCAGCCACTCGCTGATCTCTTCCAGCACCGGGAAGCCCTGGTCCACCACGGCGTCCATCAGCGCGTAGGCCAGGTACGCGGCACCCAGGCGGTTGAAGTTGCGGTTGACGCTGCGCATGCGATCGCGCACGGGCTCGAAGGGATCCTGCTCGCCACCGTGGATGCTGATGATCAGGCCGGGGGCCACGAACAGGCTGAACTGGTGGAGTTCGATGCGGCCTTGTTCATGCCGGGGGTGGCTCAGGATGACCATCAGCGCGTTGTCGAAGAAATCGACCTTGGGGCGCTGGCCCTGGTGACGAATGTCTTCCAGCACCAGCGGATGCAGACCGAAGGCATTGCCCAGGGCACGGAGCTGCTCGGGCCCCGGCATACCCTGCAGGTGCAGCCACATGAAACCCTCGCCGGTGTCACCCGCACCTCCGGACAGGATCCGGTCGGCATCGAGCTCCGTCAGCCGCTCATGGCCGTAATGCCATGCACAAGCCCGGGCGCCCTCGCCCACGTCTTCGCGTGCATGGGCCCCGTGGCCGGGTGCCGCGCCGGGCTCGGGATAGGTTTTTTCGAACAGCCGGCTCATGACGCCTCCCGCAGAAATGGGCCTCGAGTATAGCCCGTGCGCGCCCCCGCCCGTGGGAGCGTGCTCGCACGCGAACCCATTCGCGGCCAGGGCCCGGCGCAGTCGTTCAGCGATCTCGCAGGCCTCTTCGGCATCGGCGCCGGGCAACAGGACCGGGCATTGCACCCCATGCATTCATGCGGGGCACGGCGAGAGCTGCCGTGCCTATACTCGGGCTGAATGCACAGCCCTCCGCAATCCAGGAAGGAGATCAGCATGGCCAGGCGTGGTTACGGGCCGGCGGCCCGGTGGCAACCGGACGAACCCTCACCGAACGCGGCTTCCGGGGTTGCCGAAGCCCCCTCGGGCCCCGGGTCCCCGCCGCCGGGAGAGGAAAGCCCGGTGGAAGGCCAGCTGGAGTTCGTGAAGATCTCCCCGCTCAAGCGCTTGCCGTTTTTCGGCGAAAAGACCAGCAGCATCGCGGAACTGCGCCAGGCCGGCACGCCGATCGCCCGGCTGCGCCGCCCTTCGGGCGGATTTGCGGCGTGGTTCGGCAAGCCGGAGCTGCATTTCGCCACCACGCGCATGCGCCTGGCCGACCCGCCGGACGCGGGGTTCTTCCAGCAGATTCAGCGCAATGTCGGCTTCTTCGGGATGCCGCAGCGCCAGGAGGTCTGGCGCGCCGGCGCGGGCACGGTCACGCAGATCGAGGAGACCAGCACCGACCGCAAGACGCTCAGCGGGCTGTTCAGCTATCGCGACGATCACTACCAGGTCAACGGCGAACGCACCGACTGGCGCGGGCTGTTCAGCTATACCCTGCGCGACAACCGCGACATGGTCGCCACCTTCCGGCCCAAGCAGGAAACCGGCCTGACCGACGGCTGGTTCGTCGAGGTCATCCATCCGCGCCCGGTCGGGGCCATCGCCATCGCCTGCCATATGGCCATGTGGCTGGAAGAAAGCACCCGCGGCTCGAGCGGCGGCGCCGGAGGGGCCGGCGGAGGTGGTGGCGGTGGCGGCTGCTGACCCCGCGCCGATCAGCCGGTCGCCCTGTTCGGAAACCGCTCCGGGTGCTCAATGATCTCCTGCGTCAGGTCGACATCAATATCGGGCCAGTAGAAATGTCCCGGGGATGGTTCTTCCACATTCACGATGGCCCTGACCGGCTGGTCACGGAACCAGGGGAATTCGTCGTAGGGCATGAACAGTTCCTGGCCTCGCACGAGCAGCCAGAGACCATGCCCCGAAATGTTCGTGACCTCAACTTCCGAAATAGCGTTGCCATGCGCTGACAAGCTCATGATGGTGCTCCTCGATCAGCCACTCGATCTCTTTCAGCTGCGCCCGGTTGTATCGCCATGACTGCGCCAGCTGTAGTTCCGGTTCCAGCCAGAATTTTGCTTCGCCCTCCGCCGAAACCACATGGACGTGCTTGCGCGTTTCTTCTCGCGAGAAGAAAAAGAATCGATACCCCTTCTCTCTGAATACGGTTGGACTCATCGTTGGTATCAGACCTAACTTCGAGGGTAGCAGTATAGTCGAGACACGTCCCTTTCAGCCGCGGCGTACGGAGGCCTGGTGGAGTTCGTCGCGGGCGATGCCGACGAAGTCCTGCATGAAGGCGAGGCCCTCGTCCTCGCGGCGGATGGCCAGGCGCAGGGTGCTCCACAGGCCGTCGGGGCCCATGCGCAGACGCGCGATGGCGGAACGCCCGGAACCCCGCGCGCCGTTTCCCGCGCCCTGCATCTGCGCCTCCAGTTCCGGCAGGGCCCATTCGGGGAGCGAGGCGACACCCCGCCCGCTGGCGACCAGCTGCAGCAGCATGGCCGTCACCTCGGTGGTCCGTCGGGGTAGCGAGATGCCCGTCGGGTGCAGGAAGTGCCGGCAGATATCCAGGCGCTCCTCCTCCACCGGGTAGGTGATCAGGGTCTCGCCCTCGAGATCCGCCGGCTCCACGTAGCTGGCCCCCTCCAGACGATGCCCGCGCGGCACGATCAGCAGGTTCTCGTACTCCAGCAGGTCCAGCGCGATCAGCTCCGGGTCTTCCACCGGATCCGGCGACACCGCCGCGTCGACCTCGCGTTCGCGCAGGGCATTCAGGGCATCGAAACCATGGCTCAGGCTCAGGTCCAGCTCCACCTCGGGCCAGTGTTCGCGGAAGGCCGCCAGCGAGGGCATCAGCCACTGGAAGCAGCTGTGGCACTCCAGCGCGAGGTACAGCCGCCCGCCGCGGCCGTCGCGGATGCGGGCGATGTCGCGCTCGGCCGCGGCCACCTCCGGCAGCACGCGCTCGGCCGCCTGCAGCAGGCGCGTTCCGGCCGGTGACAGGCGCACCGGCGTACTGCGCCGTTCGAACAGCACCACGTCCATGCGCTCTTCCAGCTGCCGCAGCTGGTGCGACAGCGCCGACTGGGTGACGCACAGCGACTCGGCCGCCGCCGTCACGCTGCCCAGGCGCACGATCTCGTGCAGTGCCCGCAAATGCCGGATCTCCAGCATGCCACCCTCCTTCATGAACCTGACTCACATACTACGTGACAAAAACTTGTTTTACTCATGCGTGGACAGGGTAGAAACTAATCCCCGTGCTCACCCGCAGTGGCGCCTTCATCGGGGCGCCGGGGCGGAAGAGCCTGCCACGCTGCTGACATGCTGCTGTATCTGCGTGACATCTCCGTTGGACCGGCACGTCGGGGTGGTGTCCCGACACGCCGCGGGAAGGGAGTCCCCCGCCGCATCGACGCTTTTTCTTGGCTGGGTGTCGATGCGGCTTTTTTGTGCGCGCTTTTCCCCGGCACCGCTGCCCCGTGTGCCCCGTGTGCCCCGTAGGAGCGCAGCCCTCTGCGCGATCCGGCGCCGGGGCTGGCCCGATCGGCCAGAGGGCTGGCCTCCTACGGCCGGGGGAGGTCTCGTAGGAGCGCAGCCCTCTGCGCGATCAGGCTACGGCGAAAGATTCCGGACCGGGAACTCGTTCGCCTGCAAGCAGGCTCCTGCATGTTGGTGGCTGTCCTATAATGTGACCATCAACATAGTCAGGAAGCACGAAAT
>NZ_KB898774.1:0-5087 GCF_000377885.1 Thioalkalivibrio sp. AKL17
CTTGGGCTTGACCTTGCCCGCCTCCAGATCCCGAACCCACATGCAGTCGAGCTTGTTCTTGCTGACATCAATGCCGATATGAGCCATCTCGTCCTCTCGCCTTGTCCGTACAGCCTCACCCGTCCTTCACGGGGGGCTTGGATACCGTTCAAACTTCGAGATGAGAAGGGCGCGGGGACCGATCTACGGAGCAGGTTCAAGACCTCAGGAGGCCAACGGGTTACCCCGAGCCCGGTGCCACAGATGGTAGCGCTCCCTCTGCGACGACACACAAGGAGGCCAGCCCCCTGGCCGATCAAGCCCCGGCCACCCACCGCGCCGAATCGCCCGGAGGGCCGCCCCCCACCGGGGCCGGGGTCGACCCGTAGGAGGCCAGCCCCCTGGCCGATCGGGCCCCGACAACCCACCGCGCCAAATCGCCCGGAGGGCCGGCCTCCTACACCACGCGGCTGTATTTCACCGGGGCGGCCTCCGGCCGGTCCAGCCAGGCATCGAAGGCCATGGCCACGTTGCGCAGCAGCATGCGCCCGCGTGGCAGCACGTCGAGCTCGCGCTCGCCCACGCGCACCAGTTCGTCCCGTTCCATCTCGTCCAGCCGTTCCAGCTCCGCACCAAAATACTCACGGAAATCGATGCCGTGGCGGGCCTCCACCCGGCCGAAATCCAGATGCGAATGACACATGATGTCGGTGATCACCTCGCGCCGCAGGCGGTCGTCATCCGACAGCACGATGCCCCGGAACACCGGCAGGCGCCCGGCATCCAGGCGCGCGTAATAGCGATCCAGCTCGCGCACGTTCTGACTGTAGGTATCGCCGATACGCCCGATCGCGGTCGGCCCCATCGCCACCAGGTCGCAGTCGGCACGCGTGGAGTAGCCCTGGAAATTGCGCTGCAGCGTGCCGGCGCGCTGGGCGCGGGCCAGCTCGTCGTCCGGCAGCGCGAAATGATCCATGCCGATGTACACATAACCGGCATCGGTCAGCATGCCGATGGTCGTCTCCAGGATCGCCAGCTTCTCCGCCGCCGAGGGCAGCTCGTCCTCGTTGATCTGGCGCTGCACCTTGAAGCGCTCCGGCAGATGCGCGTAGTTGTAGATCGCCAGCCGCTCCGGCCGCAGCTCGAGGGTTTGCTCCAGGGTCCGCCGCGTGGTCTCCACCGTCTGCTTCGGCAGCCCGTAGATCAGGTCCACGTTGGTCGAGCCGAAGCCGCAGGCCCGCGCCTGTTCGATCGCCCCGGCCGTTACCTCGAACGGCTGGATGCGGTTGACCGCCTGCTGCACATCGGGGTCGAAGTCCTGCACGCCGAGGCTGATGCGGTTGAAGCCGCGCTCGGCCAGCAGCGGCAGCGTGCCCTCGCGCAGCGCCCTCGGGTCGATCTCGATGGAGAACTCGCGCTCCGGCCCGTCCGAGAGGTTGAAGTTGCGACCCAGCGAATCCATCACCCGATCCAGATCGGCATCGCTCAGGTAGGTGGGCGTGCCACCACCGAAATGCAGCTGTTCCACCGGACGCTCCGGGCGGAACAGCCGCCCCTGCAGCGCGATCTCCTGATCCAGATAGTCCAGATAGCTGCGCGCCCGCTCGTAATTGCCGGTCACCACCTTGTTGCAGGCGCAGTAGAAACACACCGTGTCGCAGAACGGCACGTGCACATACAGCGACAGCGGCCGCGTGACGCCGTCGGCCTGCGAACGCTCGGCCTGCACCGCATAGGTGGTGTCGTCGAACCCCTCGTGGAACTGCGGCGCGGTGGGATAGGACGTGTAGCGCGGGCCACTGACGTCGTAGCGTTGCAGCATCTCGCGGTCGAAGATCAGGCTCTGTTCCATCGGGGGCTCCTGTGGGCGGACCGTCCCATGATACCCCCGGCCCGCACCCCGGGGCTTGAGGCAGGTCACCCGACCCGCCTTATGCTAGCCTCTGCGCGCACATCCGGCCCGGCCCCGAGAAACCATGTCACCCGACGAATACTGCGAAGAAAAGGCCGCAAAGAGCGGCTCCTCGTTCTACTACGCCTTCCGTTTCCTCGAAGACGACCGCCGTCGCGCGATCACCGCGCTGTACGCCTTCTGCCGCGAGGTGGACGACGTGGTCGACGAGACCAGCGAGGAGGCCGTGGCCCGCGCCAAGCTGGACTGGTGGCGCGGCGAGATCGGACGGCTGTACGACGGCGACCCGCAGCACCCCATCACCCGCGCGCTGCAGCCGCATCTGGCGCCCTTTGACCTGGGCCGCGAGTACTTCGACGAGATCATCGACGGCATGCAGATGGATCTCGACTACGACAGCTACCCCGATTTCACCACACTGTCGCTGTACTGCTACCGCGTGGCCAGCGTGGTCGGCATCCTCTCCGCACACATCTTCGGCTTCACCGAGCGCGGCACGCTCAAGTACGCTCACGATCTCGGCATGGCCCTGCAGCTGACCAACATCCTGCGTGACGTGCACGAGGACGCGATGCGCGGGCGGGTGTACATCCCGATGGACGAGCTGCAGAAACACGGCGTGCGCCCGGAGGAGTTCCAGCGCAACCTCACCGACGACCGCCACCGCGCGCTGTTCGCCGAACAGGCCGAACGCGCCCGGCGCTACTACGACAAGGCCGAAGCCGAACTGCCGGCCGCGGACCGCTACGCCCAGCGCCCGGGCCTGATCATGGCCGCGATCTACCGCCGCCTGCTGGACGAAATCGCCGATGACGGCTACCGCGTGCTGGAGCACCGGGTTCACCTGACCCCGCTGCGCAAGCTGTGGATCGCCTGGCGCACCTACCGCCGCCTGCGCCGCGAACGCCGGCGCAGCTGAGCCCGCGTGTCCGTCGCGTCCGACGCCCGGCCGGTGGCGGTGGTCGGGGCCGGCTGGGCCGGCCTCACCGCCGCGCTCGCGCTGGCGCGCGCCGGCCACCCGGTCCACCTGCTGGACAGCGCACCGGTGGCCGGCGGCCGCGCCCGCAGCCTGACCCTGGACGAGACCACACTGGACAACGGCCAGCACATCCTGGTGGGCGCCTGCGAAGCGGCGCTGGCACAGATCCGCTCGGTCGGCGTCGACCCGGAGCAGGCCTTCCACGCTCTGCCCTTCGGTCTGGAACTGCGTGCCGCCGACGGCACCAAGGCCCTGCGCCTGAATCCCGCCTCACCGCGCCTGCCGGCGCTGGGCCGCGCGCTGTACGCCGCCCTGAAAACCGAACCGCTGGGCGTACGGCTGCGCGCAACCCTCGGCGCGGTCGGCCTGCTGCACGGCCCGCTGCATCAGGACCGACCGGTGCGCGCCTGGCTGCAGTACCACCACCAGCCGCCCGCGCTGATCGAACGCCTGTGGGAGCCGCTGTGCCTGGCGGTCATGAACACCCCGCTGCGCAGCGCCTCGGCGCAGGTGTTCCGCGAGGTGCTGCGTGAGGCCCTGACCCACGGCCCGGAGGCCGCACGCCTGCTGCTGCCGGCATGGCCGTTGGGCGCGATCTACCCGGAACCGGCGCTGGCCGAACTGCGGCAACGCGGCGCCACCATCGACCTCGGACGGCGCATCCGGCGCATCGAACTGCCCGAAGCCCCCGGGTCGGGGGCTTCGCCGGTCATGCTGGAGGATCGCGGTGGCCGGCGCAGCGAGGCACGCGCCGTGATCCTGGCCACCGCTCCGGCCGCCGCCGCCGGGCTGCTCCCCGAAGCCGCCGACCCGGGCGACCTGCGCGAGCGCATCCGCGGCATGGGCGGGCGCAGCATCTGCACCGTGTACCTGCGCTACCCGCGTGCGGTGGAGGAACTGCCGCCCCTGCTGGGACTGCTGGGGCAGTACGGCCAGTGGGCCGTGCCGCGCCGCGTCAGCGGGCATCCGGAGTGGGTGGCCGTGGTCACCTCGGCCGCCGACGACGCCGCACCCATGGATGCCGACACCCGCTGCGCGACGGTGGCCGCGGAACTGGCCCGCTGCGTGCCCGGGCTGGACACCCCGGTCGCGCAGCACGCGGTCTGCGAACGCCGCGCGACCTTTGATGCCTGCACCGGCATCGACACCCGCCGTCCCGAACCGCGCACTGCGTGCCGGGATCTGCTGCTCGCCGGGGATTATCTGGTCCCCGGACTCCCTTCCACCCTCGAAGCCGCGGTGCGCTCCGGTTTAGAATCGGCGCATCTGCTCATGGAGGACCTCTCTTGACCGACACCCCGCTCGACATCCCGAAGCTGATCGACTATCGGCCCGAACCCGGCGCCTTTGCCGACCGCGTGATCCTGGTGACCGGCGCGGCCGACGGCATCGGGCGCCAGATCGCCGAGGCCTGCGCCGCCGCCGGTGCCGTGGTGGTCCTGCTGGACAAGGACATCAAGGGCCTGGAGCGCGTGTACGATGCCATCGAGGCCGCCGGGCACCCGCAGCCCGCGATCTACCCGCTCAACCACGAGGGGGCGACGGTCAAGGACTATGGCGAGATGGCCGAGAGCATCCGTGACTCGCTCGGCCGGCTGGACGGCGTGGTCCTCAATGCCGGGTGGGCCGGCACCCTCACCCCGCTGAAGCAGTACGACCCGGAACTGTGGTTCAAGGTCGTCAACGCCAACCTGAACGGGCCGTTCTTCCTGGTGCAGGCCGTCATTCCGCTGCTGGAAGCCAGCCCGACCGGCAGTCTGGTGATCTCCACCCAGGACGCCAGCCGCGCCTACTGGGGCGCCTTCGGCATGGCCAAGGCGGCGCAGGAAAGCCTGCTGGAGATCCTGCACCGGGAACACCGCCACGAAGGCGGCTTCATCCACGTCAACGGCGTGGACACCGGCCCGGTGCGCACCCGCTTCCGCCGCGCGCACTACCCCGGCGAAGACCCGGCCAGCCTGCCGGCGCCCGAGGACACCGTGGGCCCGTATCTCTACTTCCTCGACCCCGGCGACCCGGCCGTCACCGGCCACAACCTGCGCCTCGAAGGCCACCTCCCGATCCGCCCCCTGCCCCCGGATTACGACGGCTGATTCCGGCCCCGATCGGCCGGGGGGCCGGCCTCCTACCGCTCCCCGAACCATCCGCAGGAGGCCAGCCCCTGGCCGATCCGGCACCAGACCCGGCCCGATCGGCCGGAGGGCCGGCCTCCTACCG
>NZ_KB898774.1:5187-16518 GCF_000377885.1 Thioalkalivibrio sp. AKL17
CCCGATCGGCCGGAGGGCCGGCCTCCTACCGCTCCCCGAACCGTCCGTAGGAGGCCAGCCCCTGGCCGATCCGGCACCGGACCTGCCCCCGATCGGCCGGGGGGCCGGCCTCCTACCGTTTGCCCGGGCCCTTCTTCGGGCCACCCTTGCGCCCCGTCTTGCGGCCGGTCGGCGCTGGCCGCGCCGCCTTCTCCACCCCCAGGTGCTGGGTACGCACCTCGCCGCCGCGCTGCCGGAGCGCCTTGCCGCCGCGGGTCACGCGCCCGCCGGCGGCCGGTCGCGCCCCGCCGCCCTTGCTGCCCCCCTTGCCGCCGGTACCCGCCGGCTGCCAGGTGGGGATCAGGTGATGCTTGCCGTTGCCGATCAGATCACGCCGACCCATGCGCTTCAGCGCATCGCGCAACAACGGCCAGTTATCCGGGTCGTGATAGCGCAAAAACGCCTTGTGCAGCCGCCGCGCCCGCGCCCCGCGGGCCACGGAAAGCCGTGAATCGGCCCGGCGCCGGACACCGCGCAGCGGGTTGCGCCCGGTGTGCCACATCGCGGTGGCCAGGGCCATGGGACTGGGCAGGAAGGCCTGCACCTGGTCGGCGCGGAAGCCGTTGCGCTTGAGCCACAGGGCAAGGTTCAGCATGTCCTCGTCGGTGGTGCCCGGATGCGCGGCAATGAAGTACGGGATCAGGTACTGCTCCTTGCCCGCCGCCTTCGAGTACTTCTCGAACATCGCCTTGAAGCGGTCGTAGGTACCCATCCCCGGCTTCATCATGTGACCGAGCGGGCCCTCCTCGGTGTGCTCCGGGGCGATCTTCAGATACCCGCCGACATGGTGCGTCACCAGCTCCTTCACGTATTCCGGCGACTCGATCGCCAGGTCGTAGCGCAGACCCGACGCGATCAGCACCTTCTTCACCCCCGGCAGCTCGCGCGCCTTGCGATACAGGCGGATCAGCGGCGCATGGTCGGTGTTCAGATTGGAACAGATCCCGGGATACACGCAGGACAGGCGCCGGCAGTTCTTCTCGATCTCCGGGTCCTTGCAGGCCAGGCGGTACATGTTCGCGGTGGGCCCGCCCAGATCCGAGACCACCCCGGTAAAGCCCTCCACGCGATCGCGCATCTCCTCGATCTCGCGCAGGATGCTGTCCTCCGAGCGGCTCTGGATGATGCGCCCCTCGTGCTCGGTGATGGAACAGAAGGTGCAGCCGCCAAAGCAGCCGCGCATGATGTTCACCGAGAAGCGGATCATCTCCCAGGCCGGGATGCGCGCATCGCCGTAGGACGGATGCGGGGCGCGCGCGTAGGGCAGGTCGAACACCGCGTCCATCTCCGGGGTCGACAGCGGCACCGGCGGCGGGTTGAGCCACAGCTCCTTGTCGCCGTGGCGCTGCACCAGCGCCCGCGCGTTGCCCGGGTTGGTCTCCAGGTGCATCACCCGCGAGGCATGGGCGTACAGCACCGCGTCACCCTTCACCTGCTCGAAGGCCGGCAGGCGGATCACGGTGCGGCTGCGCGGCGTGCCCTTCGGGATCTCGCGGTGGAAGCGCACCACCTGCGCTTCGGCATCGCCCCCGGATCCCGTGCCCGATTCCTGCCCGCTCGCGCAGGCCTGCGCCGAGGTCTCCGCATAGGGATCCGGGTTCGCGTCCACCGGCCCCGGGGTATCCACCTCGGAGGAATCCAGCACCACGTGATCGCCCGGCACCCGGTCGCGCAGGAACGCGGTGCCGCGCAGATCGTTGATCTCGCGCGGATGCTCGCCCCCGGCCACCCGATGCGCCAGTTCCACCAGCGCGCGCTCGGCGTTGCCGAACAGCAGGATGTCCGCGCGCGAATCCAGCAGCACCGAGCGGCGCACCTTGTCCTGCCAGTAGTCGTAATGGGCGATGCGCCGCAGGCTCGCCTCGATCCCGCCGATCACCACAGGCACGTCGCGGAAGGCCTCGCGCACCCGCTGGCTGTACACGATCACCGCGCGATCCGGGCGCTTGCCGTGCACGTCTCCGGGGGTATAGGCATCGTTGGAACGCTTCTTCCGCTCCGCGGTGTAGTGGTTGACCATCGAGTCCATGTTCCCGGCGGTCACGCCGAAGAACAGGTTCGGCCGCCCCAGCGCTCGGAACGGCTCGGCCGAGGTCCAATCCGGCTGGGCGATGATGCCGACGCGAAAGCCCTGCGCCTCCAGCAGCCGGCCGATGATGGCCATGCCGAAGCTGGGATGGTCGACATAGGCATCCCCGGTGACCAGCACGATGTCGCAGGAATCCCAGCCGAGCTGGTCCATCTCCTCGCGCGTGGTCGGCAGGAACGGCGCCGTGCCGAAGCGTTTGGCCCAGTACGGACGGCGGTCGAACAGACCGGGCACGGTCTCGTCGGCGATAACGGGTACGGATGCGGACATGCGGCCTCGTTCCGGGGATTCCGGAGCACTGCGATCGGGTAATCGCGTATTACACGCGCGCGCGGCCCGGGCTTCAACCGGACCCGCGCGCGGCAGGGGCTTCACACGTGCCGTGCGTCGCGCACGCCGGCGTACTGCACCCCGGCCAGACGGGCCAGATCGCGATCGAAGGTCGACAGATCGTTGGGGCCGAAGTCCTCCAGCCGCGCATGGCCGCAAGCCCGCGCCAGGACGCGCGCCAGCTCCGTGGCGTCGGTCAGGAACCGGCCCAGACGCGCCGCCCCGGTCTCCACGTCCAGGCGCGCACGCAGCTGCGGGTCCTGGGTGGCCACGCCGGTCGGGCACCGATTGGTGTGGCAGATGCGTGCACCCACGCAGCCGATCGCCTGCAGCGCGGCGTTACCCAGGGCCACCCCGTCGGCGCCCAGCGCCAGCGCCTTGACCCAGTCCGCCGGCGTCCGCAGCCCGCCGGTCACCAGCAGCGTCACGCGGCCCGAGGCCCCGGTGGCATCCATGTGCCGGCGTGCGCGCGCCAGCGCCGGGATGGTCGGCACCCCCATGTGGTCACGCAGCAGCGCCGGCGCAGCCCCGGTGCCGCCTCCACGGCCATCCAGGATGATGTAGTCGGCACCCGCATCCAGAGCAAAATCGATGTCCGCCTCGATGTGATGCGCGGCCAGCTTGAAACCCACAGGGATCCCCCCGGAGCGCTGCCGCACATCATCAGCGAAGCGACGGAAATCCTCCGGCGTGCGCAGCCCCGGATCGGCGGGTGGCGACACCGCGTCCCGTCCGGCCTCGATCCCGCGTGCCTGCGCGATCTCGTCGGAAACCTTGCACCCGGGCAGCACGCCGCCCACGCCGGTCTTGGCCGCCTGCCCCGCCTTGAAATGGAAGGCCTGCACGCGTTCGGGCACGGAATCGTCGTAACCGAAATGCGCCGGCCCCAGCTCGAACAGATAGCGCGACGCCACCTCCGTCTCCTCCGGCAGCATCCCGCCCTCGCCGGAACATACCCCGGTACCGGCCTGTTCCGCGCCCCGCGCCAGCGCCATCCGCGCCTCGCGCGACAGCGACCCGTAGCTCATGTCGGTCACCAGCCAGGGCATGGACAGCCGCAGCGGCCGCTGCGCCTGCGGCCCGATCACCAGCTCGGTGGCCACCTCGGCACCGGCCTCCAGCGGCCGGCTCGCCAGCTGGGCCGCCAGCAGCTGCAGCGCATCCCAGGTCGGCAGCTCGTCGCGCGGCACGCCCATCGCCACCGTGGGCCCGTGCGCACCCAGCCCTTCCAGGCCGTCGCGCGCCAGGGCATGGATGAACTCGACATGCGGCTCGGTCGCGGTCGCGCGCGGGTCGGGCGGTGCGTCGGACCCGCCGGCCCCGTCGCCCGCATCGTTCCCGGCGTTCCCGCCCGGCTCCGACGCGGGTTCCGGCGCCTCCCCGACCTGCGCGTCCAGTCCGGCGTGCGTGCCATCACAATAGGGCAGATTGCCCGACTGCTTGCACTGGCAGAGGAACGCCTCGCCATCCTCCTGCGCGGTAAACGCCAGCGGGCCCAGGCCCGTCCCCGCGTGGGAACCGTCACAGAACGGCTGGTTCGCCGAACGCCCGCAGCGGCAGAAGTAGTACTCCTTCCCCTTCTCCAGCTCCACGCCACGCGGTTCCAGTGCCGCAATCACGGGTCGGCTCATCGTGTCCTCCTGTCGGGTTGTCCGGCTCACCCGACATGAACCCACAAACCCGCACCCCGGCGCAAACCGCCCGGCCCGGCCGCCCCGTCTGGGCGCAATGACGCCCGCGGGCGTATCATGAGCGATCGTGCCATCTGCCCCCGGGAGCCCCGCATGAACCAGGTCGACCACCGCAACACCCGCCGCGACTACACCCGCGCCGAGCTGCGCCGCAGCGACCTGACCGCGGAGCCCGCACAGCTGCTGGCCCGCTGGCTGGAAGAAGCGCGCGAGGCCGGCAACCCCGATCCCACCGCCATGACCCTGGCCACCGCCGACGCCGACGGCCAGCCCTCGGCGCGCATCGTCCTCTTCAAGCATTTCGAGGGCGAAGGCCTTTGCTGGTACACCGACTCGCGCAGCCACAAGGGCCGCGACCTCGCCGAGAACCCCCGCGCCGCGCTGCTGTTCTACTGGCCCGAGACCGAACGCCAGATCCGCGTCGAGGGCAGCGTCAGCGCCCTGCCCGCCGAGCTCGCGGACGACTACTTCACCCAGCGGCCCGGCGGCAGCCGGCTGGCCGCCGCCGCCTCCCTGCAGAGCCAGCCGGTGGATGACCGCGCCACCCTGGAGCAGCGCGTGAAGGACCTGGAACAGCAGTACCCCGACGGCAACGTCCCCCGCGACCCGGCCTGGATCGGCTACCGCCTCGCGCCCGAGCTCTTCGAATTCTGGCAGGGCCGCGCCAGTCGCCTGCACGACCGCTTCACCTACCATCACAACGGCGAACACTGGGAAATCACCCGCCTGATGCCCTGAACCGGTGCTCCTGAAGCGCGCCATGCAGACGGCCCCCATGCGGGAGCCGGGTTCCCTCACCGATTATCCACGGCAACCCTACCGCCCCCGCCTCCGAATCTGCTAGGATGCGCAGCGCTACTGGCGACGGTCGCAACAACCGACCGGGTCGGAGCACGGAGAGGTGCCGGAGTGGTCGAACGGGGCGGTCTCGAAAACCGTTGTACGCGCGAGCGTACCGAGGGTTCGAATCCCTCCCTCTCCGCCAGAATTCCGCAGGAGCGTGCTTGCACGCGAAAAAGGGGCCCGAGCGGCCCCTTTTCTATGCGCATCCCCCCCGCAGGCGCCCGTGAACATGCCCGCAGGAGGCCGGCCCTCCGGCCGATTCCCCGTCCGGCCAACCCCTGCGCCCGATCGGCCAGAGGCTGGCCTCCTACCTACGGGCGTTCATCCCCTTGACCGGACGCCGCCGGAGCCTTAAATTACGCATCTTCCGGGGCGGTTAGCTCAGCGGTAGAGCACTGCCTTCACACGGCAGGGGTCGCTGGTTCGAACCCAGCACCGCCCACCAGATTTCCCGGAGAAGCGGCCCGTGGCATTGCCCGGGCCGCTTTTTCGTGTGGGGTAATGCCCGGTGAGGTGTCGGCCCTGTGGGAGGCCAGCCCCCTGGCCGATTGTGGGAGGCCAGCCCCCTGGCCGATTGTGGGAGGCCAGCCCCCTGGCCGATTGTGGGAGGCCAGCCCCTGGCCGATTGTGGGAGGCCAGCCCCCTGGCCGATTGTGGGAGGCCAGCCCTCTGGCCGATCGGGCTCGGGATATGCCACATCGGCCAGAGGGCTGGCCTCCTACGGAATTCTGGCGGAGAGGGAGGGATTCGAACCCTCGAGGGGCTTGCACCCCTGCCGGTTTTCAAGACCGGTGCAATCAACCACTCTGCCACCTCTCCGGAGGCGCACATTCTCCGCGAGCATCCCGCGGCTGGCAACTCGCCGGAAAACCGGCCCGGGCCTCCTTTCATATATACGGCCCACAATGCGTCGCATAGAAAGAGTTTGATAGAAGAAAATAACGATCTTCCGTAAAATCACGGCCCTGTCCTTCCCTGCCGGGTCCGCCTCCCGCGATTCGGCACCGGCGCCGAGCCTCCTGACGCGACGCCGGACGAAGACGCCGCGGCCCCGGCCGCCGGCACGAACTTAGTGACCGCCCCGGGGACCGGCGCCGGGGCGCAACCCGAGGCCGACCATCATGAATTCGATGCTGCTCAATCTGTTTCCCTTCCTGCGCTGGCGTCCCACCAAGGACACCATCAACGCGGATCTGATTGCCGGCATCTCCGTCGCCCTCGTCCTCATCCCGCAGTCCATGGCCTACGCCCAGCTGGCCGGTCTGCCGCCGGTCTACGGACTGTACGCCTCCCTGCTGCCGGTGATGATCGCCGCCCTCTGGGGCTCTTCGAACCAGCTGGCCACCGGCCCCGTGGCGGTGGTCTCGCTGCTGACGGCCTCGGCATTGATCCCGCTCGCCGCCGAGGGCTCGTCCGAGTTCATTGCCCTGGCGATCGTGCTGGCCTTCCTGGTGGGAGTGGTCCAGCTGGTCCTGGGACTGTTCCGGCTGGGCTCGATCGTCAGCTTCATCTCGCATCCGGTCATCGTCGGCTTCACCAACGCCGCGGCCATCATCATCGCCCTCTCGCAGCTCAACAAGATCCTGGGCGTCCCGGTCGACACCAGCGGCCACTTCATGGTCGGCCTGTGGGGCGTGGTGCAGCAGATCGGCGACGTGCACCTGCCGACGCTGGCCTTCGGCCTGGGCGCGATCGCGCTGATGGTCGCCATGAAGCGCGTGGTCCCGAAGATCCCCGGCGTCCTTGTCGCCGTGGTCGTCACCATCCTCATCAGCTGGGCCATCGGCTACGAGCAGAAGGCCGAAGTGGCGGCCGACCGGGTCGCACCGGCCGACGTGGTCGCCCTGGCCGAAGAGGTCGACTCTCGTTCCGGCGCGCTGGCCGACATCGAACAGCGCATCCGCGAGCTGGAGGCCGAGGTCGACGAGGTCGAACGTGCCGAGGCGGTACGCATCCGCCACGAGATCGACACCCTCGGCCTGGAGCGCGACGAACAGCGCAGCGAACTGCGCGATCTGCGCGACCAGCTCGGCGCGATCAGCCTGCGCCGTGTCCCCGGCGAAGACGACGCCCCGGCCCGCTTCATCCGCGAAGACCACCTGACCGACGCGGAACGCGAACAGGCCGACAGTACCGACTGGCGCATCGAACGGGTCGACAACGACACCATCCACCTGGACGGTGGCGGCAACGTGGTCGGCAGCGTGCCCCAGGGCCTGCCTGCTCCCACCCTGCCGGAGCTGAGCCTGGGCAACATCACCATGCTGCTCACCAGCGCCTTCGTCATCGCCCTGGTCGGCTTCACCGAGGCCATCGCGATCGCCAAGGCCATGGCCGCGCGCACCGGCCAGCGGCTGGACCCCAGCAAGGAGCTGATCGGGCAGGGCCTGGCGAACATCTCCGGGGGCTTCACCCAGGGCTATCCGGTGTCGGGGTCGTTCTCGCGCTCGGCGGTCAACCTCAATTCCGGGGCCAAAACCGGCCTGTCGTCGGTCTTTACGGCGGTGATCATCGGCATCGCCCTGCTGTTCCTGACCCCGCTGATCTACCACCTGCCGGAGGCCGTCCTCGCCGCCATCATCATGATGGCCGTCGCCGGGCTGGTGAACTTCAAGGCGATCAAGCACGCCTGGGTGGCCAACAAGCACGACGGCATCGCCGCCATCGTCACCTTCCTGGCGACCCTGGCCATGGCCCCCAACCTGGACTACGGCATCCTCACCGGGGCGGGCCTCGCGATCATCCTGTATCTCTACCGTTCGATGCAGCCGCGCGTGAGCGAACTGGCCCGCTACGAGGACGGCACCCTGCGCGAGGCGCGCCGCTACGGCCTGCAGACCGACGAAAAGATCGCGCTGATGCGCTTCGACGGTTCGCTGTACTTCGCCAACGTGCCCTACTTCGAAGACGCGGTGCTGGACCTGGCCGCCAGCCATCCGCAGGCGAAATACATCATCATCGTCGGCAAGGGGATCAACGAGATCGACGCCTCCGGCGAGGAGACCGTGCACCAGCTCGTGCATCGGCTGAAGGCACGCGGCGTCACCCTGGTGTTCGCCGGCGTGAAGGCCCAGGTGCTGGAGGTGATGGAACGCACCGGCCTGGACGAGCTGATCGGCAAGGACAACATCTTCCGCAGCACCGACCGGGCCGTCGAAGTCTGCCGTGAACGCGTGGGCGAAACGCGAGTCGAAGAACAGACCGGCCAGGAGGGCCGGAGCTGATCCGGGCCCGGCCCAGAGTCCGGCGCGGGTGGCTGCACGGCGCGGCCCTCGGCTGTACACTGACCGCATATTGAACCCAAGGAGGAAACGACCGTGTCCAGAGACCAGATCGTCCGCTCGAAACGGAACCCGTCCAGCACGGGCTCCATCGGCGAGACCATTTCCACCAACAAAGTCATCCGCCAGACCTACACCCTGCTGGCCCTGACCCTGGCCTTCAGCGCGGTCACCGCCTTCGTCGCCATGGCCATCGGCGCCCCGCCGGTCCACTGGATCGTGATGCTCGGCGTGCTGATCGGCGGCCCGTTCGCCATCCACTTCACGCGCAACTCGGTCTGGGGCCTGGTCCTGACCTTTGCCTTTACCGGCATCCTCGGCTTCTTCCTCGGCCCGATCCTGAGCATGTATCTGGGACTGCCGAACGGCCCGCAGATCGTCGGCAACGCGTTCACCGCCACTGCCGTGGCATTCATCGCGCTGTCCGGCTATGCGCTGGCCACCAAGAAGGACTTCAGCTTCCTCGGCGGCTTCATCGTCGTGGGCCTGATCGTGGCGCTGCTGGCGATCGTCGCCAACATCTTCCTGGCGATCCCGGCGCTGTCGCTGGCCATCTCCGCGGCCGTGGTGCTGCTGCTGTCGGCGGCCATCCTGTTCGACACCAGCCGCATGATCCACGACCAGGAGACCAACTACGTGGTGATGACGGTGTCGCTGTACGCCAACCTGTACGTGATGTTCCTGCACATGCTGAACCTGTTCCACGCCTTTATGGGCGAGAACTGACGCGCCGGCCGAGCCCGGACCCTCCCGGACTCGCCAGCACGCGGGCCCCGCTCCGGCGGGGCCCTTTTTGTTGGCCCCTGCCCTCCGCCCGATCGCAACACTGAACCTCATGGCCCAACCGAACCTGTCCTCCGCCCCCCGCGCCGTCTTCCTGGACACGGCCACCGTCGACCGCGACGACCTGGACTTCGCCCCGCTGGACCGCGCTGCTCCGGACTGGGTGCGCCGGGAACGCACGCCCGCCGACCCCGACGCCATCATCGAACGCCTGAGCGGGGCCGACATCGCCATCACCAACAAGGTCGTCCTCGACCGCGAGGTGCTCGAACGCAGCCCGCATCTCAAGCTGATCTGCGCGGCCGCCACCGGCTTCAACAACATCGACGTGGCGGCGGCGCGCGAGCTCGGCATCGCCGTGACCAACGCCCGCGACTACGCCACCGACTCGGTGGCCCAGCACGTGATGGCCCTGCTGCTGACCCTGGTCACCCGGCTGGACGACTACCGCGCCGACATCCGCGCCGGGCGCTGGAGCGAGTCCGACCAGTTCTGCCTGCTCGACCACCCGATCCGCACCCTGTCGGGCATGCGCATGGGCATCGTCGGGCGCGGCGTCCTCGGGCAGGCCACCGCGCGCCTGGCCGAGGCCTTCGGCATGCAGGTGCGCTACGCCCGCAGCCTGCGCGACGCCGAACCCGCCGCGGATCCTGCCGCGGATAACGGGCGCGTCCCCCTGCCGGAGCTGCTGGAGACCAGCGACGTGATCTCGCTGCACTGCCCGCTGACCGACGCCACCCGCAACCTGATCGACGAAGACGCCCTGGACCGCCTGGGCCCCGATGGCCTGCTGATCAACACCGCCCGCGGCGGCCTGGTGGAGCCGCGGGCCCTGGCCGAAGCCCTGCGCGAGAAACGCATCGCCGGCGCCGGCATCGACGTGCTCGAGCCGGAACCGCCGCCGCCCGATCATCCCCTGCTCGCCCCCGACCTGCCGCGCCTGGTGCTGACCCCGCACACCGCCTGGGCCGCGCGCTCGGCACGACAGGCGGTGCTGGAGGAGATCGCCGCCAACATCCGCGCCTTCGCCGCCGGCGAGACGCGCAACCGCGTTGACTGAACGCGCACCGGGAGCCCGCATGGCCGCCAGCGACCCCACCCCCGAACAGCGCATCGCGACCCTGGAAGAACGCCTGGCCTACCTGGAGTTCACCCAGGAGGAACAGGCCCGGGTGCAGGCCGAACTGCAGCAGGAGAACCAGGCCCTGACCCGGCAGATCGAATGGCTCCACGGCCGCCTGCGGGCGCTGGAAGCCGCCGCCGGTGATGGAAGCGCGGGCGGGCAGGACACCCCCGAACCCCCGCCACCGCATTACTGACCGCGGCCCCGTCGATGACCCTCGAACTGCGCCCGGTCCCGGAAGACGATCCGCGCGCCCGGGAGCGCACCCGGACCCTGCAGCGCCGGCTGGAAGCCGCCGGCTACGTCCATGGCGGCGACGCGGCGCTGACCCTGGAAGTGGAAGCGGACTGCCTGAGCCTGGTTCTGCAGGGCGGAAAGACGCCGCTGCGCCTGACCCCGGACTTCGTGCGCGGCCGGCAGGGCTACCGCCACGCCCGCGCGGCCCACGAGACCCTGGTACGCGCCGTGGGGCGCGTCGGCGAGCACGCGCACATCATCGATGCCTCCGCCGGACTGGGCCGCGACACCCTGCTGCTGGCCGCGCGGGGCTGGCAGGTCAGCGCCTTCGAGCGGCATCCGGTCGTCGCCCTGCTGCTGGAAGATGCCCTGCAGCGCGCCGCACACGCCGGTGACCCGGCCCTGGCCGCCAGCGCCGCACGCGTGCAACTGTTCCCGCAGGCATTCGCCGCCGACGCCCTGCCCGCGCCTGCCGATGCGGCGGTGTTCGACCCGATGTTCCCGCAGCGGCGCAAGAACGCCGCGGTCAAGAAAGACATGCAGGTCCTGCAGGCGCTGATGGAGGCCCCGGACCAGCGTCCGGACCAGGCATCCCCGGCGAAAGACGCTGAAGAACACGATGCCGCAAGCGATACGGAAAGCGACGCGGCCGCCACGCTCGCCGCGCTGATCCCCGCCACCCGCGGCCGCGTGGTGGTCAAGCGCCCCGCCGGGGCCGCCCCTCTGCCCGGCACCACGCCGGTCTCCGCCATCCAGGGCCGCGCAGTACGCTTCGACCTCTACCGCGCCTGATCGGCCAGGGGGCTGGCCTCCTACAGGCCGAACCCTGCCCCCCGTAGGAGGCCGGCCCTCCGGCCGATTCCCCGTCCGGCCAACCCCTGCGCCCGATCGGCCAGGGGGCTGGCCTCCTACAGG
>NZ_KB898775.1:0-16136 GCF_000377885.1 Thioalkalivibrio sp. AKL17
CGTCACCCGGGAAATCATAGCTCGACAGCAGATCACGGACCTCCATCTCCACCAGCTCCAGGAGCTCCGGATCGTCCACCATGTCCGCCTTGTTCAGGAACACCACGATGTGCGGCACACCCACCTGGCGCGACAGCAGGATGTGCTCCCGCGTCTGCGGCATCGGGCCGTCCGCCGCCGAAACCACCAGAATCGCACCGTCCATCTGCGCAGCACCGGTGATCATGTTCTTCACATAGTCCGCGTGCCCCGGGCAGTCCACGTGCGCATAGTGGCGCGTGTCCGACTCGTACTCCACGTGCGCCGTCGCAATCGTGATCCCGCGCTGCTTCTCTTCCGGCGCGTTGTCAATCTGGTCAAAGGCACGCGCATCGCTGCCGTACTTCTTCGCCTGAACCACCGTCAACGCCGCCGTCAGCGTCGTCTTCCCGTGGTCCACATGACCAATCGTCCCCACATTCACGTGCGGCTTCTTGCGTTCGAACTTTTCCTTGGACACAGCTAAGACCTCTTAAATCGTTCTCTACGGAATGGCGGTATCAGGACGCCTTGCGGGCCACGGCGTCGGCGATCTGGGCCGGCGCCTCGGAGTATTTCTCGAATTCCATCGAATACGTGGCCCGGCCCTGGGTCAGCGAGCGCAGCTGGGTCGAGTACCCGAACATTTCCGACAGCGGGACCTCCGCGTGCAGAAGCTTCTGGCCGGCAACATCTTCCATGCCGCGCACCAGGCCCCGACGGCCGTTAAGGTCGCCCATCACGTCACCCATGTACTCCTCGGGGGTCTCCACCTCGACCTTCATCATCGGCTCGAGCAGCACCGCCCCGGCACGCAGGGCGCCCTCCTTGAAGGCCATGGAGGCCGCGACCTTGAAGGCGTTCTCGTTCGAGTCGACGTCGTGATAGGAGCCGTCGAAGAGACTGACCTTGACATCCTCGATGGGGTAGCCAGCGAGCACGCCATTGCGCATCTGCTCTTCGATCCCCTTCTGCACCGCGGGGATGTAATCCTTCGGCACGACGCCGCCGACGATCTCGTTCTTGAACTCGAAACCGACACCCGGCTCCTGCGGCTCGATCCGCAGCCAGACATGACCGTACTGACCGCGTCCGCCGGACTGCTTGACGAACTTGCCTTCCTGCTCGATCGACTTCGTGATGGTCTCGCGGTACGCCACCTGGGGCTGGCCCACGTTGGCCTCGACCTTGAATTCCCGCTTCAGGCGATCGACCAGCACCTCGAGGTGCAGCTCGCCCATGCCGGAAATGATCGTCTGGCCGGACTCTTCGTCCGTGCGCACCTGGAACGACGGGTCTTCCTGCGCCAGCTTGTTCAGCGCCATGCCCATCTTTTCCTGGTCGGTCTTCGTCTTCGGCTCGACCGCGATGGAAATCACCGGATCCGGGAACTCCATGCGCTCGAGCTCGACCGGATCATCCGGCGAGCAAAGCGTGGTGCCGGTGTAGAGGTCCTTCAGGCCCACCACGGCACCAATGTCGCCGGCGCGCAGCTCCGGGATCTCTTCGCGACTGTTCGAGTGCATCTGCAGGATGCGCCCGATCCGCTCGCGGCGATTGTTCTGGGTGTTCAGAACCGTGTCTCCGGCCTTCACCACGCCCGAATAAACCCGAACGAAGGTCAGACTGCCGACGTAGGGGTCGCTCATCAGCTTGAAGGCCAGACCCGCAAACGGTTCTTCGTCGGTGGCCTTCTTCTCGATGGGATCTTCCGTACCGGCCTTGACACCCTTAATGGCCTTGACTTCTTCCGGCGAGGGCAGGTACTCGACCACGGCGTCGAGCATCGCCTGGACACCCTTGTTCTTGAACGCGGAGCCGCACATCATCGGCACGATCTCGAGGTCCAGCGTGCGCTTGCGCAGCGCGGCCTTGATATCTTCCTCGCTCAGCTCGCCCTCGCCGAGGTATTTCTCCATCAGCTCTTCCGAGGCCTCGGCGGCGGATTCGACCAGGTTCTCGCGCCACTTCTCGGCGTCGGCCTTCAGCTCCTCCGGGATCTCGCCGTAATCGAAGCTGATGCCATAGTTGTCGTCATGCCAGTGGATCGCCTGCATCTTCACCAGGTCGATCACCCCCGCGAAGGCGTCTTCCGAACCAATCGGGATCTGGATCGGCACGGGATTGGCCTTCAGGCGCTCGCGCATCTGATTGTAGACGCGTTCGTAGTCGGCACCGGCGCGGTCCATCTTGTTGACGAACGCGATCCGCGGCACTTCGTACTTGGTGGCCTGGCGCCAGACGGTCTCCGACTGCGGCTGCACGCCACCCACGGCGCAATACACCATACAGGCGCCGTCCAGAACACGCATCGACCGCTCCACCTCGATCGTGAAGTCCACGTGCCCCGGCGTATCGATGATGTTGATGCGGTGCTCGGGGAACTGCTTGGCCATGCCGGACCAGAACGACGTCGTCGCCGCGGAGGTAATGGTAATCCCGCGTTCCTGCTCCTGATCCATCCAGTCCATCACGGCGGCGCCGTCATGCACCTCGCCGATCTTGTGCGACAGACCGGTATAGAACAGGATGCGCTCCGTCGTGGTGGTCTTTCCAGCGTCGATATGCGCGCTGATGCCGATATTGCGATAGCGCTTGATGGGGGTCTTGCGTGCCACTGAGGTGCCTCTTCGTTCTTACCAGCGGAAGTGCGCGAATGCCTTGTTGGCATCCGCCATCCGGTGAGTGTCTTCGCGCTTTTTGACGGCGGATCCCTTGCTGTCGGCCGCATCCATCAGCTCGCCGGCCAGCTTCATGGCCATGGTGCGCTCGCCGCGCTTGCGCGCCGCCTCGACCACCCAGCGCATCGCCAGTGCGTCCTGACGGACCGAACGCACCTCGACGGGAACCTGGTACGTCGCCCCGCCGACCCGGCGGCCCTTCACCTCGACCCGCGGACGCACGTTGTCGAGCGCACGCTCCAGCGCGCCCAGGCCGTCACCCTGCTTGGACTCGATCTGGTCCAGCGCGCCATAGACGACCCGCTCGGCGACGGACTTCTTGCCATCCCGCATGACGGTATTGATGAACTTCGCCAGACGATCGCTCCCGAATTTCGGATCGGGGAGGATGTGACGCTTGGGTGCGGCTGCTCTTCTCGACATTGTTTCAGTTCCCGGACTTGAACACGGTTAGGATTTCTTCGGACGCTTGGTCCCGTACTTGGAACGACCCTTCGCGCGCTTCTGCACGCCCTGGGTGTCCAGGCTTCCGCGGACCGTGTGATAGCGCACACCCGGGAGGTCCTTCACACGACCACCACGAATCAGGACCACGGAGTGTTCCTGCAGGTTGTGCCCTTCGCCACCGATATAGGAGCTGACCTCGTAACCGTTGGTCAGCCGCACGCGCGCAACCTTGCGCAGCGCCGAGTTCGGCTTTTTGGGCGTGGTGGTGTAGACACGGGTGCATACACCGCGCTTCTGCGGCGAACCCTGAAGCGCCGGCACGTCGCTCTTCTCGACCGGCCGCTTGCGCGGCTTTCGTACCAACTGGTTGATCGTGGCCATGAAACCCTTTCTCCTAGCCTAAAAATAACGACAGGCCGGTGCCGAGACCGGCCTGTCGAGGGAGCGGAAGTTTAATGCGCGCCCTCTTGACTGTCAACTCGATTCCGCATCACTGCACGGAATCACCCGATGCTCCGCTGTCGCCGCCGGGCTCGCTCTCCGGCCCTGCCGACGGCCCTTCGGCCGGTTCGGCTTCCGGTGCGCTATCGCCCACCGTTTCGAATTCGGGCATTTCGAGAGCCCGCCTGCGGCGGCGTTCCTTGTGATAGGCCAACCCGGTCCCCGCGGGAATCAAGCGGCCCACGATCACGTTCTCCTTGAGCCCGCGCAGGTCGTCCCGCGCGCCGCGCGTCGAGGCCTCGGTCAGCACCCGCGTCGTTTCCTGGAAAGAGGCCGCAGAGATGAACGATTCCGTCACGAGCGAGGCCTTGGTAATCCCCAGAAGCACACGTTCGTAGGTTGCCGGCTGCTGGTCGGTAGACAGCTTCTCGTTCTCCTCGAGGACCCGAGTGCGGTCCACCTGGTCGCCCGACAGGAAACGTGTATCGCCGGGGTCCAGGATGTTGACCTTGCGCAGCATCTGCCGGACGACGACTTCGATGTGCTTGTCATTGATCTTCACGCCCTGCAGGCGATAGACATCCTGGATCTCCTGCACCTGATATTCCGCGAGCGCGGTGACGCCCCTAAGGCGGAGGATATCGTGCGGATCCAGTTCGCCATCGACGATCACTTCGCCCTGCTCGACACGCTCGCCCTCGAACACGTTCACGGTCCGCTGTTTGGCGATCAGCATCTCGTGGGCGTCGCCCCGGTCCGGAGTGATGATCAGACGCTGCTTGCCCTTGGTTTCCTTCCCGAACGAAACCGTACCGGACAGCTCGGCCAGGATCGCCGGTTCCTTGGGCTTGCGCGCCTCGAACAGGTCGGCGACGCGCGGCAGACCGCCGGTGATGTCACGGGTCTTCGAAGACTCCTGCGGCAGGCGCGCAATGACGTCACCCACCTCGACCCGCGCATTGTCTTCCAGGTTGAAGATCGCGTTGGCCGGCAGCATGTACTGCGCGGGCATGTCCGTCCCCGGGATGTAGACCTCGTTCCCGGCGTCATCCAGCAGCTTGACCGTGGGCCGCAGATCCTTGCCGGCGGAGCTCCGGCTCTTGGGATCGAGGACCACGTTGGAGGACAGGCCGGTGAACTCGTCCGTCTCCTTCGTCACCGTCACGTTTTCGATGAAATCCGCGAGCTTCACGGTACCCGCCACTTCGGTCACGATCGGGTGGGTATGCGGATCCCAGGTGGCAATTTCCTGACCGGCTTCGACCGCATTGCCCTCATGGACCATGATCGTCGCGCCATAGGGAACCTTGTAGCGCTCGCGCTCACGGCCGGCCTCGTCGATCACTCCCAGTTCTCCGGAACGCGACACCGCCACCAGGTTGCCGGACTTGTGCTCCACGGTCTTGATGTTGTGGAGACGGATGTGCCCGGCATTCTTGACCTGGATCGCACTGACCGTGACAGCGCGGGACGCAGCACCCCCGATATGGAACGTACGCATGGTCAGCTGGGTTCCGGGCTCGCCGATCGACTGGGCCGCGATGACCCCCACCGATTCACCCGAGTTGACCTCGTGGCCGCGCGCCAGGTCGCGCCCGTAGCATTTGGCGCAGATACCCTGCCGGGTCTCGCAAGTAATCGCCGAGCGCACCAGGACCTCGTCAACGCCCGCGGCATCGAGCTGATCCACCATCGCCTCATCGAGCAGGGTGTCCTTCGGCACCAGCACCTCGTCGGTGCCCGGGCGCAGGATGTCCACCGCCACCGTGCGACCAAGCACGCGGTCGCGCAGCGGTTCGACCACATCGCCGCCCTCGATGATCGGCTTCATCAGGAGGCCCTGTTCGGTACCGCAGTCCGGCTCGGTCACCACCACGTCCTGCGACACGTCCACCAGGCGACGCGTGAGGTACCCCGAGTTGGCGGTCTTCAGCGCCGTATCCGCCAGGCCCTTGCGGGCGCCGTGGGTCGAGATGAAGTACTGCAGGACGTTGAGACCCTCGCGGAAGTTCGCGGTGATGGGCGTCTCGATGATGGACCCGTCCGGCTTGGCCATCAGGCCGCGCATGCCCGCCAGCTGGCGAATCTGCGCGGCGGATCCGCGCGCGCCGGAGTCGGCCATCATGAAGATCGAGTTGAACGCACGCTGCGCGACCACTTCGCCGTCGCGATTCGTCACCTCTTCCTTGCCGAGGTGCTCCATCATCGATTTCGCCACCTGGTCGTTGCAGTGCGCCCAGATGTCCACGACCTTGTTGTAGCGCTCGCCCTTGGTGACCAGGCCCGAGGCGTACTGCTCCTCGATTTCCTTCACCTGCTCCTCGGCATTCTCCAGGATCGGCTGCTTTTCGTCCGGGATCACCATGTCATCCGCGCAGAAGGACACGCCGGCACGGGTGGAGTAGTAGAAACCGGCATACATCAGCTGGTCCGCGAACACCACGGTGTCCTTGAGGCCCAGGCGGCGGTAGCAGGCATTGATCAGGTGCGAGATGCTCTTCTTGTCCAGCTCCTGATCGATCAGCTCGAAGGGCAGCCCGCGCGGCATGACCCGGGACAGGATCGCCCGCCCGACCGTGGTCTCCAGACGCACGCGCGGGCGCTCGCCCTCGCTGTCGGCATATTGGGCGTGCGGGTCCTCCATGCGCACGGTAACGCGTGCATGCAGATCGACCTTGCCGTTCTCGTAGGCGCGATGCACCTCGTCAACGTCGGCGAACACCATGCCTTCGCCCCGCGCGTTGACCTTCTCCCGCGACAGGTAATAAAGGCCGAGCACAATGTCCTGCGACGGAACAATAATGGGCTCGCCATTGGCCGGGGACAGCACGTTGTTGGAGGACAGCATCAGCGTACGTGCCTCCAGCTGGGCCTCCAGCGACAGCGGCACGTGCACGGCCATCTGGTCACCGTCGAAGTCCGCGTTGAACGCGGCGCAGACCAGCGGGTGCAGCTGGATCGCCTTGCCCTCGATCAGCACCGGCTCGAACGCCTGGATGCCGAGGCGGTGCAGAGTCGGCGCGCGGTTCAGCATCACCGGGTGCTCGCGGATCACCTCTTCGAGGATGTCCCAGACCTCCGGACCTTCCTTCTCGACCGCCTTCTTTGCCGCCTTGATGGTGGTGGCCAGGCCACGACGCTGCAGCTTGCCGAAGATGAACGGCTTGAACAGTTCCAGCGCCATGCGCTTGGGCAGGCCGCACTGGTGCAGACGCAGGGTCGGACCCACAACGATCACGGAACGACCGGAGTAGTCGACACGCTTGCCCAGCAGGTTCTGACGGAAGCGGCCCTGCTTGCCCTTGATCATGTCGGCCAGGGACTTCAGCGGGCGCTTGTTGGTACCGGTGATGGCACGGCCGCGGCGGCCGTTGTCCAGCAGCGCGTCCACGGACTCCTGCAGCATGCGCTTTTCGTTGCGCACGATGATGTCGGGGGCGTTCAGCTCCAGCAGGCGGCGCAGACGGTTGTTGCGATTGATCACACGGCGGTACAGGTCGTTCAGGTCGGAAGTCGCGAAGCGACCGCCGTCCAGCGGCACCAGCGGACGCAGGTCCGGCGGCAGCACCGGCAGCACGTCCATGATCATCCACTCCGGCTTGTTGCCGGACTCCAGGAACGACTCGATCAGCTTCAGGCGCTTGCCGAGGCGCTTGATCTTGGTTTCGGAACCGGTCTCCGACAGTTCCTGGCGCATGCGCGCGGCTTCGGACTGCAGATCCAGCTCCTTCAGAAGGCTCAGGACCGCTTCCGCACCCATCATCGCGGTGAAGTCGTCACCGTGCTCCTCCATCGCCTCGAGGTACTCCTCGTCGGTCAGGAGCTGACGCTTCTCCAGGGTGGTGAACCCCGGGTCGGTCACGATGAAGGACTCGAAGTACAGCACCTTCTCGATGTCCTTCAGGGTCATGTCCAGCAGCAGGCCGATGCGCGACGGCAGGCTCTTCAGATACCAGATATGCGCAACCGGGGAGGCCAGATCGATGTGCCCCATGCGCTCGCGGCGCACCTTGGTCTGGGTCACCTCGACGCCACACTTCTCGCACACCACGCCCCGGTGCTTCAGGCGCTTGTACTTGCCGCACAGGCACTCGTAATCCTTCACCGGGCCAAAGATCTTGGCACAGAACAGCCCGTCCCGCTCCGGCTTGAAGGTGCGGTAGTTGATCGTCTCCGGCTTTTTCACTTCGCCGAACGACCAGGAGCGCACCTGGTCGGAGGACGCCAGGCCAATCCGGATGGCGTCAAACTCTTCCGGCTGGGTCTGCTGCTTGAACAGATTCAGGAGGTCTTTCATTCACTTGCCTCACAGCTAGTTTTCGAGGGGCGCGCGGCGCCCCTTCGGATCACGTTGCGAACGGAGCGGGTCAGTCCTGCTCGAGCTCGATGTTGATGCCCAGCGCCTTGATTTCCTTCATCAGCACGTTGAAGGACTCGGGCACATTGGCTTCCATCTGGTGCTCGCCGTCGACGATGTTCTTGTACATCTTGTTGCGGCCCTGCACGTCGTCCGCCTTCACCGTCAGCATTTCCTGCAGGGTGTAGGCAGCGCCGTAGGCCTCCAGCGCCCAGACCTCCATCTCGCCGAAGCGCTGGCCACCGAACTGCGCCTTGCCGCCCAGCGGCTGCTGGGTCACCAGCGAGTACGGGCCGGTGGAGCGCGCGTGCATCTTGTCGTCGACCAGGTGGTTGAGCTTGAGCATATGCATGTAGCCCACCGTCACCGGGCGATCGAAGGCCTCCCCGGTCCGACCGTCGTACAGGGTCGCCTGACCCGTTTCGGGCAGATCGGCGAGCCGCAGCATCTCCTTGATCTCTTCCTCGGCCGCACCGTCGAACACCGGGGTAGCCATGGGCACGCCGCCCCGCAGGTTCCGGCACAGGGTCAGGATCTCGGTGTCCGAGAGTTCATCCAGGTTGACCTTGCGATCACGGTGGTTGTAGATGCGGTCCAGGAATTCGCGCAGCTTCGCGATCTCGGATTGCGCCTCGAGCATGCGGTTGATCTTGTCGCCCAGCCCCTTCGCGGCCCACCCAAGATGGACCTCGAGCACCTGCCCGACGTTCATGCGCGAAGGCACACCCAGCGGGTTCAGGACCACGTCCACCGGCGTCCCGTCATCCAGGAACGGCATGTCTTCTTCCGGCACGATCATCGAGATCACGCCCTTGTTCCCGTGGCGACCGGCCATTTTGTCGCCCGGCTGCAGACGACGCTTCACGGCCACGTAGACCTTGACCATCTTCTGCACGCCCGGCGGCAGGTCGTCACCCGCGGCCAGCTTCGCCTTCTGGTGCTCGACCTTTTCGTCAAACGCCGTTTTCTGGTCCTTGAGCTGACGCCCGAGGTCCTCCAGCTGGGCATTCACGTCATCATCCTGCAGGCGGATCTCGAACCACTGGTCACGCGACAGGCCCTGCAGGTATTTCTTCGTCACCCTGGAGCCGTCTCCCAGCCCGTCGGGCCCGCCTGCGGCGGTCTTGTTGACCAGGAGCTTCTCCATGCGCGCAAAGATGTCGTCCTCGTAGATCCGCAGCTGATCCCGCAGGTCCTTGCGCACCGCGGCCATGTCGTCCTCTTCAATCGACTTGGCCCGGGCGTCCTTCTCGACGCCGTCCCGCGTGAACACGCGAACGTCAATGACCGTTCCCTCGACGCCCGACGGGACGCGCAGGGACGTATCCTTCACGTCCGACGCCTTCTCGCCGAAGATCGCACGCAGCAGTTTCTCTTCCGGCGTCAGCTGGGTCTCGCCCTTGGGCGTCACCTTCCCGACCAGGATGTCGCCCGGCTTCACCTCGGCACCCACGTACACCACACCGGACTCGTCCAGCTTGGACAGCAGCGACTCGGAGACATTGGGGATGTCCGCCGTCACCTCTTCCTGCCCGAGCTTGGTGTCACGCGCGGTGCAGTTGAGCTCCTCGATGTGGATGGTGGTGTAGCGATCCTCGTGAACCGCACGCTCCGAGATCAGGATCGAGTCCTCGAAGTTGTAACCGTTCCAGGGCATGAACGCGACCATCATATTCTGGCCCAGCGCCAGGTCGCCCATGTCCGTGGAGGAACCGTCGGCCAGCACATCGCCACGCGCGATTTCGTCACCAACGGCCACCAGCGGACGCTGGTTGATCGCGGTGTTCTGGTTCGAGCGCGAATACTTGGTCAGATTGTAGATATCCACGCCCGGTTCGCCCGGCTGGGTCTCGTCGTCATTGACCCGCACGACCACACGTCCGGCGTCCGCGGAATCCACGGTGCCGCCCCGCCGGGCGACAATCGCCGATCCGGAGTCGATGGCCACGGTACGCTCGATACCCGTCCCCACCAGTGGCTTGTCCGAGCGCAGGCACGGAACCGCCTGGCGCTGCATGTTGGCGCCCATCAGGGCGCGGTTCGCGTCGTCATGCTCCAGGAACGGCAACAGCGCGGCGGCTACCGAAACAATCTGCTTCGGCGAGATATCCATGTACTGGATCTTGTCCGGCGAGGAGATCGTGAACTCTTCCTGGTACCGGCAGGACACCAGGTCATCGGTCAGGCGACCGCCCTCGTCCATGGCCGCGTTCGCCTGCGCGATCACGTACTGGCTTTCCTCGATGGCCGAGAGATAGGCGATCTCATCGGTGACGCGCCCGTCCTCGACCTTGCGATAAGGCGTCTCGAGGAACCCGTAACGGTTGGTCCGCGCATACACCGCCAGCGAGTTGATCAGACCGATGTTCGGTCCTTCCGGAGTCTCGATCGGGCATACCCGCCCGTAATGCGTCGGATGCACGTCCCGCACTTCGAAGCCCGCGCGTTCGCGCGTCAGGCCGCCCGGACCCAGCGCGGATATCCGGCGCTTGTGGGTCACCTCGGAGAGGGGGTTGTTCTGGTCCATGAACTGCGAGAGCTGGCTGGAGCCGAAGAATTCCTTGATCGCAGCCGCCACCGGCTTGGCATTGATCAGTTCCTGCGGCATCAGCCCCTCGCTCTCCGCGACGGTCAGACGTTCCTTGACCGCACGCTCGACGCGGACCAGCCCCAGGCGGAACTGATTCTCCGCCATTTCGCCCACCGACCGGATGCGACGATTGCCAAGGTGGTCAATGTCGTCGGTACGGCCCTTGCCGTTGCGCAGATCGATCAGGACCTTGAGCACGTCGAGGATATCGTCCGTGGACAGCACCCCCTCGCCTTCATCGGTATCACGACCGACGCGGCGATTGAACTTCATGCGGCCGACGGCCGAAAGATCATAGCGGTCTTCCGAGAAGAACAGGTTCGCGAACAGGTTCTCCGCGGCATCCTTGGTCGGCGGCTCGCCCGGACGCATCACGCGATAGATCTCGACCTGTGCCTCCAGCTGGGTCTTGGTCGGATCCAGCCGCAATGTGTCGGACATGTACGGCCCATGGTCGTACTCGTTCGTGTAGATCGTGTCGAACTGCTGAATCCCTTCGGCCCGAAGCCGGTCCAGCAGATCCTGGGTCAGGGCATCGTTCGGGTTGCCGATCACCTCCCCGGTGGACGGATCCATAATCGTCCGCGCGAGCACGCGACCCACAAGATTTTCGTCAGGGAGGTGCAGCGTACGAATCCCGGCCTTCTCGATCTCGCGGATGTGCCGCGGCGTAATCCGCCGACCGGCTTCCACGATGACCTTGTCGCCGTCGGTGATGTCCACCACCGCGGTTTCCCCCCGCAGACGTTCGGGGATCAGATCCAGCTCGCCGCCATTTTCGTCAAGGGTCACCCGGCTGAAATCAAAGAACGTCTCCAGGATCTGCTCGGTGTCCATCCCCAGTGCACGCAGCAGGATGGAGGCCGGCAGCTTCCGGCGACGGTCAATCCGGACATACACCCCGTCCTTGGCATCGAACTCGAAATCGAGCCACGAACCGCGGTACGGGATGATGCGTGCGTTGTACAGCAGCTTCTGCGAGCTTCCCTGGGTCTTGCCCTTGTCGGAGTCGAAGAACACCCCGGGCGAACGGTGCAGCTGGGAAACGATCACCCGCTCGGTACCGTTGATCACGAAGGTGCCGTTTTCGGTCATCAGGGGCAGTTCGCCCATGTAGACCTCCTGCTCCTTCACCTCCTTCACCACGGTGGAGCCGGCAGGGGCATCCTTGTCGTGAATCACCAGCCGCAGCAGCACACGCAGCGGGGCCGCATAGGTCACGCCGCGGATCTGGCATTCCTTGACGTCGAAGACCGGCTCGCCGAGCCGATAGCTGACATACTCCAGCTGAACGTGACCGGAGTAACTGACAATGGGAAATACCGACTGAAACGCCGCGTGCAGACCGAGTCCTTCGCGACTGTCCGCACCCCGGTCCTCCTGGAGGAAATTGCGGTAGGAGGTGAGCTGGGTCTCCAGCAGATACGGAACGTCCAGGATCTGGGGACGCTTCCCGAAATCCTTGCGGATGCGTTTCTTTTCGGTATAACTGAGGGCCATGGAATACCTCGGGGGCTAGCAGAACAACGCGCAATAAATCCGCGCCACCACGGGCGGAAGCTGACGGCCTCGCAGCCGCCAGCTCCGCATGCCCGTGACGGACACGTCTGACAACGGGCGTAACGCCCTTGTTACTTCAGCTCGACGGACGCGCCGGCTTCTTCCAGCTCCGCCTTCATCTTCTCGGCTTCTTCCTTGGCCGCGCCTTCCTTCACGGTGGCCGGTACGCCTTCGACCATCTCCTTGGCCTCCTTCAGGCCCAGACCGGTCAGGCCGCGCACGACCTTGATGACGCCAACCTTGTTGTCGCCGAAGCCGGACATGACGACGTCGAACTCGTCCTTCTCGGCTTCACCGCCGCCGCCTTCACCACCGCCGGCGGCGGCCGGGGCTGCGGCCACGGCAGCAGCCGCGGTCACGCCGAACTTCTCTTCCATCTCGCCAATCAGGTCCACGATTTCGAGGACCGTCATGTTGCCGATGGCTTCCAGGATATCTTCTTTCGAAACGGCCATTAGTAGGTTCTCCCTGCGGGGCTGCCCGCATTCAGAAATGTGCTAGCGAATAGGATTCCAGGAACCGGGATCAGGCTGCCTGCTTCTGATCGCGGATCGCTGCAACGGTACGCACCAGTTTGCCGGGCACCTCGTTGACGGTGCGGGCGAACTTGTCGAGCGGTGCGCGCATCGTGGCCATCAGCTGGCTCAGGGCCTCTTCGCGGGTCGGCAGGCTGGCGAGGCGTTCGAGATCGTTCGCCCCCATCAACTCGCCGCCGAAGGACACCATCCGTGCTTTCAGCTGATCGTTGGTCTTGGCGAAATCACGCACCAGACGCGCGGCGGAGGATGGCTCCTCCAGGCTGAAGGCCAGAACCAACGGCCCATGCAGCTCGGGCTGCATGCACTCGAAGTCCGTGCCCGCCAGCGCACGCTTGGCGAGATTGTTCTTCACCACGCGCAGATAAACATCCTGCTCCCGAGCCTGCTTGCGCAGCTCGGTCATCTGCGCGACCGAGAGACCTCGATATTCCGCACCCACCGCGGAGTGCGCCGAGGCAGCAATCGCAGCCAGTTCCGTGACAATCTGCTTCTTGTCATCGAGATTCAAAGCCACGTTGACTCTCCTCTGTTGAGACCATCCGGAGATGGTCGTGAACCGGTCCGAAGACCGGTACTCAGGTGCTCCCGTCGCAGGCCATTCCTGAATCGGGTGACACCATCTGCGCAGGCTGGGCTATTAAGCGCCGCCATGCGGCCCGCCTGCGGTCTTGGATGGCGTGCCGCTCGCGCGACAGCCGACCAAAGCATTGGATTCCGCCGCGTACGGCGGAATCAGAGATTGAGGGTGGCGCCGTCGACCTTCAGCCCGGGGCCCATCGTCGTCGAGACCGTGACTCCACGCACGTACTGGCCCTTGGAGGTCGCCGGCTTCATCTTGATCAGATCCTGCAGCAGCGCGTTCAGGTTGTCCTTCAGGGCATCCGCCTCGAAGTCGGCCGCGCCGATCGTGCAGTGGACGATGCCGCCCTTGTCCGTGCGGTAGCGGACCTGCCCGCCCTTGGCGTTGGTCACCGCCGTGGCCACATCCGGCGTCACGGTACCGACCTTGGGGTTGGGCATCAGACCGCGCGGACCGAGGATCTGGCCCAGTTGCCCCACCACGCGCATCGCATCGGGGGAGGCGATCACCACGTCGAAATCCAGCTGACCGGCCTTGACCTGTTCGGCAAGGTCATCCATGCCGACCACATCCGCGCCGGCCTCTTTGGCGGCATCCGCGTTATCGCCCTGGGTGAACACCGCCACGCGAACGGTCTTGCCGTTGCCGTGCGGGAGGACCGTGGAGCCGCGCACGACCTGGTCGGATTTCCGCGGATCCACGCCCAGATTCACGGCGACGTCGACGGACTCGCGGAATTTTGCGGTGGCCAGCTCGCGCAGAAGGGAGAAGGCCTCATCGGCGGGATACGCACGAGTCGGCTCCACCTTCTCGCGGATCGTCTGCATGCGTTTGCTCAGCTTCGCCATCTCAGAGACCCTCCACGTCGATGCCCATACTGCGGGCGCTGCCGGCGATCGTGCGGACCGCGGCGTCCATGTCGGCGGCGGTCAGATCCGGTTCCTTGGCGCGTGCAATCTCTTCCAGCTGCTCGCGCGTGACCTTTCCGACCTTTTTGGTGTTCGGCTCACCCGAACCGCTCTGGATTCCGGCGGCCTTCTTCAGAAGGATCTGTGCCGGCGGGGTCTTGGTCACGAAGGTGAACGAACGGTCGGAATACACGGTGATCACCACCGGGATCGGCAGACCGGGCTCCATGTCCTGGGTCTCGGCGTTGAACGCCTTGCAGAACTCCATGATGTTCACGCCGCGCTGACCCAGCGCGGGGCCGACGGGGGGGCTCGGATTGGCCTTGCCGGCCCCGACCTGAAGCTTGATGTAGGCTTCGATTTTCTTTGCCATGCTGACTCCCTCGGGTACAGGCGCCTCGCGGCTCCCCGATCAAGGTGTTAAACGCACACTGCGTCAGGTTTTCTCGACCTGATGGAACTCGAGCTCCACCGGGGTCGAACGACCGAATATCTGGACGGCCACCAGCAGACGGCTCTTGTCGTAGTTGACCTCTTCGACGACACCGTTGAAGTCGTTGAAGGGGCCATCGATGACGCGAACCATCTCGCCGACTTCGAACAGGACCTTGGGACGCGGCTTCTCGGCGCCCTCTTCCATGCGGTTGAGGATGGCCTCGGCTTCCTTTTCGCTGATCGGCGCCGGGCGATCCGCCGTTCCCCCGATGAATCCAAGGACGCGAGGGACCGCCTTCACCAGGTGCCAGGCCTCGTCGCTGAAATCCATCTGGACCAGCACGTACCCCGGAAAGAACTTCCGTTCACTCTTGCGCTTCTGGCCGTCCTTCATCTCCACGACCTCTTCGGTCGGGACCAGGATCTGGCCAAAATGGTCCTGCATCTCGAAGCGCTCGATGCGCTCTTCCAGCGACCGCTTGACCTGGGACTCGAAGCCGGAGAATGCCTGTACTACGTACCAGCGTAATGCCATGGGGTAGATTCCTGATGCCTATCCGATGAAGCGACTGACGGACCACCCCAGGAACATGTCCAGGAGCCAGAGGAAGATCCCCACCACGATGACGACGGCGATCACGACCAGGGTTGTCTGGGTCGTTTCGACACGGGTCGGCCAGACCATCTTGCGTACTTCGGTGCGGGCGTTGCCCATGAAGGCGCTCAGCTGTCGGCCTTTGTAGGTGGTCATGCCGATCCCGGCGGCCACGGCCACGACAGCAAGCAAACCGACCACGCGCACGAGGGTCGATTCGTCCTGGAACCAGTAGAAGCCCATGACGCCGGCAACGAGCAAGGCCACGACCACGGCGAGCTTGACAGTATCCAGCGCGCCGCTGCCTTCCGATTGTTCAGTCATGAAATCGTCTCACCCGGTGCTTGCCGCCATCGTAAAAGATGGCAGGCCAGGAGGGACTCGAACCCCCAACCTGCGGTTTTGGAGACCGCTGCTCTGCCAATTGAGCTACTGGCCTGTAATCGTAGAAGGCAGACACCCGCAATTGCAGCGGGTGCAAACGCGGGTGACGTGCCAGCTGACTGCTCAGTCTATCACTCGATAATCTTCGAGACGACGCCGGCGCCCACGGTGCGGCCGCCTTCGCGAATCGCGAAACGCAGACCGTCTTCCATGGCGATCGGGCTGATCAGCGACACCGTCATCTTCACGTTGTCGCCCGGCATCACCATCTCGGTGCCTTCCGGCAGCTCGACCGAACCCGTCACGTCCGTCGTCCGGAAATAGAACTGCGGACGATACCCGTTGAAGAACGGCGTGTGACGACCGCCCTCTTCCTTGTTCAGGATGTACACTTCCGCCTCGAACTGGGTGTGCGGAGTAATCGAACCCGGCTTGCACAGCACCTGGCCGCGCTGCACGTCGTCACGCTTGGTGCCGCGCAGCAGCACGCCCACGTTGTCGCCGGCCTCGCCCTGGTCCAGCAGCTTGCGGAACATCTCCACGCCGGTCACCGTGGTCTTCTGCGTGTCGTGCAGACCCACGATCTCCACTTCCTCGCCCA
>NZ_KB898776.1:0-12638 GCF_000377885.1 Thioalkalivibrio sp. AKL17
CCCCCATGCCCTGGGCGTGGAAACGCACCTGGGCCGGGTTCAGCAAATGCACCCGCACGCCGTGCTCATGCAGCCAGTACGCCAGCGGCTCGTGATAGATGCCGGTCGCTTCCAGGTACACGTGCAGGGCCTCGGGTGGCTCGCCGGTGTTGCGTTCGAGCCAGTGCAGTAGTTCCGGGTACTGATCTCGACGGTTCGGAAACACCTTGGGCTTGACCTTGCCCGCCTCCAGATCCCGAACCCACATGCAGTCGAGCTTGTTCTTGCTGACATCAATGCCGATATGAGCCATCTCGTCCTCTCGCCTTGTCCGTACAGCCTCACCCGTCCTTCACGGGGGGCTTGGATACCGTTCAAACTTCGAGATGAGAAGGGCGCGGGGACCGATCTACGGAGCAGGTTCAAGACCTCAGGAGGCCAACGGGTTACCCCGAGCCCGGTGCCACAGATGGTAGCGCTCCCTCTGCGACGACACACAAGGAGGCCAGCCCCCTGGCCGACCAGGCCCAACCGCTGCCCCGACGGCCGGGACCGACCCACCGCCGACATCGGCCGGAGGGCCGGCCTCCTACCGAACGGGCACCCATCCACACCCCCGTAGGAGGCGAGCCCCCTCGCCGATCCGGCCCAACCGGTGCCCCGACGACCGGGGGCCAGCCCACCGCCGACATCGGCCAGGGGGCTGGCCTCCTACCAACCGGGCACCCATCGACACCCCCCTTGTAGGAGGCGAGCCCCCTCGCCGATCAGGCCCGTCCGGTGCCCCGACGGCCGGGGCCGGCCTACCGCTGCCATCGGCCGGGGGGCCGGCCTCCTACGGGCGGGTTTCGCCGTCGACGTCCCTGATCTCTTCATCCATGGATTCCAGCCGCCGTGTGGTGGCCAACGGGGAGGTCGTACCGCGAGCGATCAGGTAGTAGGTGGCCGGAATCACGAACAGGGTGAACACGGTGGCGAACAGCACGCCGGAGAACACCGCGACCCCGATCACGAAACGGGTCTCCTCGCCCGGGCCGGAGGCCAGGATCAGCGGGATGGAGCCGGCCACGGTGGTCAGGGCGGTCATCAGCACCGGGCGCAGGCGCAGGCGACCGGCCTCGATTACCGCGTCACGGAACTCGCGCCCGCGATCGCGCAGCTGGTTGGCGAATTCGACGATCAGGATGCCGTTCTTCGCCGCCAGTCCGATCAGCATCACGATCCCGATCTGGCTGTAGATATTCAGCGTCTGCCCGGTCAGGCTCAGACCCAGCAAGGCCCCCACCACGGCCAGGGGCACGGTCAGCATGATCACGAACGGGTGCACGAAACTCTCGAACTGCGCGGCGAGCACCAGGAACACCACCAGCAGCGCCAGCGCGAACACGAACAGGATCGCCTCCGAGCCCTCGCGCAGATCCAGCGACTGGCCCTTGTAGTCGATGCGGGCTTCCTCCGGCAGCACCCGTTCGGCCGCCGCATCCAGGACCTCCAGCGCCTCGCCCAGCGTCAGCTCGCCGCCCACGCCGCCCTGCAGGGTCACTGCCCGGCCGCGGTTGTAGCGCGACAGCGACGCCGGCCCGGCACGCTCCTCGTAGCGCACCACGCTGGACAGCGGCACCAGCTCGCCGGACTCGGCACGCAGATGGATGTTGTCGATGGCCTCGGTGGTGCGCCGCTGATCGGTCAGCCCCTCCAGAATCACGTCGTATTCCTCACCGCGGTCCTGCCAGCGGGTCACCGCCCGGCCACCCAGCAGGATGTCCAGCGTGCGGCCGATGTCGCGCATGGAGATGCCCAGGTCCCCGGCGCGGTCGCGGTCCACGCTCAGGCTCAGCTGCGGCTGGGTCGGCTCGTAGTCCAGACGCAGGTTGCGCAGGCCGTCCACGTCACGCACCTCGTCCAGCACCGCGTTGCCCCATTCTTCCAGGGTCTCGAAGTCGGGCCCGGAGATCACGAACTGCACCGGTGGCCCGGGCGCGCCAGTGCTGAGTCCCTGGCGCATCACCGCGCGCGCCTGCACGCCCGGCATCTCGCCGATGCTGTCCTCGATCCAGTTCATCACCTCGCGCCCGGAAGGTTCGCGGTCCTCCCAGTGCTCGAGGATCGCGATGACGAAGCCGTCGTTGACCGTCTCCACCCCGCCGAACCCGCGCGGGGTACGCACCAGCGCGCGCCGGATCGGCCCGCCTTCCTCGCTCATCAGCGGCTGCAGACGCTCTTCCACCTCGGCCATTTGCCGGCTCATGTAGTCGAAGCTCGCTCCCTCGGGCCCGTCCACCATCACGAAGAACGCGCCGCGATCTTCCTCCGGCGCGAATTCTTCGGGGAGGCTGTCGAACAGGTACCAGGCCCCGACCAGCACCCCGCCCAGCAGCGGGACCACCAACCAGGACACGCGCAGCCCGCCGGAGAGCAGCTTCCCGTAGCCGGCCTCGATAGCGCCAAATACCCGGCCCACCATGCGCGCCGCGCCGGTCTCGTCGTCGCCCTTGTGCATCAGGCGCCCGGAGAGCACCGGCGCCAGGGTCAGCGCCACGATGCTGGAGAACACCACGGCGATCGCCATCGCGATCGCGAACTCGGAGAACAGCCGCCCGACCATGCCGTCGAGGAAGGCCAGTGGCACGAACACCGCCACCAGCACCGAGGTGGTGGCGACGATCGCGAAACCGACCTGACGTGCCCCGCGCCAGGCGGCCAGCAGCCCCGGCTCCCCGCGCTCGATACGCCGATGGATGTTCTCCAGCATCACGATGGCGTCGTCCACCACCAGCCCCACCGCCAGCACCAGGGCCAGCAGGGTCAGCAGGTTCACCGAGAAACCGAACAGGTTGATGCCGATGAAGGCCGCGGTCAGGGCCACCGGGACGGTCACCGCCGGGATCAGCGTGGCGCGCCAGCTGCCCAGGAACAGGTAGATCACCGCGACCACCGCCAGCGTCGCCACCCCCAGGGTCACGTAGACCTCCTGCAACGCCCCTTCGATGAACACCGATTCATCGTAGGTCGGAACCAGCGAGGTCCCTTCCGGCAGGCTGCCTTCCAGATCGGCCGCCAGTGCCTTCACCGCACCGGCGACCTCCAGCACGTTGGCATTGGACTGGCGGATGATCCCCAGCCCGATCATGTCCTCGCCATTGCCGCGGAACTCGGTGCGCTCGGTATCCGCACCGATGTTGACCGAGGCCACGTCGCCCAGGCGTACCAGCTGACCGTCCTCGCCGCGGCGCAGGACCAGGTTCTCGAAGTCTCCGGGCGTGCGGTAGCTGCGGTCGATGCGCACACGGAACTCGCGCTCGTCGGAATCCAGCCGTCCGGCCGGCAGCTCGACGTTCTCCCGCTCCAGCGCATCCTGGATCTCCAGCACGGTCAGGTCCCGCGCTGCCAGCGCCTCGCGGTCGATCCAGATGCGCATCGCGTAGCTGCGCGCCCCGCCCAGCCGCACCAGAGCCACGCCGTCCACCACCGACAGTCGATCGACCAGATTGCGGTCGGCGTAGTCCGCCAGCTCCAGCGCGCTCATGCGGTCGCTGGAGAGGTTGAGCCAGAGGATGGGCGAGGAGTCGGAGTCGGCCTTGGTGATGCGTGGCGGCTCGACCTCGTCCGGCAGATTGCGCTGCGCCCGGCTGACCGCCTCGCGCACGTCGTTGGCGGCGGCGTCGATATCGCGGTCCAGACCGAACTCGACCGTGATGCGCGAGCGCCCGTCGTCGCTGGAGGACTGCATGTAGCGGATGCCCTCCACCCCGGCGATACGGTCCTCCAGGCGCTGGGTCACCTCGCGTTCGATGATCTCCGCGCTGCCGCCGGGATAGTTGGTATCCACCGTGACCACCGGCGGGTCGACGTCGGGGTATTCGCGCAGCGGCAGCTGATCCCAGGCGATCAGGCCGAAGGTCACCAGCAGCAGATTGAAGACGATCGCCAGCACCGGCCGGCGATTGGCGACATCCGAGAGGATCATCCGTCGTCTCCGGACTCCAGTACGCGCACGGTCGTGCCGTCACGCACCCGCGAGACGCCCTCGGAGACCACGGTGTCGCCGGGTTCGACGCCGTCCAGCACCTCCACCCAGCCGGGGGACCGCCGACCGACGCGGATCCGGTCGCGGCTGACCGTGTCGTCCTCCTGCAGGCGGAAGACGAAGTGCTGGTCGGCGGTCTGCACCACAGCGCCCTCGGGCACCGCCGGCGCCCGTTGCGGATCCAGCGCCAGGCGCACCGTGGCGAGCATGCCCGGGCGCAGGCGTTCCTCCGGGTTGTCGGCCACCGCGCGCACGTTCAGGGTGCGCGTGCCCGCGTCGATGCGATTGCTCACCGCGGTCACGTCGGCCGCGAAGTCGCCGGCCGCACTGTGCCCGGTGATCGGCATGCCCAGCTCGATGGAAGCGGCAAAGCGCTCCGGCACCGGGAAATCGAGGCGCACGGTGCGGATGTCGTCCAGCTCCACGAGGGCCGTGTCCGGCGAGACCATGGCCCCGGGGCTCACCTCGCGCAGGCCCAGGGTGCCGGTGAAGGGCGCCCGGATGGTGCGGTCCTCCACCTGCGCGGTGGCCGCGGCCAGGGCGGCCCGGGCCTCGGCCAGGCGCGAGGCCTGCTGGTCGACCTCCTGGCGGGTCACGATGCCGTCCTGTACCCGGTCACGCACCCGCGCCAGCTCGCGGCGGGCGTCTTCCACCCGCACCCGGGCCTCGTCACGGCGCGCCCGTTCCTCGTCCGCGCGCAGTCGCACCAGGACATCACCCGCGTCGACGCGCTCGCCGTCCTCGAACTCCAGTGATTCCACCCGGGCGGTCACCGGCGCACGCACCGTGACCGACTCCCGCGCGGCGACCGTGCCCAGCGCCTCGATCACGGTCTCGAACTCGCGCGGCGCCACCTCGCTGACGCGCACCGGCGTGCGTTCGTCACGCTCGCCGGAGGCCGGCAGGGTCGCGCGCGCGGCCCCGGCATCGTCCTGCTGCTGCAGCCACCACGCCCCGCCCGCCGCCAGGGCGAGGACGAGGATGCCGCCGATGATCCCGCTTGCCTTCACCAATGGACTCCTTTAATCACGCCACCCGCCGGACGGGGCCGGCCGGCGGGCGGGTGCTTGTACATGACAAACCGACCCGGTTCATTCGCCCGGGTTCCGCAGGGCCTGCGGGAGGGCGCCCAGCGGCCGCCCGTGCGCGGCGCCGATATCGATCACCGGCCCCTTCGGCACGATCCCCGACGGATTCAGCATCGGGTGCGAACCGTAATAGTGCGCCTTGATGTGGTCCATGCGCACGGTCCCGGCCACGCCCGGGCGCTGGTAGAGCATGCGCAGATAGGCGGACAGGTTCGGGAAATCCGTCAGCCGCTGGCGGTTGCACTTGAAGTGGCTGTAGTACACCGGATCGAAACGCAGCAGCGTGGTGAACAGTCGCCAGTCCGCCTCCGTCAGGCGTTCGCCGGCCAGGAACGGCTGGCGCGCGAGGCGCTGCTCCAGCCAGTCGAGGGTCTCGAACAAGCGGTCGAAGGCGGCATCATAGGCCTTCTGCGTGGTCGCGAAGCCGCAGCGATAGACCCCGTTGTTCACGTTCTCGTACACCCGCTCGTTGACCGCATGGATCTCCTCGCGCAGATCTTCCGGGTAAAAATCCAGGGTGTTACCGGTGATGTGATCGAAGGCGCTGTTGAACATGCGCACCAGATCCAGCGACTCGTTGTTGGCAATGCGGTCGCGTTCGGTATCGAACAGCACCGGAACGGTGACGATGCCGGTGTAGTGCGGATCGGTGCGGGTGTAGAGCTCGTGCATGTAACGCGAGCCGTGCACCCGGTCCCCGGTGCAGCCGTCGCAGTCATCGAACGACCAGCCGGCATCGCCCATGTAGTGGTGCACCACCGACAGCCCGATGTGCGGCTCCAGGCCCTTCAGCCTGCGCAGGATAAGCGCACGGTGCGCCCACGGACAGGCATACGACACGTACAGGTGATAGCGCCCGGAAGCCGCGGTGAAACCGCCCTCGCCCAGCGGGCCGGGGCTGCCGTCGGCGGTCACGTAGTTGCGGTACTGCTGATCCTGGCGTACGAAATCGCCGTTCTCGTCGGATTCCTCCTCCAGCCAGCCTTCGCGCAGCTCACCGTTGATCAGCAGACTCATGGCCATTCCTCCGGATGGTTCACCCGGATGATGATCCCATCGAGGCAATCGAATGAAAATCGCGGATTTTCGCGAAAACCCGACGACAAAAACGAACGGTATCGACCCTCCTCGCCGAAATCACTCGCCACTCCGGCCGGCGGCCTCCAGCAGGGCACCGGAGAAGTCCGGCATGCCGAGATCGGGTATCCATCCCAGCGCCTCCAGCAGGGTCCACAGGCCGATGAGCAGGAACAGCGCCGCGGCGAACCAGCGCAGCATGCGCACCGGCATGCGCTCGGCAAAGCGCCGCCCCAGCAGCAGCCCGGGCACGGTGATCAGCAGGATGCCCAGGGTCGCACCCAGCACCACCGGCACCAGGCTGCCGGAGGCCCCGGCCAGCGCGACCACGGCCAGCTGGGTCTTGTCCGCCATCTCGAACAGGAAGAAGGTGGTCGCAGCGGTGAAGAACAGGCTGCGGGCACAGGGGTTCTCCGGCACCCCGTCCTCGTCGTCCTCCGGGATCAGCACCCAGACCGCCATGGCGAGAAACGCGATCGCGACCAGCCACAGGTGCCAGTCGGTGTCGATCACCGAGAACAGCCACACCCCGGCCACGGCCGACAGCAGCTGGTTGGCGAACAGCCCGGCGGTCATGCCCCAGAACACCGGCCACAGGCGGTGACAGCGCAGCCCGAACAAGGCGGCCAGGAACATCGACCGGTCGCCGATCTCGGGCACGGCCATGGTCAACACGGAAAGAAGGAACAGCTCCATGACGGGCGATCCGGGCCGGGCGGGCGATGACCGGTGGCATCGACCTCCGCCGCCCGGCCATGAGCACGCCCGCCGCCGTTACGGCGGCCCGGAGATCCATGCCACAGGTCTCGTCGGGCCGGATGCGGCTGCCTGCGCCACGGCCCCTGCGGGCCAATGATGTTGACGCAGGCCCCCGTCGCCGAAGGACGGGGTGACTACTCCCCTGAGCTTCCTGACTTTAGGACAGCCGGGTGATGGCTGTCCATCAACGGCGTTAGCCGGTCCCTGGACGCCCCATGGTGCCGGAACGCGGGGGTCCTCAGCGGTAGAGTCGCACTGCCTGGCGCCGGCCCTCGACGCCCCGGTTGGCGCAGAAGGACTGGGTCTCGCCATCGGCGTAGCGCACTTCCATGTTGAAACCGGCTGCCGGCGGGTGGTTGAGTGCCACGTCGCGGCGCTCGCCGGGCCGGATGCGCCCTTCGCGCAACTCGCTCAGGCTCTGGTCGTGACTGAAGCTGAAATGGATGGCTTCGATCATCTCGTCGGTGTCGTTGTGCACCGTGACCAGCAGCATCCCTTCCGGTACCTCGGGGTCCGAGAGCCAGTGGACGCCCAGACCGCCAATGACCAGTCCGGCCAGGAACAGCAGGGTGGCCGGCGCGCGCAGGAAGTCGATGACGCGGTCGCTCAGGTCGCGCGGGTCGGTTTCGGGGGGTGGCTTGCTCATGCGGGTCTCCATGCTAACATCAGCCGTTTCTAATATACCGGCCGGGCGGCACGAAGAGAACCGCCACCGGTCGTCCGGTGACCGGCGAGGAACAATCCGGTATTTTCCGCGTCTTCATCCACCAAGTTCGATCCAGCAAGGCGGTCCGCACGTGGGAAGCGACGAACGCAATCTGCAGGCCCTGGTGGGGCGACTGGCGGAAATACTGCCCGCCGGCAGCCTGCACGGCCGCATCGGCCTGGAAAAGGAAACCCTGCGCGTGAGTCCGGAGGGCGGCCCGGCGCAGACGCCGCATCCGCCGGCGCTGGGGTCGGCTCTGACCCATCCCTACATCACCACGGACTATTCCGAGGCGCTGCTGGAGTTCGTGACCCCGCCGTTCGAGGATGTCCGCGAGACCCTCGGCTTCCTCCACGACCTGCAGGCGTTCGCGGCCGCCAGCGTGGGCGACGAGATCCTGTGGTCCACCTCCATGCCCTGCGTGACCGCCGACGACTCGGCGATCCCGGTGGCCGACTACGGACCCTCCAATGCCGGGCGCATGAAGACGGTTTATCGCTTGGGGCTGGGCCATCGCTACGGGCGCAAGATGCAGGTGATCGCCGGGGTGCATTTCAACTACTCCCCGCGCGAGGAGTTCTGGCCGGCGCTGGCCGAGGTGCTGGGCGAGACCGACACCCGCGAGTTCCGCGACGCGCGCATGATGGGCATGATCCGCAACCTGCTGCGCTTTGGCTGGATGGTGCCGTATCTGTTCGGTGCCTCGCCGGCCGTGTGCAATTCGTTTCTCGAAGGCCATGGCACCACGCTGGAGGACTTCGACGACGACACCAGCTACCTGCCGCATGCCACCAGCCTGCGCATGGGCGACATCGGCTACACCAACCGCAAGGAGGCGGACACCGGCATCAAGGCGGACTACAACACGCTGGCCGGGTACGTCGATTCGCTGCGCTGCGCGATCAACACCCCCAGCCCCGAATGGGAGGCGCTGGGGGTCAAGGTCGACGGCGAATACCGCCAGCTGAACGCCAACATCCTGCAGATCGAGAACGAATACTACTCCACCGTGCGGCCCAAACAGCCGCTGGAGCGCTTCGAAAAGCCCACCGACGCGCTGGAGGCGCGCGGGATCGAGTACGTGGAACTGCGCTCGGTGGACATCAACGCGCAGCACCCGCTCGGCGTGGACGAGACCCAGCTGCGCTTTCTCGAGACCTTTGCGCTGGCCTGCCTGCTGCAGCCCAGCCCCGCGTTCGGCCCGGGCGAGCTGGACGCGATCGACGCCAATCTGCTGCAGGTGGCGCACTATGGCCGGCGCCCCGGACTGGAACTCCAGCGTCCGCAGGGCGATACCGCGCTGGCGGACTGGGCGCGCGAACTGCTGGCGCTGATGCGCCCGGTGGCCGCCGTGCTCGACCAGGACCGCCCGGGCGACCCCTACCGCCGCGCTCTCAGCGAGCAGTGGGGCAAGGTCGAGCAGGCCGACCTGACCCCGTCGGCGCGCATGCTGGAAGACATGATGGCGCGCGAGGAGGGGTTCCACGTGCACGCCCGGCGCCTGTCGGCCCAGCACCGCGAGGCGTTCCGCTCCAACGGGCCGCTGCCGCGCGCCGACATGCTGGAGGCCCTGGCGCGCCAGAGCCTGGCCGAACAGGCCGAGATCGAGGCCGCCGACACCCTGGACTTCGATACCTTCCTGCAGCGCTATTTCGACGGCACCCTGCGCCACGCCTGACCGACGGTTAGAATGCCCCGGCGCGGCCAGGCGTGCCTGAGCCGAACCACACCCCTCGCGACCGGGAGCCTGTCGATGGCCGAATCCGACGACCGCCGCCTGTCCACCCGCTGCGTCCACGCCGGCGAGATCGGCGATGCCCATGGCAGCGCACTGACGCCGATTTATCCCACCACCACCTTCAAGTACCGCTCGACCGCGGCAATCCTGGACGTGGTGGAGGGCCGCACCAGCGGGAGCCTGTACACCCGCTACGGCATGAATCCGACTATCCGCAGCGTGGAGTCCAAGCTCGCCAGTCTCGAGGGGGCCGAGGCCGCGCTGGTATTCAGCTCGGGCATGGCGGCGGAGACCGCGCTGTTCCTGGCCCTGGGCCGCGAGGGGGTCGTCTGCATCGGCGATGCCTACGGCGGGACCATGGAACTGCTCTCGGAGCAGCTGCCGCAACTCGGCATCCGCACGCAGTTCCTGCTGGGCGACGAGCTCGACCATCTGGACGCCTGCCTGGAACAGGGTGCCGGACTGGTGTTCCTGGAGACCCCGACCAATCCGGCGCTGGAGGTGTTTCCGATCGGCAAGATCGCCGAGCGGGCGCACGCCCATGGCGCGCTGCTCGCGGTCGACAACACCTTTGCCTCACCGGTGAACCAGAACCCGCTGGCACTGGGGGCGGACCTGGTCAGCCACAGCGCCACCAAGTACCTTGGCGGGCATTCCGACCTGACCGCCGGGGCCCTGATGGGCTCGACGGAGAACATCGGGACCGTGGCTGGCTGGCGCAAGAACCTGGGCTCCACGCCCTCCCCGGAGACCTGCGCGCAGCTGGCCCGCAGCCTGCACACGCTGGTGGTGCGGGTCCGCCACCAGAACGCCTCGGCACGGGCCATCGCCGAGGCGATGCAGGGCCATCCGAAGGTCGCGCGCGTGCGCTACCCGGGCCTGCCGGAGGATCCCGGCCATGCACTCGCGTGCGAGCAGATGCACGGCTTCGGCGGCATGCTCACCCTCGAACTGGATGCCGACACTGACGGTACCAGCGCGGTGGTCGACCGCCTGCGCCTGTTCGCCATCGCGCCCAGTCTGGGCGGCACCGAGAGCCTGGTGACCCAGCCGGTCACCACCACCCATCACGGCGTGTCGCCGGAGGAACGCGAACGCCGCGGGATCACCGGCTCGATGGTGCGCCTGTCGGTCGGCCTGGAAGACCCGCAGGACCTGATCGACGACCTCTGCCAGGCCCTGGGGTAACACCGGGACCGGGCAGACACCCGCGTTTTCCCGTGCACTTCCCGGGGTGCGCTTTGCAGCGCGCCCGGGTTCTGGCAGTTTGGTCATTCATCCTTTCGGATCCGCATCCATCGTGAACCTGCCCCTGCCCCGACGCCTGGGAGACTGGCTGCGCAGCCTGGGCCGCCCGCCCCGGGCGGGCGACGGGCGGCGCGTGACCCTGGCAGACACCGAATGGACCGACCTGCGTCGGCGGGTCCCGTTCATCCGCACCCTGAACACCGCGGAGGCCGAACACCTGCGCGAACGCATCGAGGGCCTGCTGGGCAGCAAGGAGTTCGTCGGGATCGACCACGAACCGGAACCCTGGCAATGCCACGTGATCGCCGCCTACGCCGCCCTGCCGGTGCTGGAACTGGGTCTCGAGCCCTATCGTGACTGGCACACCGTGCTCATCTACCCCGACACCTTCGTGCCCGATCACGAATGGGTGGACGAGGACGGCATCGTGCACCGGGGCGCAATGCCCCAGGCCGGCGAGGCCTGGGAGCGGGGACCGGTGATCCTGTCGTGGAATGACGTCCTCGAGCACGGCGCGGTGGTGGTGCACGAGGTGACGCATATCCTGGACGGCGGCAACGGCGACGTGAACGGCTTCCCGCCGCTGCCGCGCGACCGCGACCCGGCCGCCTGGACCGCCGCCTTCAGCGAGGCCTGGGAATGGTTCAACGCCCGGGTCGACGCCCCGGGCGTCTCCGAGGAGGATCTGCCGCTGGATCCCTATGCCGCCACCGCGCCCGAGGAATTCCTCGCGGTGGCCGCCGAGGCCTTCTTCTTCGAGCCCGACCGCCTGCGGCGGGACCTGCCCGCAGTCTACGAGGAAATGGCGGGTTATTTCCGCCAGCAGCCCCATCGCCGCGCGGCGGCGGTCGCGACATCCATCCCCGAACCGAGACCGACATAATGCCCCGATCCATGAAACACCCCGTCCCCCGCACCGGGCTCCCGGCCCTGATCCTGCTTGTATTGCTGGCGCTCGCCGCCGTCCCGGCCTCAGCGGAAGACGGCGATTCGCGCTACGTAACCCTGGACAGCCTGGTGGTCAACCTCGAGGACCCCGGCGCGGCCCGTTACCTGCAGACGAACATCCAGCTGGAGACCGCCTCGCAGGAAGACGCGGACCAGGTGCGCCACCACATGCCCGCGGTCCGCGACCGGCTGATCCACGTCATGGGCGGGCGCGACCCTGCTGAGGTACGCCGCAGTGACGGCCGCGAGGCGCTGCGCGACGAAGCGGTGGAGGAGCTGCGCGAGATCATGGAAGAGCTTACCGGCGCCCCGCTGATCGACGCCCTGTACTTCTCCAACTTCATCATCCAGTAGATACCGTGTCTCGCTTACTGGTTGCAACCGGTGCTACAGCGAGGTTGGTACGGCTGCTGCGACTTCAGCACACCGAAGGCGATGTGGAGCAACTTCCGCATTGCGGCGCCGATCGCGGCCATCTTCGCCTTCCCACGCCGCAACAGGCGCTGGTATTGATCCCGAACGTCGGCGTTGTGATGCGCGGCGGCGATCGCTGCCATGTAGAGCTTGCGTCGCAGACCGCTTGACCCCGTCTTCGCCAGCCGCGGTTGCCGCTGGATCGAGGTGCCCGACTCCTGCTGGACCGGCACCAGCCCGTGGAACGCCGCCGCCTGACGGGCACTCCGAAACGCACGGCTGCGCAACGTCGCGGTCATCGAGGCCGACAACACCCGGCCGATACCGGGGATGCTCTCCAGCAAGGCCCGGTCCCGCTTGAGGTGGTCGTGCGCGTTGAAGTGGTCATCGATCTGCTGCTGCAGCCGACGATGCTCCTCGCGCAGGGCCTCCAGCACGTTGCCGATCGACTCCTGGGCCAGCGCGTCCTCATTGAACTGCGCCTTCTCCAGCCGGTTCTCCTCGCGCCGGATATCCTGCTCCAGCGCTTCCAGTCGCCCCAGAAGACGCTTCAGTTCCCGCACCTCCGGGGGTTCCGGCTGCCACGGCGCAGGCGCGCGTTCGATGCCGTAGCGCGCCAGCATCATGCTGTCCTTGCGATCCGTCTTGTTGCGC
>NZ_KB898777.1:0-11134 GCF_000377885.1 Thioalkalivibrio sp. AKL17
GAGGCTCAGGCCTCCGGTGTCGGCCAGCGTGGCTTCCGCACTGCCGTCGTAGACCTTGTCTTCGGCGCTGAACTCGCCATCCAGCGTCACGGCACGCGGGTCAATGGTCGCCGTGGTGGTCGGCCAGTCAGTGCTCAACAGGGTGTAGTTGCTGGCCCGGCCTTCATCTCCGTCGGCCAGCTCCGCCTCGGTGAGGTTCACCGTGATCGCCTCGCCGGCATTGGCGTCGGCAAACGCCGCCGCCAGCTCCGTCAATGCCAGGTCTTCCCCGGCCACCAGGTTCTCGAGATTCAGACCTCCCGTCTCATCAACGGCCGCCTCGGTCGTACCGTCGTAGACCTTGTCCTCGACGCTGAACTGGCCACCCAGCGTCAGCTGCCGGCGATCAATCTGGTATTGGCCAGGCCCCTGAATATCCAAGTCATAGCCTTGCTGCGTTGACGCAATGCCGTGGATACGCTGAACGTCCTGCTCGCCTGCGTCCGCGCCGGCAAGGATCAGCGCCAGGCCCTCCACCGAAATCAGGCCCTGGTCCACTTCCTCTGCCACGCTCCAGGGGGTGTCGTCGCTCAGATTCACGACAACGCTGCCGTCGTACACCCGGCTTTCGCTTTCATCAAGCGTGAACGTGATGACCGCCTCGTCCTTGAAGAAAGCCCGCAACAACGGGTGGGCCGCCCCCTCGTAAAGCCGCCAGACGGTGTCGTCCCCGGCCTCGGTGCTCAACGACCAGCCCGCAAAGGTGTCACGATCCTGCAGTTGTTCGGTGGTACGCCCAGTGGCAAGCCCGCTGCCGTTGTCCTCCACGCCGGAGGTGTCGACATCCCAGTAGCTGTTCTCAACGTTGTTATCGCCACCTTCCTGATCGCCCGCGAAGCCGCCGACACGGGCATTCTCACCACCCTGCACGCTGCCGATGGAATAGGCCTCGCTCACGTTGTTATCGCCCGTGAGGCGGCCCACAAACCCGCCGGCGTGGGCCTGTTCGCCATTGCCCGTCTTTACGGAACCGGTGGCATAGGCCTGCTCAATGCTGGCGCCTTCCATGGCGCCCACGAGGCCGCCTGCGATGGCATCATCCCCCGTTTCAACATTTCCCGAAGCATAGACACCGGTGATTTGGGAACTACCGACAAAGCCCGCAAGACCGCCGGCATACACCGATTCACCCCCCGTCACGGATCCGGTGGCATAGGCGTGATGGATGTTACTGTCTTTGAGGGCACCCACCAGGCCGCCAACACGGGCACCTCCTCCCACTTCGCCGGAGACCGAGACACCACTCACGGTGGTGTTGTCCCGCAGGCGCCCGGCCAGGCCGCCGGTGTCGGCGCCGCCCAGGATAGAGACATCCTCCAGGGCAAGATCCCGCACAGTGCCCGATTCCACGACCCCGAACAGGCCCACGTGGTCCTCCTCGGGACGTTCGATGAACAGGTTACGGATGGCGTGCCCCTGGCCGTCCAGCTGGCCGATGAACCCGGTATCGTCGTCACCGACGGGGTTCCAGTTGCCCTCGGTCCCGAGATCCAGATCATCCACCAACTCGAAGTGGTAACCGGCACCCGCCACTTGGTGGATGTTGCGCAGATGAGCCGGACTGGCGATTTCGTAAGCCGATTGGTCGCCGTACTGGGTGCCCCCGTATCCGCCTCCGAACAGGGTGGCCATGGGCAACTCGCCATAATGCTCCGCGGAGGTCACTCCCGTCAGGTGGGGCAGACGACCCAGCCCATACCCGGCGATTGCGGCGCCATTCTCTACATCCTCAGCGCTCCATCCATCGACCCCGGCCAGGGCATCACGGATGTCGACGCGGCTTGCGCCGTAGACATCCGCATCCAACATGGCGTCGTCGGTGTTGGTCTCGTAGTCGTAGAAGGCATGAGTGGTGTGGAACTCGACGCCTTCTTCCACTTTCCCAACGAGGCCGCCAGCATAAGAATCACCCGTAACGGTGTTAGCGGCAAAGGCGTTAGTCAGTTGAATGCTCGCCGTATCCCTATCAGTGAGCTGGCCCACCAGCCCGCCTACGTGGCTACTGCCCTTCACCGTACCGGTGGCATACGCATTTTGAACATCCAGGCGATAGGGAATTGCTGAGTAAGGCGACGTTGCGCCGATCAACCCGCCGACGCGTTCATCCCCCGAGATATCGCCGATCACGTAGACATCGCGCATCACGTGGTCAGGGGACTCGCCCTCATGCCAAACCCCGACGAGGCCACCCAAGTCATCGCCACCGGAGACCGAGCCTGAAAAATAGGCTTGCTCCAGCGTGAATTCGCCGTCATCCGGAAGTTGCAGGGTTCCCACCAGTCCACCACCCTGGTCATCTTCGACGGTAATGTCTCCCGAAGCATGGACCCCGCTGATCGCCAACTGAGAGCCTGAGCGAGCGGCATACCAGCCAAAAAGACCACCTGCGAGGGTGCGACTCTCCAAAGTGACGGATGTATTCAGATCCTCAAATTCGGCCTCCGCGCCGCCATTTATATTCAAGCGTCCCGTCACGCCACCGGCGTCGCCGTTGGCACCGGTCACATCGCCCGATACAAGCACATTGCTCATCAAAAGCCGGGCTTCGCTGCCATCGGCTTCCAGCTTGCCACCCATACCCCCGGTGTAAGACCCCGCGCGGAAATTGTCCTCTTCCTGAGCATTCTCTACGGCTGTATCGACGATCCGGACTCGATCAATGGTTAGAGTTGCATCTTCGATCCTCGCGCTACCGAACACGGCTCCGACATAACTTCCCTGGTCGCTACTGGTGATGTTCCCCGTCACCCGAATGCCTTCCAGGTCAACGTCGCCGGTGTTTCGCCACAATCCCACCAGGGCTCCTACATAATCTGCTCCGGTCAAGTCAACCCCCTCAAGATTAACGTGCCGGAAGGAGGCGTTCTCGGCATGACCGAACAGCCCCACTTCATCCTCGTCCGGGCGGTCGATGGTCAGGTTGCCGATCGAGTTGCCCAGGCCGTCAAAACCGCCCGTGAAAGGGCTGTCATCGTCGCCCACGGGCTCCCAGCCTGCGTTTTCCGAAAAGCCGTCCAGATCGACGTCTCCGCCCAGCACATGGTCGGCGTCCAGTTCATCGCGCACCGCGTCCAGTTCGCTGGCGTCGGTGATGACGTTGTGTTCGATCTCGGCATCATCGGCGTACCGGGTACGGAAGGTGGACGCCCCGTCCAGGGAGATCCGGCCCGCGTAGTCGCGTCCCTCGTCGGTGGTATCGACATAGCCCCCCGCCATGTTCACGCGGTAGTCTCCCTCGGCGTCTCCCTGCGCGTATTCCAGGGTCAGATGACCGCCAGCGCTGGCATCCAGGTGGCGGTTGATCTCGATGTCGCGGTAGGCGGAGAGAGTAAGGGTGTTTTCACTCCACGCCACGTCGGCGTTGACGAAGATATCCCCGGCCCCCTCGCCCCCTTCTTCCGGGGTCTCGATGGTGACGCTGGTGGTCTCCAGCGCGCTCTCCAGGGTGTTGTTGTGGACGGTGGTCACGCCCTCCGCCAGTTCGTCGTCGTCCAGCTGGTCGCCGTCCTCGTCGCCTTCGACGATGTACACATCGGTGGGATCGATCACCCATTCGCCGGTCTGCCCCTGTTCGGCGTGGGTGGTGACTTCGATATCGGGGTCGATGTCCACCTGCGCGGCCGAGGTCTCGATGCGGCCGCCGTCACCACCGTCCGGAGCACTGGCGTCCAGGGTGCCTCCGGCGCGGACCTCGCCTTCCTCCATGCCGCCACTGAGCATGATCCGCCCGTCTTCACCCTCCTCGAGGGTGCGCGCCCGGACGGTGCCTTCGTTGTTGACCAGGTTGCGGTAGATGGCGTTTTTCGCCTGGGTGGTCATGACCACCTGCCCGCCGTCGGCCCGGATCAGTTCGCCGTTCTCGACCAGGGCATCCAGAACGCCGCGTTCGACGGTCACGGTGGTCAGGCCGTCCCCGTCGAAGTCGAGGGTGACCTCGTCCCCGGCGGCCAGCGCCACGTCGCCGCCGTCGTTGCGGATCTCGCCCTGGTTGCTCACCTCGTTGGCAATCAGCGCCACCACGCCGCCGGCCGCCTCGATCTCGCCCCGGTTCTTGATCCGGCCATCACTGCTCCCGCGGTTTTCGAAGTTCAGCCGCCCGTCGAGAAAATCCTCGTCGCTGATCTCCAGGGTGGAGGCGACCAGGCTGCCCACGTTCACCTGCGCACCCTCGCCGAAGGTAATACCCGCCGGGTTGGTCAGAAAGATCTGGCCGTTGGCCTCGAGCCGGCCCAGGATCTGGCTGGGGTTTTCGTCGAGAATGCGGTTGAGCGCGGCGCTGTCACTGCCGGGCTGATCGAAGCGCACCCCGGCATCCTCGCCAATATTGAAGCGCTCCCACTCGGTGATGATCCGCTCGCTGCCCTGCTCGATGATCAGTTCGTCGCCGTCACGGGTGAAGGTGGCATCGCCATGGGTCAGGCTCTCACCGTCGGGAAGCGCCCCGGGGTCCACCGCCCAGGCGGCGGAGGAGGCCAGCAGCATCAGACCGGCGACGGCACCGGTAACCGTACGCCCGGCCTTGCCCCGCCCGGGGGTGATCTCGGCCACGGCCACAAAGCTCTGGCTCTTCTCGCTCCACACCAGGCGGTAGGTGTGGTTCAGGGAGGCGGGACGGATGCGGTTCTTGCGGTCGTTCATGGCGATCACCAGGGTTCTCGTAACGCGTTTTCGAGGGTCGAGCGTGGTTGCGGGGTCGCTCCGGTTCAGAACCAGACCATGGCCTGGACCCAGAAGCGGGGGTCCCGACTGCGGCCGTCGGAGTCCTTGCCGGTCACGCTGCGGTCGTCCACGTCGTCATTCACCTTGAAGGCGACGCTGGCGCGCAGGCTGTAGACGCCCGGTCGATGCAGATTGGCGCCCACACCGGCCCCCTGGATCACGGGGGTGTTGGTCTCGTTGGCGTTCGCCGGGCTGTAGCCGTCCCAGCGGTCGCGGCGCAGGGTCACGCCACCGGCATCGTAGAAGGCGGTGAGCTGCAGACGGCTGTCGATGCCGTCGAGGGTGGCCGCGTCGTAACGGCCCTCCACGGTGGCCTGCCAGCCGTGGTCGCCGCTGATCTCGCCAGCCGGATAGGCGCGCACGCCGTGGGGCCCGCCCGCGCTGAACTGCTCGGCGGAATCCAGGTTGTCGAAGCTGTACTGCCCGGAGGCGCGCACCAGCAGGCTGAAATCATCCGTGATCCGCTGCAGCCGCAGGGCCTCCAGGTTGAGCTTGCGGAAGCTGCCGTGGGTTCTCGCCGTCTGGCGGTCGAGTTCACGGTCGAAGGCGTTGCCGGACCGGTCCAGATCGCCCACGGTGGCCGCCAGCCGGTAGTTGACCAGCCCCCCGTTGCCGATGTCGTCCAGCCAGTCTCCGTCCAGCGCGAGGGTGCCGGTGTGGTACACCCGGTCGCGAACGTTGTCGCCGGCCTGCTCGTCGTCCAGTTCGCGATACTGGTAACTGCCTTCCAGCGACAGGTTGCGCAGGCGGGAGCGGATCAGGGGGTAGGACAGCCCCGCCCCCGCGGTCAATGCATCGCCCTCATAGTCGAGATCGGAGAGCTCGCGGCCGAGCTCGTAGTCGAGATACCCCAGCTCCAGGTGCCCGCTCAGGCCGCTGTAGCCCAGCGGGGTGGTGTACTGAACATCCAGGTTGGTCATCCAGCGGGCGGCGGACACCATGCCGGTGAGCCGGTCCCCGCGGCCGCTCAGGTTGTTGATCGCGCCACGGGCGTTGAGCCGCTCCTCGCCGGTGTAGCGATTGCCGTAGTTGTCCGCCCACAGGGTGCCGGTGTAGCGGTCCTCCTCGCGGAAGTCGATGTCCATCCGCGTGGTGCCCGGCTCCCGCCCGGCCCGCAGACTGGAGCTGGCGCGAATGCCGGCGAGGTCGTTGAACAGCAGCATCGTCCGCTCCAGCTGCGCGGCCTGCACCAGCGCCTCCTGTTCCGGACTGAGCTGGTGATTGAGCATGCCGACGACCCGCTCGTCGCTCAGACGCACGTCCTTGTCCTCGAGGATGTGCTCCCAGGAACCGGCGTCCTCCAGCTCCCCGGTGCGGATACGGATCACGACCTCGCCGTCGCTCACGTCCTGCTCCGGCAGGTAGGCAAAGGAAAGGATGTACCCCTGCTCGCGCAGATGGCGGGTCACCCGCTCGGCCAGCTGCTGCAGGCCGTTGAAACCCAGCTCCTCGCCCAGCCGATCGGCCACCAGCGCCTGCAGCTCCGGTTCCTCGGCCAGCGACTCGTAGCCCTCGAAGACCACCCGCTCGAGCTCGATGCGAACATCGGTCTCCTCCATCGGCTCCGGCAACGCCTCGCGCTCGGGCATGCGCTCCGGCTCCCGTGGCACCTCCGGGCGGTCGCGCAGCAGGGTGCCTGCATCCGGCTCCACCTGAGCGTGGACCGGTACGCACAGACTGATACCCAGCAGCAACAGGAGAAGGGCTCTGGTCAGAGAGGACACCCTCTCAGTCCCGGCGAAGAATCCGGCAGCGTGCATTGATTCGATCCTTTCTTCACTGTCCGGGACACGCCCCGTCCGTGATTGGCAGACGAACAGATCTTGTGATCCAGTCGGAATTTTTGGCATTCCGCCACAGACCTCGGACCAATGCCATACTTCCGGTCAGCCAGGCGTTATCCATCCGTTAGTCACCACGGCCAGGCCGAGGAGGAACGATGACATCCGGGGCCTTCTCGCTAATGATCCACGGCGGCGCCGGGGAGCTGCGCGAGGCGCAGGACGCAGCGGCCGCCGAGGCGTATCACGCCGCGCTGCAGGGGATTCTGGAGGCCGGCCGCGAGCGTCTGGCGCGGGGCGAACGCGCCCTGGATACCGTGGAATACTGCGCCGCGCGGCTCGAGGACGAGCCCCTGTTCAACGCCGGGACCGGCGCCGCCCTGACCCGCGAGGGGTCCGTGGAGCTGGACGCCGCGATCATGGATGGCGCGGCTCTCGCTGCGGGGGCCGTCGCGGCGGTTCGCGGCATCGCCAACCCGGTCCGCCTGGCGCGTGCGATCCTCGAAGACGGGGAACACGTACTGCTGGTCGCGGACGGTGCCGCCGCCTTCGCCCGCGAGATGGGGATGGCGCAGGTGGACGAGGAGTCCCTGATCACCCCGCAGCGGCGGGAACAGCTGGAGCGCGCCCTGCGCCGGGGCCGGGTCACGCTGGATCATGACGAACCCGCGCCCGGGACCATCGGCGCGGTTGCGCGCGATCGCTACGGCCATCTGGCCGCGGCTACCTCCACCGGCGGGATGACCGGCCAGCGCCCGGGCCGGGTCGGCGACTCGCCCATCCCCGGCGCGGGCGTGTACGCGGACGATGCCACCGCCGCCATCTCCGCCACCGGGCACGGCGAGGATTTCCTGCGCAGCGTCTTCGCCAGGGACCTGGCCGACCGCATCCGCTACCTCGGTCTGGACGCCCGCGAGGCCCTGAGCACAAGCCTGCAGCACCTGCACGAACGGATCGGCGGCTACGGCGGGGCCATCGCGATCGACCATGCCGGGCGCTGCGCGGCCGGCACCACCACCCCGCGCATGCTCCACGGCTGGATCGAACACGGAGGCCCGACCCGGACCGGCGTCGAGCCCCCGCCTGTTCCGCCTGCCCCTTGACCGGACCACGCCGCGAGTCCCGGAACGGGGTCGCCCGCCGGACGGGCCTCACCCACCGGGGCTCAGCGTTCCCGCCGTTCCGCGGCCGCGTTCCAGTGCCGCCCCATGCGGCTGCCCAGCCAGACCCCCGCGATCCACAGCACCAGCGACACGGCCACGTACAGCGCGGCACGACCCGGATCGCCCGACTGCATCAGCCACAGGCTTTCCAGACTGAACACCGAGAAGGTGGTGAACCCGCCACAGAACCCGGCCAGCACGAACTGCCGGGTCACCGGGTCGGCCGGGCGACAGCCCTCCGGCGCACTGATCACCGCATACAGCCCGATCAGCCAGGACCCGGCGATGTTGACCGCGAGCGTATCCCAGGGGAACCCGGCGCCCACCAGGTGCAGCCCGCTCCACGACAGGCCGTAACGCGCCATGCTGCCCAGCGCGGCCCCCAGCGCGACGAACGCGGACAGCCGGACGTCATACCCCGTCATGCCGCCCCGCCGGCCGCGCGAGCCAGACCATAGCCCAGGGAAACCAGCGTCAGCCCGCCGGCCAGCGTCAGCAGGATGTAGAGCACCGCCGGGCGCAGGCCGTCACGCTCCGCCACGCCCACCACCTGCAGGCTGAACGACGAGACCGTGGTGAAACTGCCGAGCACGCCCACCACCAGCAGCAGCCAGAGCCAGGAGGTCAGCGCCGGCCCGGACACCCGGCCCAGCGCCAGGCCGATCATCAGCGCGCCGGAGACGTTCACCGCCAGCGTCCCCCAGGGAAACCGCCCCCCGCCGGTACGGTTGTCGATCCACTGCACGAGCCAGAAGCGCGCCAGTCCGCCCAGCGCACCCCCCGCCCCTACCAGCAACAGGACCTGCCACCACATGATCATCGAGTCATTTTCGGGGCCGGCCATTGCGCTGTCGAGCCACCGCCCGGCCCGCAGGCCGACCACCAAGCTTCCCGCCGGCCGGAATGGTAAAGTGCACGCCCTGATTACCCCGACAAACGCTTCGCAGGAGCATCATGGCGCAGTACATCTACACGATGAACGGCGTGGGCAAGATCGTCCCGCCGAAGAAGTACATCCTCAAGGACATCAACCTGAACTTCTTCCCCGGCGCCAAGATCGGCGTGCTGGGCTATAACGGGGCCGGCAAGTCCACCCTGCTGCGCATCATGGCCGGCGTGGACACCGAGATCGTCGGCGAGGCGCGGCCGCAACCGGGCATCGAGATCGGCTACCTGCCGCAGGAACCGCACCTCGATCCGGAAAAGGACGTGCGCGGCAACGTGGAAGACGGGGTCGCCTCGGTGAAGGAGGCCCTGACCGAACTGGATCAGGTGTACGCGGCCTATGCCGAACCGGATGCCGACTTCGACGCCCTGGCCGCGAAGCAGGCCGAACTGGAAGCGAAGATCGAGGCCGCCGACGGTCACAACCTGGACCGCAAGCTCGAGGTCGCGGCCGACGCCCTGCGCCTGCCGCCGTGGGACGCCGACGTGAACAACCTCTCCGGCGGCGAGCGCCGCCGCGTGGCCCTGTGCCGGCTGCTGCTGTCCAGCCCGGACATGCTGATCCTCGACGAGCCGACCAACCACCTGGATGCCGAGTCCGTGGCCTGGCTGGAGCGCTTTTTGCAGGAGTTCCAGGGCACCGTCGTCGCAGTCACCCATGACCGCTACTTCCTCGACAACGTCGCCGGCTGGATCCTCGAGCTCGACCGTGGCCAGGGCATCCCGTTCCAGGGCAACTACTCGCAGTGGCTGGAGCAGAAGGAAAAGCGCCTGAAGCAGGAAGAAAAGGCCGAGGCCGCGCGGCAGAAGGCGATGGAAGCCGAACTCGAGTGGGTGCGTTCCAATCCCAAGGGCCGCGGCGCCAAGAGCAAGGCCCGCCTGAAGCGCTTCGAGGAGATCGCCTCCAGCGACTACCAGAAGCGTTCCGAGACCAAGGAAATCTACATCCCGCCGGGCCCGCGTCTGGGCGACAAGGTGCTGGAGGTGGACAACCTGTCCAAGCACTACGGCGATCGCGTACTCTACCAGGGCCTGTCGTTCAACGTGCCGCGCGGTGCGCTGATCGGCGTGATCGGCCCGAACGGCGTGGGCAAGACCACCCTGTTCCGCATGATTTCGGGCCAGGAACAGCCGGACGACGGCACGGTCGACGTCGGCGAGACCGTCCAGCTGGCCTACGTGGACCAGAGCCGCGATGCGCTGGAAGACGAGAAGACCGTGTGGGAAGAGATCTCCGGCGGTCAGGACGTCATCCGGGTCGGCAACTTCGAAATGCCGTCACGCGCCTATTGCGGCCGCTTCAACTTCAAGGGCCAGGACCAGCAGAAGCGCATGAAGGAGCTCTCCGGCGGGGAGCGCAACCGCGTGCACCTCGCCAAGCTGCTGCAGAGCGGCGGCAACTTCCTGCTGCTGGACGAACCCACCAACGACCTCGACGTCGAGACCCTGCGCGCGCTGGAAGAGGCCCTGCTGGACTTCCCCGGCTCCGCCATCGTGATCTCGCATGACCGCTGGTTCCTCGACCGCATCGCCACGCACATCCTCGCGTTCGAGGAAGACGGCAACGTGGTGTTCTTCGAAGGCAACTACCAGGAGTACGAGGAAGACCGCCACCAGCGCCTGGGCACCGCGGCCGACCAGCCGCACCGGGTCAAGTACAAGCGCCTCGCGGACTGACCCCACCCTCCCCCGAAGGCCCGGCCCCGCCGGGCCTTTTTCGTTTCAGCGCCGGCGGTGCAGCCACCGCACCAGGCGGTGGGTGAGCCACCACATCACGGTGCAGAACAGCACCACGAACGCCAGCCAAAGCTCGGGCGCGACCCATTCCTGTGGCTGGCCATGCGGGCCCAGAACCCAGTTGAGATTTCTCCCTTCCTCCGCGACCGCGTAGCTGGCCAGCAGAACGCCCCAGCCAATCGGCAGCCACCACTTCCAGGCCTGCGCGTCGTAACCCAGGCGCCAGACCATCCACAGCAGCGCGAACGGCAACGGCAGGTGATAGAGGGAAAGCAGGCGCACGTGCAGCGGGATGTCGGTGTTGTACATGTAGTGCACGGCACCGATGACCGGATTGCCTAGCAGCAGCAGGCTGAGCACCAGGTCGAGGACCCAGACGAGCTCCGGCAGCAGGACCGCGACCAGCAGCATGGAGGCGAGACGCCGGTTTTCCAGCCAGGCGGCCGCGCAGCCGGCCACCAGCGCGATGGAGGACAGCCAGAGGAAATTCAGCGGCCCGTATTCCTGCAGGTACACCGGTACCAGCACGGCGAGGAAGGCGAGCCAGCTCAGCTTGAACCACAGCGGGATCATCGCGGGTCCGGACTCCGTTCGGCCAGCCCCCATCATGAAGGGTCACGCGGCGCGTGTCGTCGCGGTGGCAATGCACCCTCCTGCGGCCCGGGGGAAGGTGCCGCAGGAGGCCAGCCCCCCTGGCCGATCCGGCGCGGAGATTGCCCGAACGCACAATCGGCCGGAGGGCCGGCCTCC
>NZ_KB898778.1:0-9309 GCF_000377885.1 Thioalkalivibrio sp. AKL17
CGTGCCGGTGCCGATTCCTGCGAGCGTGTGGGTGACGGTCTGGTGGCCGCGCACATCATTGCCCGCGTGCATTCCGAAGTGGAAAGCATCCTGCCGTCCGCGCCCAGCGCCAGCGGCTCCGCCAGCTGAGGATACGCCGATGGCCGATCCACGGATCGTGGGCTATCTGAACCGGGCGGTCGCGCATGAAATGTCGGCGGTCCAGCAGTACATGGCCCAGGCGCGGCTGACCGCGCTCTGGGGCATGGCGGAACTGAGCGACTCGCTGCGGCGGGAAGCGCAGGAAGAACTGGAGCATGCGGATCGCCTGATGACGCGCCTGATGCACTACGGGCTGGCGCCTCCCGGCAGCCAGCTGGGACCGGTGCGTCTGGGGCGTTCGGTCCGCCAGCTGATGGAGTACAACCGCGCGCTGGAGCTGGATGCAGTGCGGATGTACGAAGAAGCGGTGGTGTATTGCCGTCGGACCGGTGCCCGTGAGGATGCCGCGCTGTTTGCGGCCCTGCTCGACGAAGAGTGGGAACACGTGCGCGAGATCGATGCTCAAATGAATGCAAACGGCAGCGGAGACTCCGATGGCCGAGAACGGTGACGTGGTTCCCGCAGGCTGGGAGCCTGGCAAGGGTTCGCTGGTGTCGATCAGCAAGCAGTACACCTTTGATCGATACGGGGTGACGCGGGATTTCCTCGACCGGGTCGCGGATCTGTCCGAGGCCGACGGTTATCACCCGAACATAAGCTTCGGGACGACCTATGTGAACATCACCATCGACGCCCGGGACGGCGAGGCGATCGGCGAGGCGGATCGCGCCTTCGCGCTCGAGGTCGACCGCCTCGCCGGCGAGGTGACTTCATGACCCGGGGGTCATAATGAGCTCGCGGGTGATCGCGGTCGTCAATCAGAAGGGCGGGACTGGCAAGACTACCCTGACGATGAATCTCGCGGCCGGGCTGGCCCGGCGCGGCCGGACCCTGGTCATCGACGCTGATCCTCAGGGTTCCGCCGGGCAATGGGCGCGCATGAGTTCGGAGCGCAAGCCGTTCCCGGCATCCGTGTTCGCGGTGGCCGGGCCGCTGGACCGGGAGCTGGCAAACCTGCGTCGGGATTATGATTTCGTGGTCATCGACTGTCCTCCGACCCTGGAAGGCGGTGCGGTGAACGGGGCCCTGGCAGCTGCGGACCTGGCACTGATCCCGGTGCTTCCTTCGCCGGTGGACCTGTGGGGCAGTGTCCGCATGGGGACGGGCCTGGAGGAGGCACAAGGGGCGAACCGGGATCTGCAGGCGCGTATCGTGGTCAACCAGCTTGAGGTGCGCAGCGCGCTCTCGCGTGCGATGAAGCACGCCCTCATGGAGATCGACATACCCGCTCTGGAGCAGACGCTGCGGCGGCGGGCCATCTACCGGCGTTCGGCGCTGGAAGGCAGCTCCGTCTATGATCTGGGGAAACCCGGACAGGCGGCTGCGGCCGAGATCGAAGCCATCATCGAGGAGGTGTCACAATGAGTGACCTGCAGAACAAGCTGGCGGCCGGCGTGCGCGCGGCGCGCGAGAATCAGGACAACAAGGGCGAGGCATCGGGCACGTCGACGAATGAAACGTCGAGCAGCAAGCCGGAGTCCGCCACGGAGCAGAAACCGGCGGAGAACAAGCCGGCGCAAAAGCCCGCCTCCGGCAAATCGTCGTCCGGAAAGGCAACGACCGGTCCGCGGGGCAGCACGGCGAAGAAGCCTGCGGCTAAAAAGTCCGCGGGTGGCTCCGGCGCCACCCGCAAGAGCACCGGGTCGACGGCGGGAAAACGCTCCCCGGCTTCGAGCCGCGGTGGCCGCAAGGACTCCCCTGGCAATGACGATCGCGCCACCGGGGATACGCCCTGGGAGAATCTGCATCCGGATCGGGTCTGGCCGGACTGAGTCCGGGCGGGATTGCGAGCATGGCCGGGCGAAGCCCGGCCTTTTTGTGAAGGAGCATTGCCATGCAGGACGAACTGCGCGAATACCGGGTGACCGCAGAGCCCTATTACCAGCCGGTCGCGGACGAGGTGGAGCTGTACGAGGCGGCGTATGCGGCGCGCATGCCCATGATGCTCAAGGGTCCGACGGGCTGCGGCAAGACGCGCTTCGTGGAGCACATGGCCTGGAAGCTGGGCAAGCCGCTGGTGACGGTGGCCTGCAACGAGGACATGACCGCCTCGGACCTGCTGGGGCGCTATCTGCTGGACGCTGAAGGGACGCGCTGGCAGGACGGGCCGCTGACCATGGCGGCCCGGCTCGGGGCGATCTGCTATCTCGACGAGATCGTGGAAGCGCGCCAGGACACCACCGTGGTGATCCACCCCCTGACCGACAACCGGCGGGTGCTCCCGCTGGAGAAGAAGGGGGAAATGGTGAAGGCGCATCCCGATTTTCAGGTGGTGATTTCCTACAATCCGGGTTACCAGAGCCTGATGAAGGATCTGAAACAGTCGACCAAACAGCGCTTCGGCGCGCTGGATTTCGATTACCCGGATCATGCGACCGAGACCCGGATCGTCGCGCACGAGGGCGGTGTGGGCGAGGACGTCGCGGACAAACTGGTGAGCGTGGCCGAGCGTGCGCGCAACCTGAAGGGGCACGGACTGGACGAGGGAATCTCGACGCGGATGCTGGTGTATGCGGCTACGCTTATTGGCAAGAATGTCGCGCCGCTAGCCGCCTGCCGCATGGCCCTGGTGCGGCCCATCACCGACGATCCGGACATGCGCGATGCGCTGGATTCGGCGGTGACCACGTTCTTCTAGACCGCCTTCGAGGCGGCGCGAACGCGCGATGAGCATCCATCTGGAAGACTATTCGGACCTCCTCGAGGACCTCGGGGACCACGCCGCGCAGGTGCTTGAATCTGCGTGGCACGAGGCAACGCGTGCATTCAGCCCGGCGGGACTGGAACGCTACTACCTCGAGGGAGCCCGCAGCCTGCATTCCCTGGGACGCGGGACCGAGCTGGTCGTGGCGTTCATTCAGGAGGCGCCGGGGCTGGCGCATGAGCTGGGCGAGGATGCAGTCGCGGAACTGCTGAGTTCGTCCATCCGGATGTATTCCAAGACCAGCTCGGCGGTGATCACGCTGGTGATCTCGACGGCGCCCATTGCCGCGCGTCGCCTGGGCGACCATTCGCTGTTCGAAGGCTATCTGCGCCTGCTGGATTCGCTGCTGGGCCAGGCTCCGCGCGGCGTGCGCCCGATGCTGGAGCACCTGGACGAGCTGCTGAGCCATCTGACCCTGGGCGGGTTGCGGCGCTGGGCCACCTGGGGCGCACAGGCCCATCGCTCCGATCTGGAGGCGCAGATCGAATACTTCGGCCTGCAGTCGCCGGAGTCGCGCTCGGTATTCCAGAAGGAACGCCGCGGGACCTTGTTCGTGGACGTGCAGCGGCGTATCAACCTGTATCTGCGCTCGTTGTGGGGACGCGATTTCTTCATGCGGCCAACCAGCGGCGATTTCGAATCGCGCGAAGGGTACCGGCCGTATATCCAGGGGTTCACGCTGTTCCTGCCCGATGCCTTCGACGACACCGACGAGCTGACCGGGCTTGACCTGTATCGCGCGGCGGCGGCGCATGCCGCCGCGCACATGGTGCATACCCGCGAGCGCCAGGAAGAAGAGGCGCCGCGGGGGATCCGGGGCGCGCTGCTGGAGCTGTTCGAGGATGCTCGGGTCGAGGGGCTGACACTGGCCGCATTCCCGGGGCTGGGGCAGATCTGGAAACCCCTGCACACGGCCACCCCGGAAGACGGCGATGCGCCGCAGCCACTGCTGGCACGGACCGCGCGCGCCCTGATCGACGCCGATTACACGGACCCGCACCCGTTCGTGGACGAGGCGCGGGCGGCCTTCGCCCGCGAGTCCGATCTGGAGCGTGCGGGACTGGCGGCGGAACTGGCGGAAGCGCTGGCGCCGGCGTTCCCGGAAAAGGGCTACGTGAACCCGAAGCAGATCGCGCCCGAGGTCGTCTACCGCGACGACAACCGCTATATCTGGGCGGTGGGCCGCGAGGACGAAGAAGAGGCGGAGGTGCTGGCCGCACACGGCTCGGGTCAGGAACGCATCTACGTCACGCCGATGGAGATGATCAACACCCTGGACGTGCCCAGTGCCGGGGACGATGCCCAGCAGATCATGGTCCTGGCGACGGAGTTCTTCCGCGATGGCGAGGACACCAGCATCAACGCGCAGGAGGGCAAGGAGCCGATCTCGCTGCCGTTCCACTATCACGAGTGGGACTACCAGATGCAGCTGGAGCGCCCGCACTGGGTGACGCTGCTGGAGCGTCGTCCGGAGAAGGGCGATCTGGACGAGATCTACGCGATCAACGAAAAGCACAAGCCGCTGATCGCACGTCTGAAATACCTGATCGAGGCGATTCAGCCGCAAGGCGTGCAACGCCTGCGTCGGCAGCCCGAGGGCGACGAGCTGGACGTGAATGCGCTGGTGGAGGCACAGATCGACCTGCGCATGAACCGGCAGCCCGACGAGCGCATCTACACCCGCACCCTGCGCCAGGAGCGGGATCTGTCCGTGCTGGTTCTGCTGGACCTGTCGGAATCGACCAACGAGACGGTGCGCGGGACCGACACCTCGGTGGTGCAGCTGGCGCGCGAGGCGACCACGCTGCTCTCGGGTGCGATCTCGCGTATCGGCGATCCGTTCGCGATCCACGGTTTCAACTCGGACGGGCGGCACGACGTCGAGTACTTCCGCTTCAAGGATTTCGATGCGCCCTGGGACGACACGGCGCGGGCGCGTCTGGCGGGGATGAAAGGGGCGCTTTCCACGCGGATGGGGGCGGCCATCCGGCATGCCACTGAGCAGCTGCGTGCCCGCGGTTCGCAAAAGAAGCTGATGCTGGTCATCACCGATGGCGAGCCCTCGGACACCGACGTGCGTGATCCGCAGTACCTGCGCTTCGACGCTCGCCGCGCGGTGGAGGAGGCCGGACGCAACGGCGTCCACAGTTTCTGCATGAGCCTGGACCCCAACGCCGATGATTACGTGGAGCGCATCTTTGGGAACCACTACATGGTGCTGGATCGGGTCGAACGGCTGCCGGAGAAATTGCCGATGCTGTATGCCGGCCTGACCACCCGTTAACAGGGGGCCGGCGTGAGTCAGAGCGATTCGACGCGGGATTCCGGCCTTCCGCAGGTGATGCTGAAGTCGGAGCTGCCGGCGCATCTGATCCGGCATGCGACCCTGCGCCAGCTGCAGGTCTTCGAAGCGATCGTGCGCCTGGGCAGCTTCACCCGCGCCGCGGAGGAGTTGCACCTGACCCAGCCGACGGTGTCCATCCAGATCAAGAAGCTGTCCTCCGCGCTGGGGCTGCCGCTGTTCGAATACGTCGGGCGGCGGGCGTCGCCCACCGAGGTAGGGTTGCTGCTGTACGACACCTGCCGCGAGATGCTCGGGGCGCTGACCAATCTGGAGATGAAGCTGGCCGAGATGCACGGCCTCAAGCGCGGGCGGCTGCGGCTGGCTGTGATCACCACGGCGCAGTACTTCGCGCCCAGCATTCTCGGCCAGTTCGCGCGGCGCTATCCCGACGTGGAGCTGTCGCTGGAGGTTTCGAACTTCGACCGGGTGCTGGACCGCCTGGCCAATAACGACGATGACCTGTACATCATCGGCCATGTGCCGGAGCGCCTGACCGACGTGGCGGTGTACCCCTTTGCACCCAACCCGCTGGTGGTGATGGCCAGCCGCGATCACCCGCTGGCCGGCCGCCGCAATATCCCGCTGCAGGAGCTGGAGCAGGAGAACTTCCTGATGCGCGAGCCGGGATCGGGGATCCGTGAGTCCACCCTCAAGCTGTTCCAGGAACACGGTATCAATCCGCGGGTGCGCATGGAGCTGGGTTCCAACGAGGCGATCAAGCAGGCGGTCATCGGTGGTCTGGGGATCTCGGTGCTGTCCCTGCATACCCTGAGCGCGGAGGGCGCGGAAGGGCCGGTGGCGCTGCTGGACGTGGAGCATTTCCCGATCCACCGTCAGTGGCACATCGTGCATCCGCGGCAGAAGGTGCTGTCGGTGGTGGCGCAGACCTTTCTCGACTTCGCCATTCAGGACGAGGCACGGCTGCGCAATCAGATCGAGGACATGCTGGCTGCCTTCAAGGCGCAGGCCGATGCCGGACAGGGCCCCTCCGCCGGATGAACGGTGCCGGCTGACAGGCCCGGCTGACAGGCTATGGGGGGCGGTTTACAATCCCCCGCAAAGTACAACCTTTGATCAGGGCCGCCACGGCGCCCGCGGAGAACACCCCGTGAAGAAGCCTTCCGACGACCGACCGCGCATCAGCGGCACCCGGTTCATTGATGCCGACAGCGAGCCGCGTGCCCGCTTCAGCCTGAGTGCCTCGTACCGGGACCAGCACCACCCCGTGACCGGCACCGGTGGCGACCCGAACTTCGGCGCCATCGATACCCCGGTGGACGAGAGCTGCGTGGTTTGCGCCCCCGCGACCCGGCGTCTGGCGGAAGAGCTGTTCGAACGCTGGAACGACGCGCTGAAAACCGGCGACGCTGATCGGGTTACCGACTGCTACGCTGAAGACGCGGTACTTCTGCCCACGGTGTCGAACGTCCCGCGCACCACGCGCGACGAGATCCGTGACTACTTCCGGCATTTTCTGGAGAAGCGCCCCGAGGGCACGATCACTCAGCGTAACGTGAAGTTCGGCTGCAACAAGCTGACGGATGCGGGTACCTATACCTTTCGCGTGCGCGACGGCGGTGAGGTCAGGGACGTACCGGCGCGTTACACCTTCGTCTACGAGAATCGCGACGGCGAATGGAAGATCGTGCATCACCACTCCTCGATGATGCCCGGTAGCGACTGAACCAGACCGACAGTCCCGTGCCCCGCGAGAGCCGGTGCGGGGCGACGTTTCTGACTGGAGGCAAGGACCATGGTTTCCGAACCGGTCGTTCTGTTTTTCCTGCTCGGCGCGATCGCCGGGCTGGCCAAATCCGATCTGAAGATCCCGATGGCGGTGTACGAGGCGCTGTCCATCTTTCTGCTTCTGGCCATCGGCCTGCACGGCGGGGTCAAGCTGGCCGAATCCGAGCTGGTGCCATTGCTCCTGCCCGGACTGGCCGTGCTGGTGGTGGCGGCGTTCATCCCGCTGATCGCCTTCCCGGTCCTGCGCTGGGTCGGCCGCATGACCCGCGCCGATTCGGCCTCCATCGCCGGCCATTACGGCTCGGTCAGCGTGGTGACCTTCTCGGTGGCGGTGGCCTACCTGGCCCAGCGCGGGCTGGATTACGAGGGACACATGATCGTGTTCCTGGTACTGCTGGAGATCCCCGCGATCGTGATCGGCATCCTGCTGGCCAAGGCGGGCACCGGTGGTGGGACGCGCTGGGGCAAGACCCTGCACGAGGTGTTTTTCGGCAAGAGCGTGTTCCTGCTGATCGGCGGGCTGCTGATCGGCTACCTGGCCGGTCCGGAGAACATCGAGCCGCTGGAGCCGATGTTCTGGGATCTGTTCAAGGGCGTGCTGGCGCTGTTCCTGCTGGAGATGGGACTGGTGGCCTCCAGCCGCATCGCCGAGGTGCGCAGTTACGGGGTCTTTCTGGTGGCGTTCGCGATCGTGATGCCGGTGGTGGCCGCACTGCTCGGTATTGTGCTGGGCTGGGGGCTGGGCATGTCGCTGGGCGGCACGCTGCTGCTGGCCACGCTGTACGCCAGTGCCTCGTACATCGCGGCCCCGGCAGCCATGCGCATCGCGGTGCCGGAGGCCAACCCGGCACTGTCGATCGGGGCCTCGCTGGGGGTGACGTTCCCGTTCAACATCTTCGTCGGCGTACCCCTTTACTTCTGGTTGGCCGAACAACTCTACGCAGTCGGAGGATAGGGCATGGAAGGCGAACCGATGCGCCTGATGGTGATCGTTACCGAGGCGATCCTGGAAGACATGCTGGTCGACGAGATCCGCAAGCTGGGCGCCAGCGGGTACACCGTGATCGATGCCCGCGGCTGGGGCGAACACGGCAAGCGTCGCGGCAACTGGCGCCAGGGCGGCAATATCCGCATCGAGGTGCTGGGGTCCGAGGAGCTCTGCACCCGCATTGCCGCGCACATGCGTGACACCTACCAGAAGGACTACGGGCTGCTGATCTACACCACCGACGCGCTGCTGCACAACTGAGGCGGCTGCGGCCATGGGTGCGCGGGAGGACGCAGAGCTGACCGCACGCGTGCGCCATGCGACCGGCGCCCGCGCGGCGTACCCGCAGGAGCGGGTGCAGGGGCTGTGGAGCGGTTATGGCGAGATCCGGCGCTACCGCCTGGAGGATGCGACGGTAGCCTCGGTGATGGTGAAGGACGTCCGCTACCCGGCAGCCGTCAGCCACCCGCGCGGCTGGGGCGGCGGGGTTTCCGACCGGCGCAAGCGGCGATCCTATGAAGTGGAGCGGGCCTGGTACGCGGATTTCGCCCCGCGGCTCGATCCGTCGCGCTGTCGGCTCCCGCGCTGTTTCGCGGCGGGTGGGGACGATCATGGCGGCTGGATGATCCTGGAGGATCTGGATGCGGCCGGTTTCCCGGACCGCCGCGAGCGCCTGGACTTCGACGGCGCGGTCCTCTGCCTGCGCTGGCTGGCCGAGCTGCATGCCGCGTTTGTCGGCACCGCACCCGACGGCCTGTGGCCGGTCGGCAGCTACTGGCATCTGGCGACCCGTCAGGAAGAATGGGCGGCGATCGAGGACCCGGCCATCCGCCGCACGGCCGCGGAGGTCGATCGCCGGCTGAACGCGGCCCGCTTTCACACCCTGGTCCACGGTGACGCGAAGGTCGCGAACTTCTGTTTTGCTGCCGACGGGGGCGCCTTGGCGGCAGTGGACTTCCAGTACGTCGGCGGCGGCTGCGGGATGAAGGATGTCGCCTATTTCATCGGCTCCTGCCTCGACGAACACGAACAGGAACATCGCGAGGCGGAACTGCTGGACGCCTATTTCGGCGCCCTGCGTGGTGCGCTGCGCGATCACCACCCGGAAGTGGAGGCGGCCGCGCTGGAGGCCGAATGGCGGGATCTGTTCCCGCTGGCGCAGGCCGACTTCTACCGCTTCCTGGTCGGCTGGAGCCCGGATCACTGGAAGATCCATGACTACAGCCAGCGGGTTGCCCTGGAGGTCGTACGCCGGCTGGACCCGGGGCCGGCCTGAGGCGCGCGGGATCGGCCAGAGGCTGGCCTCCTACAGGGCGAACCCTGCCCCCGGCAGGAGGCCGGCCCTCCGGCCGATTGTGCGTTCGGGCAATCTCCGCGCCGGATCGG
>NZ_KB898779.1:0-3288 GCF_000377885.1 Thioalkalivibrio sp. AKL17
GTAGGAGGCCGGCCCTCCGGCCGATTCGGCCGGGTGGGGCGTCGGGCATGATCGGCCAGGGGGCTGGCCTCCTGCGGGCGGAAGCAATGCCCCGGGGCGCATGACGTTGTTCGAGGGCGGCGGGCGCCGTGCGCATAATCGGGGTACATCGACCCGAATGCCCGCGCGAGGTAAGCCGAGCCCCATGGCGACCGTGAAAAGCACCTGCTACGAATGCGACGCCAACTGCGCGATCGACGTGACCCTGGACGCCACCGGGGAGCCGGTGAAGATCGACGGTCCCGACTGCCCGCGCTGTTACGTCCAGCTCGATCGCCGCAACCATCCCGAACGCCTGCTGTACCCGCTGCGGCGCACCGGACCGCGCGGCAGCGGCGAGTTCGAGCGCATCTCCTGGGACGAAGCGCTGGACACCATCGCCGAGCGCCTGCGCGCGACCCGCGAGGAGCACGGTGCCCCGGCGGCGGCCTTCTTCGCCGGCTACACCAAGGAGGCTCGGCCGCAGCTCCAGCGCCTGGCGCATGCCTTCGGCTCGCCCAACTACCTGACCGAGAGCGGTTGCTGCTTCTCCTCCACCAAGGTGGCGGAGGAGGTGACCTTCGGCACCAAGATCAAGACCTCCTCCACCGTGGCCTCGGATGCGACCCGCTGCCTGCTGGTGTGGTCGACCAACCCGCGCGGTTCCATCCCGCCGTTCCATCAGCATGCGCTGGCCGCGGCACGCCCCGGCTGCGCCACGGTGGTGGTGGACCCGCGAGTCACACCGCTGGCGGAGCAGGCCGAGGTGCATCTGCAGATCCGCCCGGGTACGGACGGGGCGCTGGCGCTGGGCATGCACCACCTGATCTTCGAAAACGGCTGGCAGGACCAGGCCTTCCTCGACGAATGGGGCAGCGGCGTGGAGGCCTTCCGCGAATACGTGGCCGAATTCCCGCCGGAGCGGGTGGCGGCGATCTGCGGCATCGAGGAGGCCGACCTGAAGCGTGCCGCCGAGCTCTACGCGACCCGTAGCCCGGCGCAGATCATGCTCTCGCCCACCGCCACCGTGCAGCACTCCAACGGCTTCCAGAATCACCGTGCGGTGACCCTGCTGGCGGCGGTCACCGGCAATATCGACCGCGAGGGCGGCAACCGCTTCTTCAACGACAAGGTCACGCCGAAGCCGATCGATCTGTTCGACCATTGCAAACAGAACTTGCCGCCGCGCATCGGCGACGAGACCTTCCCGGTGTGGACGGCCCACTGGCCGGCGGCGCAGAGCATGCTGCTGCCGGAGGCGATCCTGGAAGGCCGGCCGCAGCGGGTGCGCGCGCTGCTGGCCATGGGTATCAACACCGCGATGTGGCCGAACTCGAAGCGCATGGAACAGGCACTGGGGGCGCTGGATTTCTTCGCCGTGTCGGACTTCTTCCACAACCCGGCCACGCGCATGGCGGACATCGTGCTGCCGGCCGCCACCAGCCTGGAGCGCCCGGCGCTGATTGCCTATCCCGGCTGCAACTTCCGCGGCGAGCTGCGCTACCGGCATCAGGCGGTGGCCCCGCGCGGCGAGGCACGCGCCGACGCCGAGGTGTTCCTCGAGCTGGGCGTGCGCTTCGGGATGGCGGACCAGTTCTGGAACGGCGACCTGGAGGCCAGCTGGGCCGAGGCCGCCGAAGGCATCCCCGAGACCATCCGCGAGCAGGTGTACAACGACCCGGACGGGGTGACCGTGTTCGCCAAGGCGCTGGACGACCTGGTCGAGCACGGCTTCGAGGAGGGCGATCGCCAGTATCGGCTGCACGGCTTCCGCACGGTCAGCGGCAAGGTGGAATTCGATGCCGCCGAGCTGCGCGAGGCCGGGCACGACGGCCTGCCGCTCTGGCGCGAGCCGGCCGAGAGCCCGGTTTCCACGCCGGAGCTGGCGCGCGACTATCCGCTGGTGCTGACCAGCGGCGCGCGCCACAAGCACGCCACCCACTCGCAGCACCAGTACTTGGAACGCATGCGCCGGGCAATGCCGGAGCCGCTGGTGGAGCTGAACCCGACCGACGCCGCGGCGCGCGGCATCGCCGACGGCGACACGGTGGAGGTGCGCTCGCCGCGCGGGCGGGTCGCCTTCGTGGCGAAGGTCACCGACCGCATCAAGCCCGGCGTGGCGCACTGCCAGCACGGCTGGAACCACGCCAACATCAACGAGCTGACCGACGACCGCAACCTCGACCCGATCAGCGGCTTCCCCGCGTTCAAGTCGCTGCTGTGCGAGGTGGAGCGCCTGCGCGCCGGGCACGAAGAACGCCTGCCGGAGGCGGGCTGACCTTGCCGTTCGTTGGCGTCCTCCCCGAGCGCCGGCACATCTTCCGGCCCGAGCCGCGGCGCGAGGTGGCGGTGTCGGACGCGGCCGCCTGGCGCCTGAACCCCGGGCATCGACACGTCTACGACAAGCTGCGCCTGGCCCTGGATGCGGGCCTGACCGCCGCGCCCTGCGGGGTCGCGCCCACGGACCTGGGGCTGGACGCGGCGGACACTGTGTTCGTGAAGCCGGTCATCAACCTCGCCGGCATGGGGCTGGATGCCCGCGCTCTGCCCGCCGGCGAGGTGCCGGCCGAGCCCGGCAGTTTCTGGTGCCAGCGCCTGGAGGGCGCCCACACCAGCACCGACTGCCTGGTGGAGAACGGTGAGGTGCGCTGGTTCGCCCACACCCGCGGCTCGGACGAAAAGGACGCCGCGCGCCCGATCTACTGGGAGGTGGGCGCCGCCGTGCCCGAAGTGGAGCCGTGGATCGCCGACTGGGTGCGGCGCAGCCTGGCCGGCTACAGCGGCATCTGCAACATCGAGCTGATCGGCGGCCGGCCGATCGAGGCCCATCTGCGCGGCTCCAACGGCTTCTTCGACTTCTACGGCCCGGCCTTCATCCCGGCCTGGGTCGCGCTGGCGGACGGCGAACCGTTCACGCCACCCCCGCCGATCCCCGGTGGCTACATCATCTCGGTCTTCGGCGAGGTCGAACTGACCGACGCCGATTTCCGCGCCGCCGAAGATACCGGCGTCGACCTGAAGCCCGATCCCTCAACCCCGGGCCGATCCGCCATCCTGCGCACCGCCGACCGCGACGCCGGCTTCGCCCTCTACCGCCGCCTTACCGGCCGGCCCGCCCCCGAATAGAGACGCCGGATCGCGCAGAGGGCTGCGCTCCTACGAGACCTCCCCCGGACGTAGATACCGTGTCTCGCTTACTGGTTGCAACCGGTGCTACAGCGAGGTTGGTACGGCTGCTGCGACTTCAGCACACCGAAGGCGATGTGGAGC
>NZ_KB898780.1:0-2530 GCF_000377885.1 Thioalkalivibrio sp. AKL17
GAAGGGTATGTGGCGGTGCTGGTGCAGCCACCCGAGCGGGCTCCGGATGCGGGTATGGCCGCGATGCTGGACGTGGCCCGGGGGCTCGCGGCCGCTGTAGTGGTCAAGCGATTTCGGACACCTCGATAGGAGGTTCGGCTGTCCATTTTCGCTCGTAGGCGTTGGGCGACAGGTAGCCCAAGGTCGAGTGCATTCGGCGCTCGTTGTAGAAGCCGACGATGTAGTCGGTGATGTCCCGGGTGGCCTCGCCATGGTTGGCGTAGTCCCGCCGCCAGACCCGCTCCATCTTCAGGTTCAGGAAGAAGCGCTCGGCCACCGCATTGTCCCAGCAGTTACCTCGCCGGCTCATGCTGGCCCGGGCGCCGTGCTGCGCCAGCACACGCCGCCAGGCGTCGCTGGTGTACTGACAGCCCTGGTCGGAGTGGACCAGCAGACCGGGCTCGGGTTGCCGGCTCTGCAGCGCCATGCGTAGCGCACTGCAGGCCAACTCGGCATCCAGCCTTCGGCTCATGGACCAGCCCACCACCTTGCGGTTGAACAGGTCCAGCACCGCCGCCAGATACGTCCAGCCGGTGCGGGTCCGGATGTAGGTGATATCCGTCACCCAGGCCGCGTTCGGGCGCGATGGCTGGAACTGCCGGTCCAGGTGGTTTTCCACCACCGGCGCGGTCGCATCCCGCTGGGTGGTCACGACGAACGCCCGCTTCCAGACCGGGCGCAGGCCCTGTTCCCGCATCAGACGGCGGACCCGGTAGCGGCCCACCGTCACACCGTCCGAACGCAGGGCGGCCTGCACACGGCGGCTGCCTAGGTCCATTCCGACTGCTCGAACGCCTCCTTGACCCGTGCCTCCAGTGCACACGGCTGGCGCGGCCGCCGGCGGCGCGTCTGCGCCGCGTAGTAGCCCGACCGGTTCACCTCCAGCAGATCACACACCCGCTTCACCGGAGCCTTCTTCGCCAGCGTCGTGATGCAGCGAACCATCACAGCAGTTCCCGGGCGAAGAAGGCCGAAGCCTTTTTTAGTAGGGCCTTGTCCTCTCGCAGTCGGCGGTTCTCTTCCTCCAGCTCCCGGATCCGGCGTTGCTCCGGCGTCAGGGGGCGACCATCACCCGCCTCGCCGGATCGATCCGCCTTGAGCTGCTCGACCCAGCGCCGGACCGCCGTCTCGCCGACCCCCGTATCCCGCACCACCTGCGGCACACCCTGGCCCTCGTCCACCACCATCCGGGCAACCCGAAGCTTGTACTCCGGATCAAAATTCCTGCGTCCCATATCGTCTCCTCGATCAGATCCTCATCATTCCACCGATCGAGGTGTCCACCAACATTAGCCCAGCACAGTTGCCGCCGGGTTTGATGGGGATGGACAGTTGAAAGATATTCAGCAAGGGCCGCGGCCGGATGGGCCGGGGGTTGCCGATGCGCTAGAGTGGGAGAGAGCGGGGTGATTGTGCGGGTCGCCGCGCGACTTCCCGGAAATCCTGGATGAAGAGGATGAGTATGTTGGCCAGTGCGGTGTCACTTGAGGATTTGCGTGAGGGGGTCCAGCGGCTGGAACGGCCGGACTGGGTGAGGTCCGTGGAGCTTGCCGAGGCCGAGGATGCGGACGGTGAAATGGCTCTGTGGGTCTGGATTGTGCTTGACGCGGATTTTCCCGCCCAGGACGAAATGCAGCCGGCTCTGGCCTCGATGCGGCGGCGAATCCACGAGTTCCTCTCGAGCCAGGTCCCGGGGCTCTGGGCATATATTCGCGTGCGAGAGCCGGGCCAGGAGGAAGGCTGAAGGGGAGACGGGATGTCTTTGCACAGGGATTTGCTGAGTCAGGCCAGACAGCTTGCCACTCATGAGCCGCGGCGTCCGCGCCAGGCGAGCCTTCGGCGCGCCGTTTCCGCAGCCTATTATGCCCTTTTCCATCTGTTGGTGGATGCAGCAAGCAGGGAGGTGGTCGCGGGGCAGGGTCGCGATGTGTTGCGGCAACGCGTGGCGCGTGCTCTCGGGCATGCCGAGATGAAGAAGGCTTGTCAGGTTTTGTTGAAATGGAATCCCGGCGCTCCGGCTGACCCCCTGGGCCAGCTGATCCCTGGTCCGCCCGACCCGCGTCTTGTGACCGTAGCGGATGCCTTTGTGGAGCTTCAGCAGGCACGTCACGAGGCGGATTATGACTTGTCGAGGCGCTTCTCCCGGACGGATGCACTGGCTCTCGTTGGTGTGGCCGATGCAGCGTTTTCGGCTTTCGACGCGCTTAAGAAAGCCGACCAGAATCGTCGCGTGTTTCTGATGCACCTCGTTTTTCATGGTCGCTGGAAACGTTAGGGGCTAATCAATTGTCGGGGCTTTCACGTTCCGAAGCCACGCTAAAGCGCGGCTTCGATCTGTTGGGCGCGGCGGCGGGTCTGCTGCTCACCTTCTGGCTGATCGCGCTGGCCTGGGTGCTGGCTCCGGAATGCGCGGATGTCTCGGAGTGCGTGGTGTGGGTGCCACCCACGACATGATGTAGGCTGGTGAACCGCTTGTCCCTTGTTCTGATGC
>NZ_KB898781.1:0-1063 GCF_000377885.1 Thioalkalivibrio sp. AKL17
GTGGAGGTCATCTCTTCCATGGAAGAGGCGGTTTCCTCCAGGGACGAGGCCTGTTCCTCGGTACGCTGGGACAGATCGGTGTTGCCCTGGGCGATCTCGGAGGAGGCTGAACGCACGTTGTTGGCACCCTCCAGGATCTGCCCGACCAGTCCGTCGAGGTGATCCATGGAACTGTTGATGGCTTCCTGCATGCGACCGAATTCGCCCTGGTATTCGCCCTGCATGCGCACCGTCAGTTCACCCTCCGCGAGGGCCTGCACGGCGCGGATAGCCTCATCGACGGGTTCCTTGACCGAGTCGACCAGCCGGTTCAGTTCATCGCCCAGTTGCTGGACGAAGCCGTCCATCTGGTCGGTGTCGATGCGTTCATCCAGGCGCCCCTCCAGCACCTCCCGGATGAGCCTTTCGATCTGGCTCTCGGCATCACGCTGAGCAGTCAGGTCGAACCACTCCAGTGTGTTGCCCAGGAACTCGCCTTCTTCGGAGTTCTCCCCGGTCACGTGGACCTTGAGCACCGCCTCGCCAACGGTATATTCGCGGTCGATGCCTTCCTCGCGGCAGGCGTCCATGGTCGAGCGTTCGGGAATCAACTGGGGGAAGACCCGGTCCAGGCGCTCGCCTTCCGAGACCGCGGGCGTGCCGCCGGCGGCACGGATGTCGCCGGAGCGCTCCTGCAGCAGCCGTTTCATCGGCTCGTTCATGTAATTGATGGTCCAGTCCGGGCGGATCATCATGAACGGCTGGGTGGCGGTATCCACCGCCCAGCGCATGCGCACCAGTTCGTTGTATTCGTCCGCGGGGATGGTAATGCCTTCCGCGTTGCTTTCAGCCGCCATGTTGCTCTCCTGGTCCGGAATCGGTTGGGCTCCGCCGGTCCGGCGGAACGAAACGTTCGCTTGGGGCGACGCGGGTGCGTCGCCGGGTTACGGGCAGCGGGGCTTACCGGATCGGTCCGCGCCCCGTGCGGTTCAGAACTCTTCCCATTCTTCGCTGCTGTCCGCGGTGGCGGACTTCTGCTGCGTCCGGGCGCGCGGGGCCGGCTTCTTCTTCTCCTCTTCCTTCT